>NZ_JBIWFV010000003.1:141293-669539 GCF_044763255.1 Streptomyces sp. NPDC096176 | reverse complement strand
CTGATCGACCGGCGTCTGTATCTGCCCACGTCATGGACGGATGACCGGGAACGGTGCCGGGCCGCCGGCATCGCGGACACGGTGGGCTTTGAGACGAAGGTGGTGATGGCCAAGGCCATGGTCCGCCGGGCGATCGCCGGGAGGATTCCGTTCCGGTGGGTGACGGCGGATGCCGCCTACGGCTTTTCCAAAGGCTGGCGCACGGAGTTGGAGCGGGCGGATGTCTTCCATGTCATGGCGACCACCCGGCATGACACCGTCGTCTCGCGGTGGGCCATGGACCATCCCGTTCACGACCTGTTTCCCGGGCTGCCCCGGCAGAAGTGGAAGCGTCGTTCCTGTGGCGACGGCGCCCACGGCCCGAGGGTCTACGACTGGGCCAGGGTGGAGGTCCGGCCCTGGCATCGCGAGGACCGCCGGCACTGGGTGATCGCCCGCCGAAGCGTCAGCAGGCCCGATCAGATCTCCTACTACATCGCCTACTGCCCCGCCGAGACCACACTCGACGAACTCATCCGTGTCGCGGGCAGCCGGTGGGCGGTCGAGGAATGCTTCCAGACCGCGAAGCAGGAGTGCGGCCTGGACGACTACCAGGTCCGCCGTTACAACGGCTGGCACCGCCACATCACCCTCGCCATGGCCGCCCACGCCTGCCTCACCGTCCTGCGGGCCCGCGAACTCGATACAGAGAAAGCAGAAACGGATCCTCCGACCTTGTCCCCCTCAGCCTCCCCGAACTCAGGCGTCTGATCCACCACCTCACACGCCGCCGCCCAGCACCCATCGACCACGTCCTGCACTGGTCACACTGGCGCCGCCAACGCCAACACCAGGCCCGCGTCAGCCACTACAAACGACACGGCCACACACCACCCGAAACTGCCAACCAGTCAGACCAAAGACCGTTGCAGTACTAGTACGGGCCGTGACCGCGACCAACGAGGCGGCCGCACCCTGGTTGTTGGCGTACGCCTCGCGCTTGCCCACACTCCAGGCGGAAGCGCCAGCTGGCGGGGAGCGTCATTCCAAACGTGCGCTGTTCCCCGGGCTGGTTTCTCGGATCGCAGCCTCAGAGCTGGCGTGTTCGACGTACCTGTCAAACTCGCCGGATGAGGAACGAGGGTGGGAGCGCGGGTCACCTGGACGTGCGGGCGCTATTGCTGCGGACGGACTGGAATGCCGTGGAGCACTGCTGCCCAAATGTGGCGCCGATGACGCCGGTGATCCTTCGGCAGCTGCTTGATGACGATCCGCGAGTCCAGGCACGGCGGTGCGGGACCTGTACGGCGCGGTGACGCACCAGGAAACCTTCTACAGCGCCACGGCGCCAGCTGCGTTGTTCGTCGCAGCGATCCTGGGCGATCCGCGGACGCTGGCGATGGTCACAAGCCAGAGTCCGTGGGAGGTCGACCAGCACGGTGAGCAGTTGTCCTTGCTGCGGGTGCTTCTGCTCGGCTGGCTCGCGGGCACCGCCCAGGACACGGACTATCCGCCCGAGTGGCCGCCCGGCAGGCAAGAAGACATCGACGCGTTCCTGCGACCCGGCCAGCCCTCTACGACGCGGTGCACCCGTTCCTCGGCGACAGTGAACAGCCGGTCCGCGACGCCGCCCTCTTTGCGCTCCTGCCACTGCTGTCCGACCCGGTGCTGGCGCATCACATCCCCGCCCTGACCGACGCGGTCCACGAACTCGCCGCCCGCGACACTCCCTACCACTGGTACGCCATCGACCGACTCACCGCCTGGGGCCAGGACACCTCCCGCTATCCCAAGCCGCAGCCGGACCCGAACCTTTTCGCCGGTGTGGTTGCCCAGGACGTCATCCACGGCGACCACGACCCGTGGGCAGGACTCCTCGAGCCGTGGCTGGACTCTGTGTACGACAGCCTCCAATAGGGCCCGCCAGCGGCCGTTCCCGATCAACCGGGGGCACCTCGCTCGACGTCTCTCTCGTATCAGCCCGGGCACGGCCGCTGGCGGCCGGACCATCGGCTCGCTGCGCTACAGCGCTTCCTCATGCACGACCCTCTTTCCGGGTGCTGCCCGGTGACCTGGGTCAAGCATGGTCCTCGGTCCCTCGATAGCGTGTGCTCCTGGAGAGGGGGCTGTGTTGTTCTACGAGGGTCTCGCGTACGACGATCTTGTCGACTGGGCTGGTGAGGGGGGCGTTACACGGGCCGATCGCCAGACGGTGTTGCGTGTCGGCGGCGGGAGGTAGGCACTCCAGTCAGTGGCGGCGCGTCGGCGCCACTGCTGGGCGGTAACGACGTGGAGGCCGAGCATGGGGGCGCTCGGTCAGGCACTGCTGGAGGAGTTCCCAGTGGGAGTCGTCGTCGATTCCGACGGGGTCGGCCTTGGGCCGGTGCGGGACGAGGAGGGGGCCGCTGTGGCCGCGGCGGGCGGCCCAGACGACGAAGTCGCGGACCTCGTAGCGGGTGCTCGGGCTGCCTGCGAGCCAGGCGTCGACCTCGTGCTGGGTGGCGTCGGCCAGCGTGAGTCCCTGTTCTTTCAAGCCCGTCCGGCTCTGTGAGGAGGGACGCCTGACCGGGACGGTGCAGGCAACCATCACCCGTACCGAGCGCGGGCGTGCGGCCGAGGTTGCCTGGGTGGTGGGGACTCCGTGGCAAAGACGCGGGATCGCCACTGAGGCGGCACGAGGACTGATCGCCTGGCTCCAGGAGAAAGACGTACAGGTGGTCCGTGCTCACATTCATCCGGATCATCGGCCATCCGCTGCCGTTGCCGCCGCCGTCGGCCTCGCTCCGACCGGTCACCGGCACAAAGGCGAGATCAGGTGGGAGTTGCCGTTGACGCAGTCCTCCGCCGACAGGCCCTGAGCGTCAGCCGGAGAAGGACGGATCAACCGCGCCGCAGATCTGGGGCGTCGGATTGCTCCTACGAGCTTCGGTGCGGCCCACGGGTGTGGACTGAACCGTCGGCGGGGTCGGCCGACTCGGTGCGCACGGGCACGGAAGGCGCGGACGTCGCGGAAGCTGCTCCGCGACTCGGTGGCGGGCGACGGCGCCGATGGTCAGGCTGGTGTCATGCGAAACCGAGCGGCCATGAGGGAGGGCAGCTTCCGGCACCGCGGGGCCGAGCTGGTCTACGACGATGCCGGCGAGGGTCCTGTGGCCGTCTACGCGCACGGCGGTTTCGTGAGTCAGGCCGCAGAGGACCGGATGGGCCTGTTCTCATGGACGCCGGTCCTTGAGGCGGGCCGACGCCTGGTCCGTTATGACGCCCGGGGGCACGGTCGGTCGACCGGCCACCCTGTGGACAGCGACTACACGTACCAGTCGCTTGCCGGTGACCTGCTGGCCCTGCTCGATCACCTGGGCGCCTCGCAGCCTGTCGCCGCCATGGGTGCGTCGATGGGCTGCGGCAGCGTGCTGCACGCCGCAGTGCGTGCGCCCGACCGGTTCTCCCGGCTGGTCCTGCTCATCCCGCCGACGGCCTGGACGACGCGGGAGGCTCATGCGCGGGCCGCTCGGGAATCCGCCGAGGCCGTCGAACGGGAGGGACCGGACGCATGGCTCACCGCCAAGGCGCAACAGCCTCGTCCGGCCGTCGTGGCCGACGTTCCCGAACTGCCGCCGACACCCGCCGAAGGGCTGCTGCCCGCCGTTCTGCGTGGCCTGGCGACGTCCGACCTGCCCTCACTCCCGGAGGTCGCCGCGCTGCGCCGGCCAAGCTTGGTGCTGGGCTGGGTCGGTGACCCGGGGCACCCCCTGTCGACCGCGCAGACGCTGGCCCATGTGCTGCCGCACGCCGAACTGCACGTGTCGGAAACACGCGCCGACATCCGCACCTGGGGGGACCGCATCGCCGACTTCCTGAGCCGGCCCCGGCCATAGGCGGCCGTGTCCCTCGGATCGTCTCCTCGTCCACGTGGCAGGAACGCCGGATCGCTCGTGCAAGCGTTGTCTCAGCGCAGATCGAGCAGCATCACGTCATGGAGGTCCGCGCCCTCGCGCCCGTGGCCGCGCCTCGCCGATCTTGCGGTATCCCCACGCCCGGTACGCGGCCGACGCCGCCTTGCTCGCCGACGTTCAACAGCACCCGCTCGGCTCCGACAGCGTCGAGCAGCGTCAAGTGCAGACGCCGCGCCACAACCTGTCCCCGCCACGGTCCGCGCACGGCGAGTTCCATGAGCCCGAAGGTGCGGTGCCCGTCCTCGCGCCGCATGTCGTCGGGCACCGGCTCGGTCAGTTCGTCCCACCACACCGTGTCGGGCCCGAGCGGGTTGCCGTCATACAGGACGCGAGGCACAGAAGCCCCGCCAATAAGGCTAGAACTCGCGACCAGCTCACACTCCCACACGGAGATGAGGAACGGACGAGGCGCCGCTGCAGCATGAAGGTGCCGTTGATCTGCTCGACCACCCACCGCTTCGGTCGCGGGACGGAGCCCTTGCCGTCGCCTGGGTTGCGGCGGACCACCCCGGGGAGTTGGGGGGTCGAGTTGTACCCCCCACAAACCCAACCTGCCACGCCTGGCGCAGAAGCGGTCTCCTGGAACCGCGCCTCGGTCACGACCCCACCGACCGTCGCTCCCTTCCCTCCACCGATCGAATATGAGGTCCACTCCATGGAACGTCGCAAAGCGCTCGGACTGATCGCCGGTGGCGCCGTCGCCGCCGCGTCCTTCACGGCTCTGCCTTCCTTCGGTGCGGAGACCAGCCGCGCCGCAGGCGCCACAGGACAGGGCAAGGACGCAGCCAAGGGCGGCTACACCTTCGCGCTGGACAAGAACGTCCAGCGGACCTCGGTACGGTTCAAGAACCGCTACGGCAACGAGGTCTCTTTCCGTAACGGAAAGATTCGTCTTGCCGTGATGGAAACATACCCCTACTCTTTCCGTCATGGAAACTCACGGGGATACCATCCGTCCGACCCCTCAGCAGGCCCGCGCTGCGCTGGCCGACATCAACCAGGTCACGGCGTCCGCCGCTGCCGCGTCCGCCACACCGTGGCCTCTTTGGTTCACGGCCGTGCTGACGCTATACATCGCTGCCGTGCCACCTGTCTGGGGAGGCATGCTGGCCACTCCTCAGTGGCTGCTTCCCCACGCTGCCTGGAGCGCCGTCATGGCGGTGATGACCGCGGTGTACCTGGGGCTGTTCGTCGCCGCGGCCGCGCGGTGGCGCGAGAAGACCGGTGTGGCGCTGCGCCTGGACGTGCTGCCCAAGCGCGCCACCCTGCCGCTCATGATCGGGCTGCCCTCGCTGCTGCTGGGCTCGACTTTTGCCTTCCGCGCCAGCCGGGAGCCGCTGTGGCTGCTCGCCGCCTCCGCCGTCGGTGCCGCGGTGTCGATCGGCTTCCACCTCGCCTTCGTGCGCCTGCACCGGAAAGCCTCGTGAACAGCTCTGCCCCCGACCCCATGGACGGCTTCGACGCCACCATCCACGCACCCATCCGACTGCGTATCTGCGCACTGCTGGACACCGCCGGCGAAGCCGAGTTCGCCTTGGTTCAGCGGCAGCTCGCCCTCTCCGCCTCCGTGCTCAGCAAGCACGTTGCGGTGCTGATGGAGGCGGGCTTCGTCGAGCAGCGCAAGGCCGTGCGCGACACCCGCCAACGCGTCTGGCTACGCCTGACCCCGTATGGGCGCGAGGCGTACCAGGCGCATCTCGCCGCCCTGCGCGCCATCGTCGGGCCCGTGGCCCACTGACACCAGGACGGAGCACGACCACCCTCGTCATTCGTAGAGCCGTCGCCGCACCCTGCGGGGACGGCCTCTCCGCTATCGCAGCCGGACTCGGTCAACATGAGTGACCGTCACCATCTGTGCCCTGCGCTCCAGTACGCGTTTACGCAGCTCAGACAGTCGACGATGGGCACGAGCGCCGGTGATTCTCTTGGCGGAGCGCCTGGGGCTCAGTTCAGCCAGTTCCTCAGGCTGGCAATCCGCCCGGGTATGTAGGGCTTGCGGCCGGCACGGTGCTGCCGCGACTCGGGCCGCCTCGGCGCCGTATGTAACAGCCGGGCGCGCCTGGTGCGGGCTGAGCTGTGCAGGGGCGGTACTTCTGGACTTCGAGTTCACCGGTCGCCGCGTTGAAACAGCCACGTTCACAGGAACCCGATTTGTCGGCGGAGCCAACTTTGCACACGCCGAGTTCATCCAGCACGGCCACTTTCACGGTGCTCGTTTCGAGCAGGGCAGCGCGCACTTCTTGGGCGCCTGGTTCGGGTCGCGCGTCGTCTTCTTGCGCACCGATTTCGGGGACAAGCCGGCGGTCTTCGACGGCGCCACGTTCGCCGGCATGACCTTCTTCGACGGGGCGATCATGGGTGGCGGTGTCTCCTTCGAGGCTGCCCGTGCACTCGCTGAGTTCAACCGGAACTGGGGCAGCATTCGGCAGTGGCCCGAGGGGTGGACCGAGCGACAACTGGCCGCCGACGAGCGTATGCCGCTTCTAGCTCCGAAGTTCAGCCACTGGCCTGAGGTGAACCTGCCGCCTGGCTGCTCAACGTGGACCCTGATTGTTCCCGACGATGGCAGCACACCTACGGACTGACCTTCCCAGCCCCAGGATCGACTCCAGAGGTCCAGGGCGGTCACCGGCTGAAGCGGACGGCATCCTGCAGTTCCAGCAGGGGCCGGCTGATGCCTCTTACGTCCTCATCGGTTGCCAGCAGTGCGTGGGTGAGCGCCGGCATGGCGTTGACACTGGCCCGTTGGGCAGGGTCGGCTGTGGCGGCCACATCATCGGCGGCGGCGTACGCGTGGTTCCGTGCGGATTGCTGGTGGTCGTCTTCGACGGTTCCTCCTCCGAGCCGCAACGAGCCGGGCAGCGAGGTCGAGATCGAGCAGCCGCCCGCCGCCTCCGGAGGGCACGAGCACCCGGCTGCACCCCGCGGCCGGGCGCCGCGGACGCAGCAGCGAGTTCCGTGGGCGGCCGATGCTGTGGCCGGCGGAAGAGTCGCGGCCGGTCTGCGACGAAGCCCACGACCGTGGACGTGGTCGGCGCATCGCGGACATCCGCCAGGAGCGGGAACTCCTTGCCGCGGCGTGGGTCGGCGGGCAGTTCTCGGGGCTCATGCCCGTGCTGGTGCCAGCCGCGCCAGGTGCGGCTGACCTCAAAGTGGTCCAGGCCGAGGCCCTGTTTACTCCGACACCTTCCGGGTCAGATCCTGCGCCACGCGTGCGAGCCACACGCCGAACTCCTGCCGGTCGTGTCCATGTCCCGCGCGCAGGGCGCTCACCTGCGCATCGGTGAGTCTGTTCGGCTCGTCCACCGTGAGCAGCCCGTTCAGCTCGCGCAGTACGGATGCCAGTCGCACGGCATCGGTGTGCTCGATCGGATCGACACCGTGCCCGGCCTTCAACGTCGTTGAACCCGGCATCACGCCCTCCTTCCAGCGCCCCCTCCCCCACAGCGTAGACCTGCCCGGACGAACGGAGGGCCGGTGAACGGGGGCCACCGCCGAGGGTGAGGCAGCCCCCTGACGAGCCACCCGTCCGGGCTTGTCGCGGTCAAGGCGTACAGCTCACCCGCGAAAGCGCGGGCGTCGCCCCTGATCAGCGGTCCATGCCGCCGGCCAGGGCAAATGGCAACGGGACACCATTTGGCCGAAGTCTGCGGAACAGGGCCGGCGCCGTGTACGACCTGATGTGCAGCCTGGACCACGCGGCCCTGTGCGCGGCCCCGGGTCCGGTCTCCGCCCCGTTCACCATGCGCGGCTGATCGACTCGAGCAGGTGCCTCGAGCTCCGCGCGGTCCCAGCCCTCCATCAATGGGGACCGCCACGTCCCCGGCACGTGGAGTCAGCGGAACGCCGGTCCGGTCCGGGGGCGGACGTGGAGGCTGTCTGCCAGACAGGTCGTTGTTGCCGTCGCCTCCGGTGAGGACATCGGCTCCGTGCTGGCCCTCGCTGCGGTCGTTTGCCCGCACTGCCGGAGATCTGGTCCTTCCCGGCTCCGCCGCACAGGATGTCGTTGCCGCCACGGCCGTCGATCAGGTGGCTGCCGCCGAGACGAAGACGACGACGTCGTCGGGCGTGCCGACGATGAGGTCGGCGCGGCTGTCATGTCCCGCCGCTTGGCCCGCCCCCGAAGCAGCCCAAGGCAGCCCCGACCGCCCTCGCGACAGCGGCTCGGGCCGGCGTGATGACCGCCTCACCCCATGGGACACGGCCGAAGTCGCCGCGTGTCTGGTCACGCCGACATGGTGTGCTCGCCGCCTTCGGCGTCTTCCGCGCAGGCGGCGGCCAGGTCATCGAGTGACAGGTGCAGGGCGTGGGCCAAGGCTGCCACGGTGAAGAAGGCAGGGGTCGGGGCTCGGCCGGTCTCGATCTTGCGGAGGGTTTCAGCGGACACCCCGGCGGCGGCTGCCACGTCGACCATGCTGCGGTCACCGCGGGCCTGGCGAAGCAGGATGCCGAAGCGCTCTCCGCGTTGCCGCTCTTGCGGACTCAAAGGAACTCTCACCATGCCCGTGATACTAATACCGGTATAAGTATTGGTCGACATTGCATCGCAGGGAGTCACGACACATGGTGGAGATCAAGACCGACACGGCACTGGAGACGATGCGAGAAGCCGGACGCGTCGTGGCCCACGCACTCGCGGCCGCCCGCGCAGCGGCAGCCGTGGGAGTTCGCCTGCGGGAGCTCGACGAAGCCGCCCGCGCCGTTCTCACCACGGCCGGAGCACGCTCTCCGTTCCTGGGCTACCAGCCCTCCTTCGCCCCCATCCCCTTCCCTGCCGTGATCTGCGCGTCCGTCAACGACGCCGTCGCGCACGGCATCCCCGACGGCTACCGCCTGCGCGACGGCGACCTGGTCAGCATCGACTGCGGAGCCGAACTCAACGGCTGGACCGGCGACGCCGCGATCAGCTTCACCGTCGGCACCCCTCGCCCCACCGACATCGAACTCATCGCCGCCACCCAACAGGCCCTGGACGCCGGCATCGCCGCCGCCACCGTCGGCCACCGGATCGGAGACATCTCCCATGCCATCAGCACGGTCGCTCGCAAGGCGGACTGCGGCATGCCGGCCGACTTCGGCGGCCACGGCATCGGCCGCCAGATGCACGAAGACCCCCACGTTCCCAACCACGGACGACCCGGCCGTGGCTTTCCCCTGCGCCACGGCCTCACCCTCGCCATCGAACCCATGCTCATGGCCGGAGGACGCAACGACTACTACACCGACCCCGACGGATGGACCCTGCGCACGATCGACGGCAGCCGAGCCGCTCACATCGAACACACCATCGCCATCACCGCGGACGGCCCCCGCATCCTCACCCTGCCTTGACCTCGGATCCGTTCACAGCCGGCAGCCAGACACATCGGCCACTCTCCGGAAGCACCGCGATCACGGCCCCTACCGGCGCCGAGCCCGGCTGCCGGCTGCACCCGACCTGCTTGGTCCAGCCCTCGCGGCGGAAGGTGTTACGCAGTCACAAGGCAGCGGATCTGCTTGCCGATCACGGTGACGTCGATCGTGACGTCCTTGCAGAGCAATCGAGCATGGCCAGGCCGCGGCCGGACTCGCCTTCCGCGCTGTCGAGCGCAGTACCACTGTTCCGCGGCAGTCGGTCGGGCTCCGGGTCGGTGACGCTGATGATGACGCCTTCGGCGGTTACCTGGACCTCGGCGATGAGCCGCAGGTACATGCTGGATGCGTGCTCGGGGGCCTTCGGCGGTTCGATGAACATCGGTCTGGTTCCGTGCGAGGTCCGGCCCCTCACTGCGAGTCTTCCCCCGGCCCTGGGTCATGGACCTGCGCCGCTGTTGCTATCGGGCGACGTAGCCGCCGTCGACGGGGAGGCGACGCCGATGACGAAGCAGGTTCCGGCGCTGCACCGCCCCAGGCCGCCGACCGGGGCAGCTGAGGGCGCGCCCCCGACCGCGAGCAGCGCAGCCGGGGCGGCGAGCGGCCGGCTAAGAAGCGGAGGCGGCAGACGACGCGCAGGCGGGGTGTCCCCAGCCGTCGGGGTTCTTGGCGATCGTCTCCCCCTTGGCGTACGGGTGCCCGCAGCGGCACCGGCCGGGGAACTTCGCGGTGACCGAACCGCTCGAGGATCCCGATGACGAGCGCCGCTGCGATGCGGGGCGGCGGGAACGTGCCTTGGACGTCGAGGGGGTCGGGCTGTCGGGCGGCGGCAGAGCCGAGCCGGCGGCGGACCCGGCCGGCTGCTGCGTCCGCGCGGCGTGGCTTGCCGCTCCGTCGGCGGCCGCGTTCAGCCGGTCTCCGTCCACCTGGTGGGCGGGTGTGTAGACGAACTGCACGTCCCGGCCGGCCAGCAGCGCGTCGATCGCCATCACCAAGTCCTGGTTGGCCACCGGTGTGCCCGCGGCCGTCTTCCAGCCCTTGCGGCGCCAGCCCGGCAGCCAGGTGGTGACCGCCTTCATCGCGTATTGCGAGTCCATCCGCACCTCCAGCGGTGCAGCCGCCTCGACGGTCTCGAGAAGCCGTCGCAGCGCGGTCAGTTCGGCGACATTGTTCGTCGCACGGCCCAGCGGGCCCGCCTCCCAGGACTCCACTTCGCCGTCCGCGCCCGCGACGACCCACGCCCAGGCCGCCGGCCCGGGATTGCCCTTCGATGCCCCGTCACACGCGGCGATGATCCGTTCCACCATGCCCCCGATGCTGCCATGCCTAGCAACCCTCCTCGGCGCGGGGAGGGCGAACGGGGCGCGCTGTGGCGGGTTGCGGCGGGGCGTTCAGCCCTTCTGGCGGGGGTGGTTGTCTCGTGTGACGACAGCGTTCACCCCAGCGCTCTCGGCACGTCTCCACCCCCAGAGGCGGAACCACGGGCGGGACCACGGCAGGGCTCACGGGGGCAGCTCGGCCTCTGGGGGAACCTCCGGATCGGGCGGCTCCGGCACGATTGGCGGATCGTCCTCGTCCACCGGTGGCAGCGGGAGCTCGACGAGGGGCGGCAGCCTGGCGTCGACCGGCTCCTCCTCGGTGTCGCGCGGCCCCAGCCGCGCGGCCTTCAGCGGCCTGCGTGTAGACGGCATCAGGCGGCCACCTTTCCGATCGCCGTGTCCGCCACGACCCGGCCGTCGCGGATACGGACGCCCCGGGCGAGGGCGCGAGCCTGGGGCTGTCCCTCGTGGACTCCATCGCCCGCGCGCACGGCGCGGCGGCGACGGCGGCGACGGCGGCGACGGCGGCGACGGCGGCGACGGCGAACCCGGAGGGCGGCGGCCTGACGGTCCGGGTGCGTTTCGAGGCTGCGGCGGGCAGGCGGTAGGGGTGTGTCGTCGGTCGGGCCGGATCGGCCGCTCCGTGCTGGTGCCGGGGAGAAGAAGGGTCCTACTCCCCCGTACTCCGCGGGCATAGGCTCGCCGCATGGTGCAGAGCGATGCCGAAGACGTCGAGGGCTACGTGGCCGAGGTGCCGGAGGAGCGCAGGGATGCCCTGGTCAGGCTGCGGCAGATGTGCCGGGCCGAGCTGAAGGGCTTCGACGAGGTGATGGCCTACGGCATGCCCGCGTACGAGCGGGACGGTTCGGCCGAGATCGCCTTCGCGAGCCAGAAGCGGTACATCTCCCTCTACCTGATGCGCAGCGATGTCCGGGAGGCGTTCGAGGACCGGCTGGTCGGCCAGGACATGGGCAAGGGGTGTCTGCGGTTCCGCAAGCCGGAGAGCATCGACTTCGATTTGGTGCGGGACCTGCTGAGGGCCACTGCGGGCGGGCCGGGCAAGGGCTGCTGAAGGCTTCGGGCCGATGGCAGTGTGCGCCCGCGGGAACGCGGGAGAGCACCAAAGCCTGGTCAGGCCACCGCGTTTTTGGTCGCCGAGTCCCATGTGCAGCAGTACCGCACGTCGTCCCTGATGGAGTGGTAAGTGTCCTCGGCGTTGCCCGCCGGACCGTGTGACCGGCATCCGCCGACCATGCACTCGAGTCAACCCCGTGTGCGGAGCCGCAGATCGGCCTTCCCATGGGGGCGACGGCGCATAACGGAGGTGAGGTCCCGCCGGCCGCCTGCGCACGGGGCAGCCCGAAGTGTCGTCGCTGCGTTTCGACCTGCGCGGCACCACCCCCGTGGTCGCCACCGAAATGCGGGTCTTCGACGTGTACGGTCGTCAACTCGCTGACGGTGAAAACGAACACGAGGTCGAAGAACAGCTCGAGGGTGGAAACCCGACCAGACTCGCCATCGCCATCGCTCATGCCGGTATGCATGACACCGAGTTCGACCAACCGGATGAACCGGCAGGGCATGGCGGGGGCGGCGGAGCCGGCCGGCCGGGTCCCCGCCCGGCCGGCTCCGCGACATCGCCCTTGATCAGTGGTCGCGTGTGAACACCTCACCTCTGGTGGAGCCGCTGGAGCAGAGCTTCTTCTCGGCGGCCGTCATCTTGCGGGACTTGGCCATCACCGCACTGTGCTTGCCGTCGGTGCCGTTCATGGCGGGGCCGGTGACGACGTCGGGGACGAACCAGTAGTAGTGGTCCCACTTCCGGTCCTCGTAGTGGGTCTGCCAGGTGCCGGTTATCCGCTGCATCACCTGCGCCCGGGAGATCCAGCCCACTTCTCCCGGCCGTACGGTCACGGTGAAGTTGCTGGTCTCCGTGTGCGAGCTCTGCCAGGTGTAGTTGTACGTCGCGGTCACGCTGGCAGTGATGATGCCTTCGATGCCTCCGCCGACGGTGACCGAGCCGCCGACCGAGTGCGAGGAGCCGACGGTGTCGGCCCATGACATCGACTGAGAGGCGGGTGACGTGGTGCAGTTGTAGAGCAAGTCGGAGACCTGACGGGCCTTGCCGAGGTACGCCTCGCCGACCTTCGGGGAGTTGAAGGTGCACTTGCCTTCTCCGGAGCCGCAGTCGGCCATGATCTGCTCCGCGGTGGGCTGGTCCTCGGCGGCGGCGGGCAGGGCCGTCGCCGCGACCGTTCCGAGCGCGGTTGCCGTCAGTGCCAGTACACGCCCGCCGTACCGCAGTGCGCGGTTCATCGTCATCGTGGTGCCTCTCACCGTACGTGGGGGGACGGTGACCGCAGTGCGCCTGGTTCTGGCGGGCTACAGTCTCCGCCTGGTGCCACGAGGCTACCCTTCAACGCTCCTGTGACCAAAGGGACTTGAGGTGCCGCGCCCCCGACCCACTACATCTTCGGCGCGGCGGCCCGCATGGACGACGCGCCCGGCCGGGGGGCGCCCTCCGGGACGGACACGCCGTCGGCCCGACCGTCCTTTTACCCACCCGATTGGCGCTCGGCGGCTCGGACCCGACCCGTCGTTTCCGAGGCTTACACGTCCGAGCGCCGCCCATTGATCATCTGTCAGTGTGAGCTGCTGGGGCGGCGCGTGTGCACGCCCCGAGCAGCTCCCGCTGACACGGGCCGGCACG
The DNA here is from genome assembly GCF_044763255.1 of Streptomyces sp. NPDC096176. Taxonomy (NCBI): domain Bacteria; kingdom Bacillati; phylum Actinomycetota; class Actinomycetes; order Kitasatosporales; family Streptomycetaceae; genus Streptomyces; species Streptomyces sp. NPDC096176. The sequence continues at coordinate 656,226 of NZ_JBIWFV010000003.1, read as the reverse complement.
GGAGTAACGGCATGACTCGACAATGGCTCCTGCTGCTTCGACCGGACCCGCACCGGCGTGTCGAACCCGTGGTGCCCACGGCGGTCATGGCGTCATGTCGGAGCTCACGGCCAAGCGGCGTTCCGGCACCGGTGACCGACGCGGCCCATGGCCCTATTCGTGCTGCCCACTCCCCGGGGTCGAATCGTCGGCGGCGGCGCGCAGGCGCTTGCCCCGTTCGCCGAGCGCCCACTTGATCGGGATCAGCACTGCCCACCACAGCTTCGCGCCTGTCGGAGACACGAAGGCGAGTGGCACGGCGATGGCGAAGACCAGCGCCGTCGCCACGAGATCGGCCGCGTCGTTGCGGGCGACGCGATCGGGCAGCTCCGCGCCGGCCAGCCAGGGGCGCTTCCACAACGCGATCATCAAGGCGAGTTGGGTGACTCCCATGACTGCGACGGCCCCGGAGTAGACGGCCACCGACTGGGGCATGTCCCCGTACTCGGCCAGCAGGGTAGTGGGGAAGGGCATCAGGGCGATCAGCCCCAGGCTCAGCAGTCCCAGCCTGATGACCGCTCCGTCCACCCTCTCCACGTACTGGAAGATCTGGTGGTGGCCTCGCCAGAACGCCGCGATGACCAGGAAGCTGAGAGCGTACGCCCACACCCTCGGCATCACGTCCGCCAGCGCCTCTTCGAAACGGGCGGAGTCCAGGCCGACGGGCAGGGCGATGTCCAGCGCCAGCAGTGTCATCGCGATGGCGAACACGCCGTCCGAAAGGGCGATGAGCCGGACCGCGTTCCCCTCGTCGTCCCTCACTCCCTGGTGACCTTTCACGCTGCCCCACCTTAGGGACAAAAGACCGTGAATGCCGTATCTGGGCTATTCGGCCTGGATGTCTTTCCTCGACGCGCAGAGCCTCAACGCCTCCGTGCGGGCACGAGCACGCCGGGATTGAGGATTCCGGTGGGGTCAAGTGCGGCCTTGGCGGCGGTCAGCGCGGCGGCGAACGGGTCCGGGCGCTGGACGTCGTACCACGGGCGGTGGTCGCGGCCGACCGCATGGTGATGGGTGATCGTGCCGCCGTTGTCGGCGATCGCCTCGGAAACGGCTGCCTTGATCTCGTCCCACTGGGCGACAACGCTGCCCCAGCGGCCGGGCGCGTAGACCCCGAAATACGGTGCCGGTCCATCCGGGTAGACGTGGGTGAACCTGCAGGTCGCCACACCGTCTTGGCCGGTGACCTTGCGGATGGCGTCCCGAGCCGCGTGAGTCACGGCATGATGAAGGTCTTCGTACCGGTCCCATGTGCACGCCGTCTCGAAGGTCTCGGCGATCACCGAGTGCCGGGCGAGCGCGTCGCGCTGATAGGGCATCCGCAGGAAGGAGGAACGCCACGTGTCGCCGGCGCTCTCCTCGGCAGACCCGGCGGCGATCTCGCCGCCGTGGTCCCGGCACAGTTCCTCGGCCCGGTCCAGTGACGTGCGCACCGGATGGTCCGCCGACTCGAACCCCAGGATCAGCACGCCGCCCTCGACGGCAACACCTGCGTTGATCAGCGCCTCGGCGGAATCGAGCAGCCGGCAGTTCGCAGGGTGCAGCTCGCTCTGCGCGACCGCCCTGGTGGCCGCCACCGCCGCCGTGTGGTCGGCGAAGCGCACAGAGGCCTTTGCACGCCAACGGGGCCGTTCCTGCAGGCGCATCCACGCCTCGGTGATGACGCCCAGTATGCCTTCGCTGCCGAGGAAGAGCCGGTCGGGTGACGGGCCCGCCCCGGAGCCCGGCAGCCGCCGTGATTCGCTGGTCCCGCTCGGGGTGACCACCCGCATCGACTCGACCATGTCGTCGATGTGGGTGCGCAGCGTCGCGTAGTGGCCGCCCGCCCGGGTGGCCAGCCAGCCGCCCAGGGTGGAGTACTCGAACGACTGCGGGAAGTGCCGCAGGGTCAGGCCGGACGGCCGGAGTTGGTCCTCCAGGTCCGGGCCGAACACGCCCGCCTGGATGCGCGCTGCCCGGCTCACGGGGTCGATCTCCAGCACCCGGTCCAGTCGCTGGAGGTCGATGGTGACCGCGGCACGGTCGTCGTCGAACCGGGGCTCGATTCCGCCGACGACCGAGCTGCCGCCACCGTAGGCGATCGCGGCGATCCCGTCGCGGGCACACCAGTCGAGCAGGTCGACCAGGTCGCGTTCCCGTCGAGGCCGGGCCACCAGATCGGGCACATGGCGCAGGTCCCCGTGCAGATTGCGCACCACGTCCCGGAATGCCTTGCCGTGGGCGTGCCCCGCCCGGTCGGCCGGGTCGGCGGAGCAGAGGGCCGCGAGTGCGGCGGGGGCGGACACCCGGGGAGTGGGCAGCCCGAGCGCGGAGACGTCCGGTGGTTCATGTCCCGTCACGTCGCCGGGCGCCAGCATCCGAACCCTGGCCAGCAGAGCCTCCAGCTCCGCGCCGACCACCGCCTCCTCGACCTTGCCCCAGCCCCACCACGACCGTGTCATCGCCACGCCCCTCGAATTGACTATGGGGTAAATTACTTGCTGGTCACACCGGGTGCTAGAGTGGGTGCGTGACCAAGGCCGGAACCAAGGGCGTCGCCCGCGCCGATCGGGAACAGCAGATCATCGGCATCGCGATCGAGGAGTTGGGCAAACGAGGCCACGCCCGGGCGTCCGTCGTCGACATCGCCCGGCTCGCAGGCATCTCCAAGCCGCTGATCTACGGCTACTTCGGCTCCAAGGACGGCCTGTACCTGGCCTGCCTGCGCCATGTCGGTGACCTGCTGGTCGGAGCCGTCGACGCCGCTCAGACCCGCAGCGGCTCGTCCGACCACGCCCTGGACACCCTCGCCGCGATCTTCGACGCGGTCGGTCCGTGCCGCCACGCCTGGTCCGTGCTCTACGACCCGACTCTTCCGCCCACGGGCGAAATCCACGACGCCGCGATGCACTACCGAAGCAGGCTCGCCGGCATCGGCGCCTCGGGCAGCACACAGCTCCTCACCCGCGCGGGACACCGCGACCCGCTCGACCACGCGTTCCTCAACCACATCTGGCAATACGCCGTTACAGCCGTCATGCGTTGGTGGATCGACCACCCCGAGCAGTCCCCTGCAGACATGACGGCCCGCTGTGCACGCCTCCTGTCCGCACTGGGCCCCCACTGACGCGGAGAGGATCTGCCGGCCCCACGGTTTGGGTGGCGCCGCCGGGCGAACACCTCCCACCATCGGCACACGGGCGAATGGAACGCCCCGATCCGCCGGACCTGCAGCGGCACGCCGTCGGGCATCCAGGCCTCGGCGAAGACCCTGATCGCAACACGGCGATGCAACGTTCCGCGCCGTCTGGGCTCCGCGATTGAGGGGATTTGAGCGGCGTTCACGGTGTCAGCACGAGATGGGCGCTGCCTGTCCACTCAGTGATGCGCTCCGCATGGCAATCTCCCAGATTCGAACACTCAGTCACCCCGGCCCCGTGGTCCCGCCATTGGATCCGAGGTGCCCGACCTGGGAGAGGACACCCCCCACACCATGTCCACTCATCGCCTGCGCACCCGGCGACCCTGGCGCGCCGCAGCTGTCGCGGCGGCCGTCGCGGCCATCGCCGTTCCGTCGGTCGCCGTCGCCACCCAGTCAGCACCCGACCCAGGCCGGTCCGCGGTCGCGGCAGGGTCATTGGACGACACGTATTACAAGGACGCCTTGGGCAAGACCGGCCCTGAGCTGAAGTCGGCCCTGCACTCCATCATCAGCGAGCAGACGAAACTCTCCTACGACCAGGTCTGGGACGCGCTGAAGACGACGGACGAGGACCCCGACAACCCCGCGAACGTGATCCTTCTCTACACCGGCCGATCCCAGGCCAAGACCGACAACGGCGGCGACCCGGACCAGTGGAACCGCGAGCACGTGTGGGCCAAGTCCCACGGCGACTTCGGCACCGCCACGGGCCCCGGCACCGACATCCACCACCTGCGCCCCACGGACGTGTCGGTCAACAGCACCCGGGACAACAAGGACTTCGACGCCGGCGGCGACGAGGTCGGGGAGGCGCCGGGCAACTTCACCGACGCCGACTCCTTCGAACCGCGCGACGCGGTCAAGGGTGACGTGGCACGCATGATCCTTTACATGGCCGTCCGCTACGACGGCGAAGACGGCTTCGCCGACCTCGAACCCAACGACCAGGTCGGCAACGGCTCCGCCCCGCACATCGGCCGTCTGTCGGTACTGAAGCAGTGGAGCAAGCAGGACCCGCCCGAGACGTTCGAACAGGCACGCAACGAGGCCATATTCGGGATCCAGAAGAACCGCAACCCGTTCATAGATCACCCAGAATGGGTCGACTCCATATGGCAGTAGTCCTGCCGGGTGCCACCGAAACGCACAACACATCGTCGGCAGGCAGCCGGATGCGGCGCGTTTCACTCGGCGCCGTCCCGCGGCGATGACGACGGGAGTGCCCGGAGACCAACGGCCCTCCAGGCACTCTCGGCATTTCCGCGGCCGGCGGCAGCATGCCGTTGCTCAGGTGACACGGGAGGCGATGGTTCGCGCGCACGCCAGAGACTCGTTGTGCGTCGTGTCCACCTCCAGGTCATAGACGACCCCGTCGTGAACCACATCCGCTTGCAACGCGGCCATTCCCTGAACCCGATCTCCGCGCGCGACCTCACGGCCGGCGGCGACCGTACTCTCACACCTGACGCCGACCCACAGGACATCCAGATCGCCCAGCACCTTCTGCCACCGTTGCTGGGACTCCGCTCCGCCGAGGAAGACATCGTCGATGATGACCTTGGCGCCGGCGCGGACCATCGCCGCGACGCCTTCCATCCAGCTCGCCTCCAGCGCCCGGAATTCCGCCCCGACGTTCACCGCGCCGTCCGCCGCGATCTCGAGCCCTTCGGCCGACGCCTGCATCCTCGCGGGCATCGCGTCGACGAACGAGTCGCAGCCGAAGGCCGGCCAAGGCTCGGGGAGCACGGCCTGCAGGCACCGAACGATCCCGGACTTCCCCGAGCTGGAACCACCGTTGAGAATGATCATCTGTGTCGTCACCACGCCACCGTAGGGCGCCGCCCATTCGGCACGAAACGAATATCCGCCGCGCCCAGCACCATCCCTGGTTGGCCTGGTAAAGCGTGTTCGGCAGGAGGAGTCAGTGGCGGCTGACCGTACGGGTCACACCCGCCACGATCGTCGTCGCAAGGATCCAGCCGGTGATGATCAGGGCGTACGACAGCCACTGGTGCCAGCCGTCAGGGGCGAACGCCGGCTCCTGGCCGAAGGTGACGATCGGCAGGAGCAGGTCCAGGGTGTAGAAGACCGGGTTGAAGTCAGGAGCCCCACCCTGGACGGGGCGCGGATGCTCCAGGCCGTACGCGATCGATCCGATGGTCATGAGGGACAGCAGCCAGACGGCCGCGCGCAAGGGCCGGAAGCCGTAGCCGACGACGGCGTCCTGGACATACCCCCACAGCCGTCCGTACCAGGTCAGCGTGGTGCGGCGGCGGCGCTGCTTGGCGAGTTGGACTAGCCGTGCCGCGTCGTCGTCACCGACATGACGGTAGGCGGCCGTCAACTGCTCATAGACGTACGGCTCATACCGGTCGCCGTCCCGCTCCAGCATCGGAAGGCGGCGCTCGGCGGGCTCGTGCGGGGCGAGCGCGGTGTAGGTGAGGTTGCTGAGATACACCTGGTCCGGCAGCATCTCCGGTTCAAGGGTCAGGATCTCTATGTGAGAGCGCCGCAGGTTCAGGGCGCCCTCGAGGCGATCGCCCCCACGAAGCCAGAGTTCACCGATGACACAGCTGCTCGCCCGCAGTGCCGTGTCACCCGGATGCGACAGGCGGGCGTGGAGCAGGTCGAGACGGCCCGATATGCGCGAGCCTCGGAGCTCGACCCGCCCCAGCGTACGGACGCACCGCGCCCGTACATGTGCTCCTACATGGAGATTCTGCGCGTCCAGCGCAGTGCCGTCGGGCTTGTTGAACTCGGCGTCTTGAATGTTGATCCGCCCGGCGACGGAGGCGCCGGTGAGTCGTACCTGTCCGTGCGCGCGCATCTCGGGGGCCCACAAGTCGTCCCCGATCGTCGCCTGGTTGAGCATCAGCACAGGCTCGGAGTCGTCCGGCGCCGTGAACTCCGCCCGCTCCATGAACAGCGCCCCGGAGACCTGCGCCCCGCCGAGCCGCACCGGCCCCCGCATACGGCAGTCCGTCATCCGCAGCGCCCCTTCGACCCGCAAGGTCCCCGAGCTCAGGCCCGGTAGAACGGACTTGCTCAGATCGAGCTGGCGCAGCTGGGCCCCGTACAGGCGTGGAGCGGCGTCGAATTGGCAGTGGCGCAGCCGGATGACAGCGTCGATCGTGGCGTAGTTCAGGTCCAGTTCGCCCGTGATCCGCGCACCCGTGATCTTGAGCGCGGCGATCTCCCCCTCCTCCTGCGGAGCCTTGAGCAGCAGCGTCCGCAGCACACTCGCCCGTATGGTCCGCTCGGCGCCCCAAGGGTCGCCGAGCGCCTGATCCTCGTTCTCGGAGGCGCGGAAGTCCACGGGCTCGCCTCGTGGAAAGGCCCGCCATACACACGCCTCGGCCGGCGTCAGATCGTTGATCGCGCTCACGCCGGGACTCTGACGTGCGGTGTTCGAGCTGTCAACTGCCCTACGGAGCCGGCCTTGTCGGCCGATCGGCGGACCGGGCGGCCCCTGACGTGACGCCGCACGTCCGTGCCTCCCGTCCACCGGCGCGTGCAGCCCTGTGCCGCGCACCAAAGGAGAGGAAGGTGTCGCCGTTCATCGGCGTCCGTCACGTGGGGTGACCGGGAGCGTCCGCGGGCGAACCGGCCTGGGTGGTCGTCGCCCCCTTCGTCGGTGCGCCACATGCCCACATCGATCAGGATTCGAGAAGCGCGGGTCGTGGAGCCGCGCCTAGCCTTGAGGCCATGGACATCACCATTCACACAAGCTTCCTCCCGCACGACGACCCGGACGCTTCCCTGGCCTTCTATCGCGACGTCCTCGGCTTCGAGGTCCGCAGCGACGTCGGGCAGGGCAAGATGCGCTGGATCACGGTCGGCCCCGTCGGCCGGCCCGACACGTCCATCCTCCTGGCGCCGCCGGCCGCCGACCCCGGGGTCACCGAGGACGAGCGCCGCACCATCACCGAGATGATGGCCAAGGGGACCTACGGCTGGATTCTGCTGGCCACCCGGGACCTCGACGGCGTCTTCGAGAAGGTGCAGGCCGGGGACGCCGAGGTGGTCCAGGAGCCGACCGAGCAGCCGTACGGCATCCGCGACTGCGCATTCCGCGATCCCGCGGGCAACCTGGTCCGCATCCAGGAACGTCGCTGAGCCCTGGTGCCGGTCACCGATCCGACTGTGTCGGCAGGTGTCGTGACCAGCTGCGAGGCATACGGCGGCCTGCGCTCTTTGGCCGCCGCCGTCCTCGACCACCCCTCAAAGCCGCGCGCAGCGCAGGGGTGTTCGCGAGGTCGGCCGCCGAGGCCGAGGCGGCGCGCACCCGCCGCCCCCAAGCGCGGCCGCCCGCATGCGCACCAGGCCGACCGCCGGCTTCCGTCCCGCGGCCGTGACGCCGTTGCCCGGCCGCTCGCCCCGCTCGTCGACCACGGCAAGCCGGTCATCACCGTCGAGCACCTCGCCGCATATGTCGGTATGCAATCAGGTGCTCGCGGACATCGATGAAAGGGAGTTCCCTCATGTGTCATCCCTCGTGGGGGCGTGCACGCGCCGCGGCGCAGCGCCTGAGCGACCTCGCGCGCCTGCGCCGCGTCCGCGACCGGATCGACCGGGAGCATGCGCAGCCGCTGAACGTCGAGGCGCTCGCCCGCGGCGTGCACATGTCCGCCGGGCACCTCAGCCGCCAATTCCGGCAGGCATACGGCGAGTCGCCGTACGCGTACCTGATGACGCGCCGCATCGAGCGAGCGATGGCGCTGTTGCGTCGTGGCGACCTGAGCGTCACCGAGGTCTGCTTCGCGGTCGGCTGCTCATCGCTGGGCACCTTCAGCACCCGCTTCACGGAGCTGGTCGGCATGTCGCCCGGCGCCTACCGACGCAGCGCAATGGGCGCTGCGGGCGCTGCGGCGGGGATGCCGCCGTGCGTGGCGAAACAGGGGACAAGGCCGATCAGGAATCAGGAAGCGCCGGTCGCCGAGCCACAACCGGCGTGAGCGTGGTCGGCTTGCTCGTCGCGGGCAGGCTGTTTCTTCCTCCTCATGCTGAAAACCGACCGCGGGGCGCTCGAGACCGAGCCCGGGGATGTGAGCGCCTTCGAGCACTGGCCACCGGAAGGCTGAAGAGGGCGTCTCGCGGCAGACGCCCCGCTCGCGGCGTGAGCAACTCAGCCACTTCGCAGGCGGGGTGCCACTCCCCTCCCGCGAGCGTGCGCGCGGTCCAGTAGGCCACCTCGGCCGCCGGCTTGCCGAAGGTGACTTCCACTGCTAGCGGCTCGGCTCAGATCCTTGGCCTTTCAGTTGCCCCTTTGCTGCGTGGTCAGCCCGCTGGCAAGCCGGCGATCTGAGTGACGAGGAAATCGAGCCGTTCCTCCTGGCCGTCCGGGGGGATGCGGCCGCTGTCGGACAGGACAGCCATGCCGTGCAATGCGCTCCAGGTGACTTCGGCGAACAGTTCGCTTCGTTCGTTTTCCGGTCGGAAGCAGCTGACGAACTCGTCGAAAGCGGCCCGTAGCGGGGGTGGTGTCTCGGCGCTCGCGAACTTCATGCCGGTGGGCAGGACGAACATGGCCTGGTACAGGGCAGGCCGATCGGTGGCGAAATCCAGATAGGCGCGGCAGACGGCGCGCAGGGCCTGCTTGGGCTCGGGGGCGGCCTGTCGCGCGCGGCGCAGGTGGGCGGCGAGTTCGCTGAAGCCGTCGATGGCGACGGCGCTCACGATGGCGTCCTTGCCGTTGAAGTGGCTGTACAGCACCGGCTGGCTGTACTCGACGCGTTCAGCGAGCCGTCGCGTCGTCACCGCCTCCCAGCCTTCGGCCTCCGCCAGTTCGCGCGCGGCTGTGACGATCAGCTGATGACGGTGGGCGCGATCACGTTCACGGCGCTCGTTGATGGCGGACATGACGACATCCTAGCAATGCTAGACATCTTGTCGACGCTAGGACTATCGTCGCTATCACTACTAGCGCCGCTAGGAATCGCTGCGGGCGCTGCCACCGGGAGGGGGCAATCCATGCTCACCAACATCGCCAACGTGCTCGTCGGCCTGATCGGCGCAGGCATCATCTTCATGGGCGCGCGCGCCTTTTGGGCACCGCAGGCCGCGGTTGGCTTCGGCATCCCCGACACGCCGACCGCGGACCGGACCTCCCAGGCCTGGCTGTCCGTCAAGGCCGTGCGCGACATGGCCTCGGGGCTCTTCATCTTCATCCTGCTGGCTGGAGCGACACCTCACTTGTTGGGCTGGTTCTTGCTGGCCGCCACCGGTATACCCGTCGGCGACGCGCTGATCGTGCTGCGCAGCAACGGGCCCAGGGCGGCCGTTTACGGCATTCACGGGACCACCGCTGTGGTGATGCTGGCGGTCAGCATGCTCCTGCTCCTTGCGTAACCGCTTGTCACGCCGCGTGGGCCGGGTATTGCGTCCACTGACGGATGAGTGACTCGTGGGCGAAGTTGGTCTTCGGTCCGGCGCGGGCGTTGCGCCGGACGACGTGGGCCGCGACGCGGCGTTCTACTCCTCGCGGGCGCGGTGATCGGTTCCGGGGGACAGCGAAGTAGCGCAGCACCGTTCCCCATCCTGGCGCTGCCGGACGGTCCGTTTCACTCCTTCGCCTTGAACCGGGTGTTCCGAGTGGTGAAGAGGGTGGGGGCCGTGTAGCGTCAGTGGCAGCTGTCATGGTTCCGAAGTACCGGTCGCCCGTGAGCGCGAGTTCGCGGGCGTTTTGCTGTTCAAAGCCTCTGAGGACCAAGGCGATCACCTCCGGTTTCCGCACGGTGCGGAAACCGCTCATCAGTCCCCTTGGAGGGCAAATGGCCAGCGGAACCGTCAAGTGGTTCAACTCGGAAAAGGGCTTCGGCTTCATCGAGCAGGACGGCGGAGGCCCGGACGTCTTCGCGCACTACTCGAACATCGCAAGCTCTGGCTTCCGTGAGCTCCAGGAAGGCCAGAAGGTGAACTTCGACGTCGTCCAGGGCCAGAAGGGCCCGCAGGCGGAGAACATCACCCCCGCCTGAACCGCTTAGGCCGACGCCCGCCCCGCTCCGTCGGGGCGGGCGTCGGCGTTCCGCGTGGAAGTACCGACCGACGGGTCTTGGCATCACGAAAAAAGTGCCGTGCCCGTGGGTCCGCTCAGGTACGGTCGGCGCCCATGACGCCCTCTCGCACTCGCCCTCCCTTTTCGGCCGACGAGCGGACGCAGCTTGTCGGATGGCTCGACATGCAGCGTGCGATCGTCCACTACAAGTGCGAGGGCCTCTCCGACGAGGACGCCCACCGCCCCCTCCTCCCGTCCTCTCCTCTGATGACGATGGCCGGTGTCGTCTCTCATCTCCGCTGGACGGAGAACACCTGGTTCGAGGTCCTCTTCCTGGGCCGGCCGGCCGATGGACCGCAGTTCGTGGAGGAGCCTGAGGCCGCCGACATGCGGGTCGAGGGCATCCCGCTGGCACAACTGCTCGACGAGTACGTGAAACAGTGCGCGATCTCCAATGAGATCGTCGCGGCACATCCACTGGACCAGACCGGTCGGCACCCCGACTTCCGTTCCGCCTCTGCTTCGTTGCGCTGGATGCTGATCCACATGGTCGAGGAGACCGCCCGGCACGCAGGTCACATGGACGCGATCCGGGAACTGCTCGACGGCGAAAAGGGTTACTACTGATCTCTGCTGAGCGTCCCGAGGAACGCCCTACCGAGCACTCTTCGGGGCCGCAAGAGCCTGGACCCACCAAGGCCCGTCGGGCCGGAAGTTCACTCCCACGCCCATGTCCGTGAAACGGCAGTTCAGAAGGTTGGCGCGGTGCTCGGGGCTGCGCATCCAGTCGGCCACCACAGCTGTGGGGTCGTCAGGCCCTCGGTGGAGGTTCTCCGCCCAACGGTTCCAGTCGTAGCCGACCGCCTTCATCCGATCCCCGGCGTCGCTACCTTCCGGGCCGACGTGTTCGTAGTAGCCGCGGGCTGCCATGTCGTCGGCGTGAGCCAGCGCCGCAGTCTGCAACTGCTCGTCCAGGGCCAGCCGCGGGCAACCTGCCTTGACACGTTCCGCATTCACCAGGGCGGCGATCCGCGCCTGCGGAGTGGCGGCGGCACGTCCGGTGGCCGGCGGCAGGGCGACGGCGGTCTCCGCAGGGCTCGGGCCGACGTCGGCACCAGGGTCGGAACCCAGGTCCGCTCCTGTACCGGCCGTGCCTCCCGTACCGCCTGTCGAGCCGAGAAGCAGCTCCCCCGCGATGACGGCGGCGATCAACATCATGCCTGCGGCCAGAGCCAGGAGAGCCCGCCACGGCCACAACCGGTGACCTTTCCAGCCCACTCGCATGACCTGTTCTCCTTCCGCGACAGCGAACGGCCCGGGCGGGAGATGCTCGGCGCGCGGGCGGTCGAGGCAGAGGGTTTCACAGTGGCCGTGGACACCAGGCTTCCCACGCCCGTGGCTCGGCACATCGGGCGACATCGCAGACCACCACCGACTGTGACGGTTACCGTGGGTGACGCTCCGGGATGCGGTTGCGGCCCGGCGCTGGTTCGCTGGTCGGGCCCGCTCTCCCGAACTACCGCAAGGAGCGATGATCATGAGCGTTGCAGGTGAGTCCGGCGGCCGTGCCCGCCAGATGCGTGAGAAGGCACAGGAGCTGAAGCAGGCCGCGGAGCGCGCCACCGACCCCCAGGAGCGTCAGCGCCTGGAGGAGAAGGCCAAGCGGCTGCAGTCGCAGAGCGAGCAGGAGAGCAGCATGGGCGGCGGCGACATCTACCCGTCGAAGTAGGCCCCGTTCGACGGCCGGCTGCCCCAGGGCGCCGGCCGACCGCACCGCCCGGCCGGTCGCGTCCCGCTCCCCTCGGGGGGAGTTGGACCCGTCCCGGTCGGGCAGTGTCGTGTCGGCCCAGTCGTCTCCGGGGGCGGCCCCCACCCCCGTGGTGCGGGGGCCGCCCCGCGAGGACACCTTGGGGCCGGGTTCAGTAGAGCTTCGCGACGGCGATGCCGGTCGTCTTCTTGAAGCCCTCGAGGGGTGCACCGTCGAGGTCGCCCATCTGGCCCCACTCGACGACGGTCACCGCCCGGCCGTCACAGCCGACCGAGTAGAGGGCGATGTCGCTGGAGCCGACGTCGGGCAGGGACGTGTCGATGCTGTAGACGTGCGCGCCCTCCTCCACATTGACCTTCCCGTGGTAGACGGCCTCGCCCTCGAGTCCCGGGTACTCGGCCTTGAGGCGGTCCAGGCAGGTCTCGATGGAAGAGCGGAGCTTGGCGGCGAGTGCCTTCGCCTTGGCGGTGGTGGACGCGACGGTGGTGGTCTGGCGGGCGTTCGTGTCGAGGTCCGTCCTGAAGTCGCGGTACCTGGTCGCAGCCTTCGGTGTGACGCCCGCTGTGCACACCGACCCCAAGTCGGGCAGCCCCTGCTGGACCGGGTCGGCCTGCCACGGGGTGGAGGAGGCCGGCAGCTGCGCCGCGGACAGAAAAGCCGGGGCCGGGGCGGCCGCGGCGGTGGACATGGTGAGCGAGGTGACGGTCGCGGCCACGGCTGCGGCGGCCAGGGCGGCGGAGCGGATGGGCTTCATGGAAGTTCTTCCCCCAGTTCGGTGGCGTGCTGAACGAACGCCAGATTGAGCGGCGCGCACGGCAGTTGCAAGGACTGAGGCCCGTTCGGGAACGGTGGAACCATTCCACCCAGGTTGACGTGGGCTTTGTTGAGCGGGGTGAAACGCCTCCTGAAACGGCCGGCCGGGAGGAGCGGGAGTGGTGGAAGCGCCGATGGAGGACGCGACCGAGGCGTTCGCACGCAGGCTGAACGAGCTGCGGGAGGGCTCCGGCCGGACTTACGGGGCGCTGGCGCGACGGGTGGGCGTCGGCGCCTCGACGCTGCACCGGTACTGCTCCGGGCGCACTGTTCCGATGGAGTTCGCGCCGGTCGAGCGGCTGGCCCGGCTGTGCGGGTGCGAGGGCGAAGACCTTGTGGCGCTGCACCGGCTGTGGGTCCTGGCGGACGCGGACCGGGCCATGCGCCAGGAACGTGCGGCAAAAGCGGCCACGGACAAGGCAGGAGCGGTCACGGAGAAGGCGGGCGCACAGGACGACGTTCCCGGTGGCCGCCCTCCCGCTCGCGCTGCCGCTACCGCGAGCCGGCCGGCCGATGACGAGGCGCCCCGGCCCACCGCCCCGGCTGCCACCGTCACCGTCACCGACACCAAGGCCACCGCCACCACCACGTCCGCACCGCCGCGCAGCCGGCGTGCCGCGTACGCCGCCGCATGCGGCGCGGCGGGCGTCGCGTTCACGCTGGTCCTCGGTTTCGGCGGTTTCACGCTCACCTCGGGCAAGGAACACGCCTCGACGGAAGCGGAACGCGGCGAACCCGGCCCTCCCCGCGCGGGCGCCGGCGCGTCCGTACCGTCGTCCGCCTCGCCGCGCCCTACCGAGCCGCGTGCCGAAGCCTCCCCTCCAAGGGGCAGTCAGAGGAACGCGCCACGGAACACCGTCTCGCCCGGCCCCCGGGGGCCCTCGTCCCCGGCAGCGCCAACCGACCCGTCCGCCGGAGCGCCGTTCACGTGGGTGAGCGACGATCACGTCTGGAGGTACGGATGCGACCATGCCTACCTCGTCGACCGGGCGCCGGGCGACGTGCCGCCGCCACCGGCCGAGGCCGACGCCGAGTCGTGGGCCCGGTCGCTGCGCGCACGGCACGGCGCCGAGACGGGGGTGCGGATCACACTGCAGGGCACGGGCCCGGAGACCGTAGTGCTGGAGTCGCTGCAGGTGCGTGTGACCGCGCGCCGGGCTCCGGAGCGGCGCAATGTGTACCGCATGGATTCCGGTTGCGGGGGGTCGCTCACGCCGCGGCTGTTCGATGTGGATCTGGACATGCCCCGGCCCGTCGCCCACGCCAAGGCGGGCAACGACGCTGGGGAGGCAATTCCGGCCGTCTCGTTCCCGTACCGCATCTCGGCCACCGATCCCGAGGTGTTGCTCGTCACCGGCCGTACGGTCGCGTGCGACTGTGACTGGTATCTGCAGCTGCGGTGGTCCAGCGGCGGCAGGTCGGGCACCGTGCGGATCGACGACGACGGCCGGCCTTTCCGTACCAGCGCTCTGACGGCAGGTCAAATGTACGACTACGACTACGGTTCGCGGCGCTGGGTGTCGTCCCCTCCCACGTAGTTGGGCAGCATCGACCCTGCGTGTGGAGTCGACCGGCCCCAGGGCATCGTGGTGCCTGCGAAGGAAACCGATGCCCCCCATAGGGGTTTGGGAACGCCCGGCCCGGCAACCCGCTTGTCGAGGCATCTATGACAAGAAACCCAGAGAACGAGAACGCAGAGAAGAATCCGGACCAGGAAGGCGGTCGGCCCCTCCGTTCGGTGGACGTACTGCGCGCGGCGCGCGCCGAGCTCACCGAACTGACGGGAATGACGGCGGAGACCGTGTCGTCGTTCGCGAGGACGGAGGACGGCTGGCAGCTCGTGGTCGAAGTACTCGAGCTGGCCCGTGTCCCCGACACAGGAAGTCTCCTCGCCTCCTATGAGGTCGAGGTGGACACCGAGGGCCAACTGACCTCGTACCGGCGGACACGGCGTTATGAGCGCGGGCGGGCCGATCGCCCGTCCCCGGCCGGGTCCTGAACCCCGGGCCCTGAACGCGGGCCCCGACCTGGCCCACACGCCCGCCCCCGTTCTCTTGCGACGAACGGGCGGAGAACGCCACCCGAAGCATGACTCAGGGAGGTCATCAAGCAATGACTGTTGTCCCGGCACAGCAGAGCACGGCAAGCCGCGGCGGATCCAGCGGACTGTACGACGTACTGGAATTGATACTCGACCGAGGGCTGGTGATCGACGCCTTCGTGCGCGTCTCACTGGTCGGCATCGAGATCCTGAAGATCGACGTCAGGGTCGTCGTCGCCAGCGTCGACACCTATCTGCGGTTCGCGGAGGCGTGCAACCGGCTCGATCTGGAAGCCGGACCCCGCAAGGACCCCGGACTTCCCGACCTCGTCGGCCAGATCACCGAGTCCGGCGCCCGCGGCAAGTCCAAGGGCGTACTCGCCGGAGCCGCACAGAGCATCTCGGATGCCTTCGGCGGAGGCGATGACGACGAGAAGAAGGAGAAGGAGCCCGCGTCGCGCACCCGGCGCACCAGCAGCTCCCGCCGTAAGGAGGAGCAGGAGTGAGCACGTACGTCTACGGGATCACCCGCAACTCCCCGGACACGAACCTCGATGCGTATCTCTCCTCGCGGCCGTCCGGCGTGGGCGAACCGCCGCAGCCCGTGCGGGTGGTGGGCGAGGGAAGACTCGCCGCGCTCGTCAGCGACGCGCCGGAGGGTCTTCGGCCCAAGCGCCGGGATCTGCTGGCGCATCAGAACGTGTTGACCGAGGCGGGCGCGGCGGGCCCCGTGCTGCCGCTGCGGTTCGGTGGTGTGTCGCCCGACGACGGGGCGGTCGCGGCCGTGCTGGCGGAGCGCGAGGAGCACTACCTCCAGCGGCTCGAGGCGGTGGACGGCAGGGCCGAGTTCAATGTGAAGGCCGACCACGACGAGGAGGCGGTGCTGCACCGGGTGCTCGCCGACGATCCCGATCTGCGTGCGATGGGCGTGGCGCAGCAGAACGCCGGCGGCGGGAGCCACGAGGACAAGCTCCGGCTGGGCGAGTTGATCGTCACCGCTGTGCAGCGGCGGGAGGAACTGGACCGCGCCGAGATTCACCAGGCGCTCTCGTCCGCCGCGGTGGACTCCGCGCCCGGCCCGGACGGTACCGGCCGGGTGGCGAACCTGTCCTACCTGGTGGAACGTGACCACGCCGAGGAATTCCTGTCGGCCGTCGCCGAATTCCAGCGGGCGAACCCCCAGCTCCGGTTGCAGGTCAGCGGTCCCCTGCCGCCGTACAGCTTCGTGGAGTGATGTGATGGGCCTGCTGGGAGAGCTGCTGCTCCTGCCCGTCGCACCGGTCCGCGGCACCGCGTGGGTGCTGCAGCAGGTCGTGGCTGAGGCGGAGCGTCAGTACTACGACCCCGCTGCCGTGCAGCGTGAACTCGCCGAACTCGTTGAGCGGTTCGAAGCGGGAGAGATCGAAGAGGACGAATTCGACCGCCGCGAGGACGAGCTGCTTGAGCGTCTGGCGAGGAGAGGTGATCCGCGATGACCACAGCGACCGGCCGGTTCCCCGGCACCTACGACTCAGGCGGCGGGGCCGATCTCGCGGACATTCTCGAGCGGGTCCTCGACAAGGGCATCGTCATCGCCGGTGACATCCGCATCAATCTTCTCGACATCGAGTTGCTCACCATCAAACTGCGGCTGATCGTCGCCTCGGTGGACAAGGCGAAGGAGATGGGCATCGACTGGTGGGAGGACGACCCGGCACTCTCCTCCGGCGCCCGCAGGCGCGAACTCGAGGAGAAGAACGCCGAGCTGGAGCGCAAGGTCGCCGAGCTGCAGTCCGCCGTGTCCGTCACGGGACGCGGCCTTGCCGGCGAGAACGAGCCCCAGCACGATCACCGGGACCGGGCATGAAGCAACTGTTTTATGTGTACGCCGTGGCCCGGCCCGTCGACGACGCGGCGTCCTTCGCGGCAGCGGGGGTCGGCGGTGCTCCGGCACGGTTTGCCGAACACCGGGGCCTGGCCGCCGTAGTGAGCCACGTGCGGGCCGAGGACTTCGAGGAAGCCCCGCTGCGCGCGCACTTGGAGGATCTCGACTGGCTGGCGGACACCGCCCGGGCGCACGAGTCGGTGGTCGGCGCCTTCAGCGGCATCACGAATGTGGTGCCGCTGAGGCTGGCCACCGTGTGCCGCGACGAGAGCGGGGTGCGCCGGTTGCTCGACGAGGGGCACGACCGTTTCACGGCGAGCCTTGCCAGGCTCGACGGCAGGGTCGAATGGGGCGTGAAGCTGTACGCCGAGCCCGACGCAGCCCCCGAACCCGACACCCACCCGGAGCCGGCCGCCGCACCGGCACGCCCCGAGACGGCAACCTCCGGCCGCGACTATCTGCGGCGGCGGCTGAGGAGCCGGCAGACCCGGGAGAAGAGCTGGGCGCGCGCTGACGCTCTCGCGCAGCGCCTGCACGCGGAACTCGCCGGGTGCGCGGAGGCCCAACGGTTGCACCGTCCGCAGAGCGGTCAGTTGGCCCAAGGGCCCGGCGTCAACGTGCTCAACGCCGCTTTTCTCGTGCGACGCGAGGAGAGTGACGCCTTCGTCGGGCTCTTCGAGCGGCTCGCTCCGCAGGAGTCCGGGTTTCGGGCCGAACTGACCGGCCCGTGGGCCCCGTACTCGTTCGCCGACGTCCATGTACCGCAGCAGCGGGAGAGCCGGGAGGATCAGGACGAGGGACGGACGGGGACATGACCGTGGCCGACGACACCTCGCCCCTCGCACGGCGGGAGCTCGCCCTCGTCGACCTGCTGGACAGGCTGCTCGCCGGCGGCGTGGTCGTTGCGGGCGACATCACGCTGCGGATCGCGGACGTGGATCTCGTACGGATCGATCTGAAGGCGCTGATCACTTCGGTCGGTCCTCGGGTGGCGTCACCGTGGTCGTCGTGGGAGGAGGACGGATGAGCGGGACGGCGCGCCGCCGGGTGGAACTCGACCCGGACACCGTGGAGCGCGACCTCGCCAGGCTTGTGCTGACGGTGGTCGAACTGTTGCGGCAGCTGATGGAGCGGCAGGCACTGCGCCGGGTCGACACCGGAGAGCTCACCGAGGACCAGGAGGAGCGCATCGGCATGACGCTGATGCTGCTCGAGGACCGGATGGACGTACTACGGGAGAAGTTCGGCCTGGAGCCCGGTGACCTCAACATCGACCTCGGCCCTCTGGGGCCCTTGCTCCCCCGCGGCGAGTGAGGGCCGGCTCGGGGCCGACGGGCGATCAGTTCCCGCTCTCACGCGCAGCGTCGAAGCGGCTACGTCAGCAGGAACGCCATCGCCGTGGCGGCTCCGACGCCGGCACCGGCGGCGGTCTCGGCGACCGATTGGTAACCGAGTGCGACGGGTGACCAGCACACGGCGAGGATATGGGCGGGAGCGTTCCCGAGGACCATCACCAGGGAGCCGAGACCTGTGGAGCCGAGATCACGAAGAAGTTCGGGGCGCGCTGTCTTCGGTCCACGACGTGCCGGTCGCCCCCCGTGCCCCGCCGGCGTTCCCGCTCGATATAGGCGGCGGGGGCGATTCCCGCTCACAGCGCGCCCAGCAGGCCCCACGCAAGCCCGGTCCAGCTGTCGGCTGCGCATTGCCGATGCGATGCCGAGCATGCCGACGAGCAGGACGTTGCGGGGGTTAAAGCACGTCCGTGACCCGGCGGGCCACATCGGTGGTCTTCTGCGTGACGCCGGCGGACATGCCGGTTCCGTCGGAGAAGGGGATCGGGGAGGCCGTCAGGGACGGGATCGGGGGCCGTCTGCCCTCACAGTCGGCGGCCATGATCGTAACCACCGCGCCGGCGCCGGAGGGGCTCAGGTCAGCCGGCGGTCGCCCGCTCCGCCCCGCTCCCGAGCACCTCGGCCGCCACGCGCAGGTCGGAGAGCAGCCCCCGGTACGCAGCTTCGCGGTCGTCGGCCCGCAGGACCGCAGACGGGTGGATCGTCGCGACCACACAGCCGTGGGCGGCGGCCTCGCCCACCGGCATGCCGTCGGCGCCGGGCGCATCGCTGTGGCCGAGGGCGTCCCAGGCGGGCATCGGCAGGAGCAGCCCGCGCTGCTGGGACACCTTGAACGAGGTGCCCAGTACTGCCTTCCCGGCGGTTGCGCCGAGCGCCATCACCAGTTCGGGATCGACCTTGTGCAGCTCCGCCGCCAGCCAGGGGCGGCAGGCGGACATCTCACGCAGGCTCGGTGCCTTGTGGATGCGGCGTTTGCCCCGCGCCGCGGGCTCGAACTTGAAGTGCTTCACGGCGTTGGTGAAGTAGGCCGAGTTCTCGTCGATCCCGGCTTCCTCGAGCGCTTCCCGCAGGAGCCTTCCTGCCGGTCCGACGAAGGGCTCGCCCTGCCGGTCCTCCTGGTCACCGGGCTGCTCCCCCACGATGACGATGCGTGCCGAGGACGCCCCCGCTCCGAACACGGTCTGGGTGGCGTCACGGAACAGGGGGCAGCCCTCGCAACCGGCCGCGGCACGGCGCAGCGCCGGCAGGCCGCCTCGCGGTGGGACGAACGGACTCGCGTCGTAGCCCTGACCTGCTTCCTTCTTGCTGCTGGTGGTCACTGTCCTCGCCCCCGGCTTGCGGCTCTCTCGTCTTCCGGCGGGTTCGCGCGGGCTCGCGCTCCTGCGCGGCGAGTACCCGCGCCGACCGGCGGTACTCGAGCCGGGCCGCTGAGCCACGGTGGTGGTCGGCCGCGAGCCGCGAAATCCACACTGTTGATTCGGGAGAATCCGGGCACTCGACCGCTATGAACAGTCACACCCCGGATTCCGACCCCAGGAACACATCCGGTATCCGCCCCGGCGACGGCGTGCCACCTGGCGAGACGCCGCCCGGTGAGGGCAGTACCGGCTCCGAGACCGGTCCGCGCGGCGACCAGTCGCGCGGCTGGGCGAAGGGGCCGCTGATCGCCATCGGAATCGTTGTCGCGCTCTTCGCGGCGTTCTTCCTGGCCTACGCGCTGATCATGATCTTTTGACGGATGCCCCGCGCGCCCCGCCGGTCCCCTTCGCCGCACGCCCCGCCGCGACGATGCGCCCGAACACGCCCCAGAAGGGAAGACGCCATGTCCGACGAAGCAGCTCAGCGTGACCAGGGACGGGGTGACGACGTCTACCAGCCGGAGAACTCCGACGTGCAGAACCGCCCGAGCGGTGATCTCGACCTGGAGAACGTCATCGATGAGCGCGGGCTGGACGACACCATGGCGGAGGGGTACTCGCCGCCCGAGCGTCCTCTGGGCGTCACCAAGTACGGCACCACCGGGGAGGAGCAGATGCGCGGCGAGACCCTCGACCAGCGCCTCGCCCAGGAGGACCCGGAGGTGGAGGCGCCCCAGGACAACGGCATCGGGGATCTGGTGGACGGTGACGGCGAACTGGTCGACAAGGAGGCGGGCGAGGAGCGGGCCGGTCGTCTCACGGCCGCGTACGACCCCTCCCCCAGGCGGCCCAGCGACGTGGTGGCCCGTGACGTGGGCATCGACGGCGGTGCTGCCTCGGCCGAGGAGGCCGCGATGCACATTGCCTACGACACGGACATGGAGGACCGGTAGCAGGTGCCGTGGTCCTCGCCGGAACCCTTTGACGACCCGGCGCCGGACCAGCGACGGAAGGTGCGAGGCATGCTTTTCCATGACCGCAGGGAGGCGGGACGCGAACTCGCCGGCCTCCTCGCCCGGCGCTTGGACGAGGGAACGCTCGGCAGCCCGTTCGTGCTGGCGCTGCCCCGCGGCGGCGTACCGATCGGCGACGAGATCGCCAGAGCACTGGGCGCCCCACTGGACGTCGTGGTGGCACGGAAGATCGGGGCCCCGTACAACCCCGAGGTGGGTGTCGGCGCGCTGGCGGGTGAGGGGCCTCCGCTCTTCGACGAGCGGACGCTCGCGATGCTCGACCTGACGGCCGACCGGCTGGCTCCGCAGGTCGCCAGGGAGCGCACGGAGATGCACCGCCGCGAGGATCTCTACCGCGGCGGGCGCCCCGCGCCGGAGGTGAGCGGCAGGACGGTCGTCGTCGTGGACGACGGACTGGCGACGGGCGTGACGGCCCGAGCGGCGCTGCGCGCGGTCCGCGGCATGGGGCCCGGCCGGCTGCTGCTCGCTGTTCCAGTGGGTTCGCAGGAAGCGGCCGAGGCGCTCACCGCGGAAGCGGACGAAGTGCTGTGTCCCCACCGGCCGTCGCTGTTCCACGCGGTGGGGCAGTGGTACGAGGACTTCGACCAGGTCGGTGACGAGGAAGTGGTCGCCATACTGCGGAGATACGCCGCAGCTCCCTGACGGGGCAGGGCAGTACGGGAACCGGCCCTCGTCTCCCGTATGAACAGGTTGTCAAACGCCTCGTTCGGCGGGGACTTCGGGGACATCAACGCCCTCCGGTGCGCAGAGCCCGCCCTGGGATTCTGCATTCCGCCGAATTCAACAAAGACCTTGGGCATCATCATCTTCGTTGGCATGCTTGAGCGACCCGCGGTCCGGTTGGGCGCATGATGTCCCCTGCCCCCGCTTTGCGCGGTTCGCCCAGCTCATGGCGGAGGTGTAGAAAGAGCTTATGGCCGGACGCTACGGCCGCCCGCGCTCGGTTCTTCGGATGCGAACTGTCGCAGGTCAGGTCTTTCTCCTGCAGGTGGCGATCGTGGTGTTGCTCGTCGCCGCGGCCATGGCGGCGCTGGTGTTCCAGTCACGCACCGACAGCGACCGCGAAGCTCGCAACCGGTCGGTCGCCGTGGCCGAGACCTTCGCCAACTCCCCCGGGATCGAGCAGGCACTGGCAAGTCCGGATCCCACCGCGGTGCTTCAGCCCAAGGCCGAAGCCGCGCGCGAGCGTTCCGGCGTGGACTTCATCGTCGTGATGAGCACCGAGGGCATCCGCTACACCCACCCGCTGACGGACCGGATCGGGAAGAAGTTCGTCGGCAATCTGGCCCCCGCCCAGAACGGCAAGGTCCTCACCGAGAAGATCGTCGGCACCATCGGACCGCTCGTCCAGGCCGTCGTCCCGGTCACCAACGACAAGGGCACCGTGGTGGGCCTGGTCTCCGCCGGCATCACCATCGAACGCGTGAGCGGTCTCGTGGAGGAGCAGTTCCCTCTGCTGTTCGGCGCTGCGGGCGGCGTGCTGCTCCTGACCACGGGGGGCACGGCGCTGGTGAGCAGAAGGCTGCGCCGCCAGACGCACGGGCTCGGTCCTGCCGAGATGACCCGGATGTACGAACATCACGACGCTGTTCTGCACGCGGTGCGCGAGGGGGTCATCATCGTGAGCGGCGACGGCCGGCTGCTGCTCGCCAACGACGAGGCGCGCAGGCTGCTGAACCTGCCGCAGGACGTGGACGGCGCCCCGGTCACCGAACTGGGCCTCGATCCGC
Source organism: Streptomyces sp. NPDC096176 (assembly GCF_044763255.1). Taxonomy (NCBI): domain Bacteria; kingdom Bacillati; phylum Actinomycetota; class Actinomycetes; order Kitasatosporales; family Streptomycetaceae; genus Streptomyces; species Streptomyces sp. NPDC096176. The sequence goes on along the minus strand of NZ_JBIWFV010000003.1, from coordinate 634,052 downwards.
TCACAGGACATCTGCTGTCCTCGGGAAGGACCGTGACGGACGAGGTCTTCCCCGTGGGAGAGCGACTGATCGCCGTCAACCAGCGCTCGACGGACCAGCACGGCGGGCCGCCGGGCAGCGTCGCCACCCTGCGGGACACCACGGAACTGCAGTCCCTGACCGGTCGTGCCGACGTGGCGAGGGGTCGGCTCAGGCTGCTGTACGACGCGGGCATGGAGATCGGGACCACCCTCGACGTGGTGCGCACGTGTGAGGAGCTCGCCGAGTTCGCGGTGTCCCGGTTCGCCGATTTCGCGACCGTGGACCTGGTGGAGGCCGTGCTGCGCGGCGAGGAGCCGACTGCGACCGGCGCGGACACCGACATGCGGCGGTCGGCGTTCGCCGGCCCGACGGAGACGGAGCTGTACCCGCTGGGACAGGTGATCCGCTTCGTCCCCACCACGCCGATGGGTACGGGGCTGGGCAGGGGCGAGGCGGTCCTGCAGGCGGATCTCACAGCTCTCGGAGGGTGGCAGGAGCAGGATCCGGTACGGGCGCAGAAGCTTCTCGAGTACGGGATCCACTCGATGATCGCCGTTCCGCTCCGTGCCCGGGGCGTGATTCTGGGCGTGGCCATGTTCTGGCGCGCGCAGAACCCCGAGCCGTTCGAGGAGGAGGACCTGTCACTCGCGGAGGAGCTGGTCGCCCGTGCCGCGGTCAGCGTCGACAACGCCCGCCGCTACTCGCGTGAGCACACGATGGCGGTCACGCTGCAGCGCAGCCTCCTCCCGCGGACTCTGCCCGAGCAGAACGCCCTCGACGTCGCCTACCGCTACCGCCCCGCGCAGGCCGGACTCGGCGGGCTGGGCGGTGTGGGCGGGGACTGGTTCGACATCATCCCGCTGCCCGGGGCCCGGGTGGCGCTCGTCGTCGGGGATGTCGTGGGCCATGGGCTGCACGCCGCCGCGACCATGGGCCGGCTGCGTACCGCGGTCCACAACTTCTCCAGCCTGGACCTGCCGCCCGACGAGCTGATGTTCCACCTCGACGAGCTGGTGGCGCGCATCGACCAGGACGAGACCGACGACGGCGCAGACGCCGGCGTCACGGGCGCCACCTGCATCTACGCGATCTACGACGCGGTGTCGGGGACCTGCAGCATGGCCAGGGCCGGTCATCTGCAGCCGGTCGTCGTCCACCCGGACGGCACGGCCGAGTTCGCGGACGTGCCCGGCGGGCCGCCGCTGGGTCTGGGCGGTCTGCCGTTCGAGACCCTCGAAGTGCGGCTGCCGAAGGACAGCCGCCTCGTGCTCTACACGGACGGGCTCGTCGAGGACCGGGAGCGGGAGATCGACGAGGGCCTGGAGCTGCTGCGCCGCACACTGGCCGAACACGCCCGCTCCGACCCCGAGGAGACATGTGAGGCGGTGCTCGACGCGCTCGTGCCCGAGCGTCCCCGCGACGACATCGCGCTGCTCGTCGGACGTACGTGTGTACTGGACTCGAGCCAGGTCGCGGAGTGGGACGTGCCGCCGGACCCGTCGGCGGTGGGACGGGTGCGGGCCGCGGTGGCGGAGAAGCTCGCCGAGTGGGGCCTGGACGAGGAGGCCTTCACCACCGAATTGATCCTCAGCGAGCTCGTCACCAACTCCATCCGTTACGCCTCCGGAGAGATCCGGGTGCGGCTCATCCGCGACCGGGCGCTGATCTGCGAGGTCGCCGACCAGAGCAGTACATCACCGCATCTGCGGCAGGCGGCCACCACCGACGAGGGGGGCCGCGGGCTGTTCCTGGTCGCTCAGTTCGCCGAACACTGGGGCACGCGGTACACGGCCGACGGGAAGGTCATCTGGACGGAACAGCCCCTGCCCGCCGAGCAGCCGGCCGTGCGGACGCCTGACGCCGTCGGATGACGTGCGCGCCCCGCGGGCGGCGGGGCGCGCACGCGCGGCGGCTCAGCTCCGGTCCGCCCGGAAGCGGCGGTGGAGTTCGTGCACCCGCTCTGCGAGTTCCGGCACCGGTCCCACCACCTCGAGGCCGGGGACGACGTCCTGGATCGGCAAGGCGGCCACCGGGGACGGCCCGACCCCCAGGTCGGCGAGCCAGCGGCCGAGCTGTACGGAGGAGACGGCGTACACGATGCGTCCGAGGCCGACCCAGCCATGCGCGGCGGCGCACATGGGGCAGTGTTCGCCCGAGGTGTAGACAGTGGCCGCGCGGCGTTCCTCGGCCTTCATGTTCTCGGCGGCCCACCGGGCGAGCGCGAACTCCGGGTGGCGCGTCTGGTCGGCGAGGGACGTCTCGCGGTTGCGGTCCTCGGCGAGGACGGTGCCGTCGGCCCCGACGAGTACGGAACCGAACGGCTCGTCGCCGGCTGCCACAGCCTCGGCCGCCAGCTCCACGCACCGCTTCAGATGGGCCAGTTCGACCTCATTGATCATGAATCTCCTCCGTGGTCCTCTCTGGCGCCGGGTCGGTACGGTCCGTTCATCCCGGTGGCCGGGCCTCCGGCCGCAGAGCGGACTCGTCGCTCACTTCGGAACGGAACCGGTCCTGCAACTCAAGGACCTGAAGGTCGGCGGCATCCCCACGCCGGTCGGCTCCGCGTGCCGGGCGGAAGTGCCCGCGGAACTCAATCTCACGTCCGAGCCGGGGTTCAACGCGCTCAAGGGCGGAAACTCTCCGGCACGCACGCCGCTCCGTCAGCCCGGCACTCAGTCGATCGGGAACAGCAGCTCCGGGCGGTCCCACATGACGGCCGGCGGTCGGGCCAGGGCCGTGCCGGTGCGCCGCGCGCCCACGCTCAGGTAGAAGCCCTCCGCGGGCGGGTGGGCGACGACCCGTACGGCGTCCAGACCGGCCGCACGGGCTCGCTCGGTCATGTGCTCCACCAGGAGCCGCCCGATGCCCAGCCCCTGGGCGTCGTCGGTGACGAACATGAGGTCCAGCTCGGGAGGTGAGAGCACCAGGGCGTAGAAGCCGAGCACCCTGTCGCTCCCGTCCGCCGCGACGAACACCTCATGAGCCTCGATGTAGTCCGGCCCCACCCGGTATCCGGCGACCATTGGCGCGTAATGCCCCTGATAGGCGCTCGACCCGCGCACCAGCCGGGTGAGCCGCTTCGCGTCCCGTGCGACCGCACGCCGTACGCCCGTGGCGTCGGGACGCGCGGGCGGCCGCTGGGGCCCGCCGGCCGATGTAAGGGCTGAACTCATACCTCGAGTATGACGCACCGCCGGTCCGAACGGCTCTCCCCAGCGATGCCGACCGCCGGGTCACGCCACGACGGGGTAGGCCCCCTGGAACTCGAGCCGGGCGTCCGCCCCTTCGCCGATACGGGTGAGGATGTCGTCGAGTGCCATGAACTCCTCCCACGTCTCCCGGCCGCTCGCCCCGGCCAGGCGTGCGACCAGCAGATTTTCAAGATCCGTGACCCGCTTGTTCTTCCACACCTTGTCGGCGACCGCGACCACCAGGTCCTCGACACCGGCCCCCGTCGGCAGCTGGGACCAGCTTGCGTGGGTCGCCGCGAAGCGGGCCAGGTCAGGGGCGACGCCGTGGTCCAGGAGCAGTTGCCGGCCGGCCTCCTCGTGCCGGCCGCCGGCACCCGACAGCTCCGCGGTGTGGACCACCTTGCCCACGTCATGGGTGGCGGCACCGAAGAGGACCGCCCGCCGGTCGTAGCGCAGCCTTGGATGGTGCCCGTCCAGCCAGTCGGCCAGCTGGTACGCCACGTCATGGACGGCGCGCAGATGCGCCGCCAGCCTTGGGGGCGCGGCCAGTTTCCGCAGCAGTTCGGCCGCCTCGGGCGGCAGCGGACGCACTGGCGGGTCGCCGGGGTCGTGGAGGGCACGGATCAGCAGGTCGTCGTCGGTCACCGCGACAGGTTACGCACCCGAGGACCGGCGACCACCGCTTCCATCGGCCTGCCGACTCCCGCGGATCACGGAAGCCGGGCGGCCGCAGTGATGCGGTGCCGGGCCCGGCGGCCCGGACCGCCGGGCCTGATCATCGGGCCCGGGCCGTCGACCGGGCGGTCGGCTCAGAGCGCCGTGTCGAGGAAGCCCGACACCATCGCGGCGAACTCGTCCGGGGTGGCGATCCGGGTGCCGAGCTGCTCGGCCTTGTCCCTCTTGGAGCCGGCACCCTCCCCGGCGACGAGCAGCGCGGTGCGCTTGGAGACGCTCGAGGAGGACTTGCCGCCTGCCCGCTCGATGAGTTCGTTCATCTGGTTGCGGCTCAACTTCTCCAACGGCCCGGTCATCGCGCCGGTGACGACGACGGTCATGCCGTCGAGCGGGCCGGCATCGCCGCCCGTCTCCGCAGCTGACGCGGCCGCGGTGTCAGAGCCCATGCCCTCCGTGGTCCTCGCGTCGGGCACAGGCACCCCCGGTTCGCTCATGTTGACGCCCGCGGCGGTCAGCCGGTCGATCAGACCGGCCAGCTCCGCGAGCTCGGCCACGACCGTCCTTGCCTTCTCGACGCCGATGCCTTCGACCTGCTGCAGGGCGTCGGCATCGGCGGCGCATATGTGCTCCATGGTCGCGAAGTGCCGTGCGATACGGCGGGACATGGAACGGCCGGTGCCACGGACACCGAGTGCGCAGAAGACCCGTGACAGGGGCCGGCTCCTTGCCGTGTCGATAGCCGCGAGCAGGTTGTCCGTACTCGTTTCGCCCATCCGGTCCAGCTGCAACAGCTGCTCGCGCCGGAGGGTGAACAGGTCCGCGAAGTCGTCGACCAGGCCCGCGTCGACGAGCTGGACGACGCGGGTGACGCCGAGTCCCTCGATGTCGAGCTGGTCTCGCCCGGCGGCGTAGGAGACGGAGGCGACGACGCGGCAGTTGCGTCCGCGTACGCAGCGCCAGCGCTGCTCGGAGACGTCGATGTCGGAGCCGCACTGGGGGCAGACCTCGGGAAAGGTGATGGGCTGCTCGTCGCCGGTGCGCAGGTGGGCGACGGGCGCCTCGATGCGCGGAATGATGTCGCCCGCCTTGTAGACCGTCACCCGGTCGCCGATGCGCAGATCGCGGCGGGTCATGTCCGCGGGGTTGTGCAAGGTCGCGTACGTGACGGTCGATCCGTCGATCTCCACCGGCTCGAGAACGGCGCGCGGGGCGATGATCCCCGTGCGGCCCACGTTCCACTCGACACCCAGGAGGGTGGTGACCTTCTCCACGGCGGGGAGCTTGTACGCGATCGCCCACCGGGGCGCCCGGGAGCCGGAGCCGGCGGCGGCCTGGTCCACCGCGCTGTCCGCCTTGATCACGATGCCGTCTATACCGAACGGCAGGCCGGGGCGGGCTGCGGCGATCTCCTCGATCCGTGCCTGGATGTCGTCTGCCGTGGTCAGGGTGCGCGGGGCGACAGCCGTGCCGTCGGCGGTGTGCACGCCGAGCCCGCCGACGTACTCCATCACGCGGCTGTGCGGCCAGTCGCCGAGCCGGGCCGCCAGCTCCGCACCGGAAGCGGGCAGTGCCAGTGCGCCGTAGCCGAAGAAGGTCATCTCCACCGTGTAGGCGCGTTCCTTGGCACGCAAGGTGCCCGCCGCGCCGTTGCGCGGGTTGGCGAACGGCGCGCCGCCGTGCTCGGTACGCACGGCGTTCGCCCGCTCGAACTGCTCGTCCGTCATGAGCACTTCACCGCGGATCTCGAGCGTGATGTCCTCGGACAACCGCTGCGGAAGGCCGACGACGGTGCCCATGGCGTGCGACACGTCCTCCCCTGCCGTGCCGTCACCGCGGGTGACCAGCCGGGTCAGGTGCCCCCCTTCGTATCGAGCGGCGATCGCGAGACCGTCCAGCTTGGGCTCGACACTCCAGGCCTCGACCGTCCGGCCGATCCGCCGCTCCACCGAGGCGGTCCAGGCGGCGAGTTGCTCCGCGGAGAAGACGTTGTCCAGGGACAGCATCGGTCTCGTGTGGGGCACGTCCCCGACGGCCGCGCCGCCCGCGACCTTCCCGGTCGGCGAGGCGGGCGACACCTCGTCCGGGTGCTCCTGCTCGTACGCGGCGATACCGCGCGCCAGGCGGTCGTACGCGTCGTCGTCCAGGGTGCTCTCGCCCGTCGCGTAGTACTCTGCGGCCGCCCGCGTCGCAGTCTTGACCGCTGCGGCGTACGCCGCGGCGTCGGCGAGGGTGGCGGCGGGAGCTGCTGGAGCTGCAAGAGCTGCGGGGGAAGTCGTCGTCATGGTTCTTATACTGCCGTCCACCACTGACAACGGCCCCGGACCACGACGCCTGTGGCATATGTCGAAGGCACCACCGGATCGAGTGTTGCCAAATGGCTTACGGCCCCTCGCTCCCTGTGCAACAGTCGTAACCGGTCCCTGTTCCAGACCCTGGCCGTGGCCGCGCCTGTATCGGAGTACGACATGCCGTCCCATGTGTTCGCGGACCGTCCCGCACAGCCGCCTGAGCGCGAAACCGTAGACGCGCTGATCACCCGGACGCGCAGACTGCGCGGAGACGTCGACGCGGTGCGCCCCGACCCCGAAGTGGCGGAGGACGACCCACAGGAGCGATGGCGGCGGGCCCTGTGTGACCTGGCGCTCCATCATCTCGACGACCTCGGCTCCCACTTGGGGCAGCTGAAAGACGGACTCCCGCAGGAGACGGCGGAGGCGATCGCCGACGAACTCGCAGAGTACGAGGCGGATCGCGCCGCAGCCGGCGCCGGATCGCTGCTCAGCCGTGTCGGCAGCGCCGAGTGGAACCTCCTCACCGACGAGGTCAGCTGGTCCGACGAGCTGTACCGCATCCTGGGCCGCGACCCTCGAAGCGGCCCCATGTCCCTGGACGAGATGCCCTCTCTCGTCTTCGCGGAGGACCAGCCGCTGCTGACCGCGACGGTGACGGACTGTCTGGTCGACGGTCGGCCCATCGACGGCGAGTTCCGTCTTGTGCGGCCCGACGGGCGAGTACGCACCGTGCACATGATGGGCGAGCCCGTACTCGACGCCGACGGGTCCACAGCGTCCATGTGGGCCGTCCTGCGGGACGTCAGCGAGCTGCGTCGCAGCCAGCGGGCGGTACGAGAGACCCGGGACTGGCTGCAACGGCAGCAGCACATGGAACAGACGGAACGACGGCTCGCGGTCGAAATGCAGGAAGCCGTGCTGCCCCCGTGGCGCGGATCGCTGCAATTCCCGCACGACGGCCCGACCTCGCTGGACGTCGCGGCGCACTATCTCCCCTCCGCGAGCGGCGCGCTCATCGGCGGCGACTGGTACGACGCCCTTCAACTCCCCGCCGGTGACTCGCTGCTGAGCGTCGGCGACCTGACCGGTCACGGGGTCTCCGCGACCTCCGCCATGGCGATGCTGCTGGGCGCTCTGCGCGGGATGGCCGTCGCGGGCATCCGGCCGGGTGCGCTGATGACACACCTCAACCAATTGCTCGAGACGTCTCCGCAGCCCGCTCTGGGCAGTGCGGTGTGCTGCCGCTACACGCCCGGGACCAGGACGCTTTCGTGGGCGCAGGCCGGACACCCTTCCCCGCTGCTGTTCCGCGACGGGGCAGGGCAGGCGCTCATGGCACCGGACGGGGTGCTGCTCGGCGCCACGAGCGGAGCGGCGTACGAGCAGGCCGAACTGACCCTGCGGCCCGGCGATCTGCTGGTCCTGCACACGGACGGGCTGACACGAACGAGTGCGACGTCCGACGACGGTGCGGACCGGCTGACGGCTTTGGCAGCGCGGTTCGCCCGGGCCAGGGATGCCCAGGAATGCGTCCGTGTGATTGTGGAGGAGGTCGGTGAGCATGAGCGGGAGGGCGACGCCTGCGTGATGGTGGCGAGGGTCATCGCCTGACCCGCGTGGGCCGGTCCGAAGCCCGGGGCCTGTCCGAAGCCGGGGTTGAGCGAAGCCCCGAAGCCGGGTGCCGGTCGCAAGCCCCGTAGCGAGCCGCCGGATATCGAGCCGGGCCACAGCCCGCAGGGCTGCTGGAGCTAAGCTCTCCGCGCCTTCGTCGAGGGGCTTCCCGGCAGCGCGACCTCGATCTCCTCCCGCAGGTCCTCGATCTTGGTGTAGCCGGCGTAATGCCCGGTCAGCCGGTACATCTCCCGGAGCCTGTCCCAGGTCCGGTGGGAGGAGGTCTCCCCCATCGACACCAGCGCGAGCCGGGCGTAACGATCGGCCTGTTCGGGGTCGTCCGCAATGAAGCACGCGGAGGCCAGCGAGATGTAGTCGAAGATCTTCGACCGCTGCCTGCCGCCCTCGCGCAGATGAAGCGCCTGCTTGGCGTGGTTCTGCGCGATACTCGCGGCCGAGGGGTCGTGGTCGGCGAGTGTGCGATAGGCCAGGGCCTGCATGCCGTGGAGGTCCGCCTCGTCGAACATCTGCATCCAACTGGGCGGCGGAACATCCCCCTTGTCGGAGACGAACAGTTCCTCGGCCTCGCCGAGCGTGCGGCGCATGGCCTGGCCGCGGCCCATGGAGGCCTGCGCCCAGGCCTCGATGGTGTGCAGCATCGCCCGGGTGCGGGGCAGCGTCTGCTCCCCGGAGCCGGACTTGGCGAGCTTCATCAGGTCCAGCGCGTCGTCGGGACGGCCGAGGTGGACCATCTGGCGCGCCGCCCGGGAAAGGGCCTCGCCGGCGCGTGGGCGGTCGCCGCCCTCGCGGGCCGCGTGTGCGGCGATGACGAAGTACTTCTGGGCGGTCGGCTCCAGGCCGACGTCATGGGACATCCAGCCTGCGAGGACGGCCAGATTGGCGGCGACGCCCCACAGGCGCCGTTGGAGGTGGTCGGGGTGCCGGTAGGCGAGCATGCCGCCGACCTCGTTCAGCTGTCCCACCACTGCTTTCCGCTGCAGGCCGCCACCGCGGGCGGCGTCCCAGGCGCGGAACACCTCGACGGAACGCTCCAGCGCCTCGATCTCCTGCGACCCGATGGGGGCGGCTTCGTAACGGTCGTACCCAGCGGGGTCGGCGTGCAGGGCATCGGAGGTGCGGACGGCGTCCTGGGAGATCGCCGGATCGGTCTTGAGCCAGTCGTGCATGGCGCTGCTGAGTGCTGAGCCCGCGGCGAGTGCCGCGCCCGCGCCCACCAGGCCGCGTCGGTTGAGCATGAGGTCCATTCCCGTGAATTCGGTGAGGACCGCCGCCGTACGGTCGGGCGCCCAGGGCAGATCGTCAGGGTTGTCTGCGCCCTGGACGTCCCGCCGTTTACCCGCTCGCCCGCTCCGTGCGAACCCGAGGTCCTCGATGGTCACGACACGACCGAGTCGCTCGGTGAACAGAGCTGCCAGCACCTTGGGCACGGGATCGCGCGGGGTCTCCCCCAGGTCGATCCAGCGCCGCACCCGCGAAGTGTCGGTCGCCAGCTGCGGGTGGCCCATGGCCGCCGCCTGCCGGTTCACGAGTCTTGCGAGTTCGCCCTTGGACCAGCCGGCCAGGCCGAACAGGTCGCACAGGCGGGTGTTGGGTTCTCTGCTCACGTCAAGCCCCCAGGTTCTCGGCTGAGTTGACAGTAACCCGCTGTCATGGGGCGGGCGACTATTCGCCACGGTTCGCCAGGGTCCGCCAGATGGTCTGCCACCCGCGACGCGGTGTCAGGTAGGAACGCGCCACCTCGCCCCGTCTGTCGGGGCACATTCCCCAGGGTGTTTCCTCTGGCATATGGGGCGGGGGCGCGCACGCAACTTGTCGGCACACGAAGGGATCTGTATCTCCCATGTACACAGCATCGTCCTCCGTGTCCGCCCCGCCCCGGCTGCAGCAGCGCACCTCGTTCCCGGCCGGCACCGGACCGTATCTCGACCCCACTCACGCCGGCCGGGCACGCAGGCCGGCCGGCGTGGTCGGCCAGTCCCTCAGTGGGAGAATCGACTTGTCCGGTCCCCAGGGCGCACAGCTGCGCAAGGCTGTGGCGTCGGTGCACCGGATCTGCCCGGAGTTCAACCCGGTGCAGGTACTGCGCCGCAGCGGACGATCCGTCCTGATCGTGGGCACGACGGGGCGTACCACAGCGGTCGCCAAATGCTTACTGGACCACTCGCCGGCGTGGGCCGAGCGGCTGAGGCACGAAATAGCTGCGTACCGCGCTTTCGTACGGCACCGCCCACCGGTCCGGGTCCCGCGGCTCATCGCGGCGGACCCGGAGAACTGCACCCTGGTGATCGAGCGGATGCCCGGAAGGGCCGCGGCACTGACCCGACACCCGCTCGAAGCGCCCCCGCGCGCGGACGTGCGAGCGGCACTGGGCGCGATCGCCCGCCTCAACACCTGGCGGCCACCGGCAGGGATGTTCGACGCCCCGCTCGACTACGGCTCCCGGATCTCGCGCTACCACGAACTGGGGCTCTTCACCGACCGGGACCTCGGTGACCTGCAGAAGCTGCTGCACGGTCTGGCGCAGGCCGGCGGCCGGCACGGCATGGGGCAGTTCTGTCACGGTGACGCACTGCTCTCCAACATCCTGCTGTCGCCCACGGGTCCGGTGCTCGTCGACTGGGAGCACGCCGGCTGGTATCTGCCCGGCTACGACCTGGCGACGCTCTGGGCGGTACTGGGCGACGCTCCGGTGGCGCGCCGACAGATCAGCCAGCTGGCACAGCAGGCGGGCACCGCCGCCAGGGACGCCTTCCTGGTGAACCTGATGCTGGTGCTCACCCGGGAGATCCGCACGTACGAGACGGCCGTGCAGCGCACGATGCGCGAGGCGTCGCCGGTCTCCGGCGGGCAGACGCAGGCCACCGCCCCGACGGCGGGTGAGGAACAGCGGCTGCTCCTGAGGCGGCTGCACGACGACTGCGCAATGGCCCGACGGGCCGTGCGCGCGGCGGTCGGCACACGCTGACGAGCCGCCACAGAGGGGGAAGCGCGCTGCGCGCCCGGTGCCCACACACCCGGCGCGCAGCGCCCTGTGCTCTTTGTCCCGTTCTAGGATCGGCGGCACGTGATCCAGATCCGGACCGCTGTGCGTGCAGCGCGACGAAAGAGCCCGTATGCAGCTGCCGCATCCCGTCGACGTCGCATCGCTCAAGGCATTCATCGAGCGTGAGGTCGTCAGTCTCCGGGCGGATGTGCGGAGCAAGACCGAGCCGGCGCCCCAGCCCGATCCGGCTCCACCCCCCGACACGGCTGGGCAGCCGACCCGGTGTCCGTGCGGTCAGGGCAGCGGGAGAGGGCACGCTTGCCGGGACGCGGGCGAGGACCATGACCCCTGGGCCTGTCTCTGCTCCACACTGCCCGCCATCCCGGTCTCCGCCGCGCTACTGGCACCGATGCGGGACGAGACGGGTGAGATCACCGACTTCATCATCCGGGCCGGCAACCATGTCCGTTCGGCTTCGTGGCTCCCACCAGCAGGTGGGCGAGCGGTTGATCGTGGCCCGGCCCGGCGCCTCCTCGAGCGGACTGCTGGCTGCGCTGAGCGATGTGCTGGCCACCGGGCGCTCGCTGAACGGCCTGGTCGTGGACTACACGGAGGAGCGGCACGGCCGGCTGAAGCGGGTGCAGCTCGTGCACTACGCGGCGTCGTGCGGCGATCAGATCCTGACCACCTGGCAGCCCGGTGCGCAGTCAGGCGGAGTTGCTGACGATCGACGCGCAGCATCTGGCGTCGTTGGGCTGGGGGCGATGGGATCTGTTGTCGGGTCAGGTCTCCTGGTCGGAGGGGCTTCAGCGGATCTTCCGTGCGGACCCCGCGCTGCCGTGAACACTGATCGACCTGTGCGACGCCCTGGTGCCCGAAGACGCGGGGCCCTTCGGCGAGTTCATCGCGTCGGTCCTGGCCGGGGAGGAGCCTGCCTGGACCCGGATCCGGTTCATGGTGCTCGGTGAGGTGCGGACTCTGGACCTGCTGGGCAGGCCGGTGGCCGGAACCGACGGACGGCCTTGGGCGCTGCAGATCGTGGCCCGCGATCTGACACCGCAGATGCGCAGTCGTCGACGACTGGTGGAGAAGCAGGCGGAGACGGAACAGCTGCGTCAGCAGGCCGCGGCGGAGCACCATGTCGCCGCCGTGCTGCGTGAGGCGCTGCTGCCGACATACACCGAGGGCTTGGCCGAGCTGGGTCTCACGGCCGCGGCCGCGTATCTGCCGGCCGAGCCGGACGCCGCCGTCGGTGGTGACTGGTACAAGTGCCGCCCGCTACCCAGCGGGCAGGCGCTGATCGCCATCGGGGACGCCAGCGGTCACGGCCTGGACGCGGTGGCCCGGATGGCGCAGCAGCGTCACGCGATGGCGGGACTCGCCCAGACGGGGGCAGGGCCGGGTGAAGTCGCGACCTGGCTGAACGATCTGCTCTCCGGCGAACCGGCGTCCTCCACGGCCACCATGGTGGTCGGTCACCTCGCCACCGACCGGATCCTGCGCTGGGCGTGCGCGGGCCATCCGGCACCGCTCCTGCTGCGCGGCGGCGAGGCGTTCGCACTGCCGGCGGGGCATCGCGGGCCGTTGCTGGGGGCCCTCGCCGGCCATACGTACGAGGCTGCGGACTTCCCGCTGGAGTCGGGTGATGTGCTGCTGCTGTACACGGACGGGGTGGTGGAGCGGCGGGACAGGGACATCACCGACGGGATCAACGCGCTGACGCGGTCGCTGACTGCCTGCCGGCGCTGTTCGCCGCAGCAGGTGGTGGACCGGCTGGCGGAGGAGTACGTCCGCGCGGCCCATGACGACGACGCGTGTCTGCTGGCGGTCCAAGTCGACTGAAAGTTCGGAGATTGGTCCACGCCACTGACGCGCCGCAGGCCCGGGCGCCGCTGCCGCGAAACGCCTCCATATGCACGTTGACGTGCAAACTTCCGCGCCCGAAGCATGATTGACGGATCGTCCGGAAGCCGATACCCATGGGTCGTGTCCCGGCCCGCAGGTCCCGTCGCGCATCACCCGTCACTGGAGGCTGCATTGCAAGGATTCACTCCCGCACGTTCGAGAAGCGCCCGCCGTCGCGCATGGACGGCCGGGGGCGCGGTGGCGTGCGCCGCCCTGTTGCTTCCGCTGGTCTCGGCCGGGCCGTCCGCCACCGCGGAACGGGCGTCGGCCGATACGCTGCAGCGGGATTTCGCCGCGGCGGCCGCCGAGTACCGCGTGCCTCAGAGTGTGCTGCTCGGTGTCTCCTATCTGCAGTCCCGCTGGGACGCGCACGGTGGCGCGGCAAGCGTCACCGGTGGTTACGGTCCGATGCATCTGACGGACGCGCGGACCGCGCTGGCGGAGGCGCCCCACCATGCGCACGGGACGGAGGACGCCCGCGGCGACGACACGCGCCCCGCACGTACGGTGACCGGGGCACCGCTGCCCGAGCCCCGTGCACTGCCGCCGCGGCTGCGGACGCTGGAGCAGGCGGCGAAGGTGTCCGGTATCGGCTCGGAGCAGCTGCGTGACAACGCCGCGGCCAACGTACGGGGCGGTGCGGCCCTGCTCGCCGCGGCGCAGCGGGAGCTGGGCGGGCCGGCGAGCGAGGACCCGGCGGACTGGTACGGCGCGGTCGCCAAGTTCTCCGGCGCGGACGACGTGGCGACGGCGACGACGTACGCCGACGATGTGTTCGACGTCATCCGCACCGGCCAGTCCCGCACGACGGACAGCGGTCAGCGCGTGGAGCTCGCCGCGGACCCGACACTTTCTCCGGAGCGGTCGCAGGTCCGCCGGCTGGGGCTGCGCACTGCGGACGCGGGCAGGACCGAGTGCCCGCTGACGGTGGCGTGCGAGTGGATCCCTGCGCCGTACAAGGAGTTCGGCGAGGGTGACTACGGCAACCACGACAAGGCCGACCGCCCGGCGTCCCCGTCGGTGGACTACATCGTCGTCCATGACACGGAGGCGTCCTGGGACACCACGTTGCAGCTGGTACAGGACCCGACGTATGTGTCCTGGCAGTACTCGCTGCGCTCGTCGGACGGTCACATCGCCCAGCATGTGCCGCTCGACGACGTCGCCTGGCACGCGGGCAACTGGTTCGTGAACGCCAAGTCGGTGGGTCTGGAGCACGAGGGCTTCCTGGTGTCACCGGATGCCTGGTACACGGAGGCGATGTACCGCACGTCGGCGCGGCTGGTGAAGTACCTGGCCAAGCGGTTCGACATTCCGCTGGACCGTCAGCATGTGCTGGGCCACGACAACGTGCCGGGTACGACGACGGCCACGATCCGCGGGATGCACACGGACCCGGGTCCGTACTGGGACTGGGCGCACTACTTCCGGCTCCTCGGCAAGCCGTTCACCCCGCATGCCGACCCGCAGTGCGCTGCGGTCACCATCCGTCCCGACTACTCCGAGCACCAGCCGCTCTACACGGGCTGCGTGAAGGCAGGGGAGGCGTGTGCGCCGCACGGTTCCGGTGCGGTGCGGTTGCACACGGCGCCGAGCGAGGACGCTCCGCTCGTCAAGGACATGGGTCTGCGGCCGGGGGGCGAGGACTCGACGACGGGAGTGAACGACACGGGGGCGCGTGCGTCGACGGGTCAGCAGTACGCCGTGGCCGAGCGCCGGGGCGAGTGGACGGCGATCTGGTACCTGGGCCAGAAGGCATGGTTCCACAACCCCCGTACGCAGCCCACCGCGGTGAGCGCGCGGGAGCCGGTGCTGACGCCGCGGGAGGGTCTCGCGGAAGTGCCGGTCTACGGCAGGGCGTACCCGGAGGCCTCTGCGTACCCTGCGGGCGTACCTGTGCAGGCGGTCTCGCCGCTGCCGTACAAGCTGCTCGCGGGACAGAAGTACGTGGTCGGTGACCACGTACCGGGTGAGTACCTCTACGCGACGACGTTCGACACCTCGCGCCACCAAGTGGTGCGGGGCGAGGAGATGTACTACGAGATCCAGTTCGGGCACCGGGTGGCGTTCGTGAAGGCGTCCGATGTGCGGGTGCTGAAGTAGGGACTCTCGTGTGGATCAGGCTGCGGGGTGCCACCGGTCGTGGGGTCCGGTGGCACCCCGCCTCTTCCATCCGCTTATGCGACTAATTGGCGGAATGAGTGGGCCGTACGGGCGAGGGGTAGGGCTGGGCCGTCATGATCCTCCGCGCCCGCGTGCGCGGCTGCTCACCGAAAGGCCTTGGCGCACATGGCACAGCCCTTCGTACTGCCGGACTTCTACGTTGCCTATCCGGCACGCCTCAACCCGCACGTCGAAGAGGCACGGCGGCACACCAGAGAATGGGCTCGCCGGATGGGGATGCTGGAGGGGTCCGGCATCTGGGAGGAGAGCGATCTCGAGGCGCACGACTATGCCTTGTTGTGCGCGTACACCCACCCGGACTGCGACGCGGATGCCCTTGGTCTCGTCACCGACTGGTACGTGTGGGTCTTCTTCTTCGACGACCACTTCCTGGAGGTCTTCAAGCGCAGCCAGGACCTGGTGGGAGGCAAGGCTTATCTGGACCGGCTGCCGGCGTTCATGCCGATGGACCTCTCGCAGGGAACGCCCGAGCCGACGAACCCGGTCGAGGCAGGGCTCGCCGACCTGTGGGCGCGGACGGTGCCGAGCATGTCCCCGACGTGGCGTGCCCGGTTCACGGAGGCCACGGAGAACCTGCTCAACGAGTCGATGTGGGAGCTCGTCAACATCGACGCGGGCCGGGTCGCCAACCCGCTCGAGTACATCGAGATGCGGCGGAAGGTCGGCGGCGCCCCCTGGTCCGCCGGTCTGGTGGAGTACGCGGCTCGGGCGGAGGTGCCCGAGTCGGTCGCCGGGTCCCGCCCGCTGCGGGTGCTTCGCGACTCCTTCTCGGACGCCGTTCATCTGCGCAACGACCTGTTCTCGTACCAGCGCGAGGTGGAGGACGAGGGCGAGAACAGCAACGGCGTGCTGGTTCTCGAGCGGTTCCTGGGCTGTTCGACGCAGGAGGCGGCCGAAGCGGTCAACGACCTGCTGACGTCACGAGTCCAGCAGTTCGAGAACACCGCGCTCACGGAAGTGCCCGCGCTGTGCCTGGAGAAGGGACTGACGCCGGCGGAGTGCGCGGCGGTCGCCGCCTACACGAAGGGACTTCAGGACTGGCAGTCCGGCGGTCACGAATGGCACATGCGCTCCAGCCGCTACATGAACGAAGGCGCGCGGGCGGACGACGCGTCGTCGTCCGTTGCCGGTGTGCTGGGCACGTCGGCGCTCGACATCCGTACCCTGTTCGGCCGCCCGGCTGCCGCACGGCTGCGCACGCTGACGCACCGGCCGCGTCCGGTGGGACCGTCCCTGCTCCCGGAGTTCAACCTTCCGTTCCCGTTGTCGCTGAGCCCGCACCTGGACGACGCGCGTACGAAGTCGATCGCCTGGGCGGGCCGCATGGGTCTGTTGAACGACATCTGGGACGAAGCGAAGTTGACGGGCTTCGACCTGGCGCTGTGCGCGGCGGGGCTCGATCCCGACGCCACACCGGAGGAGCTGGAACTCAACGCCGAGTGGCTGACCTGGGGTACGTACGGCGACGACTACTACCCGGTCGTCTTCGGAGCTCCGCGCGATCTGGCGGGAGCCAGGCTCTGCAACGAGCGCCTCAAGGCCTGCATGCCGGTGGACGGCCCCGAGGCCGGTGCGGCCGTCGCCGTCGCGCCCCTGGAGCGCAGCCTCGCCGACCTGTGGGCGCGCACGGCGGGGCCGATGTCGGCGTACGCCCGCCGGTCGTTGCGCAACGCCATCGACGTCATGATCGACAGCTGGCTGTGGGAGTTGCACAACCAGGCCCAGCACCGGGTTCCCGATCCGGTCGACTACATGGAGATGCGTCGGCTGACCTTCGGCTCGGATCTCACGATAAGCCTGTGCCGGCTGCGCCACGAGGGCGAACTCCCGCCGGAGGTGTACGCGAGCGGCTCGGTGCGCGCCCTGGAGAACGCGGCCATGGACTACGCGTGTCTGCTCAATGATCTCTTCTCATACCAGAAGGAGATCGAGTTCGAGGGCGAGGTGCACAACGCGGTACTGGTCGTGCAGACGTTCTTCGACTGCGACTATCCGACGGCCGCAGCGATGACCGACGACCTGATGAGGTCGAGGCTGCAACAGTTTCTGCATGTGAAGGAGCATGAACTGCCGCTGGTGTGCGCGGAGTTCGACCTCGACGGCGAGGCCGGGGCGACGCTCGACACCTATGTGAGGGAGCTCGAGGACTGGCTGGCGGGCATCCTCAACTGGCATCGCAAGGTGCGTCGTTACAAAGAGGAGGATCTGCGGGGCGGTGCTGCCCCGCGGCGGCTCGGTGCCCCTACGGGGCTCGGCACGTCGGCGGCCAGGCTGTCACTGTCGCTGCCGGCCCAGCGGTCGGCCGTCAGGGTGTAGCGCTGCCCCGGCACTGCCCCTGAGCACCCTTCGCCGCCACGGAAGATCGTGGAGCGCTTCGTGGAGCCCAGGGTCGGTCGGCCGGTGCCCGGTGAGGACGACGCGGCCCGCCGTGAGGACGATCGCGGCGGGCCGTGCCACCAGCCCAGGGTGATGTCGAGCGCTGCCCGGGAGCGATCCCGGGCAGTCGGTCGGTGGCGGGGCCCCTCAGCCCTGCTGGAACAGCTCCGCGGGCAGGGGCTTCAGCAGCGCGTAGAGGTCGTCGGTGATCGGTCGGTCCCAGCTGGCAATCGTGACGAGCACATTGTCGCTGCGGTCGAACTGCACGCAGGAGATACGGCTTTCCGAAAGCTTCAGCCGGCGCACGATCAGCAGATTGTCTCCCTGCATGACCGGCGTGTCCTCGGCGCCGACCACATGGACCGGCTCCTCGTTCTCCAAGGCGACGAGCAGCTGACCCACCTCGAAGGGAATCTCCCCCTCCTCCACCTCGCGGGCGGGCGAGCCCTCCGGCAGATTTCCGATGATCATCGCGGGGCCGCGGCCGCCGAACAGGTCGTAGCGGAGGAAGACTCCCTGGCAGCTGCCGTCCGGGGCAGGCAGCAGGCCGGCGCCGAGATTGCCGGGCCAGTCGCCCGGGTCCATGGCCAGGACATCGAAGTCCGGGCCCGCGGGTGTGGCGGCGCTGCGGCGGCGGAGGAAGGACATAACCGCAATGGTACGGGTACGGCCCACCTCGTCGGAGCCAGGGCCTTAGCCCTTTTGAACGCACCGGCTCCGGTCGCCGTATCCCTGTGAAGACGGGTGCCCATGGCATTGACGTCTGTGAGGAGCAGCGTCCGCGAGATTCCGTACCGACGTGAGGATCAGTCCATGAACGACCCCATCACTCCTCCCCTGCAGGCTCTGCCCGACGGCGAGGCGGAACTCCGTCTGGTGGTCCGTCTCCACTGGGAGGACGTCGCCCGTCTCGGGCAGGAGGCGGGCCGGCTGGCCGCACAGATGCAGCGGCCCGTGAGTCTCGACGAGGCCGCGGGACACCGGCTCCGAACCCGGTCCGCCGGCCACTCCAAACCGGCGACCGCGCCGCCGACCGCTCCAGCCGGGAGCCAGCAGCTGCCGCCGGCTGCGTCGTCCGTCTCCTCGCTCACCGCCCGTACGCCCGGCGAGCACGCCCGGCAGGCCATCGAGAAGATCAACGGAACGACGGGGCTCGGCCGGGACGTGTCGCAGACCTCCGCCTGAGACGGACAGCCGGCGTCTCCCCCTCCCGCGCCGACGGGAGGGGGCGCGGCCGGTGTCAGGTGAGGTCGAACTCCCCCTCGCGCGCGTTGACCACGAAGGCACGCCACTCGGCCGGGGTGAAGATCAGTGACGGGCCCTCCGGTTTGCCGCCGTTGCGCATCGCGATGAACCCTTCGACGAACGCGATCTGCACATCTCCCGCCCCCTGGGCACCGGGCTGCCAGTCCGCCCGGCTCAGGTCCAAGTCCGGCTTCTCCCACCCCGAAAACATCTGCGCGGTAGTGGTGGTGCTCTCGGCCACGTCCCTGCTCCTCCCGAGTCGTCTCCCGGGTCAGCCTAGCGACGACACCCCGTCACGGACAGAGCGCCGCACGTGACGGGGTGTCCCGAATCATGTCGCCGGCGGCTCGGCACCCACCAGCCACATGGAGAAGAACTGTGCCCCGCCGCCGTAGGCGTGACCGAGTGCCCGGCGTGCTCCGTCGACCTGGTGTTCGCCCGCCTGCCCTCGGACCTGGAGGGCGGCCTCCGCGAAACGGATCATGCCGGAGGCCCCGATGGGGTTGGTCGACAGCACGCCGCCGGACGGGTTGACGGGCAGTTCGCCGCCGAGCTCGGTGACTCCGGACTCGGTGAGCTTCCAGCCCTCGCCCTCGGCGGCGAAGCCCAGGTTCTCCAGCCACATGGGCTCGTACCAGGAGAACGGCACGTACATCTCCACGGCGTCGATCTCGCGGCGCGGGTCCGTGATGCCCGCCTGCCGGTAGACGTCCGCCGCGCAGTCCTTGCCGGCCTGCGGAGAGACGAAGTCCTTGCCCGCGAACATAGTGGGTTCGCTGCGCATAGCGCCGCCGTGCACCCACGCGGGCGGGTGCGGTGAACGTGCCGCGCCGGCTGGGCCGGTGAGGACCATCGCACACGCGCCGTCGGAGGAGGGGCAGGTCTCCGAGTAGCGGATCGGGTCCCAGAGCATCGGCGAGGCCTGGACCTTCTCGAGGGTGAGGTCGTGCTCGTGGAGGTGCGCGTAGGGGTTCTTCAAAGCGTTGCGGCGGTCCTTGTAGGCGACGAGGGAGCCGACGCTGTCGGGCGCGCCGGTGCGCCGCATGTAGGCGCGGACGTGCGGGGCGAAAAAGCCTCCCGCGCCGGCGAGCAGCGGCTGCTGGAACGGGATCGGCAGCGACAGACCCCACATGGCATTGGACTCGGACTGCTTCTCGAAGGCCAGCGTGAGCACCGTCGAGTGGCGGCGGGCGGCCACGAGGTTGGCGGCGACGAGGGCGGTGGATCCGCCCACCGAGCCCGCGGTGTGGACGCGCATCATCGGCTTGCCCACCGCGCCGAGCGCGTCGGCGAGGTACAGCTCCGGCATCATCACGCCCTCGAAGAAGTCGGGGGCCTTGCCGATGACGACGGCGTCGATGTCGGACCAGGTCAGCCCGGCTTCGTCGAGGGCTCGCAGGGCTGCCTCGCGGACCAGTCCGGCGATCGAGACGTCGCGGCGGGCGGCGACGTGCTTGGTCTGCCCGATGCCGACGACGGCCACGGGCTGCTTGGACACGCGCCTCTTATCGGACATGCGCTTCTCCTTCGCCTCGGTGCGGGCCTCGGACTCGTCGTCCGCCTGGGCCCTCGCCTTCGCCCTCGAGAACAGCGACCAGGTTCTGCTGCAGACAGGGCCCGGAGGTCGCGTGCGCGAGCGCGCGGTCGGACTTGCCACGATGGATGCGCGCGGCGGCCTCGCCGATCCGGACGAGTCCCGCAGCCATCATCGGATTGGCGGCGAGCGCCCCGCCGGACGGGTTGACCCTCACGCTGTCGTCGAGGTCGAGAGTCCGGCGCAGGACGAGCTCCTGGGAGCTGAAGGGAGCGTGGAGCTCCGCTGTGTCGACGGGCCGGTCGAATGCGCCCGCGTGTTCGGCCGCGAGCAGGGTGGAGGGCGAGCGGGTCAGGTCCCGCACGCCGAGGCCGTGGGCCTCGATCCGGTGGTCCATGCCGCGGATCCATGCAGGTCGTTCGCACAGTTCACGGGCCCGTTCCCCGGCGGCGAGGATCACCGCGGCCGCACCGTCGCTCACGGGCGGGCAGTCGGAGACTCTCAGCGGCCGGACGAGGTGGTCGCCGCGCGGTGTCTCTCCCTTCAGTTGAGCATGCGGGTTGGACGCTGCGTCGCGGCGGCTTCTGGCGGCGACGCCGGCGAAGGCGGGTTCGTCGGCCTCGCCCGCGTCGATGAGCGCCTGGGCCTGGAGGGCCGCGAGGGCGACGGAGTCCGGCCAGAGCGGGGCCGTGTAGTACGGGTCGAGCTGGCGGGTCAGTACGTCTCTTACTTCACCGGGCGACGCCTTTCCGTAGGCGTATACGAGCGCGGTGTCGGCCTCGCCGGTCAGCAGCGTCACCCATGCCTCGTACAGCGCCCACGCACCGTCCATCTCCACATGGGACTCGGAGATCGGCGGCCATGCCCCGACGCCGTCGAGTGTCATGGTGAAGGAGAAGGCCCGGCCGGCGAGATAGTCGCTGGATCCCGAGCAGGTGAAGCCGATGTCTCCGGTCTGCAGTCCGGTGCGGGCGAGGACCTGGTGCAGGACCGGCATCACCATCTCGACCTCGGAGAGCTCGTCGCTGCGGCGCCGGTGGTCGGTCTGCGCGAAGGCGACGATCGCCACGTCTCGCATCACAGCAGCTCCTTGTAGGTGTCGTAGTCGGCGTCGGGCTCGCCGGTGGGCCGGTAGTGGTCGGGATGGCGGGCCCCTTCGGTCCACACCGGTTCGACGCGCAGCCCCATGCGCACCTGGTCGTACGGGATGCCGCCGATACGTCCGTGGAGGGCGAGGTCGGCGCCGTCGAGCGCGATGTGGGCGTAGACATACGGCACCTCGATGTCCAGGCCCCGCGCCTTGATGTTGACGATGCAGTACGTGGTGACTGTGCCGCGCGGGCCGACCTCGACCCGCTCGTCGGTGGCCACGCCACAGGTGGGGCAGGCGCCGCGGGGCGGGACGTAGACCTTGCGGCAGGAGGGGCATCGCTCGCCGACCGTCCTGCGCTGCGCGAGTGCCGCGAGGTGGGTGCTCTGGGCGCGGCCGGGCGAGTAGGTGTAGTCGAGCCGGGCAGGGGCCACGATGCCGGTCACCGGCTGCGGGAAGTCGCCCGTGTGTGCGGTGCCCGGGCCGGCGGGCTCGCTCTCGTACGGTTCGAAGCAGGCGATGTCGGTGATCGCGCCGGTTCGCTCTGCCGCCCAGCGGATACGCACCCGCATCCCGGTGCGCACGGCGTCGGGTCCGGGGGTGTCGAGAACGTGGAGCAGGGAGCTGTCGGCTCCGTCGAGCCGTACCAGCGCCCAGGCGAAGGGTGTGGCGAGCGGCTGATGGCGACGCGGGTGCTGGTTCCACGCCCACGTGGTGACCGTGCCGGTGACGCCGACCTCGACGAGATCGCGGATCTCGTCGGCCGTGACGGGGTCGTACTCCACGGGCGGTACGAGGATCTTGCCGTCGCCGGTACGCACGCCCAGCACGGTCCTCTCGCGCAGGCCGGTCAGGAAGGCGCTCTGCACGGGCCCGAGGGAACGGGTGAAGGGGAACTCGACGACCAGCGGAGCACGGAGCACTTCGGGCATGGGGCTCTCCTTGTCAGGCGCGTCGGTAGACGGGGTCGCGCTTCTCCGCGAAGGCACGGGCGCCTTCCTTGGCGTCGGCGGTGTCGAATACGGGCCAGCCACGCTTCAGTTCGGCGGCGAGTCCTTCGGTCTCGGTCATCTCGGCCGTCTCGTACACCGACGCCTTGACCGCTTCGACAGCGAGCGGACCACAGGCGTTGATCCGTTCCGCGATGCCGAGCGCTGCTTCGAGGGCGGTGCCGGCGGGGACGACACTGCCGACGAGGCCGATGCGTTCGGCCTCCGTCGCGCTGTAGGGGCGGCCGGTGAGCAGCATCTCCAGTGCGTGGGTGCGCGGGATCTGGCGCGGCAGCCGTACGGTCGAGCCTCCGATCGGGAAGAGTCCGTGCCGGACCTCGAAGAGTCCGAAGGTGGCACTCTCGCCCGCGACCCGGATGTCGGTGCCCTGCAGGATCTCGGTTCCCCCGGCGACGCAGTGCCCCTCGACGGCGGCGATCACCGGTTTTCGCGGCCGGTGATGGCGCAGCATCGCCTTCCAGTGCAGGTCGGGGTCGGCCTTCATCCTCTCGCGGTACTGCTCGCCGTCCATTCCCCTGCCCGCGAGTGCCTTGAGGTCCATGCCGGCGCAGAAGGAGCCGCCGGCTCCGGTGAGCACGACGGACCGGACGGTGTTGTCCGCGTCGGCCTCGAGCCAGGCGTCGTACAGACCGACGAGCATCGCGATCGAAAGGGCGTTCTTCGCCTCCGGTCTGTTCAGGGTGAGCACCAGCGTGGCTCCCTCGCGTGTCACGGTGAGGTGTTCGGTGCCCGTGTGGCCGTTGCGTCGTTCCATGTGCGGAACCTCCCGTCCCCAGATCTGGAACAGGTTGCAGTAGCCGGGCGGCCAGTTCAATAGTTTTCTGACAGGCAGTCAGATTTCCTGTCACGGGCTCTTCCCAGTTGTGCCGACCGGCGCTCTAATGACCGCCATGCCGACGAGGGCCATGCCGACGAGGGCCGGGCCGAAGCGCGTCGGGATCCGCAGGGATCCGGCGGGCTTCACCGGAAGGTTCGTCGGACGGCCGCCGGGCGCAAGCCGGGTTCTCACCGGGGTCAGGAGGAGCGGTGGAGTACAACCTTGCCGACCTGTTCGAATCGGTGGTCGATGTCGTACCCGACCGCGAGGCACTCGTCTACCTCGACCATCCGGGCACGGGCGAGGAACGACGGCTCACCTACGCGGAACTCGACGCCGCGGCCAACCGGATCGCCCACCATCTGCTCGACGCCGGCATCCGGGCCGGCGAGCACCTGGGCCTTCATCTCTACAACGGCGTGGAATACCTACAGACCGTGCTGGCCTGCCTGAAGGCCCGCATCGTCCCGGTGAACGTCAACTACCGGTACGTGGAGCAGGAACTGGTCCACCTGTACCGTGACGCCGACATGGCCGCGCTCGTCTTCGACGCGGAGTTCACGGAGCGCGTCGCCGCGGCACTTCCACGCACCGAGAAACTGCGGTATCTGCTGCGGGTCGGCACACTGCCCGAGGGAGCACCGCACCTCGACGCCGTGGACTTCACCCGGGCCGAGGCCGCCGGCTCACCGCGCCGCGGCTTCGCCCCGCGATCGGGCGACGACCTGTTCATCATCTACACCGGCGGCACCACGGGCATGCCCAAGGGCGTGATGTGGCGCCAGGAAGACCTGTTCTTCGCCGGGCTCGGCGGCGGCGCGCCGACCGGCGAGCCGGTGACCTCACCTCAGGAGCTGGCCGAGCGGGTGGCCGCGGGCGGCGACGGGATCACCTTCTTCCCCACTCCCCCGCTCATGCACGGCACGTCGACGCTCACGGCCTTCATCGGATTCAATTTCGGCCAGCGGGTCGTCGTTCACCGCAAGTTCGTGCCGCTCGAGGTGCTGCGCACCATCGAACGGGAGAAGGTCACCAGCGTCTCGCTGGTCGGCGACGCGATGCTGCGCCCCCTGATAGACGCGCTGAACGGCCCGTTGAAGGGCTGCGACCTGTCCAAGCTGTTCAGCGTCTCCAGCTCGGGGGCGATCATGTCGGAAACCGTCCGCGCCCAGTTCGCCGCCCTGGCGCCCAACGTGCTGCTGCTGAACAACTTCGGATCCTCCGAGTCCGGCTTCAACGGCACCGCGACCGACGACTCCGGCCCCGACCGCGGCTTCCGGCTGCGCGTGAACGCCCGTACGACCGTGGTTGACCCGGCAACGCACGAGCCGGTGAAGCCGGGCGAGCCGGGCCGCGTCGCCCAGCGCGGCCACGTCCCGCTCGGCTACTACAACGACCCGGCCAAGTCGGCGGAGACCTTCTTCCGGCGCGACGGCGAACGGTGGGTGCTGCTCGGCGACATGGCAACAGTGGACGAGGACGGCATCGTCACGGTGCTCGGTCGCGGCTCGCAGTGCATCAACACCGGTGGGGAGAAGGTGTATCCGGAGGAGGTCGAGCAGGCGCTCAAGTCCCACCCCGACGTGTACGACGCACTGGTGGCGGGCGTGCCGGACGGCAGGTGGGGCTACCAGGTGGCGGCCGTGGTCCAGCTCCGCGGAGGCGCCGAGGCGCCAACCCTGGAAGGCATCCAGTCCCACTGCCGCACGCGCCTCGCCGGCTACAAGATCCCCCGCCGACTGGTGATCACCGACGAGATCCAGCGTTCCCCGAGCGGCAAGGCGGACTACCGCTGGGCGCGAACGGTGGCGGCGGAGCGCCGGGATCCGGCCTGAGCGGCGGCGGGGCCCGGTCGGCCGCGACACGCGGCGGCGCGGATCCGGAGCTCCGCTCCAAAGGCGTTACCTGCGTAGCGACATCACCGCCGCGGGGAACGCCGCCCTGATCGAGGCCCAGGCCCAGGTGCCCATCGTCCACACGGGGCAGTGCCTGCTCGCCTCCGTCGACGGCCCGCGCTTTGTCCTCCCCATCCGCACCATCAACGCCGCCCCGAGCCCCAAGTACTTCGCGAAGAAAACCGGCATCACCTGGCCGAACGCCATCAACGACCAGGTCATCGGCATCGGCAGATGGCGGTGCCCGGCACCCCGCGCGACTCCCCGTTCATCCTGGACGCCCTGCTCAACCTGGGCGGCGTGAAGCCGGAGATGGTCGCCACCGACAACGCCTCCTACTCCGACATGGTCTTCGGCATCTTCAAGATGTTCGGCTACCGCTTCTCCCCGCGCTTCATGGACCTCGAAGATCAGCGGTTCTGGAAGGCCCAGATGCCCGGCGCCGAAGCGGCCGGCGGGTACGGGCCGCTGGAGACGGTCGCGCGTAACAAGCTTGCGCGCCGCCGCCTCGCTCAACCGCTTCGCGTCGGTCGCAATCCGCTCCCGGGGAGCACGCGGCTCGATGCCGGCGCCCATGACCGCTTTGGCGAACTCGGCGTCGAACCGCTGCTTGCTGACCTTCTCCACGAGTGTGGCCGGGTACTTCAGCCTGCGCGGGGGTGGTCGGCTCCGTCTTCGCCTTCTCGGCCCGCTCCCGCCGCGGACCGTAGATCCTTCATCGCGTTGTTGATTCAGCGCGTCGCTCATGGCGTGAGCGTGCGAGGTGATGGGCCGCACGCAGCAGCTCACGTGTTGACGCTTCAGTGCGCTCGCCCGGGTTCACCACTGCCAGCCAGCTGGCGGTGCCGTAGACGGGGTGCGCGATCACGGTGTCGGTGGCGCTGGGGTCGACCTCGACGGAAGCTGGTTCACGTGGTGCGTGACCGGTCCACTGGATGAACGCTTCCTTCCCGGCGGCGATATTCACACGGAAGGTGTCCGGCCGGTCCAGACGCGATGCCTCGTCGCCAGGGTAGTTCTTGGTTACGACAGTCGCGAACGGTTGGGCCGTTGCCGGAGTGGCGCCGTCAGGTGCGTAGTAGAAGAACGTGTCGCCCCAGCTGATTTCCGGCGTGCCGTCGCCGGGCGCGGGCCTCGTGGTCAGGACGCCGTCGAGGCCGCCCACGAAGCTGATGATCTCGTCGATGGTCATGTGCTCTAGCGTTGCATTGAAGTGCTTGTGGAGACTTTGAGGCGGAGATAGAGGGATGTCGGGATGCCAGGTCTCAAATCAGGGGATATGCGTACCGCTGATGTCGCGCGGCGCGTCGGGTACTCCGTTCAGCAAGTTCGCAATCTTGAGCGTGACGGTGTGCTTCCGCCCGCGACGCGCACGGCCACGGGCTACCGGCTCTACGGGGAGGTACATCTGCAGTCCGCACTGGCCTACCGAGCCCTCGCCGCGGGCGTGGGGCCGATTGAGGCCAAGAGGATCGTTCGGGCCTTCCACCAGTTCCCCACCTCGCAGGCGCTTGCCCTTCTCGATGCGGCGCACGCTCGGCTCGACGCAGAGCGCGCGAAACTGAGGCAGGCCCAGGAGGCCGCCCACGCGATCTCCCGCGAGCCGATCGAGGACGTGCGTGCGTCGGACTCGATGAGCGTCTCCGAACTCGCCGCCGCCCTCGGTGTGCGCCCTTCGACGTTGCGGCACTGGCATGCGGAGGCTCTCGTCATCCCGGACCGCGACGCCGTGCGCGGAACGCGACGATACACACCGACTCAGGTGCGGGATGCGCGGATCGTTCACCAACTGCGCAAGGCCGGATACCGCATCACGCCCCTTCGGGCCCTCATGCCGGAGTTGCGGCGCACCCGCCGATCGGAGGATGTCGTTTCGGCTCTGGCTGCCAGGGACGTCAACATCACTGCTCGATCCAAAGCCCTCCTCGACGGTGCCACCGCACTCAGTGCTGTGCTCTCCATTCACAGGCAAACCACCCGATCTTGAAGTACAACGACCGCCCCCGCCCCCGATGCTGGACGGTCAGCATCCCGCTGTCCTTCCGCCCGCCGCTTCCCGCCATCGTTTGACGACAGGGGGGCGGACGTCCAATGAACCCGCGCAATCCGGGGGTTCGCGGCGGCCCGAATCCAATCAGATCCGATGGCGATTGCTGACAGGGTTTGACGACAGATAGGGTCCGATCCTCCGTACGGAAGGGGCCCTCGGTGGTGTGCATGAGCGTTTTACTTGGCCCCTGAGCGCTCTAGGTGTATTGGCGCTGTTTCTCGGATCATGTGCGGAGCCAGATCGTGAGGGCCTCGAGGGTGACGGTGCCGAGGTAGATGTAGGCGCGTTTCTCGTAGCGGGTGGCGACGGCGCGGAAGCCCTTCAACCGGTTGATGGCCCGTTCGACGGTGTTGCGCTTCTTGTAGCGCTCGCTGTCGAAACCGGTGGGCCGACCGCCTCGGGAGCCTCGATTCTGCCGGTGTCTGCGCTGGTCGAGACGCTCGGGGATGGTGTGCCCGATTCCGCGTCGTCGCAGGTAACGGCGGTTCCTCCGCGACGTGTAGGCCTTGTCCGCCAGGACACGGTCGGGCCGGGTGCGAGGCCGTCCGACTCCGACTCGCGGTACGTACGGAGCCCGGTCGCCGATCGCCTGCGCGAGGGGAGACCGCTCGCTCCTTTGGCCCTCGTGGGAAGGCCGACACCGGCCGCGAGTGATCGGCTGGCACCGGCGCCCAAGCACCGCCCGAGTGGCGCTCCCCGGCGCCCGAGGAGGCCTCCACCGGCTTCCGGCGCTTCACTCGAACCGGCCTCACAAGGAGCAGCGCGTGACACCCGAGAACAGGCCCAGAACTTTCCTCGGCCCCATCCCCAGACGGCACGTCAGGACCGGCGGCGCCATCGCATCCCTCGCCCTCGTCCTCACCGGCATCGCAACACCCGCCATCGCCACTAGCCACAGCACCGCGACAAACACGGCCGCCGCAGCAGGCCCCTCAAGCGCCGACGACGAATGCCAGGAACGGCCCGACCACCCCAAGGCCCTCCTCGAGGCAGCGGGCGACGACGACAGATGCCAAGACGGTGCGGTCGGCCCCACCGGAGCAACCGGCCCCACAGGGCCCCCCGTACCTGCGGGGGACGCCGGACCGACCGGCGACACCGGACCGACCGGGGCAACCGGTCCGACGGGCCCGACTGGCGACACGGGTGCGACGGGTGCAACCGGGGCCACAGGACCGGGGACTGTGACGGGCCGCGAGGTCGTGGTGGGAAACCCTGTGACCGCGGTTCCCGGCAATACCGTCAACGCCATCGCCACCTGCCCGGAAGGCAAAGTGACCACCGGCGGAGGCATCGTCACCCTTCCCAGCGACGCCAGCTTCACCAACGAGATCACCTACCCCGACCCCAACCTGCCCGATACGTGGCTCGCGCGTGCCGTGAACGAAGGCGACATCGAGGGCACCGTCCAGGCCTACGCCGTTTGCGTCGACGACACCACGCAGTAGGAACGCCCGCTCGAAACCACGGCACCGCAGGAACGCTCGTGCCTTTGGCCCGCGCGGGAAGGCCGACACCGGCCGCGAGTGATCGGCTGGCACCGGCGCCCAAGCACCGCACGAGTGGCGCTCCCCGGCGCCCGAGGAGGCCTCCCGTTTGGCGGGCTGCGGTAGCAGGCGGCGGTCGAGACGGTGACAGCCGTGGAGCCGGGCCATGGTCCGATCGAGCGTCCGGCCGTGTCGATGGAGGCGCTGCGCGGCCTCGATGCCCTTACGCTCGACGCTTTCCGATGCTCGGTCAGGAACGCGGACACGCTTCATTCGGGATCGAACCCCGACAGGTATCCCGCACGTCCGGTCCGACGGTCGTCCCACCCCACTCGTCCATCGCGGCAGAACGGGTCTGGCCCTGCCGCTCGTGCGGCAGGGCCAGACCCTCAAGATCTTCATCTGAATCTTCAGGACGGCCATACCACCGCGGTTCCGGCGGGCAGGGTGCGGGTCTGGCCGCTGCGCAGGAAGTGGTCTCCGGCGATGAGATTCCTGCATTTGTTGTCGGTCACGTAGGACGGCTGGTCCGTCCTGTTGGAGAAGGTGACGTCTCCCTTGGTGGAGTCGCTGGCGTAGCAGGTGCGGCCGGTCGGGTTGGTGTGGGCCGTCGTCTGGCCGTTCTGGGTGATGTACAGGGTTCCCGTGGCCGCGCTCGCCGGTGTGGTCAGCCCGACGGTGAGCAGGCCGGCGGCGGCCAGCGTGCCGATGGAGGTGAGGATCTTCCGCAAGGGGTTCTCCCGGTGTTCTCGGTGTTCCTGACGTGTCTCTTGACGGACAGGGGACGGTTCACCGGTTCGCGGTGCACTGTTCGCTCGGACTGGGGACAGGGCGTGGACGCGTTGCCTGGGGCAGTCCGGGTTCGGCAGGGTCAGTCGGCCGGGGCGCAGGGCGTGCCGAGTTCGGGCGGCTGGCCGAGGTCGGGCTGAGTGGCCTCGTAGGCGGCCTCGTCCACCTCTTCGTAGCCGAGGTCGGTGTAGGGGGTGGGGTCCTTGAGGTTGTGGACGACCTGGATGCCTTCTCCGGGTTTGGTGAAGTAACGCGGCTG
This sequence comes from Streptomyces sp. NPDC096176, assembly GCF_044763255.1. Lineage (NCBI taxonomy): Bacteria > Bacillati > Actinomycetota > Actinomycetes > Kitasatosporales > Streptomycetaceae > Streptomyces > Streptomyces sp. NPDC096176. The sequence goes on along the minus strand of NZ_JBIWFV010000003.1, from coordinate 604,618 downwards.
CGCGGTGGCCGGAGTTTCGGTGGTGTGGCTCATGGGGCTGCATTCCCTAGTCGCTGATCTTGTGCCAGAAGAGGAAGGCGTTGTTCATGCGCGCGTACGCCAGCCGTGATCCGCCTTGCGGCGCGGGGCCGGAGAGTGCGGCGCTGAAGGACCGTCACGCCCTATCGGCCATCCATGATCAAGTGCTTAGCGTTACTGGCTGTCCCGTTGGTCCCCAAGGCCGGATCAGCTCACTCATTCGGCAGGATCCGCTCGCCGTTGAAGACGCCGAGCCGCTCGCGGTACAGCTCCAGCGGCACACCGTTCGGGTCGGGGATGTAGAGGCTGTCCTCGACACCCCGGTCCGGGCCGACGTACTCCACGCCGGCCTCGTCCAGCGCCTTGCGGGCCGCGACGAACTGCTCGGCGTCCACCGACAGGGCCAGGTGCTGGACGCCGCCGATCGTCTCCTTCGCCGGCGGATGGTCGTGACCGGGGAAGTCGAAGAAGCCGAGCAGATTGCCGTTGCCGATGTCGAAGAAGAAGTGGGTGGAACCGCGGTAGTCCCGGTTCTCCACGATCTCCACCAACGGAAATCCCAGGAACTCCTGGTAGAAGCGGACGGTTTCCTCCACGTCACGGCAGATGAAGGCCACGTGGTGGACGCCTCGCGCCGTCGTCCTGGGCCGGTCGCCCGGGTCCCGCAGGTAGCGCCTGCGCAGCTCCTCGCGGCGGGCGCGTACGGCCTCTAGCTCTGCTCCCTCGGGCTGGGGCATCGCGGCTCCTTCACGGATTTTGATTGCGGGTTTCAACTGCTGTCCCGCATCTTCCCTGTTCCCAGCGGATCGCGCTGCCCCACGGTCGTGGCAGCGTGTCGGCGGCACAGGGGGAATGCCCTTCCCTCGATGCCTTGACGGACGGCGGGAGGGGCTGAATTACTGATCCCGAACGGGTCGACCGAATGATCGGTCGTCCGGTTCGGGATGTTCGGGATGTGCGGTGCGGGACGGGAGTACGCGGATGACGGACCTGTTGGACGCGGCTGAGCGGCTCGGCCGCGAGGAGTTGGAGGCCCTGCAGCTGGAGCGGCTGCGCGCGACCCTGTGCCACGCGTACGAGAACGTCGCCTTCTACCGCGAATCCTTCGACAAGGCGGGCCTGCGGCCGGAGGACTGCCGTACGCTCTCGGACCTGGCCCGCTTCCCCTTCACCGCCAAGACCGACCTGCGCGATCACTACCCGTTCGGGATGTTCGCCGTCGACCAGTCGCAGGTCCGCCGTATCCATGCCTCCAGCGGTACGACGGGCCGGCCCACCATCGTCGGTTACACGCAGCGGGACCTGGACACCTGGGCCGACGTGGTGGCGCGCTCCCTGCGCGCCGCCGGTGCGCGCCCCGGCCACAAGGTACATGTCGCCTACGGCTACGGCCTGTTCACCGGCGGCCTCGGCGCGCACTACGGGGCCGAGCGGCTCGGCTGCACGGTCATTCCCGCGTCCGGCGGCATGACGGCCCGCCAGGTGCAGCTGATCACCGACTTCCGGCCCGAGATCATCATGGTCACCCCCTCGTACATGCTCACCATCCTCGACGAGTTCGAGCGCCAGGGCGTCGATCCGCGCACGACGTCACTCAAGGTGGGAATCTTCGGCGCGGAGCCGTGGACCGAGGAGATGCGCCGCGAGATCGAGGAACGGTTCGCGATCGACGCCGTGGACATATACGGGCTCTCGGAGGTGATGGGCCCGGGTGTGGCGCAGGAGTGCGTCGAGACCAAGGACGGCCTCCATATCTGGGAGGACCACTTCCTTCCGGAGATCGTCGACCCGTTCACCGGTGAGGTGCTGCCGGACGGCCAGGGGGGTGAGCTGGTGTTCACCTCGCTCACCAAGGAAGCCATGCCCGTGATCCGTTACCGCACAAGGGACTTGACGCGTCTGCTGCCCGGCACCGCGCGTGTCTTCCGGCGGATGGAGAAGGTGACCGGCCGCAGCGACGACATGGTGATTCTGCGCGGGGTGAACCTCTTCCCGACCCAGATCGAGGAGATCGTGCTGCGCACCGAGCATGTCGCACCGCACTTCCAGCTCCGGCTGTCCCGCGAGGGCCGCCTGGACGCGCTCACTGTGCGCGCGGAGGCTCGCGGGGAGGCCACCGGGGAGCAGCGGGCGGCGGCGGAGCGGGCCATCGCGGCAGCCGTCAAGGACGGGGTCGGGGTGTCGGTCGGAGTGGAGGTGGTCGACCCCGGAACGCTGGAGCGGTCGGTCGGCAAGATCAAGCGGATCGTCGACCTCAGGAAGCAGCAGGGCCACTGAAGCGGTCCCGCAGCTCGCGCTTGAGGATCTTGCCGCTCGCGTTGCGCGGGAGGCCCTCCACGAACAGGACCTTCTTCGGGGCCTTGAGGTGGGCGAGCCTGTCCCGTGCGTGGGCGATCAGTTCGGCCTCGGTGACCTCCCCACGCGCCACCACGACCGCGGTGACGGCCTCGATCCAACGCTCGTCCGGCAGGCCGACGACCGCGGTCTCTGCCACCGCCGGATGCGTGTAGAGGACGTCCTCGACCTGCCGGGAGGCCACCAGCACTCCCCCGGAGTTGATGACGTCCTTCACCCGGTCGACGACGGTGAAGTAGCCCTCGCTGTCTCGGACGGCGAGGTCACCGGAGTGGAACCAGCCGTCGCGGAAGGCTTCTTCGGTCTCCTCCGGTTTGTCCCAGTAGCCCTCGCACAGCTGCGGTGAGCGGTAGACGACCTCGCCCGGCGTGCCGTCCGCCACCTCCTTGCCGTTCTCGTCGACGACCTTCGCCTCGACGAAGAGCACCGGCCGGCCGCAGGACTCCATCCTGCCCTCGTGCTCGTCGGGTCCGAGGACGGTGGCGAGGGGGCCGATCTCCGACTGGCCGAAGCAGTTGTAGAAGGCGAGCCCCGGCAGGCGCGCACGCAGCCGTTCCAACACGGGCACCGGCATGATCGACGCGCCGTAGTACGCCTTGCGCAGCGCGCTGAGGTCGCGGGTGGGGAAGTCGGGGTGGTTGGCCAGGCCGATCCAGACGGTCGGCGGGGCGAAGAGGCTGTCGGCGCGGCCCGCCTCGACGAGGTCGAAGATCTGTCCGGCGTCGGGCGCGTCGAGGATGGTGTTCTCCGCGCCGACCGCGAGGTAGGGCAGCAGGAAGACGTGCATCTGGGCCGAGTGGTAGAGCGGCAGCGAGTGGACGGGCCGGTCGGCGGCGTGCAGACCGAGGGCGGTGACGGCGCTGACGTACTCGTGGACGAGCGCGCGGTGAGTCATCATCGCGCCCTTGGGCAGGGCGGTCGTGCCGGAGGTGTACAGCAGCTGCACAAGGTCCTCGGCCGCAGGCTCCCGGTCCTGGGTGAACGGGCGGGGACGGGCGAGCTCCACGAGCAGGGAGTCGTCGCTGCCGCGCAGCGCGCGTACCGGGGCCCTGCCCTCCACCCGGGGTGCGAGGTCCGGGTCGGCGAGGACGAGGGAGCTTCCCGACTGGTCGAGAATGTAGGCGAGGTCGTCACCGGTCAGGTTGTGGTTGACGGGTACGTGGACCAGTCCGGCCCGTGCGCAGGCGAGAAAGGCGATCAGGTAGGCGTCGGAGTTGTGGCCGTAGGCGGCGACCCGTTCGCCCGGTTGCAGGCCGTGCTCCATGAGGACGGCCGCCGCGGTGGAGACGGCCGCGTCGAGTTCGGCGTAGGTCCATGTACGGTCGGCGTACCGCACGGCGGTACGGCCGGGTGTGCGCCGGGCACTGCGGCGTACGACGGCGTCGACCGTGTTGCTGTGTGCGCCTGTCATGACGTGATCCTGTGCGGCCTGTGACGGAACGTCAAGACTCTGGATACCCACCGGACGGTTGCCCGGGACCGTTCCACGCTCAGGCGCTTACGGGCTCGTGGGCTACGGGCTCACCGCGAGGAAGACGAAGGCGGCGAAGATCGCGAGATGCACTCCGCCTTGGAGCAGCGTGGCCCGACCGGGCACCACGGTCAGGGCGCCGACGACGACGGTGAGCGCGAGCAGCACCATATGGGTCGCGCTGAGGCCGAGCAGCAGCGGTCCCTCCAGCCAGATGGTGGCCAGCGCGATCGCCGGGATCGTCAGTCCGATGCTGGCCATGGCGGAGCCGAGCGCGAGGTTCAGGCTCGTCTGCACCCGGTCCCGACGGGCAGCCCGCACGGCGGCCAGCGTCTCCGGCAGCAGGACGAGCAGGGCGATGACAACGCCGACGACGGCGTGCGGCAAACCCGCCGACTCGACGCCGGACTCGATGGTGGGCGACACCGCCTTGGCGTCGCCCACGACGGCGATCAGGGCGACGAGCAGCATGACGAGGCTGAGCACAGCGGCCGAGCGGCCGGGGGCGTGCGCGGGCTCGTCGTCGACCTCGTCCCTGATGTCGCCGTCGTGGGTGACGGAGACGAAGTAATCCCTGTGGCGTACGGTCTGCACCGCGACGAACAGTCCGTACAGGCCCAAGGAGGCGACGGCCGCGAAGGTCAGCTGAGCCGAGGAGAACTGGGGGCCGGGTTTGCTGGTGGTGAAGGTCGGGAGCACCAGGCTGAGGGTGGCGAGCGTCGCGACGGTGGCGAGGGCGGCGCCCGATCCCTCCGCGTTGAAGACGGCCACCCGGTTGCGCAGCGCGGCCACCAGGAGAGACAGTCCGACGATCCCGTTGCAGGTGATCATGACGGCGGCGAAGACGGTGTCCCTGGCCAGGGACGCCGACTTCGCTCCCCCGTCGACCATCAGGGTGACGATGAGTGCCACCTCGATGACGGTCACGGCGACGGCGAGGACCAGCGACCCGAAGGGCTCCCCCACCCGGTACGCGACGATCTCGGCGTGGTGCACCGCCGCGAGCACGGCGCCGGCGAGGCAGAGCGCGACGACCACGACCGCGAACGGCGGCAGGGCGCGGCCCCAGCTGAACACCAGGGCGACGACCGCGACCAGCGGCACCCAGACGGTCCACCGTCTCAGGATCGACTTGATGTTCACCGCGCTCATACGGACCAGGCTGCCAGTGGCGGGCGGCTCTCGCGCGATAAGGGGCCCGCGGACGGCCCGCCCGCGATGAGCGGCCCCGCGGGCGCCGGGCTGGTCGGTCACATGACGCGGTCGTGTCCCTCCCAGTACGGCGCGCGCAGTCGTCGCTTGTAGAGCTTGCCGTTGGGGTCGCGCGGCATCGAGGCGATGAAGTCGAGGGACTTCGGGCGCTTGTAGGCGGCCAGGTGCCGTTCGCAGTGGGTGAGGATCGCGGCCGCGAGGGCGTCTCCTGCCGCATGACCCTCCGCCGGTTCCACCACGGCCTTGACCTCCTCGCCCCAGTCGGCGTGCGGGATGCCGAAGGCGGCGGCGTCGGCGACGGCCGGGTGGGTGAGCAGGGCGGCCTCGATCTCGGCCGGGTAGATGTTGACCCCGCCCGAGATGATCATGTCGATTTTGCGGTCGTGCAGGAAGAGGTAGCCCTCCTCGTCGAGATGGCCGAGGTCGCCGACGGTGAAGAAGTCGCCGATGCGGTTGTTCCTGGTCTTGGTCTCGTCCTTGTGGTAGCTGAAGCCGCCCGTCGACATCCTCATGTAGACGGTGCCGATCTCCCCGGCCGGCAGCCGGCGGCCTTCGTCGTCGAAGACGGCGAGTTCGCTGATGGGCCAGGCTCTGCCGACCGTGCCGGGCTTCTTCAGCCATTCGTCGGCGGTCGCGAACGCGCCGCCGCCTTCGCTGGCCGCGTAGTACTCCTCGACGCAGCTGCCCCACCAGTCGATCATGGCTCGTTTGATGTGGTCGGGGCAGGGGGCGGCGCCGTGGATGGCGTGCCGCATCGAGGAGACGTCGTAGCGCTTCCTGATCTCGTCCGGGAGGGCGAGCAGCCGGTGGAACTGGGTCGGCACCATGTGGGTGTGCGTGCACCGGTGGGTGTCGATGAAGCGCAGCATCTCCTGCGGCGTCCACTTGTCCATGAGGACGAGGGGGTGGCCGATGTGCAGGGCCGCGGCCGCGAATTGCAGCACAGCCGTGTGGTAGAGCGGCGAGCAGACGAGGTGGACGTTCCCCTCGTGGGGCCGGATGCCGAAGATGCCGAGGAAGCCGCCCAGGTGGGTCTCCTCGGGTGGCTTGCCGGGCAGAGGGCGGCGGATACCCCGGGGCCGGCCGGTCGTGCCGGAGGTGTAGTTCATGACCCAGCCGAGCGTGCGGCCCTCGGGCGGGGTCTCCGGCTGCCCGTCGAGGAGGTCGCCGTACGGGCGGAATCCGGCCATCGTCCCGACGGCGTAGCGGTGGCTCGGAGGCAGGCCCGCCTCGTCGGCGGCGAGGGTGGCCGCGGCGGCGAAGCGTTCGTGCGCGATGAGCGCCTTGGCTCCTGAGTCGGAGACGATCCAGGCGATCTCGGGCCCGACGAGGTGGTGGTTGACCGGGACGAGGTAATAACCGGCCTGGGCAGCGGCGAGGTAGGCGGTGATCAGTTCCGCGCAGTTGGGCAGGACGACGGCGAAGGCGTCCCCGCGCTCGAGGCCGGCGGCGCGCAGGCCGTGGACGAGCGCGTTGACGTCGGCGTGCAGCCGTCCGGCGGTCCACTGCGTACCGTCGGGGCAGGTCAGAACCGTACGGCTGGGGTCTGCGGCGGCTTGGGCCCAGAAGCCGCCGGCGGTGGGGTCGGTGGTCATGAGCCGTTCCTTCCGGCGATGCGGTTGATCCGGTGCACGGCCTGCTCGAAGCCGCGGGTCAGGTCGTCGAAGACCTCGCGAACGCTGCGTTCGCTGTTCATCCGGCCGACGATCTGGCCGACGGGCGTGCCGAGCAGCGGTCCGACCTCGTGCCGCTGGATGCGGGAGACGGCCTCCGCGACAAGAAGTCCTTGCAGTGGCATGGGAAGGGTGCCGGGCCCCGCCGGGTCGTCCCAGGCGTCGGTCCACTCGGTGCGCAGCTGGCGGGCGGGTTTGCCGGTGAGGGCGCGGGAGCGGACGGTGTCGCCGGAGCCGGCGGCCAGCAGTTTGGCGGTGAGCGTACGAGAGCCGAGGGACGCCTCCGTGGTGGTGAGCCACAGGGAGCCGAGCCAGACGCCCTGTGCGCCGAGTGCGAGCCCGGCGGCGATCTGTTCGCCGCTGCCGATGCCTCCGGCGGCGAGGACGGGCAGGGGCGCGACGGCGTCGACGACTTCGGGTGTGAGCACCATGGAGGCGATCTCGCCGGTGTGGCCGCCCGCCTCGTACCCCTGGGCGACGACGACGTCGATGCCCGCCTCGGCGTGGCGTCGGGCGTGCTTGGCGCTTCCAGCGAGGGCAGCGACCAGAATGCCCTGGTCGTGGGCGCGCGCGACGACATCGGCGGGCGGTGGGCCGAGGGCGTTGGCGAGGAGCCCGACGGGGTAGTCGAAGGCGACGTCGAGCTGGCTGCGGGCGACTTGTTCCATCCAGCCGGTGATGCGCCAGCCGGAGGCCTCGCCCTCTGCGAGTTCGGGGACGCCGTGTTTGGCGAGGGTGTCGGTCACGAACCTGCGGTGCCCCTCGGGGATCATCGCCTCGATGTCCGCCTCGGTGACGCCTTCGACCTTCTTGGCGGGCATGACGACGTCGAGTCCGTACGGCCTGCCGTCGGTGTGGTCCTGCATCCAGTCCAGGTCGCGCTTCAGATCGTCCGGCGCGGTGTAGCGGACGGCTCCGAGCACGCCGAATCCGCCCGCACGGGTGATGGCGGCGGCCACCGCGGGGAACGGTGTGAAGCCGAAGATGGCGTGTTCGATGCCCAGTTGTCTGCTCAGCTCCGTCTCCATGGGCGGCAGGATGCCGCAGGGCGCCGGACGAGGGAAGACATTTTCTGATGCTGCGTCAGATTCTTTGCGGTGGTTGACAGGCCTCTCACGCGGCAAGAAAGTTTCACCTGCCGTGGAAGATCCGAAAGATACTTTCAAAGACGCGCAGAGAGGGGTCCGAATGACCGACGACTCGGCGGGCAGAGGGATCAGCAGACGGAGACTGGGCGGCGGGATGCTGGCACTGGGGGGCGCGCTCGCCCTCGCGCCGATCCCCTTCGCGGCGGCGGCCGAGCCTCACGACGGCCCGGCCGCGGGGGGCTCGAGTGCCGTCAGCAGCTCTGGCGGCGGCGCCGGACACCGGCCGACCCTGCGGCACGGCACTCCCCAGCGGGCGGGTCTGCTCCCTCGCCCTCTCGACCAACTGGTCACCGACGCCGCGAAGTTCCTGGCCCCCTCCCCCAAACACCCCTGGTACGCGGGGGCCGTGCTGCTCGCCGGCCGCGGCGGCACGGTCGCGCTGCACCGGGCGATCGGCAAAGCGCTGCGCTACTCGGCGTACGACGAGAAGACCGACACCGCCGTCGAGCTCCCCGCGGACCAGCAGATCGACATGGTCGAGGACACCGTGTTCGACCTGGCGTCCGTCTCCAAGCTGTTCACCTCGATCCTCGCGGTGCAGCAGATCGAGCGGGGCGCGCTGGAGCTGGAGGCGGCGGTCGCGTCGTACGTGCCCGAGTTCGCGGGCGCGGGCAAGCAGGGCATCACGGTGCGCCAACTGCTGACGCACACCTCCGGCTTGCGCTCCTGGATCCCTCTGTTCAAGGAGCCGACGCAGGAGGCACGACTCCAGCGGCTGTGGGACGAGGCTCCGGCGACCACACCCGGTACCGACTACCTCTACTCGGATCTCAATCTGATCGCCCTCCAGCTGGTCCTGGAGAAGATCACCGGTCACCGGCTGGATGCACTGCTCCACGACGAGATCACCGCTCCACTGGGGATGCACCGCACCCGGTTCAACCCGCCCGCCTCCTGGAAACCCAGGATCGCGGCCACCGAGGACGCCCGGCTGCCCTGGTCCGGTCTCGAGCGCGGCCTGGTGTGGGGCGAGGTCCACGACGAGAACGCGTACAGCTTCGGCGGTGTCGCCGGCCACGCCGGGGTGTTCTCGTGCGCCTGGGACCTCGCCGTCCTCGCCCGTACGCTGCTCAACGGCGGTGTCTACGGCAGGATCCGCATCCTGAGCCCGTCCTCCGTCGACCTGATGTTCTCCGACTTCAACGCGGACTTCCCGGGCGACGAGCACGGCCTCGGGTTCGAGCTCTACCAGCACTGGTACATGGGCGCGATGGCGACGCCGCGGACCGCCGGCCACACCGGATTCACCGGCACCAGCCTCGTCCTCGACCCGACCACCGACTCCTTCCTGATCCTTCTGGGCAACTCCGTGCACCCGGTACGCAGCTGGCGCTCCGGAAGCGCCCCTCGGGTGGCCGCCGCCAACAACATGGCCAGGGCCGTCGCCGTTCGTCCCGAGCACGGCCGCACCGCCTGGTTCTCGGGCATGGCCGGCTCCACCGCGGCGACGCTCACCCTGCCCGCCCTCACCCTCACCTCCGACCGCCCCCTGCTCAGGTGTTCCCTGTGGTGGGACACCGAGCCCGGTGTCGACGCCATGTTCCTGGAGGCGTCCGCCGACGACGGGGCGAGCTGGCGGCCACTCCCCTTCACCACGGCCCGCCGGAACGGCGCGGAGGAGCCGCACCCGGCGGGCTCGGCCACCGGCTGGTCCGGCCGCGTCTGGCACCGGCTCACCGCCGACCTCACGGCGTGGCGGGGTGCGCCGGTACGGCTGCGCTGGCGGTACACGACCGACCAGCTCTACGTCGGCCGGGGCGCCTACGTCGATGCGATCCGTGTCGAGGACGGCAACCGCGGCACGGTGTTCGACGAGGCGCGGCCCGAGGATGCCGCGCGGATCGAAGCCGAGGGCTGGACCGCTTCGCGGGACTGACGACCGGTCACGGCGCACGGCGGCGCCGGTCGAGAGGCCGGCGCCGCTCTCCTCACCGGCCGAGCGCCGCCATGGCCGCGTTGTGCCCCGGCACACCGCTGACGCCGCCGCCGCGGGCGGCGCCCGCGCCGCACAGCAGCACATTGGCGTGCGCCGTCTCGACACCCCAGCGGCCCGTGGCGGGCGTGGCGTACGGCCAGGACAAATCGCGGTGGAAGATATGGCCGCCGGGCAGCCGCAGCTCCTTCTCCAGGTCGAGCGGTGTCTTCGCCTCGATGCACGGGTTGCCGTTCCCGTCGAGCGCGAGGCAGTCGGCGACCGGCTCCTCCAGATGCGAGTCGAGCTCGGCAAGGGTCGCCGCCAGCAGATCGGCACGCGCCCGGTCGTTGTCCGCGGCGAACAGCCGGGCCGGGGTGTGCAGCCCGAAGAGCGTCAGCGTCTGGTAGCCCTGCGCCACGAGCTCCGGCGCCAGGATCGAGGGATCGGTCAGCGAATGGCAGTAGATCTCGGACGGCGGGGCGCTCGGCAACCTGCCGGACGCCGCCTCCCGGTAGGCGGCCGCCAACTGCTCGTAGCCCTCTGAGACGTGGAACGTCCCGGAGAACGCGTCCTTGGGATCCACGGACCGGTCCCGCAGCCTCGGCAGCCGGCGCAGCAGCATGTTGACCTTCAGCTGTGCCCCCTCCGCGGACTCGGGAGCCTCCTCGCCGAGGAGCCCGGCCAGTGCCTGCGGTGACGCGTTCACGAGCACGTGGCGGGCGGCGACGGTGCCGGCGCCCTCGGGGGCGCGGAAGGTGACCTCGGCCCGCTCCCCGTCGGTCTCGACGGCGGTGGCCTCGTGTTCGAGAACGATCTCCGCACCGGCGGCGCGTGCCGCCGCTGCCAGTGCGTCCGTGAGCGCTCCCATCCCGCCGACCGGTACGTCCCAGTCGCCCGTGCCGCCGCCGATGACGTGGTAGAGGAAGCAGCGGTTCTGCACCAGGGACGGATCGTGGGCGTCCGCGAACGTTCCGATCAGCGCGTCGGTGAGCACCACGCCACGGACCAGGTCGTCGGCGAACCGCTTCTCGACGGCGACGCCGATCGGCTCCTCGAAGAGCAGGCGCCAGGCCTGTTCGTCGTCGACGCGGGCTCGTAGCTCGTCCCGCGTGGGCAGCGGCTCCGTCAGCGTCGGGAAGACCCGCCGGGCGACGTCTGCGGTGATGCCGTAGAACTCCTGCCAGGCCGCGTACTCCCGGTCCCCGCCGGTGATCTCCGCGAAGGACTGCCGAGTGCGGTCACCGCCGACGACCAGGCCCCCGCTGCCCTTCGGCGTGTAGGAGGAGACGGTGCGCTTGCGCACGGCGAAGTCCAGTTCCAGGTCGCGCACGATCTTGTCGGGGAGCAGCGAGACGAGATAGGAGAACTGGGACAACCGGGCGTCGACACCGGGGAAGGGACGCGTGGACACGGCCGCTCCACCGGTGCGCGGCATGCGTTCCAGGACGAGGACTGAGCGTCCGGCGCGAGCCAGATAGGCGGCGGCGACCAGGCCGTTGTGGCCTCCGCCCACGATCACGACGTCGTACGAGGCATGTGCAGGCATGGCCGGACCTTAGCGTGTCTCTCCCGCCGCGCTCCCGCGCAGGGCGGCGACCCCCTAGCTCGTCTCCCCCGCCGCGCTCCCGCGCAGGGCGGCGACCTGCCGGTACAGCTCGACGGCCTCCGTGTGGCGGCCCAGCTGCTCCAGGCAGTGCGCCTCGTCGTTGCGGCTGGCCAGCGTGTCGGGGTGGTCGGGGCCGAGCACCCGCTCACGGGCCCCCGCCACCTGCTGGTAGACGTTCAGTGCCTCGTGCCAGCGGGCCAGCCAGCCGAGCGCGACGGCGACCTCGCGGTGGCTGACGAGGGTGTCGGGATGGTCGGGGCCGAGCACCCGCTCGCGCAGGGCGCTCACCTCCCGTGCCTCGGCCAGCGCTTCAGGCCAGCGGGCGAGCCGGCCGAGGTTCACTCCCAGCCCGTGCCGGGCGCGCAGTGTTTCGGGGTCGTCGGGTCCGTGGACGCGCGTGCGGTCGTCGACGAGTCCGCGGTAGACGTCCAGGGCCTCCGCCCCGCGACCGAGCCGGCCGAGGCAGATCCCGATCTCGTAGCGGGCAGCGAGCGTGTCGGGATGGTCCGGGCCCAGGGTCCGGGAGCGGGCGGCGGCCACGTCCCGGTAGGTGTCGAGCGCCTCGGGCCACCGTCCCGTCAATCCGAGCGCATAGGCCACCTCGTAACGGGTGACCAGGGTGTCGGGATGGTCGGCGCCCAGCACCCGCGCGCGGGCGGCGGCGACACCCTCCGCCATCCTGTACGACTCCTCGATCCGGCCCATGCGGCTGAGGTTGAACGCGAGGTTGTGGCGGCAGCGCAGGGTGTCGGGATGGTCGGCGCCCATGGTGCGTTCGCGTGCCTCGAGGACCGCCGCGTACACGCGGTCGGCCTCGGTGTGCCGTCCGAGACCGCCGAGCACGTACGCGGTCTCCTGGCGGGCTGCGAGCGTGTCGGGGTGGTCGGCGCCCAGGGCGCGTTCGCGGCCCTCGGCGACGCCCCCGAACTCCTCGAGCGCGTCCGTCGCACGGCCGGTGCGGCTGAGGCTGAAGCCGACCTCGTATCGGCTGGACAGGGTCTCGGGGTGGTCGGGTCCGAGCAGCTGCTCGCGCTCCGCGGCGACCGCGCGGTGCACCTCGCCGGCCTCCTCCCAACGGCCCAGGCGGCCGAGACTCAGCCCCGCGTTGTGCCGCGTGGCGAGGACGGCGAGCAGCTCGGGCGGCGGGGTCGGCCGCTCCGTGCCCTGCGCGGGCACCCGGGAGCCCCCGGGCACGGCAGAGTGTGCCACCGGGCGGGTGGTCCACTCTCCGGTCAGCAATGCCGCGTGGTCGTCAGGGTCGTGGCCGGGCCGGGTGAAGTGCGCGGTGCGGGTACCGGTCGCCTTGTGACCGGAGGTCATGCCGCGTGTCCAGTACGGAAGGGAGGGCTCGCGTGCGTTGTCCGGCAGGGCGGCGCGCTGCAGCGGAACGGCTGCGGCAACCTGGCGCGAGCGTCCGGCAGCGCCGATCCGCCGGCGCAGATCGCCCGCCGCGGCCGGCCTCTTCTCGGGTGTCTTGGCGAGCAGGTCGAGCACCATCAGGTCGAGGAATTCGGGGATCTCCTCGCGGTGCTCGCGCAACGGCCGGGGTTCGGTGTCCCGGTGCCCGACGAGGATCGACCAGGTGTCGCCGACGTCAAAGGGCGGGGAGCCGGTGGCGAGCTCGTAGAGCACGCACCCCAGCGAGTACAGGTCGCTCCGGTGGTCGACCTCCCCGCCGCTGATCTGCTCGGGCGACATGTAGTGCGGGGTGCCCATGGCGATTCCGGTGCCGGTGAGCTTGGACGTGAAGCCGATGTCCGCGCCCAGGCGCGCTATTCCGAAGTCGCAGATCTTCACGCCCCCGCCGGTGACCCGCATGATGTTGGCGGGCTTGAGGTCCCGGTGCACGATGCCCTGCTCGTGGGTGTAGTCGAGTGCGTCCGCGATCTGGTCGGCGATGTCGACGACTTCACCGACGGGCAGCGGCTGCTGTGCGTTGTCCTCGAGGAGTTGGCTGAGGTTGCGGCCTTCGATGAGCTCCATGACGAGATAGAGCACGCCCTCGTGCTCGCCGAAGTCGTGTACGACGGTGACGCCCCGGTGCTGGAGCGCCGCGGCGACACGGGCTTCGCGGCGGAAGCGTTCCTCGAGCACCCCGGAGAAGGACTGGTCGGGCTGGGAGCCGATCGGCTTCAGACACTTGACGGCCACATGCCGCCCGAGCGATTCGTCGTGGGCCCGCCACACTTCGCCCATGCCGCCGCGCCCGATGAGATCGAGCAGTCGGTACCGGCCTTGGATCAGCCTGGTTTCCGCCATCTCGTGCTGTCGCCCCCGTCGCTCTGCTGCGCCCTCCCCGGCCGGTCCAGTATGGCGGCCCGTCTGCGTAGTTTGTACGGGGCCGGACGTACGCCCGGCCCGAGGCGCGCCATCGCTTCGAAAAGGTGACCGGGCGGGCGGTGGTCGCCAGCGTATACGGGAGGGTACGCGGCACGGCCGGCAGTCCCATGGCCACCGGCGTCGAACCGCTCTCCGGGGCCCCGCTCAATCGGTCCAACGCCGCTGCCGCACATGGGTCGGGGTGACCCGACAGATGCGCCTCCGTCGCTTCGAGTCCGTGCCCGAGGAGAAGCTCGACGCCTGATCTACGGCCGCCCGCCCTGTGGGGCCTCCAACTGTTCACTCAGACACACGACGTGGGATCAGCTGAGCGAAGAAACGTGCAGAACGACTGTTACCAAGATCGGAGCTTCCGTCGGGGTGGGCCCTGGGGTGGCGCGCAGGGTGGTGCGGTCCGGCGAGTAAGGGCTTGCTGTTGACCGTTGAACGGGTGGGTGTAGTGATCAGTGAATGTCAGGGCCACGCCCGCCCGATGTGTTTGATCCACACATCCGACAGTTACGGAAATGTCTGCAATTGGTAACTGGAGCCGGTCCATGTGTCGACGAGGTTCACCGAAGCTCCACAGTTTGGGTTCTCGGCCCACACCTGGGTCGGGAACCCGCAACTGCCGCCACCAGCCGTAGAGGCCGGTGGGGCACTGTTTTTCGAGGGGACATCACCTATGTCTGCTTCTTCGACCGCTCGTCGCATCGCCGCGACCGCCCTCGCGACCGGAGCCGTCGTCTCGGCCGTTGCCCTGCCGGCCGCCGCCCACGACGGCGACCGCGACCTCGACCGCGACCGTCGGCACCACAGCCAGGACCCGCGGGTCGAGATCAGCGACGTGAATGCCGGCAGCTCCGGACACCACCACCACCGCTCCAACCGGTCCCTGAACGCCGAATGGGTCGAGATCACCAACAACTCCCGCCGTTCGGTGAACCTGGACGGCTGGACCCTGCGCGACCGCGACGGCAACCGCTACCGCTTCGACGACTTCCGTCTCGCCGGCCGCGCGACCGTCCGCGTCCACACCGGCCAGGGCCGTGACACCCGCACCGACCTCTACCAGGACCGCCGCGACTACGTGTGGGACAGCCACTCCGACAAGGCGACCCTGCGGGACCACCGCGGCAACACCGTCGACACCGAGTCCTGGAACCGCCGCCACTGATACAGAGCTGCGACCGGTCCGTCCGCCCGTCGACACAGGACGACCCGTACCGCGTGAATCCGTGAGGCTGTGAACCCGTGTGCGCCGGGCGGTCCGACCGCCCGGCGCACACCTGTGTCACCACCCAGGACGCGAACCCATAGGACAGGAATCGCCGCATAATGCTCATTGCGGGCTCAGAGTCTGGCGATCGTCATCCATGCCAGTTTCGAGTCCCGCCCCAGTGCCACGACCAAGGAAGTAGTTGAGCAGGGTGCAGAGCAGTCACGGGTACTCGGCCGTTGTGCGGGCTGCTTCCGCGGGGGCGCTAGCCCTCGCCGGCTTCGCAGTCGCCTCATGCGGCGGAGCCGGCAGCGAGGCTGACGCGAACGGCAAGGTCACGGTCGTTTATGAACACGACACGATCAAGCCGAAGGGCCGTCAGGCCGTGGCGGTGATCCGGAAGTCCCGCGTGCTCGAGCAAGTCGCCGGCTGGGTGAACAAGTCGGTCGCCCTCCCGAACGACCTGGTCGTGAGAGTCACCGACAAGGTCCCACCGGGGGTTACGGACGCGGTGACCCAGCCCGACGGCAGGACGATCTACGTCCCCCCTGCGTTCCTCACCCAGATCGAAGAGGTCCTCGGCAAGGTGGTCAAGACCGTCAAGCGTCCCGCCCTGTTCCCCGAGGCCAGTTACAACGCCGCCGACCTGACCGCGCTGTCGACGCAGTTCATCTTCGGCCACGAAATGGGCCATGCCCTGCAGCGTCAGCTGCTGCTTCCGAACCTCGGCCTCGAAGAGGACGCCGCCGACGGGTTCGCGTCGTTCTACACCGTCAACGAGGTCGGACCGAACCCGTCGTTGGCAGCAGCGATCCTTTTCGACGAGATCGCCCGCGAGGAAGGCAAGTTGACGCTGGAAGGTCTCTCGAGCGATCACCCGGTCACGCAGCAACGGGTCTTCAACTTCCTGTGCTACCTCGAGGGAAGCGACCCGAAGAAGTTCCACGGGCCCTTGGTCGGTGCGGGCTATCTGCCGAAGACCCGTGCTCCGCTGTGCCCGCAGGCATGGGCGATGCTGGACTACGGCTGGTGGACCCAGCTCAAGCCGCATTTCAGCGAGGCGTTCAAGGATCAGGGCGACAAGACGCAGGAGAACGCGCGCGAGAATTTGATCGAGGAGACGGAGGCCTTCGAGAAGGAACTCGACAAGATCCGCGGCGGGCAGTGAGCACGCGAAGCCTCGGCCCGCATCCCTCAGCGTCGGACCCGCGGCATCCCGAGCCCGATCCACGAGATGATCTCGCGCTGGATCTCGTTGTTGCCGCCGCCGAAGGTGAAGATCACCGCGGTGCGGTAGCCGCGCTCGAGTTCGCCGCCGAGGACCGTCCCTGCCGAGCCTTCTTTGAGGGGGCCCGCCGCGCCGACGACCTCCATGAGCCAGGCATAGGCGTCCCGTCGGGCCTCGGAGCCGTAGACCTTGACGGCCGAGGCGTCCTGCGGGGTGAGGGTGCCGTTCTGCACGGCGTTCACCATCTGCCAGTTGAGCAACTTCATCGCCTCGAGACGTGTGTGGGTGCGGGCGAGCCGGCCGCGTACCCAGCCGAGGTCGATGACGCGGCGACCGTCCGCGAGCTTGGTGTCCGCGGCCCAGCGCTGGACGTCCCGCAGGGCGCGGATCGCCATCGTGCCGTGGGCGGCCAGGGTGACGCGCTCGTGGTTGAGCTGGTTGGTGATCAGCCGCCAGCCCTTGTTCTCCTCGCCGACGCGATGGGAGACGGGGACACGCACGTTCTCGTAGTAGGAGGCGGTGGTGTCGTGGGAGGCGAGGGTGTTGATGAGGGTGCAGGAGTAGCCCGGGTCGGACGTCGGCACGAGAAGCATGGTGATGCCCTTGTGTGGCGGTACGCCTGGTTCCACCGGGGTGGTACGGACGGCGAGCCAGACCCAGTCGGCGGTGTCGCCGTTGGTGGTCCAGATCTTCTGTCCGTTGACCACGTAGCTGTCGCCGTCCCGCACGGCCCGCGTGCGCAGGGCGGCGAGGTCGGTGCCGGCGTCGGGCTCGCTGTAGCCGATGGCGAAGTCGATCTCGCCGGAAAGGATCTTCGGCAGGAAGTAGTCCTTCTGCTCGTGGGTGCCGAATCGCATGATCGTCGGACCGACGGTGTTGAGCGCCATCAACGGCAGCGGCACTCCGGCCTGTGCCGCCTCGTCGAAGAAGATGAACTGCTCCATGGGGCTGAGCCCCCGGCCGCCGTACTCCTGCGGCCAGCCGACCCCGAGCCAGCCGTCGGCGCCGAGCCGGCGGATCGTCTCACGGTAGAAGCGCTTACGGGCGGCAGCCTCGGCGTATCTCGCGTAGGCGTTGTCGGGGACGAGCCCGGCGAAGTAGTCACGGAGCTCGGCGCGCAACTGCTCCTGCTGCGGCGTGTATTGAAGGTGCACGGCCCCTCCAGGCGTCTCACGGTCCGTCCCTGTGCGGCGGCGCACACAGTAGAACGTGTTGCAAGAATCCGGAAGGGCCGTGCCGTGGTGGGTGCCGGAAGAGCCGTGGCCCTGTGGGCTACCGGCAGGCGTACACGGCGTCGATGAGGGCCATCTTGCGCGGGTCGTCGGCGATGTGCGGGCCCATGCGGTTCATGACGTACCCCATGGCGATGCCCGCCTCCGGATCGGCGAGCCCGCACGAGCCCCCGAAGCCGTCGTGGCCGAACGCCCTCGGATTGGGCCCGTACGAACCGTTCTTGCCGCTCAGCCAGAGCCCGAGGCCGACCTCGGTGTCATGTGCGAAACCTGCCCCCAGCACCAGGTCACGGCAGGCTCCCTGGCCCTCGCGCACGCGCTCCGCCGCCGCCGGCGTCAGAACACGGTGGCCGTCGAGCTCGCCGCACCCTGCGAGGATTCCGTACAGCGCGGCAACGGCGCGGGCCGTGCCGTGGCCGTTCGCGGCGGGAATCTGAGCGGCCCGCCAGCCCGCCGAGTTGGCAGCCCCCACCCCGACGGGCGGATTGGTCAGGGCGGCGAGCGCTACAGGCTCCAACTGGGCATAGATCGCCGCCTGTTCACTGCGCTCGCCGGCGGGCGGATGCACCAGCTCGGCAACCCGCCGTGTCTCCTCCTCCGGCAGGCCGATGGTGAAGTCGATTCCGAGGGGCCCGGTGATCTCCTGCCGCAGGAAGTCTCCCGGCATCAGGCCGGTGACCCTGCGTACCACCTCGCCGACGAGATGCCCGTACGTCAGCGCGTGATAGCCGGAGCCGGCGCCCGGCTCCCACCACGGTTCCGTGGCCGCCAGCCGTGCGCAGGTCAGCTCCCAGTCGTAGAGCTCCTCGATCGAGTGCGGCTCGCGCAGCCCGGCGAGGCCCGCCCTGTGGGACAGCAGATGGCGCACGAGGACGCCCTCCTTGCCGGCCGCCGCGAACTCGGGCCAGTAGCGGGCGACCGGCGCGTCCAGGTCGAGGAGACCGCGGTCGGCGAGCAGGTGGGCGCAGAGCGCGGTCGGGCCCTTGGTCGTGGACCACACGTTGACCAGCGTGCCCCTCTCCCAGGGGCGGGTTCTTTCGCCGTCGGCCCAGCCGCCCCACAGGTCGACGGCCTTCTCGCCGTCGACCAGGACGGTCACGGCGGCACCGAGCTCTCCTCGCTCACGGAAGTTCTCCTCGAAGGCGGCACGGACCGCCGAGAAGCGCTCGTCGCAGTGGCCTTCGATCGTGATGGGTTGCTCCGCCATGTCCGGCAAACCTCCGTCGCCTGTCCCGCTCGCCTGCTCTCCAGTGAACATACCGACTGGTCGGACCGGCCGGGAAGGGGGCATCCGAACGTTCCTTGTGGGTGAGCGAGGATGGACCCGGAAGATCCAGACCGGAAGGACGAAGCGATGGCCCTCGACGACCCGGACCTGCCGCGCGAGAAGTCAGGTCCGTTGCGCGACGACTCCGTACTCCTGCACACCGAGGGACACGCTGGGTACATCACGCTCAACCGGCCCCGCGCCATCAACGCCCTCACGCACCCGATGGTGCGCGCCGTCCACGCCGCACTCGACGCCTGGGAAATCGACGAGGCGATCAACGTCGTGGTCATCGCCGGCGCGGGCGAGCGCGGGCTGTGCGCGGGCGGCGACATCCGAGCCATCCACGACGACGCCCGCGGCGGCGGGCGCGCGTCGGTGGACTTCTGGCGGGACGAATACCGGCTCAACGCCCGTATCGCGCGCTGCACCAAGCCGTACGTGGCCCTGATGGACGGCATCGTGATGGGCGGCGGCGTCGGTGTGTCCGCCCACGGCAGCGTGCGGGTCGTGACGGAACGGTCCGCCGTCGCCATGCCGGAGACCGGGATCGGTTTCGTCCCCGATGTCGGCGGGACACACCTGCTGGCACGGGCACCCGGTGAACTGGGCACGCACCTGGCGCTGACCGGCGAAGCGGTCGGGGCGGGCGACGCGCTGCTGCTCTCGCTCGCCGACCACTTCGTACCCTCCGATCGGCTTGCCGACCTCACCGCGTCCCTGGCCACGGTCGACGCTGCCGAGGCGGTACGGCGCCACGAGGCTGCGGCGCCCGAGGCGGAGCTGGCCGCACACCGCCACTGGATCGACCACTGCTACGCCGCCGACTCGGCCGAGGAGATCGTCGAGCGGCTGTCCTCCTGCGGAGAAACCGCCGCCAAGGAAGCGGCGGAGACGATCCTCATGCGCTCCCCCACCGCCGTGAAGGTGACGCTCGCCGCGATCCGCCGCGCCAGGGCGCTGGGAGAGCTCGAGGCGGTTCTGGAACAGGAGTTCCGCGTCTCGTGCGCGGCGCTCTCCTCGCACGACCTGGTCGAGGGAATCCGCGCGCAGGTCGTCGACAAGGACCGCAGCCCGCGCTGGTCGCCGGCCGCCCTCGCGGACGTCGCCGACTCCGAGGTGGCCCGGCACTTCGCCCCGTTCGAAGACCGCGAGCCGGGGGCGGCGCGCGGCCTGTCGCTCGAGGGCTGACAGCGCCGCCCGGCTACGAGAGGGCGGTACCCCGCGCGGAACCTCGGCGGCTGACAGCGCCGCCCGCTGGGCGGGAGCACAGTGCCGCGCGCCTCGGGCCGGGGCACCCCGTCATCGCCGGGGACGGAGCAGCAGCAGCAGCGCGATGTCGTCGCCGCGGGTGGGCGCCTCGGCACGGTCGCCGATCAGGCTGTCCGCCAGCGCATCCAGCGGCTGATCGGCTCCCTGCTCAAGCCGCTCGGCCAGCTCGGCCAGCCCGTCGTCGATGTCGGCGCCGGGCGTCTCGATCAGCCCGTCCGTGTACAGCACCAGCACGGACCCCGGCAGCAGCGGCACCGCGGTGGTCGGATAGAACGACAACCGATCGATGCCCAGCAGCGGGCCGCCCGTGAGGTCGAGGACGTGGACCAGGCCACCCGGATCGCGCAACAGCGGTTGCGGGTGACCCGCTCGGGCGAGCAGGGCACGGTGGTGGGGCAGGTCCAGATGCAGGTAGACACAGCTGGCCAGCAGTTCGGCGTCGAGGTCGATGAGCAGCCGGTTGGTACTCGCCAGAACCCTGCCGGGCGGCTGCCCGACCGCGGTGTACGCCCGCACCGCGGTGCGTACCTGCCCCATCAGGCCGGCGGCGGCGGCATTGTGGCCCTGTACGTCGCCGATGACAGCGGCCGCCTCCGCGTGCACCGCCCCGCGGAACAGGTCTCCTTCGGCGCTGCCGCGCATCAGGTCGTAGAAGTCGCCGCCGATGTCCATGCCCTGCGTTCCCGCCAGATAGCGTGCGGCGACCTCGAGCCCGGGCAGCTTCGGCAGCGAGTGCGGCAACAGCGCGGCCTGCAGGCCGTGGGCGAGACGGTGCTTCGTGTCGTAGAGGCGGGCGCGCTCCAAGGCCTGAACGATCAGCCCGCCGAGACCGGTGAGCACGGCCCGCTCGTCGGTGCTGAACCTGTGCGGCTGCGCGTAGCCGAGGACGCAGGTGCCGACGGGGCGCCCGGAGGCGATCAGCGGCAGATACGCCCAGGCGGCCATGCCGTCCGGCGTGGCGGCACGCGCCGGATACAGGCGCTCCAGTTGCTCTCGCGACTCGAAGAACGACGGAACACCGGTCGCCAGCGCATGCGCACCGGGCGTTCGGGCGGTCAGCAGTATGCCGTCGAATTGTTCGACGACCCTCGGATCTTCGTAGCCTCGCTGGCCCAGGACGCGCAGCCGCCCGAACGTCGGGCCTCAGCATGACCAGAGTGCTGCTCCCGGCGGCGGGCATGATCTCGTCGGCGACCAGCTCGACGACGTCGGAGACCTCCACGGCCTCCGTCAGGGCGCTCGCCAGATTGAGCAGGTGGGAGATGGCCACCAACCGGGCGGGCCGGCTCCGGGGGTCACCGACCACCGGCACGTCCCGCGGACCCCCGAGTGGCGCGTCCCGCGCCGTACGGTCGGCCGGGGTGACCTGGACACTGATACCGCTCCTGCTGGGATGCAGCCGGAACAACAGCCAGTCCTGCGGCGGGCGCAGCGCCACGAAGGACGTGCTGTGCTGGCTCAGCATGGCCGCGCGGTAGCGGTCCTCGTAGACCGGGTCGTTCAGCCAGGGCAGCGTGGTCCACAGGGTGCTGCCCAGCAGCTCGGTCACCTGTGCGCCGACCAGTTCCGCCATGGCCGTGTTGGCGAAGGTGACACGGCCGTCGACGTCCAGCGCGCACATGCCGTCGGGGACACGGGCCACCATCTCCACGGCCTCGGCGGCGCCGCGGGCGCCCGCCATCGGCGCCGAGCCGAGGAAGTCGGGCTCGTGAACGATGTCATTGCCCTCTCGCCGGCCCGCTGGAGCCGCAGGGCGAGGCGGTCGCGGGCCGCGATCAGGTGGGCCCGCTCCCCGGCCGAGATCTCCGGCCGAGATCTCCGGCGGGTGCGACGCGGGCCACGTGACGAAGACGGCGCCGTACACCCTGTCCGCCGTTGCCACGGGCAGCGCGGCGAGCGCGAAGCGGTAGGGCAGCACGACGGAGACACGGGGGTACCGCCGGGCCATGTCGTCCTCTCCGGGCACCCAGACGAACCGCCGCTCACGGACGGCCTCGGCGACGGGAGGCGCGAGGTGAGCGCGACGCGCTCCCAGGGTGCCGCGAAGGCACGGGGCAGGCCGGCCATGACGGCCATCTCGAGCACCTGCAGGGTCCGACAGCAGATACACGGCGCCGGAGTGGGCCTGGACGTCGTCCATCATCCCGGCGAGCGCGAGCGAAAGGAGGGGATGGGAGCCCTCGCCCCCTCCGTCCGACGCCGCGGACCCGGAGGCGACCTCCTCGGACATGGGCCCACCTCCTCCGCACAGCTCACGACCAAGGCTGCCCGCTGCGGGCATATCCCGCACGACGACGGTGGGGCCCTGCCCGTTGCCCTGCCCGGTGGTGGTTCCGGGCGAGGGATCCGGGGCCCGGCCCCGTCAGGGAAGGGGCGCGCGCCTTCCCTGACGGTTCCCGGCCTCAGGCCGCCCGGTCGCGGGCCGTCACCACGTTCGTGCGCACCTCCGTCGTCGTGCCGTTGACCGTCACCGCCAGGGTGAAGGTGCCCGCGCGCAGCGCGGTGACGCGGCCCGTGGCCGGGTCGAAGGCCGCGGCGTGGCGGCCTCGCGCGGAGTCCGCCGGGCCGATGTGGAGATTCGGCGAGCCTGTCCAGTCCGCGCTGACGGGGAAGGCCACCGGTACTCGTCGCGTGCCCTGGACGACGGTCGCCTGCGCATCGCCGGTCTCGCCCGGCCGCAGGACGACGGGTGCGTCCAGCAGGAGTGTGTCGACGTGCGAGCGGGTCTGGACGGAGAGCCAGTCGGGCCGTGCCTCCCACGGCGCCCGGCGGGCGACCGCCTGCTCGGCGTGCGAGATGCCGTCGATGCCGACGAGCGACCAGCCGGTGAAGCCGCCCTCGCCGGCCGGCCCGGCCGGGGCCTTGCCCGAGTTGCCGTTGACGAGGTACGGCACGCCGTCCACGTGGGCGGCATGGAAGACGCCGACGTGGCTGCCGATCATCCCCGCGCCCTTGCCCGTCGTGCGGCGGAACTCCGCGAGCCAGTCCTCGAGCAGTGCCGCCTCCTTCCGGTCTCCGAGCCGGCTGCCCTGCTGGACGGTGGGGTCCCGCGGCGGGACGTGCTCGATCACCATGACGGAGCCGATCCGGGGGTCGCCGGCCGCCGAATCGAGCTGTGCACGGAGTTGCATGATCTGGGCGAGGCCGCCTCCGCGGAGGCTCAGGCTGGACGTGTCGAGGGTGAGGAACCGGGTGCCGCGGTGGTCGAACGTACGGTGCGCGGGGCCGAATTCGGCGACGAAGTTGTCGATCTTCCCGCCCATCACCTCGTGGTTGCCCGGCACGTAGTACCAGGGCAGTTCGTCCCCGAGCTCCTCGGTCAGCACACGGCGTGCGAACGCCAGGTCGGCGGGTGAGCCCTCGTCGACGAGATCGCCGTTGACGACGAGGAAGTCGGGCCGCGCCGCTTTGATCTCCCGGAGCGTCCGCCGGGCCTGCGCGACGATCGGGCTGTCGGGGGCCCGGGCGACGAACTGCGCGTCGGACATCACGGCGAACTGCCAGTCCCGCCGCTCTGTCGTGGCCGCGGGGTCGATGAGCGGGTCGACGACGGCCGGCGGCTCCGGCAGGTCGACCGCGGGCGGCACCTGCGCATCGAGGCCGTCGATGACGATCTGCCCGGTGTACTGCCTGTTCGCGGCGGTCTCCGCGAGATAGAACCGGTGGACGGACAGCGGCGTCGCCGCACCTTGCGGCACAGGGAACTTCACCTGCTGCCAGCCGGTCCAGGTGATGTACGGACCGCGCAGCAACTGGTCGGAACCGGCAGCGTCCTTGAGGTGCAGGGTGGGCCAGGCTCCGTTGCCGTCACCCTTGATCCAGATCGTGAAGGACTGCGGCTGCCCGTCGACGGCGATCCGCTGCGGCGGGTTGACGTACGCGGCCCTGGTCGCGGTCGACTGCGTGAAGTCGTAGGTGAGTTGAAGGCCTGCGCCGTTGTGTCCGTCCGGGGTCCTTGCGACGGAGCCGCTCGCGCGGGCTTGGCTGAAGGTCCAGGCAGCCGCGTCGTCGAATCCCGTCACCGCCTGTTCGGCGAGGCCGACGCTCACGGCGAGGGTCGTGGTCACACCTGCGGCGGTCGCGGTGATCCGGCCGGCCGTGCTTCCTCCGGTGCGCGCGGTGACGGTGAACGAGCCGCGGCCGTCGTCGTGGATGTCGAACAGAGCCTGATCGTAGGTGAGTTGGAGGTCACCGGGCTCGATCGGCGCGCTGTTGCCCTGGGCGTCGAGGCCGAGGATGCCGAAGCTGCCGACGGCGTCCGGGTCGGCGAGTGAGACGCGGCGGGTGGTCGGCTCGATGCGGGCCAGGTCGTCGAGCACGGTGAGCCGGATGCCGCCGTGGGCGCCGGCCCGCTCGGCACGGATGTCGGTGATGCCGCTGCGCCGCGCCCGGAATACGCCGTCGGGGTCGACGTTGCCCACGGAGGGACGCAGGGAGCGCCAGCGCGGGTCTCCGGCGGCGGGACCGTATGTCTCGTCGTACCCCGCGGCCGTCAGCCGGCGGGTCAGGCCGGGGAACACCCGTTCCGGGTGACCTCCCTTGACAGGGTCGGCCGTGGGCGCGTCCACCGCCGGCACCTGGGTCTCGACCCAGTAGCCGCGCAGCTTGCCGCTGCCGTCGGGAGCGGTCAGGGCGAGGCCGTTGGGGACCTCCCGTTCGCTGCCGTCGGAGGGGCTGTTCTCCACCTGGAGTGTGTCGCTGCCCGGTTCGCGGGCGACAAGGGTCGAGGAGCCGCCGCCGTCGAGGTTGAGGGCGTTGTGTGCGCCGGCCTTCTTCATCATCAGGCCGAGCTCGGTGAGGCTGACTCCGCCGCTGTCGGCCTGCCGGCCGTCGACGGTGATGATCTGCATCGCGCGGCCGTCCTCGGAGAATCCGACAGCGGTGCGCGGCGCGGCGGCGTTGTTGCCGGTGCCGTCGTGGTTCTGTGCGACGCCGTCGACGACGAGGAGTTCACGGCCGCCGACGGCCGTGCGCGGCACCGGCCCGCCGTTCGTACGGGGCCGGTACGCCATCTCGACCGGGTCGCCGGGCCGCAGCGCCGCGAGGACGGCCGCCCCTGCCTCACGCCCGACGAGCACGGTGGTGTCCGCCTCGATGGGGCCGGCACCGGGCCCCTCGAGCACCGTGACGACCTTGCCGTCGCGCACGACGGCCTCCGCGACGGGCGTCGCGGCGTCGACGGTGAGGGCCCGATCGGCCTCGCCCCAGGCCGAGGTGTAGGCGCCGATGCCGCCCGCGGGGACGTTGGCGGCGTTGTACGCGCCGAGAACGTGCTGCCCGCCGGGGACGGTGAGTGTGCCGTCGAAGTACAACTGCAGGACGCGGCCCGCCCCGTCGGGGCCGATTCCCACGGCGCGCCCTGCGCCGGGGGCGGGCGAGTGGGTGACGGCGCCGTCCTTGATGCCGGGTCCCAGCGGCGCGCCTGTCTGGTTGATGTCGAAGAAGTCGGCGTTGACGGCGGCGACGGTGCGCCGGCCCTCGCCCGCGTCGTGGTGGGCGGCGAGTTCGGAAACGCTGCGCCGTTCGGCGACCTTGCCGGACGACAGGTAGTCGGCCTGTGTCCCGCTGCCGCCGAGGTCGACGGCGAGCGTGTCGACACGCAGCCACTTGTCGGCTTCGAGCCGGTCGTACGAGGTGAGCAGGACGCCGGGGGCTATCGGCCGGGAGCTTCTGCCGGTCTCGATGCCGTCCGGGTCTGCCACGGCGGCCTGGCCGCTGCCGGAGCCACTGGCGGGCGGCGGGACGATGGGCCGCAGTATCTCGGCGGACTTCCGCGGCGGCGGGACAGGTTGGGGATCGGCGACTGCGGGGGCGGTGGCCCCTGCAGTGAGTGCGGAGAGCGCCGCGACCAGCACGACGGTGTGTCTTGCTCTGCCAAGGCCCACAAGTTCTCCTGAAGGATGGCTGGTTGAGCACGTAGTAAGCGCTGTCGGCGGACAGCATCGCCGGGCCGGGAGCATCGCGCCAGAGGGTCGGAGTGAAGGACGGAGGAACAGGTGACGTCCCGATCAGCCCGGCGTGACCTGCCTCCCGACTCCGTTGTCACCACGCCGACTGCTCGTGCCGCCCCGCCGTTCGGCGCAAGAAATCTGAAACAATTCACGATGCGAGACGTTGTCCCATCGGAGATTGACGCGGCCGGAATTGGCTGACAGTCTCTCTTTCGTGAGTCAAGCCGAGATTCTCGTATCGCGTCTGCACGTCGATCTGCGACGTCACGCCAGCGCACTTTGTGCCGCCGGCTGCTGAAGCGCGCGCACCGCTGACTCCTCTCCCCGTACACACCCAGCCCTGAACAGGGCCGACACCCGCCGCCCATAGGGCCGTCGGGCGCTCGGGCCGGGAGCGGGGCGGGTACGCCTTCGCGGCGGCGCGCCTACACCGAGCAGGATTCCGGTTCACCCGTTCCTGCCCCCTTCACCTTTCCCGTTCCCCCGAATTACTGCCCCCTGCTCGGATTGCATCGCCTCTGCGGTTTGCGGTCCTTGCGCAGCCATTGAAGGAATTCGACGTGCACCACATATCCCGACGCGGTTTTCTCGCGCTCTCCGGCCTTTCCGCACTGGCGGTCGCCGGCTGCGGCACGGCGAGCGGAAGCGGCACACGGAACACCACGACGCTGCGCTACCAGGGCTGGGCCGGTCAGGTCACCCCGGCCGAACTCGCCGCCGAGCTGGGTTATTTGGAGGAACTGACGCTGGAGTGGGTGGGCAACACGACCAGCGGTCCGCAGGACATCCAGTCCGCCGCCTCCGGACAGATCGACTTCGGCGGCGCCTTCAACGGAGCCGTCGTCAAACTCGCCGCCCGCAACGCGCCCATCAAGGCCGTCATCAGCTACTACGGCTCCGACAAGGCCGCCTACAGCGGCTTCTAGGTCACACGGACCAGCCCTCTGCGCTCACCGCGCGACCTCATCGGCAAGAAGGTCGGCATGAACACCCTGGGCGCGCACCACGAGGCGATGCTCGACATCTATCTCGAGAAGCACGGGCTGAGCCGGGCGGAGGCGGAACGGGTCGAACGCATCGTCGTCCCTCCCGTCAACACCGAACAGACGCTGCGGCGGGGACAGATCGACGTGGCCGTCCTCGGCGGCATTCTCCGCGACAAGGCACTCGAGACCGGCGGGGTGCGCAAGCTGTTCAGCGACTTCGACCTGCGCGGCGCGTTCAGTGCCGCCGGCACGTACGTCTTCACCCAGCGCTTCCTCGAACAGAACCCGCGGACGGCACGGACCTTCGTGACCGGCGTCGGCAAGGCCCTGGACTGGTCGCGCACCACCCCGCGCGACGAGGTGGTGGCCCGCATGACGGAGATCGTCGAACGGCGGGGCCGCAACGAGAGCACCGACCCGCTCAGGTACTGGCAGTCGTTCGGCGTCGCCGCGCCCGGCGGCCGTATCGCCGCCGACGAATTGTCCGTCTGGTCCGACTGGCTCGCCGACCGGGGCGACATCAAGACCCGGCAGGTCAGCGTCGACGAGCTGTACACCAACGAATTCAACGGCGGCGGGCGCGCCGCGAAGGGGCGCTGACGCATGACCACCCGGGACATCAACCCGAAGATCAGCTTCCGGGGCGTGGGGAAGTCCTTCCCCGGCGGCCGCGGCCGCTCGGACACCACGGCCCTGGAGAGCATCGACCTCGACATCGCCGCCGGGGAGTTCACCGTGGTCGTCGGGCCGAGCGGCTGCGGCAAGTCGACGCTGCTGGACCTGCTCGGCGGCCTGTCCCGCCCGACCGCGGACGAGATCCTGCTCGACGGCAAGCCGGTCACCGGACCGGGCCTGGACCGGGCAAAGCGACGCCGGTGCTCGGCGGCCTTCTCCACGAAGTACCGCACCGAGCACCCCGTGGTGCGGGTCCATCCGGAGTCGGGCGAACGGGGGCTAATCCCGGGACATCCTGCGGATCCTCCAGTCGTACGTGACCCGCCCGGAGAACGTGGTGCGCTGGACCTGGGCGCCGGGGGACCTGGTCCTGTTCGACAACCGCATCACCCAGCACTACGCACCCGACGACTACGGCGACCTGCCGCGGCTGCTGCACCGGGTGACGGTCGCCGGGGATGTGCCGGTCGGGGTCGACGGCCGCACGAGCGTGATCGTGGAGGGCAACGGGGCGGCTCACTACACGCCGGCCGCCGCCTGACGCGGTGGGCCCACCCGGCGTCGGAGCCGCCGGGAACACAAAGGCGCCGGGAACACAAAGGGTACCGGGAGCACGAAAGGGCGGGCGGGCCGTCACGACCCGCCCGCCCCGTGTCACATCAGTGCTGGGCGCTGCGGCGCTTGCGCGCGGCCCACATGATGCCACCGCCGGCGACGATGACCAGTGCGGCCGCACCCGCGATCAGCGGGGTGGCGCTGGAGCCACCGGTCTCGGCCAGGCCGCCGCCCGGCGCGTCGGTGCTCGGCTGGGCCGAGGGCGTCGCGGGGGCGCTCGTGGCGGGCGCGCTGGTGCTCGGCGTGGCGCTGGGCGCGGGCGAGGACTCGCTCGGCGTCGGCGAGGGGGGCGTCGTCGACGGCGAGGGGCTCGGCGTGCTGTCGTCCTCGCACACCGGAGCGGTCTTCGTCTCGTCGCGCGAGAACTTGTCGTCGTCCCCGGCCTTGACGATCAGACGGACGGTGACTTCCTCGCTGTGCTCGGGAAGGTCGAGCTTGTCGTGGAATTCGCCCTTGAACGTCTTGGCCGGCAGCAGGTCCTTGCCGTCCACCGTGATCGTCACGGTGTTGTCCTTGGTGGGGCTGTACGCGGTCAGGTCGACGCTGACCTCGTCGCAGGTCACCGACCACACCGGCGTGTGCGCGATCGCCGGTGCGGCGGAAAGGCCGACGCCGAGCGCGCCGGCCGAAGCGACGGCTATGAACGCTCCCGTGCGCCGCCACGATCTTCTGATTTCTGTCACTGAGTCCTCCACGATTGCCGCGCCATTCCTCTGGCGGTGCGCGCACAGTACCGCCAGGGCCTCATGGCTCCGCAATCGCCCCAACCGACGCACAGACGCGGCGGCTGAAAACGCGTCAATCAGGGCCCGCGTCGTGTGGCGCGGGTCCACGCGGGCAGAACGAACCAGCACACCACGAACCACACCACCATGGCGATGACCAGCCAGAGCGCGATCGTGTCGTCGAGGACCACTCGGAGTATCAGCAGCAGGGCGAACGCCATCGTGCACAGCAGCAGCACCAGTCCGAGGACGGTCAGCCGCGACGCCCAGGAGACCGTCTGCGGTTTGAGCCGGCGGCCGGTGAGCATCCGGTGGAACGCCACGGGGCCGATCAGCACTCCTGTGGTCGCCGCCCCGAGCACGACGGTCACGGAGTAGATGGTCTGGTCTGTCTGCGACAGTTCGACGAAGCGTGGCTGAAAAGCCACGGTCAGCAGGAAACCGAAAAGGATCTGCACTCCGGTCTGGGCGACGCGCAATTCCTGGATCAGGTCGGCCCATCTCCGGTCGGCCCTTTCGTCTTCCGTCTCGTCGCGCCCGGGTCCACCATTGCCCTTTCCCTTGCCATTGCCCCTGTTCCTGTCCATGGCACTGCGGCTCCCTTCTTTCCGGCGCCGGATCGGCGGAGGGCGGCCGGAACGTCTGTGTCGCAGCCTCCTATCGAAGAGCCGCGAGTCGGCGGCCGGCCGGCCCCACGGCCCGCCGTCTGCCGAGCGCATCCCCCCAGGGGTCGCTCCGTGCCTGTTCGAGTGCGTCGGCGACCGTCCAGCGCCCCGGGGCCAGTTCCGGGTCCTCCAGTTGCTCCCAGCCGATCGGCGTGGCCACCGGCGCCCCGGGCCTGGCACGCACCGAGTAGGGCGTCACCGCCGTCTGGGCGTAGCCGTTGCGCTGCACGTCCAGGTAGAGGCGGTTCCCGCGTGCCTGTTTGCGTGCCGCTGTGGTCAGCCGGTCGGGATCCCGGCGGGCCAGTGTCTCCGCCACCTCCTGCGCGAAGGCACGGGTTCTGTCGAAGTCCGTGTCGCCGGCGAGTGGCACGATCACATGCAGCCCTCGGGAGCCGGTGGTCATCAGCACGGACGGCAGCTCGAGCTCGTCCAGGAGGTCGCCGAGCTGCCGCGCGGCCCGGCGCACCGGCTCGAAGTCGTCGCCCGTCGGGTCGAGGTCGAAGACCAGCCGGTCGGGCCGCTCCAGGCGGCCGACTCGGGACTGCCAGCGGTGGAATGTGATACACGCCTGGTCGACGAGGTACAGGAGGGTGGCGGTGGTGTCGCAGACGGTGTGGTTCACGGTGCCGTCGGCCTTGGCGACCTCCACCCTGCGTATCCAGTCGGGGTAGTTGTCCGGGGTGTTCTTCTGCATGAAGCGGGGGCCGTCGATGCCGTCGGGGTGGCGTTCCAGCATCAGCGGCCTGCCGCGCAGGTGCGGCAGCATATGGGGTGCGATCGCCCGGTAGTAGTCGGCGAGGTCGGCCTTGGTGATCCCGTCGTCGGGGAAAAGCACCTTGTCGGGCCGCTTGATCCGTACCGTTCGTCCGCCGGCCCGCACACTGTGCGTCCTGCTCTCTGTCACGGGCGCACCATCGCTTCCGCGACGAGCAGGCGCACCGCCGCCGCGATCGACTCGGCGTCGATACCGGACGCGTGGAGCTGTTCCTCGGGCTTTGCCGACGCCGGCACGTTCCGTACCCCCAGCCGTACCAGCCTGGGCATGGGCTGCCCGTCGGAGAACGCCTCGGCCACGGCGTCGCCGATGCCGCCCTCCGGGCGGTGGTCCTCGACCGTCAGCAGGCAGCCGGTGTCGTCTGCGGCGCTCTGCAGCGTCCCGCTGTCGACGGGCTTGACGGAGTAGAGGTCGACGACGCGCACCGAGATGCCCTCGCGCTCCAACAGAGCCGCGGCGGCGAGCGACTCGTGCACGGTCACACCGGCGGCCACGACGCAGACCCGGTCGCGGTGGGAGGAGCGCAGCACCTTGGAGCCGCCCACCGGGAAGTCCTCGTCCGGCCCGTAGAGCACCGGCATGTCGGCGCGGCTGGTGCGCAGGTAGCTCACGTTGGGCAGGTCCGCCATGGCCGCGACGAGCCGGGCCGTCTGGTGGGCGTCGCACGGGTAGAGGACGGTGCTGCCGGGCACCGAGCGGAACATGGCGAGGTCCTCCAGGCCCATCTGGGAGGGCCCGTCCTGGCCGATGGCGACCCCCGCGTGGGAGCCGACGAGGTTGATGGAGGCGCGGCTGACGGCCGCCATGCGCACGAAGTCGTGGGCGCGGGTCAGGAAGGCGGCGAACGTCGCGGCGAAGGGAACATAGCCCCTGGCGGACATGCCCACGGCCGCGGCGACAAGCTGCTGTTCGGCGATGTAGCACTGGAAGTGGCGGCCGGGGTGCTCCTTGGCGAAGTACTCGGTGCGTGTGGAGTCGCCCACTTCGGCGTCGAGTGCCACGACGTCGGTGCGTGCGGAGCCCAGGGCGACGAGGGCCTGGCCGTACGCGGTGCGGGTGGCGACCTCGTCGCCGACCTCGTACACGGGCAGGGTGAGCCCGGCGGTGCGGGCGTGCAGGACGCGGGCCTGGGGTGGCGGCTGGACCTCGACGGTGGTGGTGCGTACGCCGCCGAGTTCCTCGATCGCTTCTTGGGCGTCGGGCAACGGCTTGCCGTGCTTGCCTTCCTGGTCCTGGACCGCGCTCACTCCACGGCCCTTCTCGGTGCGGGCGATGACGGCGGTGGGCCGGCCCACGGTGGCCGCCGCCTCGGACAGGGCGTCGTCGACGGCCCTGACGTCGTGTCCATCGATCTCGACGGTGTGCCAGCCGAAGGCCTGGAGCCGGCGGGCGTACGCGTCGAGATCCCAGCCGAAGCGGGTGGGACCGCGCTGGCCGAGCCGGTTCACATCGATGATCAGCGTCAGGTTGTCCAGCCGCTCGAAGGCGGCGTGCTCGACGGCCTCCCACACCGACCCTTCCGCCATCTCGCTGTCACCGGACAACACCCAGACGCGGTACGGGATCTGGTCCAGCCTCTTGCCCGCGAGTGCCATGCCGACACCGACAGGGAGCCCCTGACCCAGTGAGCCGGTGGCGACGTCCACCCAGGGCAGTCGCGGAGTGGGGTGCCCTTCGAGGCGGCTGCCGTGTTGGCGGAAGGTGAGCAGTTCCTCGTCGTCGATCGCCCCCGCGGCCCGGTACAAGGCGTACAGCAGCGGCGAGGCGTGGCCCTTGGAGAGTACGAGCCGGTCGTTGCCGGGGTGCTCCGGGCGGCTGAAGTCGTAGCGCAGATGACGGGCCAGAAGGACGGCCCCGAGTTCGGCCGCGGACATGGAGGACGTCGGGTGGCCGGAACCTGCGGCGTCGGCGGCGCGTACGGCGTCCACGCGCAACTGCTGTGCCAGCTCTGCAAGTTGTTCGTCCTGCATTTCACTGCTCCTTGGAGGGGGCGCCCGCGAACCGCGCCAGTTCCGGCGAGGCGGTGTCGAGCGGGACCGATCCGGAACGCACAAGGCCCAGTTGGACCGCCTGGCGGGGCAGTACGGCGTCCAGGGCCCAGTCGGCGGCGACGCGCACCCGGTTGCCGGGCATCGCGGCAAGGTGGTAGGCGCGGGTGACGGCCCCGGCGAGCGGGCCGGGGAGCGCCACCCCGAGGGGGTTGGCGGCGGCCTTGACGCCGCCGAGGTCCACGGCGAAACCCAGGTCGTGGTGGACGTAGGCGCGCCGGGCGCCCCGGCCGAGGGAGGCGGCGACGTTGTGGCCGGCCGTCCTGCCCTGACGGGTGGCGTGTTGAGCTGTCATGGGTGTGTACTCGCCGGGGCGGGTGACGTCGGGGACCGCGGCGGCGTCCCCGCAGGCGAACACCTCGGGGTGACCGGGCACGGTGAGCGCGGAGTCGACGACCAGCCGGCCGCGTTCGACGGGCAGCCCGATGTCGGAGACCAGCGGGTCGGGGCGTACGCCGACGCACCAGACCAGGGTGCGGGTGGCGATGTCGTCGCCGTCGTCGAGGAGCGCTCCGTTCGCGGTGGCTTCCTTGACGGACGTTTTGGTGCGGATCTCGACGCCGCGTTCGCGCAGTACCCGGTCCGCGGTGTCCGAGAGCCTGCGGTCGAGTTCGGGCAGCACCCGGTCCGCGATGTCCACCAGCACCCAGCGCGGCCGGCCGTCCCTGTTCCCGGCGCGCTGCCGGTCCGCGAGCGCCCGGGTGAACATGGCGCCGTGGGCCGCCACTTCGGTGCCGGTGTATCCGGCGCCGACGACGACGAAGGTGCGGCGGGCGGCACGCTCTTCCGCGCTGTCCGCCACGAGGGCGAGCTCCATCTGCCGGGTGACGTGGTCGCGCAGGTAGAGGGCTTCCGGCAGGCCGCGGAAGCCGTGCGCGTGCTCGGCGATGCCGGGCACCGGAAGCAGTTTGTTGACGCTGCCGACGGCGAGCACGAGCCGGTCGTAGTCGAGCCGGCCGCTTTCGCCCTCCGGCCCCTCGTAGTGGACGTGCCGTTCGGCGAGATCGACCACGGTGGCCGTGCCGAGGACCAGACGGGCCTGAGGAAGGGTGCCGGGGAGCGAGACCGTCACACGGCGCGGTTCGAGGATGCCCGCCGCTACCTGCGGGAGCAGCGGCAGATAGAGGAAGTAGTCGGTCGGGTTGAGCAGGACCACCTCGGCCTGGCCGCGCAGGGTCCGCACGAGCGTGCGGGCGGCGTGGAATCCGGCGAACCCGGCTCCGACGACTACAACACGGGAACGGCTCACGGTTGGCTCCGTTCGCGAACGGGGGTGTGTACGGCGAGCGGCATCCGGGTGCCCCTGAGCTGGGCCGCCAAACACTGCGCGCGCCTGGCCGGGACGGGCCGCCCTGCTCGTTCGTGCGGTGCGTCTCTACTCGTACGTACGGTGGTTCGGCCGGTCCTCGACCACGGGAGTCGTCGGCGGCACGACCACGCGCCGACGCCGGGCGATGCTGGTGAAGGTGGCGACTCCGATGATGCCGACGGCCATCAGGATCAGGCCGATCACGTCGAGGTTGGCGCCCTTCACCTCCCAGTCGGTGGCGAACGTGAGGATCGCTCCGGCCGCGATCAGGATGATGCAACCACCCAGACCCATTTGACTCACCCTTTTCTCTGGTCGTCGGCTTCTTCGATGCCGTCCTGGTCGGGTTGCGGGTACCCGCCCCAGGTAACGCCATGCATGGGCCGCCCGACGGTGGACGCGAGACGGGCCGTCCGGATAGGGCACGGCGCGCAATCGATCAAGAGCGGGCCGGGGAGTGCAAGGTCACAGCCGTCGGCACTGCTGTGACTCTGGGTGTCTGTCCTAACATCCGGAGCATGACGGTCCTCCCCGATGACGGGTTCTCACTGGCCGCCGAGTTCCCGGATGCGACCCATGAGCAGTGGCAGCGCCTGGTCGAAGGCGTGCTGCGCAAGGCAGGCAAGGACGTGACGGGCACGGCGGCCGAGGACGCGCTGTCCACGGCTCTGGAGGACGGGATCACCACCCGTCCTCTCTACACCTCCCCCGGCACGCCCCACGGCGGTGCGGACGCGTCCGGTTTCCCCGGCTTCGCCCCGTTCACCCGCGGCGGCAGGCCCCAGGGCGCTTCGCTCGCCGGCTGGGATGTACGCCAGCGCCACGAAAGGCCTGATCCGGCCCGTACCAACGAGGCGGTCCTGACCGACCTCGAGAACGGCGCCGCGTCAGTGTGGCTGGCGGTCGGCGAGTCCGGTGTGCCTCTCGACGGTCTCGGCGCGGCGCTCGAGGGCGTCTATCTTGACCTGGCTCCTGTGGTGCTCGACGCGGGCAGTGCCTTCGAGGCGGCGGCCCGGGAGTTGCTCGCGCTGTACGAGAAGAGGGGCGTGGCCCCGGGGGCGGCGCTCGGCAACCTCGGCGCCGACCCGTTGGGCCATGCCGCGCGCACCGGCCGTTATGACGGGCTCGACGAGCAAACGGCCGCGGCAGCCGAGCTCGCCACCCTGTGCCACAGCACTCGTCCGGGCCTGCGGGCGGTGACGGTCGACGCGCTGCCGTACCACGAGGCGGGTGCGACGGCCGCCCAGGAGCTGGGGTGCTCCTTGGCCACCGGCGTCGCCTGGCTGCGTGACCTGACGGGAGCCGGCCTGGACGCGCAAGCGGCCTGCGGTCAGCTGGAGTTCCGGTACGCAGCCACCGCGGACCAGTTCCTGACGATCGCCAAGCTGCGCGCGGCCCGCCGGCTGTGGGCCCGGGTGGCCGAGGTGTGCGGGGTGACCGGCGGTGCCGGAGCGCAGCGGCAGCACGCCGTGACCTCCTCCGTGATGATGACCCGGCGCGACCCGTGGGTGAACATGCTGCGTACGACGGTCGCATCGCTCGCCGCGGGGGTGGGCGGCGCCGACGCGGTGACGGTGCTCCCGTTCGACCACGCGCTGGGCCTCCCGGACGCCTTCGCGCGCCGGATCGCCCGCAACACCTCCACGATCCTGCTGGAGGAGTCGCACCTGGGCCGGGTCGTGGACCCGGCGGGCGGCTCCTGGTACGTCGAACAGCTCACGGACGAACTGGCGCAGGCGGCCTGGGCGTGGTTCCAGGAAATCGAGGCGTCCGGCGGCCAGGCCGCCGCGCTGAGCAGCGGGCTGGTCGGAGAGCGCATCGGCGCCGCTTGGGCGAGCCGCAGCCGGAAGCTGGCCACGCGCCGCGAACCGGTCACCGGAGTCAGCGAGTTCCCGTTGCTCGGGCAGCCGGCGGTGCAGCGCGATCCGGCTCCGCGACGGCCCGGCGGCGGACTGCCTGTGGTCCGCCGTGACGAGGCGTTCGAGACGCTGCGGGCTCGTTCGGACGCGCATCTGACAGCGACCGGGGCACGGCCCAAGGTGTTTCTCGCGGCGCTCGGCCCGGCATCGGCGCACACCGCGCGGGCGGGTTTCGCCGCCAACCTCTTCCAGGCCGGCGGCATCGAACCCGTCCACGACCCGGTGACCGTCGACGCGGCCTCCGCCGCGGCGGCGTTCGCCGCCAGCGGCGCGTCCGTGGCGTGCATCTGCTCCAGCGACGCGCTCTACGCGGAGCAGGCCGGAGCGGTGGCCGAGGCCCTGAAGGCCGCGGGCGCACTGCGGGTGCTCCTCGCCGGGCGGCCCGGCGAACAGCGTGAGACGTACGAGAGGGCCGGCGTCGACGACTTCGTCGTCGCGGGCGGCGACGCGGTCGCCGTGCTGGCCACGGCCCTCGACCGGATCGGAGTGGCGTGATGGGCATCCCGGACTTCACGGGTATCGAGCTGGGGCCCGCAGCCGCGGGCACGGCCGATGAGGAGCAGTGGCAGGCGGCCGTCGAGACGGCCACCGGCAAGGACGCCGGCGAGCTGGCGTGGGAGACGCCGGAAGGCATTCCGGTCAAGCCCCTGTACACGGACCGCGATCTGGCGGACGTCGACTTCCTCGGTACCTATCCGGGCGTAGCGCCGTATCTGCGCGGCCCGTACCCCACGATGTACGTCAACCAGCCGTGGACCATCCGTCAGTACGCGGGTTTCTCCACGGCCGAGGAGTCCAACGCCTTCTACCGGCGCAATCTCGCGGCCGGCCAGAAGGGTCTGTCGGTCGCCTTCGACCTGCCGACGCACCGCGGATACGACAGCGACCACCCTCGGGTGACCGGCGACGTCGGCATGGCCGGTGTGGCGATCGACTCGATCTACGACATGCGGCAGCTGTTCGACGGCATCCCGCTGGACCGTATGAGCGTGTCGATGACGATGAACGGCGCGGTCCTGCCGGTCCTCGCGCTGTACATCGTGGCCGCGGAGGAGCAGGGCGTACCGCCCGAGAAGCTGGCGGGGACCATCCAGAACGACATCCTCAAGGAGTTCATGGTCCGCAACACCTACATCTATCCGCCCGGCCCCTCGATGCGGATCATCTCGGACATCTTCGCGTACACGTCGCAGAAGATGCCCCGCTACAACTCCATCTCCATCTCCGGCTACCACATCCAGGAAGCAGGAGCCACCGCCGACCTGGAGCTCGCGTACACCCTCGCCGACGGCATGGAGTACCTGCGGGCGGGGATCGCCGCGGGCATGGACGTGGACGCTTTCGCGCCCCGGCTGTCGTTCTTCTGGGCGATCGGCATGAACTTCTTCATGGAGGTCGCCAAGCTGCGCGCGGCGCGGCTGCTGTGGGCGAAGCTGGTGAAGACGTTCGATCCGAAGAACCCCAAGTCGCTGTCGCTGCGCACCCATTCGCAGACCTCCGGCTGGTCGCTGACGGCGCAGGACGTCTTCAACAACGTCACCCGCACCTGTGTCGAGGCGATGGCCGCGACCCAGGGACACACCCAGTCGCTGCACACCAACGCCCTCGACGAGGCGCTGGCCCTGCCGACCGACTTCTCCGCCCGGATCGCCCGCAACACCCAACTCCTGCTGCAGCAGGAGTCGGGCACCTGCCGGGTCATCGACCCGTGGGGCGGCAGCGCGTACGTGGAGAAGCTCACGCACGACCTCGCCCGGCGCGCCTGGCAGCACATCGAGGAGGTGGAGGCCGCGGGAGGCATGGCGAAGGCCATCGACGCCGGCATCCCCAAGCTCCGCGTGGAGGAGGCCGCGGCCCGCACCCAGGCCCGTATCGACTCCGGCCGACAGCCGGTGATCGGCGTCAACAAGTACCGCGTGGAGAGCGACGAGCAGATCGAGGTACTCAAGGTCGACAACTCCCAGGTGCGCACCCAGCAGGTCGAGAAGCTGCGGCGGCTGCGCGCGGAGCGCGACGAGAGCGCCTGCCAGGACGCGCTGCGCGCCCTGACCGCGGCGGCCGAGGCCGGTCCGGGGCAGGGAGGTGGTCTGGAGGGCAATCTGCTGGCGCTGGCGGTGGACGCGGCCCGGGCCATGGCGACCGTCGGAGAGATCTCCGACGCCCTGGAGAAGGTGTACGGCCGGCACTCCGGTCAGATCCGTACGATCTCCGGTGTGTACAGGAACGAGGCCGGCATGTCACCCGCGGTGGACGGAACCCGCGCCCTGGTCGAGGAGTTCGAGCAGGCGGAGGGCCGGCGGCCGCGCATCCTGGTCGCCAAGATGGGCCAGGACGGCCACGACCGCGGCCAGAAGGTCATCGCCACCGCCTTCGCCGACCTCGGTTTCGACGTCGACGTCGGCCCGCTGTTCCAGACGCCGGCGGAGGTGGCCCGCCAGGCTGTGGAGGCGGACGTCCACATCGTCGGTGTCTCGTCGCTGGCCGCGGGTCATCTGACGCTGGTGCCGGCGCTGCGCGAGGAGCTGGCGGCCGAGGGGCGCGAGGACATCATGATCGTGGTCGGCGGTGTGATCCCGCCGCAGGACGTCCAGGCGCTGCGCGACGCGGGTGCGGCGGCGGTCTTCCCGCCGGGCACGGTGATCCCGGACGCCGCTCGGGACCTGGTGCGGACCTTGGCCGGCTCACTCGGCCACGAGATCTAGGGCGGCCGATGCCGCCGAAGATCGACATCGACGCCTACGTCAAGGGCGTCCGGGAGGGGTCGCGGGCGTACATCGCCCGCGCCGTCACGCTCGTGGAGTCCTCACGTCCCGACCACCGGGCGCTGGCCCAGCAGTTGCTGACCGGGCTTCTGCCGTACGCGGGAGCGGCGAGACGGGTCGGGATCAGCGGTGTGCCCGGAGTGGGCAAGTCGACGTTCATCGACGCGCTCGGCTCCATGCTGACCGCTCTGGGCCACCGTGTCGCCGTCCTCGCGGTCGACCCGTCCTCCACCCGCACCGGGGGCTCCATCCTGGGCGACAAGACCCGCATGGAGCGCCTGGCGGTGGACCCGGCGGCCTTCGTCCGCCCCTCCCCCAGCTCCGGCACGCTGGGCGGGGTCGCCAAGGCGACCCGGGAGACGATGGTCGTGATGGAGGCCGCCGGCTACGACGTCCTCCTGGTGGAGACGGTGGGGGTCGGTCAGTCGGAGACCGCCGTGGCGGGCATGGTGGACTCGTTCCTGCTGCTCAGCCTCGCCCGCACCGGTGACCAGCTGCAGGGCATCAAGAAGGGCGTGCTGGAACTGGCCGACGTGATCGCCGTCAACAAGGCGGACGGACCGCACGAGCGCGACGCCCGCTCGGCCGCCCGCGAGCTCGCCGGCGCGCTGCGGCTGCTGCATCCCGCCGACGCCGCGTGGACTCCTCCGGTGCTGTCGTGCAGCGCCCGGGAGGGCACCGGTCTCGAGGTGCTGTGGGAGCGGCTGGAGCAGCACCGCGCGGTACTGGACTCGACCGGCGCTCTCGACGCCAAACGCCGTGACCAGCAGGTCGAGTGGACGTGGGCGATGGTCCACGACACGCTGCTGGACCGACTGCGCCGGCATCCCGGCGTACGCGAACTCGCCCCCGGGCTGGAGCAGTTGGTACGGAGTGGGGAGCTGACCGCCACACTGGCGGCCGAACGCATCCTCGACGCCTTCGGACGGCCGGAGCCTCGCTAGGGGATCGGGCGGGACCGGGTGCGGAGGTCCGCCGATCCTCGGCACCCGGCCCGTTCTCCCATCCCATGGCCGCTCGGCCGATCTCCGGGTCCCCGCCCTCGCCGGGTCCAAACATCGCCCCCGCATCCCGGTGGGACTCGGCCTCATATCGGGCCCCGCTGTTCGCGCCGCTCTCACCCCGCTCCTATCGCCCTGTGTCGCAAGCCGTCGCCCGGGTACCCGGGCCCGGCAGCCGCCCCGACAGGGCTGGTACGGCAAGACACTGGAAGGCGAGCAGCAATGGCACAGTTGGTGAGAGAAGTCATGACGGCCGGTGCGGCGGCGGTACGGCCGGACGCCTCACTCGTCGAAGCGGCGCGGCTCATGCGCGACATGGACATCGGAGATGTACTGGTCGCCGAAGGCGATCACGTGGTCGGCGTGCTCACGGACCGGGACATCACCCTTCGTTCGGTCGCCGAGGGCGCGGATCCGGCAGGTGTCAGCGTCGCCTCCGCGTGCACCCCGGACCCGGTGTGCGTCGGCCCCGACGACGCGGTGGCATCGGCCGTCCGGCTGATGCGCACGCATGCGGTGCGCCGGCTGCCGGTGGTTGAGGACGGCCGCCCGCTCGGGGTGGTGAGCATCGGCGATCTCGCCGTCGCCCAGGATCCGCACTCCGCGCTGGCGGACATCAGCCTGGCCGAGAGCAACAACGAAAGGACCTGATCATGCAGATCGCGTTTCTGATCGCGCCGGAGGGTGTGGAGCAGGTCGAACTCACCGAGCCGTGGAAAGCCGTGACCGACGCCGGCGACCGACCCCGACTTGTGTCGACGCAGTCCGGGCGGGTGCAGGCTTTCGACCACCTCGACAAGGCGGACACCTTCCCCGTCGACGATGTGGTCTCCGACGCCTCGGTGGACGACTTCGGGGCCCTGATACTGCCCGGCGGTGTGGCCAACCCGGACGCTTTGCGGATGGACGCGGACGCGGTGGCCTTCGTCAAGGCGTTCTTCGAGGCGGGAAAGCCGGTGGCGGCCATCTGCCATGCGCCGTGGACGCTGGTCGAGGCCGATGTGGTGCGTGGCCGCACCCTGACGTCGTGGCCGAGTCTGCGCACGGACATCCGCAACGCCGGCGGCGAGTGGGTGGACGAGCAGGTGCACGTCTGCGAGGCCGCACCCGGAACCCTGATCACCAGCCGCAAGCCGGGCGACCTCAAGGCGTTCTGCGAGGCGTTCACCAGCGAGTTCGCCAAGGTTTCCGGCGCCGCCGCAGGCCGCTGAGCCACGGGCGGCCGCTTGGCCGTGCCGTGCCCGGCTCCTGCCCCGCCGAGCGCCGGGGCCGCGCGTCGAGCGCGCGCCCGGCGCTCCGTGCTGCTGCCCTCAGGCCCGGCGCGATGTCCTGGCGCTCAGGTGTGCCTGGCCCGGGCGCCGGAGCGGGTGCGGCCCGGCGCGACGGGGCGCTCCGGGTGACGCCGGAGGTACTCGGCCTCCAGGTCGGCCATCCGCACGTTGTGCGCATCCAGGGCGGCGGCCGAGCCGTAGAGCAGGGTGTCGTGACGGCTG
Source organism: Streptomyces sp. NPDC096176 (assembly GCF_044763255.1). Taxonomy (NCBI): domain Bacteria; kingdom Bacillati; phylum Actinomycetota; class Actinomycetes; order Kitasatosporales; family Streptomycetaceae; genus Streptomyces; species Streptomyces sp. NPDC096176. Next base: position 563,759 of record NZ_JBIWFV010000003.1, on the reverse strand, counting down.
CGGTGGATGGTCTCCAGTTCCCGCAGCAGATCCTGTTCGCCGAGGTCCGCCGGATCGACGCCCTTGTGCCGGTGCTCGCTCTCGTTCACGGCAACCGTCCCCTTCCGAGTGGTGGTGTTCGTGGCGTGTGGTGGATGGCCTCACGGGTACCCGCTCGTGACGCGATACCCCGGACGGCGAGGGAGGAAGTCATGCAGCTCTCGTTTCTCACCCCTCTCTACGAGCGTCCAGGCCCTTGGGCCAGCGTTCACATCGACATGGGCCAGGAGGACGAGTCCACCAGGACACGCCGTGAGCTGCAGGCCAGGAATGTGTGCGACTCCCTCTCGCGCCAAGGGGCGGACGACGCGACCGGGCGCGCCGTGTACGACGCGCTGATGTCCGTACCGGACAGGACCCACGGCGCCGGGCGGGCCGTCTTCGCCACCTCCGGCCGGGTTGTCCTCGATCCGCCGCTGGCCACCCGCCCCTCGGTAGCCGTCGACGCCCGGTGGTCGGCGCTGCCGCACGTGGCTCCCCTGCTCGACCTCGCCGCACAGGAACCCGTGTGTCTCGTCGCGTACATCGACCGGCTGGGCGCGGACCTGGAGGTGCGCACCCCGCTGGGTACCAGGCGCGCCGGGCAGGCCGAGGGGCGGGACCGGCCCCTCCGCGGGACCGGCCGGGACGACTGGTCGGAGCTGCCGTTCCAGCAGAGCGTGGAGAACACCTGGGAGTACAGCGCGGGTGAGATCGCCGATGCGATCGCCGCCTGCGACGAGCAGGTGGGCGCCGATCTGGTGGTACTGGCCGGCAACGTCCGCGAGCGCCGCCTGGTCCACGACCAGCTGCCCGTGCGACTGCGCCCCCGCGCCGTCGAGACCACGCACGGCGGCCGTTCGCAGGGCGCCGCCACCCGGCTGCTGGACGAGGACATCGAACGCGCCCGCCGGGAGCATCTGCGCCGTACGGCCGACGAGGAGCTGGCCCGCTTCCGCTCCGCCCCCGACGCGACCGCGGAGGGTGTGCCCGCACTGGTGGAGGCGGCGCGCGAGCACCGGATAGCCGAGCTCCTCGTACGGCCGGACGGACCCGACACGCGCCGCGAGGTCTGGGTGGGCATCGAGCCCGACCAACTGGCCGTACGCCGCACGGAGTCGCAGTACCTGGGCGACGCCCACCCGGTTGCCGCCCGTGCCGACGACGCACTGCTGCGTTCGGCGGCGGTAACCGGCGCCGCGGTGCAGAGCCTGTCGACCCACCCCGCCGACACCACCGACACTGCCGAGACGGCCGACGACGTCCCGGTCGGCGGCCTGGGCGCCCTGCTGCGCCGGCCGTACCAGGAGCTGGAGGGGCGATGAGCACCAAGCGGACTCCCGGGCGGGAGCAGCAGCGCGCGGTGCTGCACGCGCTCCTCGACGACCACGGCCGCACATACGCCGAAGAAGCGGGGATCAAGCTGCGCGACACCCCGCAGCCGCTCTACCGGCTGCTCGTCTTCGCCCATCTGCTGAGCGCCCGCATCCGCGCTTCCGTGGCGGTGGCCGCCGCCGAGGAGCTGAGCCGGGCGGGGATGCGCAGCCCCCAGGCCATGGCGCGGGCCTCCTGGCAGGACCGGGTCGACGCCCTCGGCCGCGGCGGCTACCGCCGTTACGACGAGCGCACGGCGACCCAACTGGGCGACGGGGCGGAGCTGCTGATCGATCGGTACGGCGGCGATCTGCGCCGCATGCGCGAGACGGCCGGCGGCGACATCGGGGGACTGCGCCGACTGCTGCGGGAGATACCGGGCCTCGGCCCCGCGGGTATCGACATCTTTCTGCGCGAGGTCCAGTGCGTCTGGCCCGAGGCGGGGCCGCTGCTGGACGAGAAGGCCCTGCAAGGCGCTCGCCTTCTGGGGATCGCCGACGATCCCGAGACGCTGCTGAGGCTGGCGGACGACGCCGACGCCGCGCATCTGGCCGCCGGGCTGGTGCGGGCCGCGCTGGACAAGGAGCTGGCCGGGTCCGTGAAGGAGCACGCAGCCGCCTGACCGGCCCGACCTTCTTCACACGAAGGCCGGATGCCGCGGGACCGAACCCCTCGGCATCCGGCAACGCGCGTCGGAACTTCGTCGCACGGTCACTTTCCCAGGGACCGCTTGAGCTCTTCCTTGTTCATCGACGACCGGCCGTGCACATTGCGGCGCTGCGCCTCCGCGTACAACTGGTCGTAGGTCGGACCTTCGGAGCCGCTGTGCGATCGCCGGCCGCCCCGCTTGGAGGACGACATGTCCTGCGTGGAGCTCTTGCTCGCGGTCTTGGACTCTCCGGAGCGGGCGCGTTCCTTGTTGACCGTGCGCGCGGCGATCTCCTTGGCGCGCTCCTCGCTCGTTCCGCGCTGCTCAGCCCCTTCCTTGATGTGCTCGTACTGTCGTTCCCTCTTAGGACTCGAACCGCGAGGCATGACCACTCCTTTGTCACCCGGGGACGGGAAAACCAACCCCTTCACCGTGCGCCGTACCCCACTGGACGGCAATTGCCGAGGTGGTGGGCGCGGCCGATCGGGTAATGCGGGTACCCAGGGCTCCCGCGGGCATTCCGCGTCCGCCCCGCTCCTGGCGTTCCACGCATCTGCCGGGCGGGGTGAGCGCGCGTAAAATCCTGACCGGGCGCGATCACCCACTGGACTGATCGCCTTGGCTGCTCGAGATGGGAGTGGTCGTGATCAAGCCACCCCACGGCGCTTCCGGAGCGGGCGGCGTCCGGAGCGGGTCGACGGCGACCGTCGTCCGTCTGGCCCAGGAGAACACCGCCCTCCGCGAGGAACTCAGCCGGCGTCATCTGACCGACCTCGCCGTCGGGATCCTCGCGGCGCAGCTGCGCACATCGCCCTCGGAGGCCGGTGAACATCTCGCCCGGCTCGCCGTATCGGCCTCGCTGAGCCCCGAGGACATCGCCGCGGACATCGTCAACGGTGTCGCCGGAGCTGTCGTCGTTTCCACGGCCGGTCCGTCCGCGGACTTGCCCGGCGACGCCGACGAGGAGGCGGCGCCGTCCCCTGCGGAAGCCCGTCGGCTGCGCCGGGTGCTCACCGCCGCCGAGGTTTCCCACACGGTGACGCAGGGCGCTGCCACGCTGCTGGAGGGCGGTCTGAAGCCGCTCGGCGTGGAGGCTCTGTGGCTGTGGCAGTTGACCGGCTCCGGTTGTCTCCGCCTGGCCGGACATGCCGGAGCCAGCGCCCTCGAGGCGGCACAGTGGTACTGGATCCCCCCGGCGGCCCCGGTGTCGGTCCGCTCGGCTTTCGCCGACGCCGCGCCCGTGTGGCTGCCGACAGGTCCCGCGCCACCGGACGTGCTGCCCGGGCCCTCCGACCGCGCGGCTCGTGCCCTCTTCCCGCTGCGGCTGCGGGGCAGGACCGTGGGGCTTGCGCTTGCCGTGTGGCCCGAGAGCGCCGACCTGGACGACAGGCTCCGCGCGGCGCTCACCGACCTGATCGAGGTCGCGGCGAACGTGCTGGCGGCCGAACCGCTGACGCCGTCGGAGCAGCCGGCGCTCGACGACCTGCTCGACGCCCTGGTCCACCCGGCGATGACCCTCAAACGCGATCGGCACACCTCGGCTCTGCTGGTCGAGCACGTGAACGGACCGGCCGGTGAGGCACTGGGCGGTTCACACCGCACCGTGGGGCTGCCGGTCGAGGCCGCGTTCCCGCTGCTCCACGCGGATCTGGAGGCCATGTCGCGGCGCGCGCACTACGCGAGCTTCCCGCAGCGGGCCGCGCGCCTGCCCGCCGAGCACACCGCCGAGTCCGCGGGTCCGCTCCTCGACGTGAGGGTGCTTCCGGTGGACACGGACCGCACCATCGTGCTGTGGCACACGTACACCGACCGCCGCACGGCCGTCGGGCGCGCCGTGGGCCGGCTGCAGGGTCTCGCCCTGTTCGAGGACGACCTCGGCACGGGCCGGTCGACATGGACCGACCAGACGTACGCGATCTTCGGCATGGAGCGCGGCTCGCCGCCTGTACCGCTCTCCGAGCTGGGGCCGCGCGTCCATCCCGATGACGCGGACGAGCTCGCCGAGCTCCTCACCGACCTCGTCGACCGCCGCAAGGGGGCCGCGGCCGTGGTCCGGGTGGTCCGCCAGGACGGCGGGCTGCGCCATGTGAGGATCGCCGCGGAGCCGCTGCTGCACGGGGCGGCCCTGTCGGGGATCACCGGTGTCTACCAGGACATCTCGGCCGAGTACCACACCGAGGTCGCGCTGACGGCGACGTTCGACCAGCTCACGGCGGTGCGGGCGCAGGCGAGCCTGCGGCACCGGCTGGTGCTCCAACTCCAGCAGGCGATCGTGCCGGAGGTGCCGTCGCTGACGAAGCTGCAGGGGCTCGGCGCGGCGGCACGTTACCGGCCCGCGGCGCAGGAGTACCGCGTGGGCGGCGACTGGTACGACATCCTGCCGCTGCCCGGCGGAAAGGTCCTGATGGCGGTCGGCGACATCGCGGGCCACGGCATCGACGCGGCCACCGGCATGGTCGCGCTGCGCAACGCGCTGCGTGGCCTCGCGTTCACCGGCCACTCCCCCGGCCGCCTCATGGCGTGGCTCAACGAAGTGACCCTGCATGCTCCGGGGCGTCCCACGGCCACGGCGGTGTGCGCGCTGTACGACCCCGAGGACCGAACGCTGCGCTGGGCGAGCGCCGGTCATCTGCCGCTCCTGCTGCTGCGTGAGGGTACGGCGCAGCTGCTGGAACCCCCGCACGACCTCCTGCTCGGCGCGGCGCGTTCCCCCGACTACCGGGAGCAGACGACGCAGCTGCGCTGCGGCGACACGCTCCTGCTGTACACGGACGGGCTGATCGAGCGCCGTCATGGCGGGCTGGACCAAGGGCTGGCGGCGCTGTGCCGCACCGCGGAGGAGCTCACGTCGTGCGGGATCGACGAGCAGGTCGACCGGCTGCTGAGCGCGGCGACGGGTGACACGGACGACGACACGAGCCTCATCGCCATCCGCCTCGGCTGACGCCCCCTCGTCGGCCCGCGTCCGCCGCCGGCGAGCAGGCGGGGGCAACTCAGTGCAGCTCCTCCAGCCACTGCCGGATCTTGGCCATGAGGTGGTCCGCGTCGACCGGTTTGGCCACGTAGTCGTCCGCTCCGGCGGCGAGCGCCTCCGCCCTGTCGCCCGGCATGGCTTTGGCGGTGACCGCGATGATCGGTACTTCCGCGGCGTGCGGCAGTTTTCTGATGGCCGCCATGGCCGCGTAGCCGTCCATGCCGGCCATCATCACGTCCATGACCACGAGATCGACCTCGTGGTGGGCCCGCAGCAGGTCGATGCCGGCTCTGCCGTTGTCCGCCTGCAGGACGTGAACGCCCTCGCGCTCGAGTACCTCGGTGAGGGCGAAGACGTTCCGCGTGTCGTCGTCCACCAGCAGCACCGTGTGCCCGGGCGCGGGGGACTTCGCCCGCGGGTCGGCCGCGCCGTGCGCTCGGGTCTCCTCCTGGGGCTCCGCCTGGGTGGAGCTGCTGCGGTGGACCGGCAGGTAGAGGGTGAAACAGCTGCCGCGGCCGGGGGTGCTCTGTGCCTCCAGGGCGCCGCCCAGCAGCCGGGCGACCTCCCGGCTGATCGACAGTCCGAGGCCGGTACCTCCGTAGTGGCGGGACGTGGTTCCGTCGCCCTGCTGGAAGGCGCCGAACATGCTCTCCAGCCGGTCTGCCGGGATGCCGATGCCCGTGTCGAGGACCCGGAAGGCGACGACGGGCGCGGAGTCCCGCAGGGAGGGCGGCAGTTCCTCCTCGTTCGCGTGGGCGATGCGCAGCTCGACCCGGCCCTGGTCGGTGAACTTCAGAGCGTTGGACAGCAGGTTGCGCAGGACCTGGCGGAGCCGGGACTCGTCGGAGGTGAGCCACTGCGGTGCGTCCGGTTCCGCGGTGACCTCGAAGGCGAGTTCCCGTTCGGTGGCGACGGGGCGGAAGGTGGCCTCGACGTGCTCCATCAGCCCGGTGAGCGGGAACGCCGCGGGGTGGATGGGCATCTTTCCCGCCTCGACCTTGGACAGGTCCAGGATGTCGTTGATCAGCTGCAGCAGGTCGGAGCCCGCGGAGTGGATCACCTCGGCGTAGTCGACCTGCTTTTCCGTCAGGTTGCCCTCGAGGTTCTGGGCGAGCAGCTGGGCCAGGATGAGCAGGCTGTTGAGCGGGGTTCGCAGTTCGTGGCTCATGTTGGCCAGGAACTCCGACTTGTACATCGAAGTGCGGGAGAGCTGTTGTGCCCGGGCCTCCAGCTCCTGGCGGGCCTGCTCGATCTCCAGGTTCTTGCGCTCGATGTCGCGGTTGCGGTCGGCGAGCAGTGCCGCCTTCTCCTTGAGTTCGGCGTTGGAGCGCTGCAACTCCTCCTGGCGGGCCTGGAGTTCCTTGGACCGTGCGCTGAGCTCGGCGGTGAGCCGCTGGGAGCGGCCGAGCAGTTCGTCGGTGCGGGTGTGGGCGATCAGCGTGCTGACGTTGATGCCGACCGACTCGATGAACTGGCCGAGGAAGTCGCGGTGGACGACGGTCGGCGGCCGCACCGACGCGAGCTCGACGACGCCCAGCAACTGGTCCTCCAGAACCACGGGCAGCACGATCAGATGGCTCGGATCCACTTGTCCGGTTCCTGAGAAGACCGTCGCATATCCGGGCGGCAGGTCGTGGACCTCGATGGTGCGCCGGCTGCGGGCCGCCTGCCCCACGAGGGACTGGCCGAGGCGGATACGTCGCCCCTGAGCATCCGGGTCGGGGGCACCGTACGAGGCGATCATGACGAGCTCGACGCCCTGTGCGCTCTCCTCCGCCAGGAAGAAGGCTCCGTACTGGGCACCTGTCAGCGGCGGCACCTCGTCCATGATCAGCTCGGCGACCGCGGTGAGGTTCCTGGTGCCCTGCATGAGTCCGGAGATCCGGGCGAGATTCGTCTTGAGCCAGTCCTGTTCCTCGTTGGCGCGGATGGTCGCGCGCAGGGACTCGACCATGGCGTTGATGTTGTCCTTGAGATCGCCCAGTTCACCCGGCGCCTCCACCGTGATCGACCGGGTGAGATCGCCCTCCGCGACGGCACTGGTCACCTCTGCGATGGCGCGGACCTGGCGGGTCAGGTTGCCGGCGAGTTCGTTCACGTTCTCCGTGAGGCGCTTCCACGTCCCGGAGACCCCCTCGACCTCCGCCTGCCCGCCCAGCCGGCCCTCGCTGCCGACCTCCCTGGCGACGCGGGTGACCTCTGCGGCGAATGACGACAGCTGATCGACCATGGTGTTGATGGTGGTCTTCAACTCGAGGATCTCGCCCCGCGCGTCGACGTCGATCCTGCGGGTCAGGTCTCCGCCGGCGACCGCGGTGGTGACCTGGGCGATGTTGCGGACCTGGTTGGTGAGGTTGTTCGCCATGGAGTTGACGTTGTCGGTCAGGTCCTTCCAGGTGCCGGACACGCCGCGGACGGTGGCCTGGCCGCCGAGGTTTCCGTCGGTGCCGACCTCGCGGGCGACCCGGCTCACCTCCTCCGCGAACGACGAGAGCCGGTCCACCATCGTGTTGATGGTCTCCTTCAGCTCGAGGATCTCGCCCCTGGCCTCGACCCGGATCTTCTGGGTCAGGTCACCGCGGGCCACCGCCGTCGCGACCTGGGCGATGGACCGCACCTGAGACGTGAGGTTGTCGGCCATGGTGTTGACGCTGCTCGTGAGCTCCCGCCATGCGCCGCTGACCTGCGGTTCGCGCGCCTGGCCGCCGAGCAGGCCCTGCCCGCCCACTTCCCCCGCCACCCTGGTGACCTCGGCGGTCACCAGGGAGAGCTGCTCCACCATGCCGTTGTAGATGGCGGCGATCTCACCGAGGAGTCCGGCGTCGTAGGGCAGCCGGACCGAGAGGTCGCCGTCCCTTACGGCGGTGAGGCCGGCCAGCAGTTTTCTGAGTCCCTCCTCGCTCAGCTCCGCGGGAGGCCGGCCCGTCGGCGGGCCGGGCGTAGGGGCGGACGCGTCCATCGCAGACCTCGCGCTGTCGTGACATGCGGCGCCGTGGTCGATCCACCGCCGGAGCGGCGTCGGCTACGGCTGTCTCCACTGTGGCACGCGTGCACCCCGCCGACACCCCGGCGTCGGCGACTGCTCGAGGGCCGCCCGGCGGCGCACTCACTCGGGGATCGAGACGGCGAACCAGACGGCCTTGCCCGCCCCCCGCCGCACCCACCCCCACTCGGCGGAGAGACGTTCCAGCAGGTAGACGCCGTGTCCGAAGGCCCGGGCGGGCCGGTGGCGGCCGATCGGCCGTGGCCCGGCGGCGCTGGTGTCGCTGACCTGGATCCAGACGCGTCCAGGTCCCCGGTCCATCCGCAGCTCGCACGGAGCGCCACCGTGTGTGCACGAGTTCGTGACGACTTCGGAGACCAGGAGCAGCACGTCGTCGAGCGCGACACGGCGGGAGGGCCGGGGCGGGGGGAACCACTCGTCGAGAACCCGCCTCGTGAGATCACGGCACCGGCCCACCGCACCCGGGCCTCCCTCGAGCGGGAAGCGTCGGCTCTGAGAAATATCCGGCTTGTCCGGTGTGCGTTCCATACCGGACCCAGTGCCCCCAGGAATTGCTTCAAAGCACCCCGAAGGGGAATCATCGGTACATAAGTGCTCACCCCGACGGTCCCCGCTGCAGCCGACAGCGCCGGCCCCGGCCCCGTCGAAGGAGCCTGATGTCCACCTCAGCGCACATCCAGCAGCCCGTGCCCGCGGGCCGGGCACTCCCCCGCCGCGACACGGTCGTCCGTGGCGCACCTGAGGACCTCCCGGAGATCCCCGATCCGCGGACCGTCAGCCCCATGGACGCCCGCGCGCTGTCGACCACCCTGTTCGAACGGCTGGCCGTCCTCGAGGAAGGCACAGCGGAGTACTCCTACGTCCGCAACACGCTGGTCGAACTCAATCTGAGCCTGGTCAGGTTCGCGGCGGTGCGCTTCGCCGGCCGGGCCGAACCGATGGAGGACATCGTCCAGGTCGGCACGATCGGCCTGATCAAGGCGATCAACCGGTTCGAGGTCGAGCGCGAGGTGGAGTTCACCTCGTTCGCGCTCCCCACCATCGTCGGCGAGATCAAGCGGTACTTCCGTGACTCCAGCTGGTCGGTGCGGGTGCCGCGCAGACTCCAGGAGCTGCGCATCGACCTCGCCAAGGCGCTCGACGTGCTGGAACAGCAGCTGGGCCGCAGGCCGACGACCGCGGAGCTGTCGGACTACCTCCACGTCAGCGAGGAGGAGATCGTAGAGGGCGAGCGTGCGTCCAACGGATACACCGCGCAGTCCCTGGACGCCACGGTGAACGACGAGGAGGCGTTCAACTCCGTCTCGCGCCGCCTCGGCGTGGAGGAACCCGCCTTCGACATCGTGGATTCGCTGGAGGCGCTCAAGCCCCTGATCGCCACGCTCGACGAGCGGGACCGGCTGATCCTCTCGTTGCGCTTCATCGACGAGTTGACGCAGTCGGAGATCGGTGAGCGGCTGGGGATCTCCCAGATGCATGTGTCGCGCCTGCTCGGCCGCATCCTCGCGAAGCTGCGGACCGGGATCATGGACGATGCGCCACCTGCCCCCGCGCAGGGGTGAGCCGCACCTCCAGCCAGACCACCTTGCCGGTGCCGCGGGGCTCTGCTCCCCAGCGGTGCGCCAGCCGCTCGAGGATGATCAGCCCGTGGCCGCCGGGCTGGGAGAGTTCGTTCGGCAGCCGTCGCCGGGGTGGGCGCGGTTCCGCGTCGGCCACCTCGATCCGCAGCCGCCCGCCCGACCGGTTGAGCATCAGCTCCTCGGGGCCGCCCGCGTGCAGACAGGCATTGGTGACCAGCTCTGAGACGAGCAACAGCACGTCCTCGACGAGATCGTTGTCCTCGCGGCCGTTCTCCGTCCAGCCCCAGTCGGCCAGCGCCTGCTCGGTGAAGTCGCGGCAGCGGCTCACCACGCCCTTGGTGCCGAACAGCGCCAGTCGGCGGGTCTGCCCCTTCCCGCCGGGGCCCGTGCCCATCAGCCACCTCCCCGCTAGGTGGTTCGCTCGTCCGCCAGCGCTTCGTCCACGCCGGCGTGCACCGTGAAGACCGCCTTCGCTCCGGTGATCTCGAACATGCGGGCCACCGGCGGCCGCATGGCCGCGAGTTCGATGCGCCCGTCCGTCTCCTGGGCGGCCAGCCGAGCGTGCAGCAGGAGGTTCAATCCCGTGGAGTCGCAGAACCGCAGCTCCCCGCAGTCGACGAGGATCCGTGCGGCGCCGGCCCGTACATGCTGGTCGAGGGCCTTCCTGAGCGGCTCGGCCGTGTCGTGGTCGAGCTCGCCGCTGAGGGAGAGGACGACGGTGACCCCCCGCTGCCTGGTGGCGACGCCGAACCGCTCATCTCCGGCGACGGACTCCTGGTCCGACCGCCTGGTGGCTCCCGAGACCATGGCCTTCCGCCTCTGCCCCTTCCCGCCGGGGCCCGTGCCCATCAGCCACCTCCCCGCTAGGTGGTTCGCTCGTCCGCCAGCGCTTCGTCCACGCCGGCGTGCACCGTGAAGACCGCCTTCGCTCCGGTGATCTCGAACATGCGGGCCACCGGCGGCCGCATGGCCGCGAGTTCGATGCGCCCGTCCGTCTCCTGGGCGGCCAGCCGAGCGTGCAGCAGGAGGTTCAATCCCGTGGAGTCGCAGAACCGCAGCTCCCCGCAGTCGACGAGGATCCGTGCGGCGCCGGCCCGTACATGCTGGTCGAGGGCCTTCCTGAGCGGCTCGGCCGTGTCGTGGTCGAGCTCGCCGCTGAGGGAGAGGACGACGGTGACCCCCCGCTGCCTGGTGGCGACGCCGAACCGCTCATCTCCGGCGACGGACTCCTGGTCCGACCGCCTGGTGGCTCCCGAGACCATGGCCTTCCGCCTCCTCGAAGCTCGCTGGTACCGGATCGTCGACTGTTGCCCGCGGCCGCCGTCGCAGCCACCCGCGGCCGTTCGTGTACCCAGCGCGCCCACCGCCACACGCCGCCGCGCCACTCGCACCCGCCGAGCCCTTGGCCGGAGCAGACTACGAGGCCCCGGCACGGGTCAATTGCCCGCAACGGGGTACGTGTCGTGTCCTCACGGCCTTCACGTACACGAACACGAACCACTCCTCACACCTCCGAACGGATCCAGGACGGAGCACCGGCGATGAACCACACCAAGGACTCGGCCCGGCCGGGGCCTCCGCATCTGTCCGCCGGGAACGCCGGGGCAGTCGAAGCGGCGATCGGGGCTCCCGTCGCACAGACCGGCCCCGAGGAGCTGCCGCAGGACCACACGCAGGCGATCCTCCAGGCGACGAAGCGGGTGGGCGCACTGCTGAAGGCGTCGGGATACCCGTTCGCCCTGGTCGGCAGCGTGGCCGCCTACGCACACGGGGTCCCCACCCGGTTGCAGCACGACACGGACTTCTGCCTGCGCAGGGAAGACGCGGAAGGCGTGCTGCGGACTCTCACCGAGGGCGGTATCCAGGTCGCCTCGCCGCCGGAGGACTGGCTGGTGAAGGCGAGGGCCGACGGCGAGGAGATCGACCTGATCTTCGAGCTCGCCCACCGTCCCGTCACCAGGGAGATGCTCGACCGCGCCGAGATCCTGCCGGTCGACTCTGTGCACATGCCGGTGCTCGCCCCCACCGATCTGCTGGAGAGCCGACTCACGGCCCTGTCCGAGCACCACTGCGACTTCGGCGCCCTGCTGCCGGTGGCCCGCGCACTGCGCGAGCGGGTCGACTGGGACCGGCTGCGCCGTGACCACGCGGACTCACCCATGCCGGACGCGTTCCTCTACCTGCTGGAGCGGCTGGACGTCATCCCGCCGCGGGAGGTGCCCCATGAAGGTGCCTGAGGCCTCCGAGTACCGCATCGCCCGCCTCCGCGAGCGGCTCGCGGACGAGGAGATCTCCGAACTGGGCGTACAGATCGCCATGCGCGGCGGATACGTGCACCTGTGGGGCACCGTCTCCACGGCCGCCTGTAGAAACGAGATCGTACGCATCGCAGAAACCGAACTCGGCGGGCTGCCGGTGCGGGCCGACCTCACGGTCGTCTGCGCCACGGCCCCCGAAGGCCCCGAGGAGCTCGAGTGATCCGCGTAGCCGCCGTCGGAGACATCCACCTGGCCCCGGACAGCCGCGGCCTGTTGCGCCCCGCCTGGGAGACGCTCGGCAACTGCGCCGACATGCTGCTGCTGGCCGGCGACCTGACCCGGCACGGCACGATCGAGGAGGCGGAGGTGGTGGCCGCGGAGATCAAGGGCCTGCCCGTTCCGGTCGTCGCCGTACTGGGGAATCACGACTACCACAGCGACCTCGAGGACGAGGTGACAGCCGTGCTGGAGCGCGCCGGGGCGATCGTCCTCGAGGGGAACAGCACCGTGCTGGACGTGGACGGCACCCAGGTCGGCATCGCGGGCACGAAGGGCTTCTGCGGCGGCTTCGCGGGCCGCAGTGCGGGTGAGTTCGGCGAGCCGGAGATGAAGGCCTTCGTCCGCTACACCCGCCGTTGCGCGGCCGATCTGGCCCGGTCGCTGGCGGATCTGCGGGACCACGGCTGTGCGGTGCGGATCGCCTTGACGCACTTCTCCCCCGTTCCCGACACCCTGGCCGGAGAGCCGCTGGAGATCTATCCCTTCCTGGGCAGCTACCTGCTCGCGGAGGCGGTGGACGACGCCGAGGCGGATCTGGCCGTGCACGGCCATGCGCACCACGGAACCGAACACGGCATGACCACGGGCGGGGTGAAGGTGCGCAACGTCGCCCAGCCGGTCATCGGGCACGCCTTCGCCGTGTACCACGTACCGGTCAATGAGCGAATCGAGCTGCCGGCCGTCGGGTGAGAGGTTTCCGCCGTCCGGACCCGGGCAGGTGCGAAATGTGCTTCGGACAGGAGGCACGCCCCGTGGGAGCGGATGCTCCGGGCGTGTGACGTCCTGTTCGCGCCGTCTTCCTCGGGTGAGTCGATTCAGGCACGGCACCCACACCCTTCAGGGAGTCGCGACATCATGCCCACGTTCGCACACACCAAGCACTCTCACTCCGACGCTCCTGACACCACGGCGGCCTTCCAGCGGCTGGCCGAGCTGGACGACGGGCCGGAGCGGCAGGAGATGCGTCAGGAGATCGTGGCGGCCTGGCTGCCCATGGCCGAACGGATCGCCGGACGGTTCCGCAACCGCGGCGAGTCGCTGGAGGACCTCCAACAGGTCGCCGCTCTCGGCCTGGTCAAGGCGGTCGACCGCTACGACCCCTCACGCGGCGCGTTCGAGAGCTTCGCAGTGCCCACGGTCGTGGGCGAGGTCAAGCGGCACTTCCGCGACCACATGTGGGCCCTGCATGTGCCCCGGCGTGTCCAGGATCTGCGCAACCGGGTGCGCTTCGCACGCCAGGACCTCTCCCAGACGATCTCGGGGCGCGCCCCCACGGTCGCGGAGATCGCGGAACGTGCCGGGGTGTCCGAAGAGGACGCGCTGGTCGGTCTGGAGGCGCTGGAGTCGTTCACCGCGCTGTCCTTGGACGCCGAGCTCCCCGGGGCCGACGACGGCTACTCCCTCAGCGACACGCTGGGCTCGGCCGACCCTGCCATCGACGTGCTCGTCGACCGCGAAGCGGTCAAGCCGGGGCTGCGCAAGCTGCCCGAGCGCGAGCAGAACATCCTGTACATGCGCTTCTTCCGCGACATGACGCAGAGCAGCATCGCCCAGACGCTGGGGATTTCCCAGATGCATGTCTCTCGGCTGATCAGCCGGTCCTGCGATCAGCTGCGCAACGAGGTCATGCGCGACGCCGCATAGCCAGCGCCACGTGCCGGGACACGACGTCCACGGCCCGGGCCTCGGCCATCGAGAAGCCGGGTGTGCTCCCGCTGCGGAACAACGACAGCACCCCGAGCACCGGGGCGCCCTCCTCGCCCGGCACCCGGACGGGTGCGCACAGCAGCGACGTCACACCGGCCTGTACGAGCACCGAGTCGCCCCCCGCGTCACGGCCGAAGCAGTCGAGGTCCTCGGGGCGCAGCTGAAGCACCGCCGCCCCGTCCCGCGCGCTGTCGACGACGATCGGGCAGAGCGCCGGGTCCTGGGCCATGATCCTGGCCGCCAGGCCGGCCGCCTCCTCACCAGAGGGGCCGAGCACCGCCGCACGCCGCAGGCCGGAGTCCGTGACGAGGTCGGCGACGACCCAGTCGGCGCCATGAGCTGCGAGGACTTCCGCCGCCGCGCCCAGCGCCGCTTCGGGGTCGTCGGGCGGGGTGCCGAGAAGAACCCTCGTCATGTTGTCGAGGAGGTCCATCTGGGCCGCGTGCCCGGCCGCCTCGGCGAGATCGGGAGCGGCGACACGGCGCAGCTTGGGCGGTGCGCTCCGCGGGTGGCCCGACGCGGGGCCGGCAGGGGAGCCGGCGGCCCGGCCGGAGGAGGATTCGCCGCCCTCGTCGGGGATCGTCTCGGTCTGAAGGACCATGAGCACAGCCGGGTGCGGCTCGTTGGGCGGGCGCAGGGCGGTGAGGGTGGCCCTGAGGGTCTCTTCCGGCCGCTGCTGCAGATGCACCCGCAGGCTGCGCGGCCCTTCGCCACGGACCACGGCCGCCGCCTGCGACCGCAGCGCGGCGCGGTCGCCCGGTCTGAGCAGCCCTGCCAACGGGCGGCCGGCCGAGTACCCGGCCCGCACACCCGTCAGGTCCGTGGCGGCGAGGTTCATCCGCCGGACGACGGTGTCACCCTCGATGAGCGCCACGGGGAGCGGCAGCCGCTGGAAGAGGGCTCGCAGCAGTTGGAGTTCGGTGCGGTCCGCGGAGGCCCGTGCCGGGCCCTGAGTGGCGAGCCGCTCGTACTTCGGCCAGAGTGTCTCCGCGACGTGCTGGAGTTCGAAGAGCGCGGCGTCCAACAGCGTCCGCTGCTCGTCGATGGGCAGCCCCCGCGCGGCCCTCAGTTCGCCCACCCGGCGGACGAAATCCTCAAGATCGTCGCCGAACTCATCCGTCTGCGCCATGGAAGAAAATCTATCCGACCCGGCGGCCGGCGTGCGGCGGTACTGCCGGGTCGCCGCCCCCGGCCAGGGGGTTTGCCGCTGCGGGGGCCGGGCAACCGCCTGTGCGAAGGAGGACGAGCGCATGTTGCCCCCGCCGGATTTCAGCGTGGAACCCGCTGCTACCGCACGCGACCTGTCGGACTTCACGGAAGCGGCGATGCGCTGTGTGGACACGTGCTGCGGCGCCGCCACCACAGTCACCGACGGCACGTCCGAGCGCCGCGCCGCCGCCACCCATCCCGACCTGACCGCGCTGATCTCCGTCGAGTTCGACTCGGGTGAAGGCCCCACGTCCAGCGCCTTGGACTCGGGCGAACCCGTTGCCGCCGCCGACCTTCTCGACGAGGAGCGCTGGCCCGAGTACCGCGCGGCGGCCCTCGACTCGGGCATCCGGTCCAGCGTCACCATGCCCTTTCGCCGTGGCGACGTGGAAATGACGCTCAGTCTCTACAGCTTCCACCCCGGCGCGTTCGCTCATCTGGCCCACCACCCGGTGGTCGTGCTCGGCGAGCAGTTCGCCCAGGGGCTGGTCCGTGACCACTTCTACCGGGCGGCTCTCGCCCACGTGAACCAGCTCGAGACCGCGCTGGACTCACGCGCTGTCATCGACCAGGCCAGCGGCATCCTGATGCACGCGCTCGGCTGCGGCCCCGCGCAGGCCTTCGACCTCCTGCGGCGCTTCTCGCAACGCTCGAACCGCAAGCTGAGCGCGGTCGCCGAGGAGATCGTGCGCAGCCGGGGCCACGGGCTGAAGCGGCAGCCGCCCTCGAAGTGACCCCGCCGGAACGGGCGCACCGGCCGCGTGTCGAGCCGGTACCGCGAACCGCCGGCTCTCGTCCGACGGCACACGTCCGGTGCCCCGGTCACCCGGCCGAGGCGCCGAGAGTGTCGTCGCTCTTCGACTCGGCCACGGACAGCGGCGTGGCGATGTCCTCGAGGGACCTGCGTTCCGCGGCGACGGCGAAGAAGACCGCCACGACGCCGGCCGCGACCATCAGACCGGCTCCGACGCAGAAGGCCAGTACGGCGTCGGCGACGACGCCGCTGGCCGTCAGCTCGGCGAAGAGCAGGGGGCCGGAGATGCCGCCGGCCGCGGTGCCGATGGCGTAGAAGAACGCGATCGCCATGGCGCGCGTCTCCATGGGGAAGATCTCGCTGACGGTGAGATAGGCGGAACTGGCCCCGGCCGAGGCGAAGAAGAGCACCACACACCAGCACAGGGTCATCGTCGTGGCGTTCAGCACACCGGCGCCGAACAGCCAGGCGGTCCCGAAGAGCAGAAGCCCGGAGAGGATGTACGTTCCGGCGATCATCGGACGGCGGCCCACGGTGTCGAAGAGGCGGCCGAGGAGGAGCGGTCCGAGGAAGTTGCCGAAGGCGATGACGGCGAAGAAGTAGCCCGTACTCCCACTGGACACGTCGAAGAACCGCACCAGGATCGAGCCGAAGCCGAAGGTGATGGCGTTGTAGAGGAACGCCTGTCCGATGAAGAGAGCGAAGCCGAGCGTGGCCCGTTTGGGATAGGCGCGGAACAGAGTCCGCCCGATCTCGATGAATCCGATGCTGCGCCGTTGATGGATGGTGATCGCGGTCTCCGGCTCCGGCAGCCGTTCCCCCTTCTCCTCCTCGATCTGGCGCTCCACGTCCGCGACGAGCCGTTCGGCGCCCTCCGCGCGGCCGTGGATGAACATCCAGCGCGGGCTCTCCGGGACCTGCCGCCGCACCAGCAGAATCACCAGGCCGAGGACGACTCCGAGGGCGAACGTCAGCCGCCAGCCGATGTTGATCGCGAAGATGTCGGTGTTCAGCGCGACGACGGAGAGCAGGGCGCCGCCCATGGCTCCGAGCCAGTAACTGCCGTTGATGATGAGGTCGACCCGGCCCCGGTACTTGCTGGGGATCAGCTCGTCGATCGCCGAGTTGATGGCCGCGTACTCGCCGCCGATGCCGAAACCGGTGAGGAAGCGGAAGAGGAAGAACCACCAGACCGAGAAGGAGACCGCCGTCAGGGCGGTCGCGCCGAGATAGACGGCGAGCGTGATGAGGAAGAGTTTCTTGCGTCCGTACCGGTCGGTGAGCCAGCCGAAGAACAGGGCTCCGGAGCAGGCGCCCGCCACGTAGAGCGCGGCAGCCATGCCGGTCACCTGGGCGTCCGTGATGGGCAGCCCGCTGCCTTCCTCGGAGAGCCGGCTGGCGATGTTGCCGACGACGGTCACCTCGAGACCGTCGAGGATCCATACGGTGCCCAGGCCGACGACGATCATCCAGTGCCAGCGCGACCAGGGGAGCCGGTCGAGTCGTGCTGGGACCTTGGTGGTGATGGTTCCCGTCTCGGCGTCCGAGATCTGACTCATACCTTCCTCCTGCCTGGCCGGTGTCAGCGGACGGGGCTCCCTCGACGCGGGGTCCTGCCCCAGAGCCAGTCGCGGAGCGCGGACAACCGCGGGCGCTTCTCCCGCCGTTCCCTCGTGTGACGGTCCAGTTCCTCCATGAGGCGCCGCGACCGGTGGTCCATGTCGAGTTCGTCGAGAATCCTGTCGATCTCGGTGAGCAGCGCGCCGTGCAGCTGCCAGTGTCGCGGTAGGCGCTGGACGTCCTGGAGCAGCAGGTCTGCGGCCTTGTCGCGGCTGGTGCGGGCGGCCGCGAGCTCGCCCGTGAGCCGTTCCTCCGCGGCGTCGGCGCTCGCGCTTGTCTGTGTGGTGACGAGGACGGCGAAGCTCACCAGTGTGTCGGCGACGTGGGCCAGCAGCTCTTCGAGTGCGACGCCGACCTCGTGGGTGAACAGGTCCTCCTCCCTGCGTTCCTTGGCGAGGTCGGTGATGGTGCGGGCGAGTACGCGCAGGACGACGGCGCAGATCTCGAGCGTGTCGAGGCCGGTGCGCAGCACGATGCGGTGCAACAGCCCTTCCTTGACGCGCGGATTGAACCGGAGGCTGTCCTCCGCCTGGCGCAGCGCGGCGTCGACTTCGGCGATGTCGTTGTCGAGCCTGCGGGCCTCGTGCAGCCGGGCGGCCGCCCGCTCGACCGGGGTGGGGCTCGTCAGCTCCTCGCCGATCCGCAGCAGCAGGCGCCGCATCCGGCGCCCGAGGTCCTCGATCGACTCGCCGGCGGCCTCGACCCAGACCGGCGGCACGAACAAAAAGTTGAACAGCAGCCCCACGACGGCGCCGATGAGCGTTTCGAGGACCCGGTCCCAGGCGGTGTCGGTCACCTGGGTCACGCCGAGAACGAGCATGGCGCTGATCGCGACCTCGGGGACGAACTCGTCGACGCGCACGAATCTTCCGATGACCAGGGAGGCCAGGATGATCAGGCCGAGGCTCCACCAGCTCAGCCCGACGAGCGCGCTGAACCCGATGGCGATGAGCACTCCGACGACGACGGAGTTGACCCGGCGCACACTGGTCGTCAGCGTCGAGAAAAGGGTCACCTGGACGACGAGTAGCGCGGTCAGGGGCGCGGTGAGCGGGGGTGCGGGACTGTCGATCAGGTGCAGGGCGACCACATAGGAGATGGTCGCCGCCGCGGTGGATCGGAAAGTCTGTACCACCGCCGGCTCGTTGTGCCGGCGGACGATGCCGGCCACCGGCTCGCGTAGCCATGTCCGAAGCTCAGGCACATTCGTCCTTCCCCGCTCCCGCCCGGACTCCGTGAATCGGCGTGTCGATGTGCACGGAAACGGAGTCAGCGCCCGCCGGCCGCCGCCGCGCCTTCGCCCACGGTCGTCGCGGCGGGCCGTAGACGACGGTGTACATAGTGCTCGGCCGCGAGCACGGCTTCGCGCGCCGTACGCTCGCACATCAGCACGCACAGTGTGTAAGCCGTGTCCTCGAACCGCCTCCGGGCGGAGTCGTCGTGGGGCGCGGAGAGGACGTGATGTTCCTGCGCCCGGTAGCGGGCAATCAGCCTGGTGATCACACTCGTGTCGGGCATCAGCATGGTGGTCTCCCGGTTTCTGCGGCCCCCTGCACACGGCGGAGCGACGTCCGTCCGGTGCCTCATTGTGAACCGGAGCGGCCCAGCCCGCCACACAGCTGGCTACTCTAGGTAATCGTTGATATGGGGAGTGGTGGCGGCACGCCGGAGCAGCCCGTTTCGCAACCGTCCCTGCCGTTCTCACAGCCGGGTCCTGAGGCTCGAAGCACCCGTTCGCCAGGCGCCCAGAAGGTGGTCCGTGAGCCGGTCCTCGAGACAGGTGGTGGCCGCGATACCGAACGCCATGTCGGGCGCCAGCTCCGGTTCGTCGGCCAGCAGTCCGCCGACGACGTCCCTGCGCACGATCTGCTCGTGCACGGCGTCCGCCGTCACATGCTCCGCGTAGAAGTGCTCGGCGGCCGGCCCCGCCCCGGTGCGGCGCATGGCTTCGGCCAGCCGGCGCGAACCGGGGGACGATGTGACCTCCACCGTGGCGAAGTGCCCCACCAGAGCGCCTCGGTGGGCGCGGTGCAGTCCGAAGAGGGACATCAGGTTGACGTTGGCCAGCATCTGGGCTGCGGCGGCGTCGATGTACCGGCCGTAGGCGGGGTCGAGGCCGAGGTCCGTCATCAGCTCGGCGAAGAGCCGTGCGTGCACCCGTTCGGCGCGCCCGCCGCCGAACTCGTCGAACTCCACCGCCACGAACGCCGCTTTGGCCCTGCCCCGCAGTCGCGGGATGACCCAGGCGTGGGGGTCGGCCTCCTTGAGGTGGTACAGGGAGCGATGGGCGGCGTACTCACGCAGCTGCCACAGCTCGCCCTCGTCCTTCAAAAAGTACGAGACCCCGGTGCCGTCGACCGGCTCGACGAGCAGTTCGTCGAGTGCGTCGTGCACATCGGCATGCCCTGCGACCCGGTCGCGCACCTCGCCGAGGAAGCGCCGCTCCATCGCCGCACGAAGCCGCAGCAGTTCCGGCTCCCACTCCCAGGCCGGTTCCACGCCACGAAAGCCTCGGTAGTGCAGCTCGTAGCAGAGGTAGAGGGCCAGCTGCAGGTCGTCGCCGAGCGGATCTGCGCGCCGTGCGGAGTCGGGGGGCGGCAGCGGGCCGCCGACGGGGCCGCGCAACGCCTCCAGCACGCCCTGCGACAGCTCTCCACGGGCGTGCGGCAGTTCGCCCGCGGCGGGCGCGGCGGCCTCCGCGCCCGGGGTGGGCTTCGTCATCGCGTTCACCTCTTGCTGCGTCGGCGGTGGCTGGTGTCGCACCAGGGGTAGGCACGGCTGCGGCGGCATGTGCACAGTGCCACGGTGAACCGGTCGGACCGCACGGTGCTCCCGTCGTCGAGGACGACCTCCACGGGGCCCTCGACCAGCATCGGGCCCTCCGTGGTCACGGTCACGCGGCGGGGCACCCGGCCCTGCTGTCCCTCAAGGCCGCTCGGCTGCTGTGCATCAGGCCCGTTCGGCGCTCCCTCAGGTCCGTTCGGCACGGATGATCACCAGCTCTTCCTTCTCCTCGCCGGGAGCGATGAGCCCCCGGCGCTCCAGCCAGTCCGCGCGCGAGCGCAGAACGGGCCCGAAGGGGACGTACTGCCGCTGTTCGACGGCGGCGTCGAGCCCGGCCCGCTCCAGCCGCTGCAAGGTGGGCGTCACTCCGCTCAGCGCGGATTGCACCAGCAGCAGGACGCCCTCGGGGCGCAGCAGTTCACCGACGCCGTCGCAGATCCGGTCGAGCACGGCCCGGCCGTCGTGTCCGGCGTCCCAGGCGACGGCGGCGCCGCGCCGGGGCGGCCGGAGCTGCGGGGCGGGGACGTACGGCGGGTTGCACACGATCAGGTCGAAGCGCCGGCCCGCGGCCGGGCCGAGCAGGTCGCCGTGCAGGACCCGCACCCGGCGACGGCTGAGGGTCGCGTTGATGCGGGTGGCGACCACGGCGCGCCAGGACCTGTCGATCGCGGTCACGTCTGCACCGCGCCGGGCGGCGGCCAGGGCCAGCGCTCCGGTACCGGTGCCGACGTCGAGAACCTCTGTACCCGGTTGCAATCGGGGCTCGCGGTCGAGCGCGTCGGCGAGAAGAAACGTGTCGTCCTGCGGCGCGTACACGCCCGGAGCGATCAACAGAGCGCGATACGCCCGATCCGCTCCCAGCACACTGGGCATTCATGCTCCTTCGGCAGACGATGCGGGCGGCCTCCCGGGGCGCCCGGCAAGTTGCTGATCAGCGGGTGCCCGCTTCGGCGAATTTCATCCGTTTCGGCCGAGCGGCTCAGGGGACCCGGCCTGGGCCTGGCCCCCACGGCAGGCCCAGAAGCCTTACCGTCGCGGCAACCCACCGGAGCAGCCGATGAGCGTGAAGACAGGCCTGCGGGTCGTTGTCACAGGAGCGACCGGGAACGTCGGTACGAGCGTGATGAGGGCGCTGTCCGGGGACTCGCGGATCGCCTCGGTCCTGGGCCTCGCACGCCGGGTTCCGGACCTCGCCATCTCCCGAGCGGCCTGGGCCGCCGTCGATCTGGCCGCCGAGGACGCGGAAGAAGCCCTCGCCCGGCATCTCGAGGACGCCGACGCGGTGATCCACCTCGCCTGGCGCTTCCAGCCGACCCATTCACCTGTCACCACATGGCGGACCAATGTCCTCGGGTCACTGAGACTCTTCGAGGCGGTCGCCGCAGCCCGTGTGCCGGTGCTCGTGCACGCCTCGTCCGTCGGCGCGTACGCGCCCGGACCGAAGACCGGCCCGGGCGTCGACGAGTCATGGCCCACCCACGGCTGGCCGGACGCGGCCTACTGCCGCGAGAAGGCCTATCTGGAACGGGTGCTCGACTCCTACGAGCAGCAGCACCCGGAGATACGGGTCGTACGCATGCGTCCCGCCTTCCTGTTCAAGGAGGGGGCGGCCAGCGAACAGCGCCGGATCTTCGCGGGCCGGTTCCTGCCCGGACCGCTGATCAGGCCCGGGCTGCTGCCCTTCGTGCCCGACCTCGAGGGCCTGCGTTTCCAAGTACTGCACACGGACGACGCGGCGCACGCCTACCTCATGGCGGTCCTCCTCGACGCCCGCGGCGCGTTCAATCTCGCCGCCGACCCGGTGATCGACGCGCAGACCCTCGGCGAGCTGCTCCAGGCCCGGGTGGTCCGGGTGCCGCGCCGAGCGGTGCACGCCGCGGTGTCGGCTGCCTGGAGGGTGCGTGCCGTGCCCGCGTCTCCACATCTGTTCGACGCGCTGACCCGCATGCCGGTGATGAGCACCGCTCGGGCGCGGGAAGAACTGGAGTGGCAGCCCCGCCACACCGCGACGGCGGCGCTCGAGGAGTTCCTGCGCGGGGTGCGGAAAGGCGCGGGCGAGCCGACTCCCCCACTCGTCGGGCACCTGGCGCACTGAACCGCACCGCCGCCTCTCTGGGCGGTTACGGCAGGGCGGGCTCGGCGAACGGGCTGGTGGCGAGCTCGGCGAGCAGATCTGCGGGGTCGTCGTAGACGGCCGACGCTCCCGCGGCCTCCAGAGCCGTACGCGGGATGCCGCCGCACAGCAGCCCCACGCAGCGCACCCCCGCCCGGGTCGCCGCCTGCATGTCCCACACCGTGTCGCCGACGAACAGGGAGTTGCCGGCAGGGACACCGGCGAGTTCGAGAGCGTGCTCCACGGGTTCGGGGGCCGGTTTTCCCTCGTCCACGTCGTCCGAGCTCGCGGTCGCGCTGATGGCGTCGTCGGCGTCGATCGCCTTCCTGAGCGCGGCGAGCTCGGCGCCGGCCGCCGACGTGGCGAGGACCACCGTCCAGCCGTCGCCCGCCAGCGCGCGCAGCAGATCCCCTGCCCGGTCGAAGGCGGGCAGGCGGTCGGAGTACGTGGCGTACAGGGCCTGGTGCGCGGCCTTGATCGTGTCGTCCTTGCCCGTGTCGCGGTCGTCCCCCAGCAGATGGGCGATGAGGTCATGGCCCGCCAGCCCCACGGAGCGGTGGATGTGGTGCATGGGCACGCGGTGTCCGGCCTGGCGGAAGGCCTCCCACCAAGCGGTGACGTGCAGATGGTTGGTGTCGGCCAGCGTGCCGTCGACATCGAACACAGCGGCGCGGTCCATGGGCGAAGATCCTTCCGGTGGCTACTCCGGTACGGCGTTGTCGGTGGCGGTCACGGTGAAGATGGCGCCGTCGGGATCCCGCAGGGTGGCCTCCGCGCCATGCGAGGTGGAGCGTTCGCCGAGAACGGTGCCGCCGTGCCGGTCGGCCGCCCGCACCGTCTCTTCCAGGTCCTTCACGGCGAAGTGCACGTGCCAGCGCGGATGCAGCAGCGGGTTGGCCGCCGTGCCGTCGGCGCCCGAGGTGAGTCTGGCGAGGACCCGTCCCTCACGGTGCAGTACGACCGCGCCCTCCAGGTAGCTGACGTCGCAGCAGCCCGCGCGGTCGGACGCCCACTCGAGCACCTCGCCGTAAAAGATCGCCGAGTCGAAGGCGTCCTTGGCCAGTAGCCGGATCCACGCGGGCGCCTTGTCGCGCCACGCCGGCCAGTCGCGCATGAGCTCGCCCTCCCAGAGCCCGAAGACCGCGCCGTCGCGGTCGGCCGCCAGCACACCGCGCCCCATGGCCAGGGCCAGCGGCCCCACCGCCACGGTCCCGCTGCGCTCCCTGATGCGGCCCGCCGTCCTGTCGGCGTCCTCGACGGCGAAATAGGGCGTCCAGGCCACGGCGACGCTCAGTGCGGGCGCCAGGGAACCGATGCCGGCGACCGGCGCCCCGTCGACGACGGCGACTCTGAACTGGTCGCCCAGCCTGCCTCTGCGGAACCTCCAGCCGAGCACTGCGCCGTAGAAGTCCTGGGCTTCCTGGAGGTCACGGGCCATGAGGCTGACCCAACACGGCGCGCCGAACACCGCGGCGGACGATGCGGCGCCGACGGTCTGGGCCGGGGTCTTCTCGTTCATCACCATGTCCGGCGGTAGGGGGCGGTTCACGCGGGGGCGGCTTCCATGTTCCTCCCCCGGAAGCCGAGGAGCGAACGCGGTGGTGACCGTGCGTGAGCACCACGCCACGAGTTCCCCGGCGGCGGCGTTTGTAACCACCTCTGTCCGGGGCCGGCCGGACACCGGCTCCGTATGTCCGGTACGCCCGGGGGTAGCTGGACTGCATGACCGTTGAGAAGACCAGCGTCCTTGTCCTCGACGCCGCCGAACCCATGGAACTGGCCGAGTTCTACGCCGGGTTGTTCGGCGCGGAGGTGCGCGTCGGCAGCGATCCCGACTTCGTGGAGGTGATCGGACACAGCGGCGTGCATCTGGCGATGCGCCGCGACCACGGGTACGCGCCGCCCAGCTGGCCGCGACCGGAGGACTCCCAGCAGGCGCATCTGCGCATCCTGGTCGCCCGCGACGATCTGGACGCGGCGGAACGCGAGGCGGTCGGGCTCGGGGCCCGGCCGGTGGACAGCAGCAACCGGGGTGGGCCGCAGGAGGAGCGTGTCTTCTCCGATCCGGCCGGACACTCGTTCTCCTTCTCGGTGTCCCCGGCACCGGCAAAGACGGAGCCGCGACTCTAGGAGGCCGGGAGAGCAGAGGGGCAGGGCCCGGCCGGGCCCTGCCCCGTGATCGTCAGCGGGACCCCAGCGCCTCCACCACGCGTCGGGCGGTGTCCGCGCTCGACTGCGGGTTCTGGCCGGTGATGAGGTTGCCGTCCACGACCACCTTGCTGCCCCACGCCGGACCAGGGTCGACGACCGCGCCGAGGTCGCGCAGCCGCGACTCGACGAGGTAGGGCGTCTTGTCCCCGAGGCCGCCCTGCTGCTCCTCCTCATTGCTGAACACGGTCAGCCGACGCCCGGCGAAGGCGAAGGCGCCGTCCTGTCCGACGGCGCTGAGCAGGGCCGAGGGGCCGTGGCAGAGCGCCGCGACGACGGTGCCGCGGCCGGCGGCGTGGTGCAGCAGCCGGCCGAGGTCCGCACTGACGGCGAGGTCGGCCATCGGGGCGTGGCCACCGGGGATGTACACCGCGTCGTAGTCGCCGGCGGACACGTCGGCGAGGTCGGCCGGCGCGGCCAGGTCGGCGTCGATCGTCTCCAGGTACGCACGGAATCGCTCGGCGTCCGCATCCTCGACACCACCGCGCTCGTCGAGGCTTATCGGGTCCACGGTCGGACGGACGCCGCCCGGCGTCGCAATGGTCACGTCGTGGCCCGCCGCGCGCAGCACCTCGTGCGACGCCGCGACTTCCTCGGCCCAGTAGCCGGTGGGATGAACCGTGCCGTCGGACAGCTTCAGGCTGTCGGCGCCGGAGATGACCATGAGGATCTTGGACATGGAGTGGTCCTTACTTCGCGTGATGTGTTCGCTTTCGAATGCGGACACCCTCAGTTTTGACCGCCACCTGCCCCCGGGCATCATGAGCATCATAAGTTCTCTTATGGAATGGGTGTTGCGTGCCGGGACTGGATCTGCTGGCGACCTTCGTGGAGATCTACCGTTGCGGGTCGGTGTCCGCCGCCGCCGAACGGCTGGGCCTCACCCAGCCCGCCGTCAGCGGCCAGCTGGCCCGGCTCGAGGAGCAGCTGGGCGAGCAGCTCTTCGTCCGTTCCAGGAAGGGCGTCACCCCCACGGCCCACGCCGCCGACCTGGCCGCGCGCGTCGGCACCCACCTCGACGAGCTACGGGCGGCCCTGTCCCCGTCCGGAGCGGGACCGGCCCATGTGGGGACCGTAAGGATCGCGGGACCGGGCGAGCTGATCGCGATGCGCGTGCTTCCCACGCTCGCCCCGCTGACCACCCGGGGGCTGCGGATCCATGTGACGCTGGGCCTCGCCAAGGAGCTGCTCCGTGAGCTCTCCGCCGGGCGGGTGGACCTGGTCGTGTCCGCCATAAGGCCCACCCAGCAGGACATCGCGGCGACCGTGCTCGTCGACGAGGAGTTCGTCCTCGTCGGGCCGCCGACCCTCGCCCGCAGCGTCGACGCCGCCCGGCTGGCCGACGACCCCGTGGAAGCCCTCGCGCATCTCCCCCTGGTCGGTTACGCGGACGATCTGCCGATCGTCCGCCGCTACTGGCTGAGCGAGTTCGGCCGCCGCCCATCGAACACCATCGCCGTGATCGTCCCGGACCTGCGGGCAGTGCTCGCCGCCGTGATCGCCGGTGCGGGCGTGAGCGCGCTGCCGCGCTACCTCGCCGAGCCCGCCCTCTCCGCGGGCTCCGTCGAACTGCTCCACGAGCCGGCCGCTCCACCGCTCAACACGCTGTACCTGGCCACTCGCACGGGGGCGCTCGTCCACCCTCCGCTGGCCCTCGTGCATGACCATCTACGCACACGCGCCCACTCATGGGGCGCGCTCTGATCACCTGCAACCCATGGGCAGAAACGGGCAGTTGGGGCGCCTCGCCTTGGCCGAAAGCCGACGTGTCAGAAGGCTTCGCCGGCCGATCACCTGTACCGCCGTCCCGGCTCTCCCTAGCATGTTGTTCCCACTGACCGGATCTCCATCAACGCGGGTGAGGACTGGATGCAGAGCTCGTGGCGCCCCGACGCCATCGACACCAAGGTGCCCAGCGTGGCGCGCATGTACGACTACTTCCTGGGGGGCGACGACAACTACCAGTCCGACCGCGACGCCTGTGAGGAGCTGCTGAAGCAGGTTCCCAGCACCAAGACGCTCGCCGTCAACAACCGCCGCTTCCTGCGGCGCGTGGTGCGTCTGCTGGCGAGCGAGTACGGAATCCGCCAGTTCATCGACCACGGCTCCGGTCTGCCGACCCAGGACAACGTCCACCAGGTCGCGCAGGCGGTAGATCCCGAGTCCAGGGTCGTCTACATCGACAGCGACCCGATCGTGCTCGCGCACGGCCGCGCCCTGCTCGACGAGAACGACCGCACCACGGTCATCCAGGCCGACATGCGCGACACCGAAGGCATCTTCGGCCACGAGGAGACTCAGCGGCTGATCGACTTCAGCCAGCCGGTTGCCGCTCTCTTCGTGTCGGTGATGCACTGCATTCCGGACGAGGACGACCCGGCCGCGCTCGTTCGGCGGGTCGCCGACCGGCTGGTGCCCGGTAGTTTCCTGGTTGTCTGTCAGCTGGTGAGCGACCGGCCCGAGATCCGCAAGTTCGTCACCGACTTCATGGCCGAGGCGACGGACAACCACTGGGGTCGGGTGCGCGAGGAACACGAGGTCGCCGCCTACCTGGACGGACTGGAGATCCTCGAGCCAGGCCTGGTCGAGGTCTCGACCTGGCGTCCGGACAACGACCTCGCGCCGGTGCAGCAGACCGACGAATGGATCGAGTGGGGCGGCGTCGCGCGCCTCCCGTAGCGCCCGCACGCTCCTGGTCGACAACGACGCCCGGTGCACCGCTTACGAGAAGCGGTGCACCGGGCGTCGGGCGTTGCCAGGCCGGCAAGGGGGCCGCTGAAGGCCCGGCGCCGCCGGACCCAGGGACCTGCTGAAGGTCGGGAGCCGCCGGAGCGAAGGGCATGCTGAAGTCGGGGGCCCAGCGGACCCACGGACCCGCTACAGGCCGGCGATGCGCTCCTCGAGCAGCTCCAGCGACTGTCTGGGCGTCAGCGCGCAGGCACCGAGCCGGTCCAGCATGTCCCGGTACTGCTCGACGGCCTGGGGTTTCTGGGTGAAGGTGCTGTCGGTCAGGTGCTCGATGTAGACGGCGTCCTTCAAGTCGCCCAGCGCGAAGCGCAGATAGCTCACGCCGGTACCGACGCCGACGGAGGCGGTCACCTCCAGCGGGGCGACCTGGAGAGTCACCCGCGGGCGCTGCATCATCGCGACGAGATGCTCCAGCTGTTCGCGCATCAGCAGCCGCCCGCCGACCGTGCGCATCAGCACGGACTCGTCGATCACGGCCCACAGACGCGGCGCCTCGGGTGTATCGAGCTGCCGCTGCCGCTCCCGGCGCAGATCGACCCGGCGACGGACATCGTGCGTGAGGAGGTGACCGGGTCCTGATCGGACGACCGCCTCCGCGTAGGCGGGGGTCTGCAGCAGGCCGGGGACGTAGAACGGCTCGTACGTACGGATGGTGGACGCGGCGCCCTCGAGGGCGACCAGTGGCTCGAAGAAGTCGGAGAGTACGTCACTGAAGGAGCGCCACCAGTCCGACTGGCGGGATTGCGTCACCAGCCGCATGAATTCGGCGACCTGCTCCTCCGCCTTCACCCCGTACAGACCCAGCAGGGCTTCGGCGTCGGTCGGCTTGCATCCGTGGCGGCCCAGTTCGATGCGACTGGTCTTGGAACGCGAGAAACCGAGTTGGACGTCGCCGTCCGCCGGGTCGAGGCCGGCGTTCACCCGCAGTTGGCGCAATTTGCCGCCAAGGATGAGCTTCAGGGCGGTTGGGTTGTTCTCGACCGCGCCCAGCGGCCGGACGAACAACGACGGGCTCGGTTCGACTGCAGCCATCAGGCGCTCCTGCGGAGAAATAGGGACGACGACAGTATCCAGCACTCCCGCGGTGAAGCCATGGGGAAGTCGCCTGCCCTACGGCGTTTTTCAGCCGATTGCCGGGGCGAGATTCCCCTCCCCGACGGCCGCCACGAACCCGGAGAACCCGTCGCGTGTGCAGACGAGCGCCGGGCCGTGCGGATCACGGGAATTGCGTACGGCGATCCGGCCGTCGGGAAGTGCAGCCATCTCCACGCAGTTCCCGGTGGCGTTGCTGTGGCTGCTCTTGATCCACCGCACCGAATCCAGGGCACTGGCCTGCATTCCGTTGACGAACTCCACTCCCATCAACTCCTTCTGTTCGCACATGCGTTCACCAGGATCCCGCCAGTGCAATCCCAACTGCAATTGCATCTTCGGGTGGGCTCGACAATACTCGTCCCGCGTCTACTGTCGAACGGCGAAGCCTGCAGGGAGACATGACCAGTGGCGACTCACACGGCGGCCTTGTCGAGCACCGACACCGGGCAGGCAGGCCGGAGTCGGCCTGCCCAATCTGGCGTGAAATCTCCGCCCCCGGTGTTCCGCCCCTCCGTGCCCGGGCACGGCGCGCCCGGAGGCGGCTCGGAGGAGCCGGTCGTGCCCAGCGGCTTCTCCGCCTGCGGGCTGGACGGCCATCTGCAGAACGCGGGCCAAGCACGGAAGTTCGCCGCCCGCACCCTGGACCAGTGGGCACTGCCGTCCCTGGCGGCGAACGTCGAACTGATCGTCAGTGAGCTCGTGACCAACGCCGTACGGCACGCGCTGCCGCCCGTCCCACCGCACACGGCCGAATACCCGGTCTGGCTCGGACTCTTCCGCTACAACCGCCACCTGGTCTGCGCGGTCACCGACCCCAGCCCGGCCCCGCCGCGCCGTCGCCGGCCGGACCCCTGCTCGGTGGGCGGTCGCGGACTCATGCTGATCAGCACATTGAGCGACTCCTGGTCCTGGCGGCTGACACCTCCGCAGGGCAAGACCGTCTGGGCCACCCTGCCGCTGCCGCCCACCGGCAGCTGATACGGCCCCGGCGGCTGATACCGCGTCAATCTGCCTGGTGGGCCTTCGACATGACTCGCCCGCTCCGAAAGCGGCTCAGCGGCCGTCGAGCCGCCCCGGTGCCCCGCGCACCAGGATCCGGCGCCCGGTCACACGGTCGGGCGCCACCACGATCCAAAGGTCGCTGTCCCCGCCGGCCCATGGCGCGCTGTACGCCTGCCCCTCCAGCTTCGCGACACCCTCGGGCTCCGTGACCGTACGGGCTCTGCCGACGGCCAGCACGCTCCACCCCTGGCTGAACGCGTCGTCGATGTGATCCACCTCGAAGGCGATCTCGGCGTCGGCGGCACTGGCCGGCAGGGCGTCGGACGACGTGCGGAAGGCGATCTCCCCTTCGGTGACGAGATAGTTGACCGGCAGGATCGCCGGGCCCTCCGTCGTGGTGACGGCGATCCGGCCCACACCGTGTGTGCCCAGCAGGGCCCAGCACTGGTCACGTCCGAGTTCCACCAGCTCGGGATGGTCGCCTGCCCGGCCGATGCCGGGCGGCAGGTCGGCGCCGCCACCGGTCAGCGTGGTGACGGTCGTCTCCAGCGCGTCCGCCAGCCGCAGCAGAAAGCCCATGCCGGGGGTGGCGGTCTTCTCCTCGAGGTACTCGATGTATCCGGGCGCGGAACCGGCCCGCAGGGCGACGTCCTCACGGGAGAGCCCGAGCTGCTGTCGTCGGGCGGCCACACGGCGGCCGATGTCGCCCTTGGGGTGCCCGGGATCGGAGGCGCCACGTCCCGTCTGCGGTTGTTCGGGCATGGTGGGCACCTTTCCCGTGTCGGTCCGCCGGCTGTGGCGACGCGGATCGCCGCGCACGTTCACGGTAGCCAGCGGGTCACGGAGGCGCACGACGACAGTGCTGCGCTGGAGGCCCGCCCAAGGCGGACCAGGGCCGGACCATGCACGGCGACTCACCGGCAGTGCTGCAGACTGGTCCCGGTAGTCGCGACGCCCGCCCTCCCAGGAGCGCCACGCGCACCGAAGTCCGGCCGGACCCGAAGACAGAAGGAGCATGCCGCGTGACCACCCACACCGCCCTCGCCCCCGCCCAGGCAAAGGCCCGGCTGCACGAACTGACCGTCGTCGACGTACGTACCCCGGGCGAGTACGCCTCCGGTCACCTGCCCGGCGCCCACAACATCCCCCTGGACCACCTCGATGCGGCGCTGCCCGCTCTGATGGCCGCAGCCGACCGGGGCGATCTCCTCGTGGTGTGTGCCTCCGGCGCCCGCTCCGCCGACGCCTGCGCGACCCTCGCGGAGAGCGGCGTGGCGGCCGCCACGCTCACCGGCGGCACGGCAGCCTGGGTCCAGCTCGGGCACGACGTGCACCGGCCGGCCGGAGCCCGAACGGCGTGGGCGATGGAGCGCCAGGTCAGGTTCGCGGCGGGGGCCCTGGTGCTGGCCGGGCTCGTCGCGGGACGGCGCCGGCCCGCGGCCCGCATGCTGTCGGCCGGTGTCGCGAGCGGCCTGGTGTTCTCCGCACTGACCGATACGTGCGGTATGGCCCGTGTGCTCGCGAAGCTGCCGCACAACCGGCCCCGCCCCGCCGATCTGGACGCGACCGTCGCCGCCCTGTCCGGCTGAGCGACGCCTGCCCGCAAGCGGGAGACTGGTCGGAGCAGAGGACACCAGGACCAGGAGAACGTGAGGCGACGCCGTGAAGGGACCCGACGGGCGATGAGACAGCGCAGTGTGGCCGACCTGATGACGCCGGACGCCGTCACCGTCCAGCGGGGAACCACGTTCAAGGAGATCGCCCGGCTCCTCGACGAGTACGACATCACGGCCGTGCCGGTGGTCGACGACGCGCACCGCCCCATTGGAGTCGTCTCGGAAGCCGACCTCCTGCGCGAGCGGACCTCTGGGGCCGGCGGCGACACCGCCGACGACCTCATGACGAGCCCGGCCGTGGTGGCGCAGCCGCGATGGAGCGCCGTCGAGGCGGCCAGGGTGATGGAGGACCGGCACATCAAGCGGCTGCCGGTGGTCGACGACCAGGGGCGGCTGATCGGCGTGATCAGCCGGAGCGACCTGCTGCAACTGTTCCTGCGCCGGGACCGCGCCATCCAGGAGGAGATCGTCGAGGACGTGCTCGTCGGCACGCTGGGCGTGTCACCGGCGTCGGTGTCCGTCGACGTCACCGACGGCAGGGTCACGCTCAGCGGGACGCTCGCGCGCAAGGGCCTGGTGCCGGTCGTGGTGCGCCTGTGCGAGAGCGTGGACGGCGTCGTCAAGGTCGTGGACCGGCTGTCCTTCGAGCAGGACGACACGGGCTGACCGCCAGGACGCCACGAGCGGGCGGCGGGACGGAGCGTCCTGACCGGGCAGTCGGCGCACCGCGTCACCCGTGCCGTCACTCTTCGGGCAGCATCATCAGGCGGGACTCGCCGGGCTCCACGGTCACCGCCCGGTCCGAGAGGCGCACTTCGATCGGTGATTCGTGGGACGCCGGTACGCCGATGTGCAGCTCGCCGGGCCGCATCCGTACCCGCACGCCCCAGTTCCCGTGGTAGCGGATGGAGAAGCCGTATTCGGACAGCTCGGGCGAGGGCACCGGGTCGAACCAGAGCGCCCCGCCGCGGGTATCCATCCCGGTGAGACCCCGTTGCACCAGGTCGAGTGTGCCGGCCATGGCGCCGAGGTGCACGCCTTCCTCGGTGGTGCCGCCCTGCAGGTCGGCGATGTCGCCCTCCAGGGCTTCCCGGCAGTACGTCCAGGCGTCCTCGCGGCGCACCCGGGCCAGCACCCAGCCGTGCACCAGTCCGCTCAGGGTCGAGCCGTGGCTGGTGCGCTTCAGGTAGTAGTCGACGGTCCGGTGCCAGGTGTCGTCGTCCAGGTCGTAGCCCAGCCGTTCGAAGAGGCCGCCGAGTTCGGTGGGCGAGAAGAGGTAGCCGAGCATGAGCACATCGGCCTGTTTCGACGCCTGGTAGCGGTTGACAGTGTCGTCCTCGGCCTCCAGTACCCGGTCGAGGCGGCGGATGTCGCCATGGCGGGCCCGCAGACCGTCCCAGTCCAGCTCGGCCAGATCGCCGTATCCGTGGAACTGGCTGATGACCCCGGCGTGGAAGGGAACGTACAGCCGTCGGGAGACGTCGTCCCAGCGCGCGAGTTCCCCGCGTTCGAGGCTGGTGCGCTCGTACAGCTCGCGGCGGCGCGGCTCGGGCAGTTCGCGCACCATCTCGAGCGCGCGGGCGAGCACCCAGGCCGCGGTGACGTTGGTGTACGCGTTGTCGTCGAGGCCCGGCTCCACGGAGTCCGGGTAGGCCTCGTGGTATTCGTCGGGTCCGACCACGCCCCGGATGCGGTAACGCTGAAGTTCCTCGTCGTACGTCGCGAAGCCGGCCCAGAAGCGCGCTATCTGCGTCAGCATCTCCGCTCCCTTGGTGTGCAGGAACTCCGCGTCGCCGCTCCCCTCGCAGTACTGCCACACGTTGTAGGCGATGGCGGAACCGACGTGGTGCTGGAGCCGTGAATGGTCGGGCAGCCAGCGGCCCGAGCGGGGGTTGAGATGCAGCTCCTGGGTCTCCTCGCGGCCGTCGCTGCCGCTCTGCCACGGATACATGGCTCCGCTGTGTCCGGCGTCGCGGGCCAGCAGTCGGGCCTGTTCCAGCCTGCGGTAGCGGTACATGAGCAGCGCCCGGGAGACCTCGGGAAAATGCAGGTTCAGATACGGCAGGACGAACAGCTCGTCCCAGAAGATGTGGCCGCGATACGCCTCGCCGTGCAGTCCGCGCGCGGGGACGCCCACGTCGAGGTCCGCGGTGTGCGGCGACAGCGTCTGCAGGACGTGGAAGAGGTGCAGTCTCAGGATGCTGCCCGCCTCGCCCGGCACGTCCAGCTCACCGCGTCGCCACAGTTGCCGCCATGCCGTCCGGTGGGACTCCAGGAGCTCCTCGAAACCCGGTGCCCGGCGGACCCGGTCGACCGCCGCGTGCAGCGGGTCGCTGATCGCGGGGTCGTGGGAGGTGTGCAGGGCCACGGTCTTGTCGACGGTGCGGGTGACGCCCGCCGACAGTGACAGTCTCAGGAGCTGCACGGAGCGCAGGGGTTCGTGTGCGGTGTGGGCGCGTTCGTCGTCCGGCCCGTCCTGCGCGACGGTACGGGCCGCCATGCCGATCCTGATGTCGGAGGTGGTGGTGCGGCAGCGCAGCCACACCGTGTCCGGCTCGCCGTCACCGGCGTTGACGTGGACGAGGTGATTGCCGTTGAGCTGCCGGTAGCGCGCCACACCGCTGTTGGTGACCGCACCGTCGAGCGCGACTTCGACTTCGATGTCTCCGGACCATCCCTCTGCGGTGAACTGGGTGCGCAGCAGGGCCAGATGCGGGTCGCCCATGTGCACCAGGCGCAGCTGACGCACCGTGAGGCCGCGTCCGTCCTCCGAGACGTACCGCAGGTTCCGCTCGAGGGTTCCGGCGCGCAGGTCCAGACTCTGGCGGTGTTCGCGCAGCGCCGGGCTGTCGGGGGTGAACCAGGGCGCGTCGCCGTCGGCGGTGTGCATACGGAAGCGCAGGGGAAGCCAGTTGGGGAGGTTGACCATGTCCTCGTTCTCGACCTGGCGGCCGGCGACGCTCGAGGTGAGGCGGTTGTAGCAGCCCGCCGCGTACGTGCCCGGGTAGTGCGTCTCGTCGGCGGTGCACTCGGGGGCGGATCCCCGCGTGGCGAAGTAGCCGTTGCCCAGCGTGCACAACGCTTCGCGCAGCCGCTCACGAGCGGGGTCGTATCCCTCGTACGTCCAGATCCACTCGTGCATCGTCAGTCCTCGAGGTGCTCGGGGTGCTCGGGGTGCTCGCCGGGGTCGTCGGGTGGGGTCTGTCCGCCGGATCCGGGTACGCCGCGCGCCCAACCGCTCGGGTGCGCGTACGCCGGGGGCCGGCGTCCGCGCGGGTCGCCGGGCGAGCGCTTCAGGGGTGGGCCGTGGGTTCAGGGCGCCGTGTACGGCCACCCGTAGCCGGGCTCGGGAGGGCTCCCCACGCCGGCGCCCATCGCTTCGAGGTCCTGGTCGGCCGTCCTCATCAGCTGCCGGGCGAGGCTGTGCATGGCACGGCTCGCGGCCAGTTCGTCGCCGATCTCGGGAACGTCCACGTCCTGCGGACTGCAGTGTGCCGTGCCGTACCCAGTGAACGTGGCCTTGCCGGTGTCCAGCACGGCGCGGGCCTTCGTCGTCCCGTCCTCCTCCGAGAGGACCAGTTCGACCTTCCACTCCCTCGTCGTTGTCATGGTGCACTCTCCCCGACCTGTCGGCGGTACTGGTTCAAGGATCCGCCCTGCCCGGCGCCTCTGCGACACGTCCGCCGGCGACGGCGCCGAACCCCTCCGGGCGGATCACCATGGAGGCAGCGGACGAAACGGAGGCATGTCCCATGACGCGCGCCATCACTGTCGGAGTGGACGGTTCGCCGGAAAGCCTGGCCGCCGCCGACTGGGCCGCCCGCGAGGCTGCACGGCGGGAGCTGCCGCTCCACCTGGTGCACGCCTGGCGCCGGCAGCCCGTCGACACGCCCCTGGAGCAGGACAGTCAGGCCCAGGTGCGTGCGGCGGAGGCGGTGCTGCGGGAGGCCGAACTGCGGGTGGCGGAGCAGTACGAGCGGGTGCCTCTGAGCGCGGAGGCGGTGCCGGACACGCCGGTGCCCGCGCTGCTGGCCGTGGCGGCACGCGCCGAGATGCTGGTGCTCGGCTCGCGCGGGCACGGCGCCCTCGTCGGTTTTCTGCTGGGCTCCTACGGCCGGCAGGTGATCGCCGCGGCGACCCGGCCGGTCGTCTCGGTCCGGGCCCGTCCAAGGGACGATCCGGACCCGGACCAGGGGCCGGTGGTGGTGGGCCAGCAGGGCAGTGCGGAGGAGAGCGACGCAGTGCTCCGGTTCGCCTTCGCGGCAGCGGCGGCCGGTGGCGAAGACCTGCTGGCCGTACGGGCGTGGAGCCCGCCGCCGGTGTTCGCCTACGAGCCGGGCACGATGCACCTCGCCGACGAGTTGGGTGGGCTGGAGCCGTTCGAGAGGAGGGCGCTGGAGCAGGCGCTCGAGCCGTGGCGGGAACGGTTCCCCCAGGTGCGGGTGACCGCCCGTGTGGAGCTCGGCAGCGCCGGCCAGGTGCTGCTGTCGGCCTCTGCCGTCGCCGGGCTGCTGGTGGTGGGCCGCCGGGTGCGCCGCTCCCCGATCGGCGGCCGTATCGGGTCCGTGGCGCACGCGGCGCTCCACCACGCGTCATGCCCGGTCGCGGTCGTCCCGCACGACTGACGGATCGGCGGGCGGCACCGAGCGTCGGGTGGTGTCCCTGACCGGACTGTTCTCCACACGGGAACCGGGGGCCGCTCGGTTGGCGGCAGCCGGACTGTGCGCGTGGATCCGCGGCGCGGGTGCGCCGGCTCTCCCCATGCCCCATGCGGGGATGCGCAGTGCGAGCAGGGCGACGTCGTCACCGCTCGGGCCGATGCGTTGCAGCAGTTCGTCGCAGAACTCCTCCACCTCCAGGTCCGCGAGGTCGGCGGCGTGACGCCGCAGCAGGGCGAGGCCCGCGTCGAGGGAGCGGGTCCGGCTTTCGACCAGACCGTCGGTGTAGAGCAGGAGGGTGGACCGGGCGGGGAGGTCCTCGCGGGCGTCCGGCCAGTCCAGGCCGAGGTGCAGGGCGGAGTTCATGCCCAGCAGCGGTCCGTGTCCTCCTTCGAGGAAGCGGGCCCGGCCGTCGGTGGTGACCAGCAGCGGCGGCGGGTGCCCGGCGTTGACCCAGTGCAGCTGCCAGGGCCCGCCCTCCGGCCCCTCCACCCGCGCGAAGACGGCGGTGGCCATGGGCGCGTCGCTGGTGTTGGTCATGGCCTCGTCCAGGCGGCGCATGATCAGGCTGGGCGGTTCCTGGCGGTCCCATGCCAGGGCGCGGAGCATATTGCGGACCTCGGCCATGTGCGCGGCGGCCTTGAGGTCGTGGCCCACGACGTCGCCGATGACCATCGTGGTGACTCCGTCGGCGAGCAGGAAGGCGTCGTACCAGTCGCCGCCGATCTCGGTGGCGCTCTCCGCGGGCTGATAACGGGCGGCCATCTGGAGGTGGTCGACCTGCGGAAGCGGCGTGAGCAGTTGCCGCTGCATGATCTCCGCCACGTGCCGCTGCTGGTCGAACAGCTGGGCGTTGTCCAGCACCAGGCCTGCGCGGCGGCCGATGTCGGCCAGGACGAGCATCTCGGCGTCCGTGAAGGGCGGATGGTCGCCGGTGCGGCCCAGGGTCAGCACGCCGAACACCGTTCGGCGGGTGCTCAGCGGCACCACGGCGCCGGAGTGCCCGCCGAGCAGGTCGAAGAGTTCGCGGTGCGCCTGGGCGAGCGGTGGTTCCGCGTCCTCTGCGAGATCCTCGGCGTCCAGCTGCCGCGCCCGGTCCCCGCGCATCACCCGCGCCAGCACGGACCCGGGCTCGGTCTCCGCGAGCGGCGGCAGCGGACCGAGCAAGGCCTGGCCTCCGCCGTGCTCCTCACTGGTCCGTACCGCGATCCGCCGCATGTCCGCCGCTTGGTCCTCGCTGCGCAGGTCGGCCACAGCCCAGTCGGCCACTTCCGGCACCAGGACGCGGACCAGCCGTTGCAACATCTGGGGGATGTCGAGGGTGGAGCTGAGCGCCGCGGAGATCTCCGCGACCATGGTCAGCCGCTCGGTGAGCCCCTCCAGAGCCAGCAGACGGGTCGCCCGCTGCTCGGCGGCCTCCTGGTGGAGGCTGAAGTCGTGGAAGGTGATCACCGCGCCCTCCACACCGCCCTGCTGCAGCAGAGGGGTCGCGGCCCAGATGATCGGGACGACGGTGCCGTCGGGGCGCAGGTAGAACTCGTCACTGCCCTCCGCCGGACGGCCGCTGTCGAGGACGGCCAGAACCGGGCACTCCTCCCGGGGAATCCGGGTGCCGTCGGCCCGGCGGTGCAGCAGATCGTGCAGATCCAGGCCGAGGGTCTCCTGTTCGGTGCGGCCGACCAACCGCTGCGCCCAGGGGTTGGACGCCACGACGCGCCCCACGGGGTCCGTGACATAAAGTCCTGCACCCATGCTGTCGAACACGGCGCGCAGGAACTCGACCTCCCGTGGCCGGTCAGCGGCATTCAACGCCCCACCATCCTCGGGCCTCCCGTTG
This sequence comes from Streptomyces sp. NPDC096176, assembly GCF_044763255.1. Lineage (NCBI taxonomy): Bacteria > Bacillati > Actinomycetota > Actinomycetes > Kitasatosporales > Streptomycetaceae > Streptomyces > Streptomyces sp. NPDC096176. Next base: position 526,272 of record NZ_JBIWFV010000003.1, on the reverse strand, counting down.
ATCCTGCCCACACCGGCGCGGGCCCGCGATCGACGGCCCTGCCGCCATGTTGCCACCGGGGTGGCCGTTGGCTGCTTCGGACGCCGTCGGCCGGACCCGCGGCCAGTGCGCGGCCCGGCGATCCGGGCACGCGTTCACGCCGCCGTGCAGTCCGCCGGTCCGCCGGGCCAGGCCGGTCCGCCGGATCGCCTGCGTCATGGTCCGCTACCGCGGGCACGGGCCCATGCTGCGTCCTTCCGGCCGACGCCGAGCGCGGCCCCGGCAGGGGGCGGGTCAGCGGCCCCCTGGGGACTCGTCGCCGACGTGGCGGTCCCCGGCGGCCACCCGGGCTTGTCTCGGTGGGTGGGGGGCACGCCGGGGGTGGTGGTCAGTAGGAGGCACGCCGGACTGTCGGTCGGTAGGAGGCACGCCGGGGGTGGCGGCACCCGGGACGGTGACGCCGCCCCCGGCCGTGCCTCAGGCCGGAACTTCCCGCACGGCCCACGTTCAGGGCGTCTCCGGCGCCTCCCGCACGGCCGACGCTTCCCGCACGGCCGCGCGAGCCGCCGTCGCGTCGGGGGCGTCGAGCGCGACCGCGGCGAGTCGGCGGCAGTCGTCGAGACTGTGCCCCGCGAGCGAGGCCCGGACGTCGCCCAGGCAGCTCGGTGCGGCGGAGAGGCTGGTGACCCCGAGTCCGACGAGGACCAGGGCGAGCAGCGGGTCGGCCGCCGCTTCACCGCACACCCCGACGGGGCGGCCGTGTCCGGCGCCCGCCTGCGCGGCCTTCCGTACCAGCTCGAGCAGCGCGGGCTGCCAGGGGTCCAGGAACTCGGCCAGACTGCCGAGGGTCCGGTCGGCGGCGAACGCGTATTGGGCAAGGTCGTTGGTGCCGACGCTGAGGAAGTCGCACGTCTGCACGAGTCTGTCCGCGCGCAGCGCCGCTGCCGGCACCTCCACCATGGCGCCGGCGGTGCGCAGCCCGTGGGCCCGCACCCGTTCGGCGAAGGCGGCTGCCTCGCTCGGCACCGAGACCATGGGCGCCATGACCCACACCTCGGCTCCGCTGTTGTCCGCCGCGGCGGCGATCGCGCCCAGCTGCGTCTCGAGCAGGCGCGGATCGCGGTCGGCCGTCCGCAGACCGCGCACGCCGAGGGCGGGATTCTGCTCGTCGGCGGCGGTGACGAACGGCAGCGGCTTGTCGGCACCGGCGTCGAGGGTGCGGACGACGACCCGGCGTCCCGCGAAGGCGGCGAACACGGCGCGGTAGGCGTCCGTCTGCTCCTCGGCGGTGGGCGCCGTGTCCCGGTCGAGGTAGAGGAACTCGGTGCGGAACAGCCCCACGCCCTCGCTGTCGGCAGCGGCGGCCGCCGGCAGTTCGTGCAGCGCTCCCAGGTTGACCAGCAGCTTGACCGCATGGCCGTCCGCCGTGCGGCCCGGCCCGCTGAACCGGGCCGCGTCGCGCCGCCGTTGTTCCTCGCGCGCGGCCGCCTGAGTGACGGCATCCGGTGCCGGGTCGGTCACGACCGTGCCGGCTGTGCCGTCGACGAGCACCGTCCGGCCGTCCGTGAGCAGCGCGGCGTCGGCGCAGCCGACGACTGCGGGGAGGCCGAGGATCTTCGCCAGGATGGCGGTGTGGCTGGTGGGACCGCCGCGCTCGGTGACGAGGGCCGACACATTCGCCGGGTCGAGGAGGGCGGTGTCGGCCGGTGCGAGGTCCTGGGCGACCAGGATGTGGGGGTGGCCCGGGTCGGGGAGACCCGGCATGGGCAGCCCGAGGACGCGCGCCACCGAGCGGTCGCGCAGGTCGTCGAGGTCGGCGACGCGTTCGGCGAAGTAGCCGCCCGCCGCTTCGAGGGAGGCGCGGAAGGCGCCGAACGCCGCGTCGAGTGCGTGGGCCGCGTCGCAACCGTCGTGGACGAGGGCTTCTGCCCGGTCCGCGAGGGCCGGGTCGGCGGCCATCATCGACTGGGCGCTGAGGACTTCGGACGCGTCGCCCTTCGTGGCGGCGGCGCGTTCGGTCAGGTCGGCGGCGACCCAGGCCAGCGCGTCGCGGGCGGCGGCTGCTTCCGCAGGCCTCTCGGCCGGTTCCACGGTCCGCGGCGGCGGCATGGCGGCGGGCGGCGCCATGCGGGCGACAGGCCCGGCGGCGCTGCCGCCGCCGATCCCGATGCCCTCCAGCACAGCGGCCTGCGCCGTCGCCGTGGGCGCGGTGGCGGCGGGGGTGCTCGTACCGGTCACCGCTGCGCCTCTGCGTCGTGGTCGGCGGCGACGAGCACGGCGAGCTCCTCGATGGCGGCCTCTGCGCCCTCGCCTTCGGCGGACAGCACCAGCGGTTCCCCGTGCTGGGCGCCGAGGGCGAGCACGGACAGCAGGCTCCGGGCGTCGACCGGGGCGCCTCCGTCACGGGCGACGGTCACCTTGACGGGCTGGCGGGCGGCCGCCTGGACGAAGACCGACGCGGGGCGGGCGTGCAGTCCGGAGCGGGAGCCGATGACGACGGTGCGCTGGGGCATGGGGTGAACTCCTGCGGGGTTACGGGGGTTGGGGGTGCGGCCGGTCGGATGCGTGTCCGGGCGCGGAGAGGCACGACGCTGGGCCCCGAGTGTGTACGGGAGGGGACAGGGCGGACGGTACGGAATGGGGATACGGCGAACGGAAGTCGGGTACGGCCCGTGCCCGCCGGCCCGGGCATTGCTACCCGGGCCGGGGGATCACGCGGCGGCCACGGGGACCTTCGGATCCGGGACCGCCGGGGTGGCGGGGGTCGTTTCCGCCGTACCCGCGGGCTTGCGGCGGCTCTTGAGGAGGATCACCAGACCTGCGGTGACGACGGTGCCGGCCGCGATGGCGAGCAGGTAGTACAGCGGCGAGCCGATCAGCGGGACGACGAAGATGCCGCCGTGCGGAGCGCGCAGGGTCGCGTCGAACGCCATCGACAGGGCGCCCGTCACGGCGCCGCCCGCCATCGCGGAGGGGATCACCCGCAGTGGGTCGGCCGCGGCGAACGGGATGGCGCCCTCGCTGATGAACGAGGCGCCGAGAACCCACGCCGCCTTGCCGTTCTCCTGCTCGGCCTTGGTGAACAGCTTCGCGCGCAGGGTCGTCGCGAGGGCCATGCCCAGCGGCGGGACCATGCCGGCCGCCATCACGGCGGCCATCACCTTGAGGCTGCCGTCGCCCGGGGCGGCGAGCCCGCCGACCGCGAAGGCGTAGGCCACCTTGTTCACCGGTCCGCCGAGGTCGAAGCACATCATGAGGCCGAGCAGGACGCCGAGCAGGACGGCGTTGCCGCCGGAGAGGCCGCTCAGCCAGTCGGTCATGGCCTTCTGGAGGGTGGCGATCGGCTTGCCGACGACGATGAACATCAGGAAGCCGACGGCCGCGGAGGAGATCAGGGGGATCACGACCACGGGCATGATGCCGCGCAGCACCGGCGGCACATGGACGCGCTGGATCGCCATCACCACCGCGCCCGCGATCAGGCCGGCGGCGAGGCCGCCGAGGAAGCCGGCGTTGATGGTCACCGCGATGGCGCCGCCGACGATGCCGGGCACCAGACCCGGCCGGTCGACCATGCCGTACGCGATGTATCCGGCGAGGATCGGGACGAGGAAGCCGAACGCGGCGCCGCCGATCTGGAACAGCAGTGCGGCCCAGCTCGCGGCCTCGGTCCACACGAAGTGCTCGGCGACCGACGGGGCGCTGTTGATCTCGTACCCGCCGATGGCGAAGGCCAGCGCGATGAGCAGTCCGCCCGCGGCGACGAACGGAACCATGTAACTGACGCCGGTCATGAGCCACTTGCGCAGGCGGGTGCCGAAGTGGTCTCCGGGTGCCCCGGCGTCCATGGGTGCCGAGGCGGCGGCCGGGGCGGCGACCTCGCCGCGCTCGGCCTTGGCCTGTACGTCGGCGATGAGTTGGGCGGGCCGGTTGATGGCGGCCTTGACGCCGACGTCGACGGTCGGCTTGCCACCGAAGCGGGCCTTCTCACGCACTTCCACGTCGTGCGCGAGGATCACACCATCGGCGGCCGCGATCACGGCCGGGTCGAGCCGGGTGAAGCCCGCGGAGCCCTGCGTCTCGACGACGACCTCCACGCCCACGGCCTCTCCGGCCTTCTGCAGCGACTCGGCGGCCATGTAGGTGTGGGCGATGCCGGTCGGGCAGGACGTGACGGCAACGATCCGGAAGGGGCGGGCGCCGCCGGCCGATTCGGCCGCAGGCTCTGCGGTTGCCGGCGCGGCGGTCGCCGCTCCCGCACCCGCCTGGGCGGGGACCTCCGCAGCCGGCGCCGACTGAGCCGGCGTCTCTTCAACCGGCGTCTCCTCAACCGGCGTCTCCTCGCCGCGGATCAGGGCCGCGACCGCCGCCGGGTCGCGCTCGGCACGGAGCGCGGTCGTGAACTCGGGGTTCATGAGGCGCCGGGCGAGGGCGGACAGGATCGTCAGATGGTCGTCGTCCGCACCGGCCGGCGCGGCTATCAGGAAGATCAGGTCGGCCGACCCGTCGGGGGCGCCGAAGTCGATGCCGCGCCCACTGCGGCCGAAGGCGAGGGTCGGGGCGGTGACATGCTCGCTGCGGCAGTGCGGAATGCCGATGCCGCCGTCGAGACCGGTCGGCATCTGGGCCTCGCGTGCGGCCACGTCGGCGAGGAAGCCGTCGAGATCGGTGACACGGCCGGCAGAGACCATCCGCTCGGCGAGGGAGCGGGCGGCGGCTTGCTTGGTCTCGGCGGACAGGTCGACGTCGACCAGTTCCGAGGTGATCAACTCACTCATCACGCGGCTCCTTGCTCGCGAACCGCCCGACGGGCGGTGGTGGGACGTGGCGGTGCACTGCCGGTCCGGGCGACGGCAGCCCGAGCGGATGGACGAACGGACGGGCGGGCGGCACGGGTGTCGCGGACGAGCACGGCCGGCCGCTCCGGTGGGCGGGGGTGGACGGTCATGGCACCGGCTCCCCCAGAACACGGTCCAAGGGCACGGAAGCGGTCGTCGTGACCGCCGCCAGGTCCAGGTCGGCCGGTGACGGCATGACGCTGCCCGGCAGCTGTACAGCCGCGGTTCCGTGGGCGACCGCGGCTGCGAGCGCGGTGGGGCCGCTGCCGCCGGCGGCGAGGAAGCCCGCGAGGGAGGCGTCCCCGGCGCCGACGTTGCTGCGGACGACGGCGGCGGGCGCGTGCCCGAACCAGATGCCGGTGGCGTCGACCAGCAACTGGCCGTCCGCCCCCAGGCTGGCCAGGACCGCCCGGGCGCCCCGATCGCGGATTTCTTCCGCTGCCTTGACGGCGTCGCCGACGGTGGCGAGCGGGCGGCCGACGGCTTCGGCGAGCTCCTCCGCGTTGGGCTTGACCACGTCGGGCTGCTCCCGCAGTGCGGCGGTCAGGGCCGCCCCCGAGGTGTCGAGGGCGACGCGGGCGCCGACGCCGTGGATACGGGCCACCAGCTCGGCGTACCACTCGGGGCGCAGGCCACGCGGCAGGCTGCCGCAGCAGGCGATCCAGTCGATCTCGGCCGACCACGTCCGTACGGTCTCCAGCAGGGCCTCGGCCTCTGCGGGGGCGATGTCGGGTCCTGCCGCGTTCACCTTGGTCAGGGTGCCGTCGGGCTCGACGAGCGTGATGTTGACGCGGGTGGAGCCGGCGATGGGGACTCCGGCTGCCTCGATGCCGTGGTCGCCGAGCAGCCTGGCCAGCAGTGCTCCTTCCGGACCGCCGAGTGGCACGACGGCGACGGTGCGGTGGCCGGCGGCGGCGACCGCACGTGAGACGTTGACGCCCTTGCCGCCGGGGTCGACCCGGTCGTTGGCGGCGCGCAGCACCGCTCCCCGGTGCAGGGACGGCAGTTCGTAGGTGCGGTCCAGGCTCGGGTTCGGGGTGATGGTGAGGATCATGCGCGCACGACCTCCGTCCCCTGCCGCTCGATCGTGCGGGCGTCGTCCGGGCTGAGCCCGGTGTCGGTGATCAGCAGGTCCACGTCCGCGAGGTCTCCGAATCGTGCGAAGTGCTGCTGTCCGAACTTGGCGGAGTCGGCCAGCAGAACGACCCTGCGGGCGGCTTGCATGGCGGCCCGCTTGACCGCGGCCTCGGCCAGATCGGGGGTGGTCAGGCCGCCCTCGGCGGAGAACCCGTTGGTGGCGACGAAGGCGACGTCGGCCTTGATCTCGCTGTACGCGCGCAGCGCCCAGGCGTCGACGGCGGCACGGGTACGGTGCCGCACCCGGCCGCCGACCAGATGGAGGGCGATGCCCGGGTGGTCCGCGAGCCGGGCCGCGACGGGCAGGGCGTGGGTGACTACCGTGAGCGGCGATTCCACGGGAAGGCCGGCGGCGAGCCTCGCCGAGGTCGTGCCGGCGTCCAGGATCACGCTGCCGTCGGCGGGAAGCTCGGCGAGCGCGGCGCGCGCGATGCGCTCCTTCTCGTCGGCGGCAACCGCGTCGCGCTCGGCGAGGTCGGGCTCGAAGTCGAGATGGCCGACCGGGATGGCGCCGCCGTGGACACGCCGCACCAGCCCTGCACGGTCGAGGACCTTGAGGTCGCGCCGCACGGTTTCCGCGGTGACCTGGAACTCCTCGGCGAGGGACAGCACATCCACCCGACCGCTCTCGCGGGCCAGGCGCATGATCTCCTGCTGGCGCTCCGCTGCGAACATGTGGTTTTACATCCGTTTCAATGACCGAGCCTGTTGTTTTCTTGGATGCTACGCCCGGCACACAGGGATGTAAACAGATCCGGGCATGCAACCGGACAGAAAACATGCCTCGGATCGACGCGGGGGATCTCCGGTCGCACCCGTATGGGATCTTGGTGCCCATGACGACGCCCCCGGACGGCCTGCCCGCCTACCGAGTCCTGACCGGTCCCGACGACGCGGCGTTCTGCCAACGGGTGACGGACGTGCTCGCTCTCGGATACCAGCTGCACGGCGGGCCGGCTCTCACCTTCGACGGGGAGCGCGTCGTCGTCGCACAGGCTGTGCTGTGGCCACGGCCGCAGGCCAAGGACCCTGCGGCTCCCGTAGCCGGCACCGGCGGCGAGGACTGAAGCCGTCAGGGCCCCGAACGCGGGTTCAGCGCCGCCGAACGCCGTGCTCGTCGAGCCGTCCGACGGCCAGACCACGCGCCCGGCACTCCGCGACCACTCCCGGCAGCGCCCCCAGAGCGGATCGCCATGATCCGGCCGCGCTCACGACATCCGAGTCGTGCAGCAGCACCGTCGCCCCTCCGCGCAGCGTCTTCATCACCTCGGCGCGCACACTCTCCGGGGTGGCCGAAGCCTTCCAGTCCCGCCCCCATGCCGTCCACAGCACCGGGCGCAGACCGGTGGCGCGGGCCGCGGCCCAGCGTCCGCCGGTGAGGATTCCGTAGGCGGGCCGGTACCAGAGCGGGCGCGTGCCGGAGATCTCCGTGACGAGGGCGGCCGTCGCGGCCAGCTCAGTTGCGTCCCGCAGCGGCCGGGGACACCACGGCCTTTCGTGGTGCCAGCCGTGGACGGCCAGTTCATGGCCTTCGGCAACGATCCGACGGCCCAGGTCGGGGCACTTCGCGAGCCGGCTCCCCAGCACGAAGAACGTTGCCCCTACGCGGAGTTCGTCCAATGCCCGCAGGAAGTGCGGGGTGCTGCGGGGGTCGGGGCCGTCGTCGAAGGTGAGGGCCACCCTGTCGGAGTCGCCCCGTCCGTCGAGCCCCGGGCTGAGCGCGCCGCGCACACCGGGCAGCCAGGTCGCGGCGGGGCCGATGTGTGCTCCGGCCACCACGAGCGCCGCGCCCAGCACGGCGATCGCGCGCGGCGCGCCGTCCTCGGCAGTCGTCACCACTTCTCCGCTCCACCCTCTCCGCCCTCCGTCACGAGCGGCGATCGGGCCAGTTGCAGACATCCCCAGAACAGCAGGCCGAGCGCGAACACTTCGAACACGGCCCGGATGCCCAGCTGTACGTGCTCCTCGAACAGCACCACTCCGAGGACCACGCTCAGCAGCGCGTCCCCCAGCGTGAGAGCGGGCTGCGAAGCCGCCAGCGAACCCGCCCGCAGCGCCACCTGCAGCAGCACGAAGCTCCCCAGCCCGAGAACCACCGCCGCGTACGGCTGCCACGTCGACAGCAGCGCACCGACACCGTCCGGCAGCCGGCCCAGCGCGTCCTTCATCAGCGCGGCCGTGAGGGCGAACCCGATCGCCGTCGCCGTGCCCACTACCGCTGCGCGCGGCGCGGACGGCAGCCGTACCGACACGGCTATCAGCAGACCGACCGTGGCGGCGACACAGACCCCGGTCCACAACCACTCGGCAGCGGGCGCCGTACTGCGACCACCGGTCGGGGCAGCCAGCGCCAGGAAGCCGGCCAGACCGACCGCCATGGCGGCGAACGCCAGCTGGGTCCGGCGGTCCGGACGCCGCCGGAACACGACGCCTCCGAGGACGAGGGTGAACAGCAGCTCGGAGCTCATCACCGGCTGCACCACGGCGAGCGGCCCCGTCGCCAACGCCAGGGCCTGGCAGATCCCGGAGAGCCCGAGCAGCGCCGCGCCCCACATCCATACGCGTTGACGCAGCAGCGCGCCCACCGCGGACGACCGCGCCTGCGGGCGCCCCGGACCGATGTCCGCCGCCGCCCGCCTCTGCAGTACGGACGCCCCCGCGTTGCCGATCGCCGCGAGCAGCGCCAGGCAGATGGACAGAGCCATCATCGGGGCACGTCCTGCCTGTGTGTTCGCCGCACGGTGCGCCCGCCCCTGTCCGTACGGGACGGCGCGGGTGGGCGCAGCGCAACGGACATGCGGACCTCCGAGTTGTCGCGGACCGAGCAGCTCCAGCCTGTCGACCGACGGACCCGCCCTGCCCCGGCGGAAGACGCGGCGGCAGCCGATTCACCCGATCGGTCCCGGTGGCCGGGGCGCGGGCCGTCAGCGGTCTGCGGACCGGGCACCATGGTCGAACGGGATCCCGTCCGGCGCACTGCAGCCGAGGAGGTGCCCATGGGCCGGCGCTTCATGGTGCTCAGCGCCACCATGGGCGCGGGGCACGACGCGGTCGCGCGTGAACTGGCACGCCGGCTCACCGCCGCGGGCCACGAGGTGCTGGTGCACGACGTGTTGACGCTTCTCCCGAGGGGCACCGGCGCGGCCCTGCGTGCGTGCTACCGCTTCTCCGTACGCCACGTTCCCGGTGCCTACGCGGCCGTCCACGCCGTCTTTCTCGCGCCGAGAGCGCGGACGCACGCTCCGCAGGGCCGGCGGCGGCACCCAGGCGTGTCCGTACCGGCCGCCCTTGCCGAAGCCCGGCTCCGCGCGCTGGTGGACCGGTGGCGGCCGGACGCTGTCGTCTGCACCTTTCACCTCGCCGGTCAATTCACCGGCCGGATGCGTGAACGCGGCACCCTCGCCGTTCCCAGCGCTGTCTTCGTCACGGACTTCGCCGTGCACCGCGGCTGGCTCCACCCGGCCAACGACCTGTACCTGTGCGTCACCGAGGTCGCCGCGCAAGCCGTCCGCGCGGCGACCGGGTGCCCGGTCGCCGCCCCGGGCCCCGTCGTGCCGCCCGCGTTCCTCCGGCCGGCCGGTCCGGGGACGTGGCACTGGGCGGGCGACCGCCCCGCGGTGCTGATCGGCTCCGGAGCCTGGGGCGTCGGGTCCGGACTGACGCGTACGGCGGCGGCGTTGGCGGGCCACGGCTGCCTTCCGGTGCTGCTGTGCGGACGCGACGAGCGGCTGCGGCGGCAGGCCGCCCGTGTGCCGGGCGCGGTCGCCCTGGGCTGGGTGGAGGATCTGCCGCAACTGATGGCCTCCGCACGGCTTCTGATCGACAACGCGGCAGGTCAAACCGCGGTGCAGGCCCTCGCGGCGGGACTACCCGTCATCGGCTACCGGCCCCTGGCGGGGCACGGGGCCGCGGGCGTGCGGGCGATGGCGGCGGATGGTCTGACAACGTGTGCTCGGAGCCTCGACGAACTGCTGTCGGCGGTCGACGCGCTGCTGCCTCCCGGCCCGGTGCGGGACGGAAGGATCACTCGCGGCCTGTCGGTCCTTCAGGACGACGCGGCACGCTTCGTCGCCGACCTGGCTGACGGCGTACCCCCGGCCGCCTGACATCCCGGCGCCGGCTGACGGCCCGGACGCCCGGCCCGTCAGCCGAAGCGCTCGGCCAGACGGCGGAACACGGCGGGCGCCACGCCGTGAATGCGGGCCGGCAGGCGCAGCCACCTGGGGATGAAGAGCTCCGACCGGTTCCGCCGCACGACCGCACGCCAGATCGCTTCTGCCACCTGCTCCGCCGGGACGGGCTTCAGGACGGTGTTGCGGCAGGGCGTCCCGCGCCGGACGAAAAACGGCGTGTCGACCACGCCCGGGAGGACGAGGCAGATCTCGACGCCGCTCCCCCGCAGTTCGTACCGGAGGCTGTCGGCGAACGCCCCCAGTGCCGCCTTGGCCGCCGAGTACACGGCCTCGTCCTCGACTCCCACCGCCCCTGCGATGGAACCCATCAGTACGATTCGGCCCCTCCTCCGCTCGACCATCCGCGGGAGGAGCAGACGCACCAGGCGCACCACGGACGCCAGGTCGACGGCGAGCACCTCGTCGATCGCCGGCAGCGGTATCGAGACGAAGCGCCCTGCCCAGCCGATGCCCGCGGCCGCCACCAGGACATCCACGCCGCCGGCCGCTTCCACCGCCGTACGGGCGAGGTGGTCGGCGTTGACCGGGTCGGTCAGATCGGCGTTGAGGACCGTCCCGCCCGTGCGTGCCGCCACTTGGCTGAGGCGCTCCTTGTCGCGCCCGTGCAACAGCAGCTGCCAGCACCCGTCCACCGCGAAGCGGGTCGCCACGGCCGCGCCGATCCCCGAGGACGCCCCGGTGACCAGGACCACCGGTCTCCTCATAGGAGTCGCTCGGCGGTGGGCGTGTCCTTTCCGCCGAAGGCAGCCGGGGTGTCCCCGGCCGGCCGGATGAGCCGTCGGGCCAACGAGCCGATGAGCGGTGTACGACCGCCCCAGGGCTGGGCGATCCGGTCCACCGAGGCGTCCACGTCCACCTCCCGCGTCATGCGGCCGGCACTGGACGTACCGACCGCTCAGAGGTACCCGCCGTCCGGGACTCGTAACGTGCGCGAGGTGCGCCGGTTGTCCCCTGTAGGGGTTGTGCGTCACTGAAATGGCGGATGTCGGGAACAGCCCTGCATGTCACCTACCTATAGATTGCTCCGGTATATGTCCTTGGGAGCGTCTTCTGCCGGTGCGGCCGCGCCGTGAATCGAGCAGAAGGCACCCGAACGTACGGGAGTTCGTGTGACATCTGAGCCAGGTCCTCGCCTCGATGTGCAGCCGGAGGACGCATACGAGGACGAGCTGCCCGTACGCCGGAGGCAGCCCGGCAACGTAGTGATCAAGTGGCTGACGACCACCGACCACAAGACGATCGGCACGCTGTACATGTCGACGTCCTTCGGCTTCTTCCTCATCGGCGGACTGATGGCGCTGGTGATGCGCGCCGAACTGGCCCGGCCGGGCACGCAGATCGTGTCGAACGAGCAGTTCAACCAGGCGTTCACGATGCACGGCACGGTCATGCTGCTGATGTTCGCGACGCCGCTGTTCGCCGGTTTCGCGAACTGGATCATGCCGCTGCAGATCGGCGCGCCGGACGTGGCCTTCCCGCGTCTGAACATGTTCGCCTACTGGCTGTACCTCTTCGGCTCGCTGATCGCGGTGGCCGGCTTCCTCACCCCGCAGGGTGCGGCCGACTTCGGCTGGTTCGCCTACAACCCGCTGTCCAACGGCGAACACACGCCGGGCGTGGGCGGGGACTTGTGGGTCATGGGTCTGGCCTTCTCCGGCTTCGGTACGATCCTCGGCTCGGTCAACTTCATCACCACGATCATCTGCATGCGCGCTCCCGGCATGACGATGTTCCGGATGCCCATGTTCACCTGGACCGTGCTGCTGACCGGTGTGCTGGTCCTGCTCGCCTTCCCGGTCCTGGCGGCCGCGCTGTTCGCCCTGGAGGCGGACCGCAAGTTCGGAGCGCATGTCTTCGACGCGTCCAACGGTGGCGCTCTGCTGTGGCAGCACCTCTTCTGGTTCTTCGGCCATCCAGAGGTCTACATCATCGCCCTGCCGTTCTTCGGCATCATTTCGGAGGTCATTCCGGTCTTCTCCCGCAAGCCGCTGTTCGGTTACATCGGCCTGGTGGGTGCCACGATCGCGATCGCCGGCCTGTCCGTGACGGTGTGGGCGCACCACATGTACGTCACCGGCGGTGTGCTGCTGCCGTTCTTCTCCTTCATGACGTTCCTGATCGCCGTTCCGACGGGCGTGAAGTTCTTCAACTGGATCGGAACGATGTGGAAGGGCTCGTTGTCCTTCGAGACACCGATGCTGTGGTCGATCGGCTTCCTGGTGACGTTCTTGTTCGGTGGCCTGACCGGCATCATTCTGGCCTCGCCGCCGCTGGACTTCCACGTCTCCGACTCGTACTTCGTCGTCGCGCACTTCCACTACGTCGTCTTCGGCACCGTGGTGTTCGCGATGTTCGCCGGATTCCACTTCTGGTGGCCGAAGTTCACGGGCAGGATGCTGGACGAGCGGCTCGGCAAGATCACCTTCTGGACGCTGTTCATCGGCTTCCACGGCACGTTCCTGGTGCAGCACTGGCTGGGCGCGGAGGGCATGCCGCGTCGTTACGCGGACTACCTCGCGGTCGACGGCTTCACCGCGCTGAACACCATCTCGACGATCGCCTCGTTCCTGCTCGGTGCGTCGATGCTGCCGTTCATGTACAACATCTGGAAGACGGCGAGGTACGGGAAGATGGTCGAGGTCGACGACCCGTGGGGCTACGGCCGTTCGCTGGAATGGGCCACGTCCTGCCCGCCGCCCCGGCACAACTTCACCACCCTGCCCCGCATCCGCTCCGAGTCCCCGGCGTTCGACCTGCACCATCCCGGCATCGCGACGCTCGACCATGTGACCGACGCGGGCCGACGCGATGTGTACGAGCCGGGGCAGGGAGTTGCTCCGCCGCTCGGCGACGGCAAGAACGGGAGGTGAGCGGTCCGGTGCGGCAGCGGGAGACCGAGTCCGAGATCGCTGAGGGTATCGCCCGGATCGAGGGCTATCTGCTCGCCCGGAGCCATGTGCAGGAGGCCGAACGGGATGCGGAGGCGTTCGCCGACCGGATGCCCTGGCTGACCACCGGGCAGCGCGAGGAAGTCGTCCGCGTCTACACCGGGGACCGCATCACGGTGTCACGGCGCGTTCTCGAGGCGCTGGTGGCACGGTCCCAGGAGCTGCGTGCGGAGTACACGGCCCGCTACGAGGAGCTCAGGCGCCGTCTGCTGTGCGCGAGCGTCGCGGCGCTGGTCGGCTCAGCGGCCCTGTGCGTGTTCGCGGGATTCCTGGCCGCCTACCGTTAGGGGCCTCGGACTTTCCGCTGGTGCGGCCCTTCCCAGGGATGGGCGCCTGCGGTGCCGTGAGCCGGGGGCGCCACCGGCTCACGGCACGGCCTTTCGCCGGGCGATACTGGTGGGATGAGCACGTCTGCGCTCGGAGCGACCGGCCTGCGGCAACGCCTCGGCAGAAGCCTCTCCGCGCGCGTCGCGGGGCCATCCGGCCCCGCGACGCGCGCCCGGATCCATGACACCCCGGGGCCCCGGTGGTTCGGCCCGGACCGGCCCATCCGTACCGTCCACGGCGACGCCTCGATGTTCATCGGCGGCCTGAGCGCTCTGCTGCTGCAGACCCTTCACCCGCTGGCCATGGCGGCCGTGGCGGCCCACTCCGGCTATCGGGGCGACCCGTGGGGACGGCTCCAGCGCACCAGCACGTTTCTGGCAGTGACGACGTACGGAACGGCCGACGACGCGCAGCACGCGGTGGACATGGTCCGGGCGGTCCACGAGAGGGTGACCGGCACGGCGGAAACCGGTGAGGCCTACCGTGCCTCCGACCCGCATCTCCTTGCCTGGGTGCATGTCGCGGAGGTCGACAGCTTTCTGCGCGCCCACCAGCGCTACGGCGCCCACCCGCTGGACGACGCCGGCTGCGACGGCTACATCGCCGACACGGCACGGGTGGCGACGGCGCTGGGCGTCGTCGACCCGCCGAAGGACCGACGGGAGCTGGCCGAACGGCTGGCCGCCTACCGCGCCGAACTCCGGCCCACCGAGCAAGCCCGGGAGGCGGCCCGCTTCATGCTGCTCCATCCGCCGCTGCCCTGGGCGGCCCGTACCCCGTACGCGCTCCTGGCCGCGAACGCGGTCTCCATGCTTCCGCCGTGGGCCCGCAAACCGCTCGGCCTGCCCTACCTGCCGACCGTCGAGCGGTCCTGTGTGCGGCTCGGCGGGCTCGCGCTGACCCGCACGATCCGATGGGCCATGGCGCCGCCTGCCCGGAGCGGCGACACAAGCCGCTGAGGTCTTTCGTATCCACCCCGCTGCGCCGGCCACTCTCCGTTTGTCGGGGGAGCCACCGCCCGTACGGGGCCGGGTCCGTACAGGACCGGGTTGCGCCCGTACAAACCGGGTTCAGACAGGGATCCGTACGGCCAGGAGCGCGACGTCGTCCTCGTTCTGCGGCGGGCGGGCCCGCTCGAGCAGATGGTCGCTGAACGGCTCCAGCGTGCGGTGGGCCAGGGACGCGGCGTTCCGGCGCAGCCGCTCCAGGCCCTCGTCCAGGGAGTGGCCCGGGGCCTCGATCAGGCCGTCCGTGTACAGCACGAGGGTCGATCCTGGCGGCAGCGTCACGGTTCCATCGGCACGGCCTTTCGGGGCCTCGTGGGCCTCGAGGCCCAAAAGGACGCCGTGGCCGTCGGTGAGGAACTCGGCCATGCCGTCGTGCGTGACCAGCAGGGGCGGCGGGTGGCCGGCGTTGGTCCAGGTCATCTGGAACCGTCCGTCGTCGCCCACCGTCAGCCGGGCGTAGACCAGGGTGGCCATGGAGGCTTCGGCGATGTGCAGGGACGCGTGGTCGAGCCACTCGACGATCTTGCTCGGCGGTTCGTGATGCGCCCAGGCGTAGGCGCGGAGCATGTTGCGCAGCTGCGCCATACCGGCGGCGGCGTCCAGGTCGTGTCCGACGACATCACCGATGGCCAGGGCCGTGGCGCCGTCGCTCAGGGTGAAGGCGTCGTACCAGTCGCCGCCGACCTGCGAGGCATTGGGTGCCGGCAGGTAGCGGGCGGTCATCTCCAGCCCCGGCACGCTCGGCAGCTGGGGCAGCAGATGACGTTGCATGGTCTCGGCGACCTTGCGCTGCCGCTGGTAGAGGCGGGCGTTGGCCAGGGCCAGGCCGGCTCGGCGTGCGATGTCCTCGAGCAGCGCGATGTCCGCCGCGGTGAACGGCTTCGGCTGCTCGGAGCGGCCCAGCGTGATGGCTCCCAGGATCTCCTGTACGCCGCGTATGGGGGCGATGGCCGCCGAGTGCATGCCGGTGATGCCGAACAGGCGGCGCTGCTCCACCGCGATACCCGAGTCCGGTGGGCCTTGGTAGGTCTCCGGTCCGGCCAACGCGGACGACACACCGCGAAGGGCCCGGGACAGGGGCATCGGCGAATCCTCCGGCACCGGCGGCATCGGTCCCTCGAGTTCCTCCATGTGCACCATTACCCCGTCCTCCGCGTGCACGACGGCGCGGCGCCACACCTCGTCGCGCTCGGTGATCACGTCGATGACGGCCCAGTCCGCGAGGCGGGGCAGCACCAGGTTCACCAGCCTGCGCAGCGCCTCGTCGACGTCCAGTGTGGAGGTCAGCGTCGTGGTCGTCTCGGCCAGCAGGGCCAGCCGCTGGAGCTCGGAGAGCGACGCGGTGGGCCGGTCGGGGAGTTCGGCGGGCGCACCCGAGGTATCGCGGAGATGGAAGACCACGAGGGTGGCCGTGGTCCGGTCGTCGATGTCGCAGGGCGTGACCAACCACGACACCGGCAGCATCGAGCCGTCGCCGCGTTCGATCCACTCGTTCGCCCCTTGCGCCGTGCCTCCGGCGAAGACGGCCTGCCGCACCGGGCACTGAGCCCTCGCGATGGGCTCTGCATGGCGGTTGCGGTGCAGCATGTCGTGCGCGTCCTGACCGACAAGTTCTGCCGCGGCCCGGCCCAGGAGCTGCTCCGCCCGGGCATTGACGCCGATGATGCACCCCTCGTCGTCCGTCAGATAGGCGCCGGTATGCAGGGCACCCAACGCCCCGGTCAGCGCATCCAGAGCCTTGTCCGAAGACCCGTCGCCGACCGTTTCCACCGTCTTGGGGTCCGTCATGTCGTTGCCTCCTCTGGCCGAAGGGCCCACCCTGCCGTCCGGCGTCCGTCCTTGTCATCTCTCCACATGCCCCGAGGGGCTGATATGACGCTCGCAGGTCAGCCGGGCCGCAGGGCGTTGCACCGGATGCGCCGGGTTCGCCCTGACAGGGTGCACGCCCGGAGGCGTGCTGCCGCCAGAGGACGGCCGGTCCACGGTATTGCACGCGGAGGTCTGCCGAGCTGACGACCGGGCGGGCCCGAGGCCGCTCCGGAAGCCGACAGGTGTTCGTGCTTGCTGGTCCATGACCGCGCAGGGGGGCCGGGCCGCCCCTGCGCGGAGCGCGCTACGGATGGGCGTAGGGCCTCGTGAACTCCATGTTGTGGCCGTTCGGGTCGTCGACGTACGCGCCACGGCCGCCGAAGAGGCGATTGATCGACCCGGTTCGGTGTGGCTGGGGTCGGCGTAACAGGTGCCCCCGGCCGCATCGAGCCGGGCGACCATGGCGTCGAACTGCTCGTCGGGCACGAGGAACGCGTAGTGCTGCGACTGGAGGCCCTGGGCCTGCCGAAGGACCGATCGCGGCACCTGCTCCGCGAGGACCGTCCGCGCACAGACCGCCCGGCGCAAATACAATGAACTCGGGCTCCGCGGCCCAGCCGATCCGGATCCACCGTGCGCCGCACGAGTGACCGGGCCGGTCGACCTTCGGACGCAGCTCGGAGAGGGCCATGACCCGGCGCCGTCCCCTGCGATCGGCGACCGCCGACGAGATGCTGACAACCCTTGGGCGTCTCACGGACCGTGTGCGCCAAGGCGCGGAGCGGCAGAAGGCCCGGGTCGAACTGGCCGAGGCGCTGCAGCGTTCGATGCTGCCCGCCTGCCTTCCGACCGTCCCGGGGCTGCGGGTCGCGGCCGCGTACGCACCGGCACGCAACGGTCTCGACATCGGCGGTGACTGGTACGACGGCTTCACGCTGCCCGACGGCTCCCTCGGCTTCTCCATCGGCGACGTGCAGGGCCACGACGTGGAGGCCGCCGCCTTCATGGGGCAGGTACGCATCGGACTGCGCGCCGTGGCCACCGCCACCCCCGACCCGGGCGAAGTGCTCCGCCGGGCCAACGAGCTGCTGTTGTCAGTGGACCACGGGCTCTTCGCGACGTGCAGCTTCCTCCGCTACCACCCGGCCACCGGCGAGCTGGAGAGCGCCCGAGCAGGGCATGTGCCCGCCGTGTGGGCGACAGCCGGCGGGTACGGCGGGATCGTCGAGGACGAGGGCGGTGTGCCGCTCGGCATCCTGCCCGGCGAGCAGTACCCGGTCCAGCGGCGCCGGCTGGCCGACGGCGGCGCGTTCGTCCTGCTGACCGACGGTGTCGTCGAAGGGCCCTCGTACACCCTCGAGGCGGGCCTGGAGGCAGTCACCCGGCTGGTCCACTCCTCGGTGCAGCAGGGCGTGGACGCGGGGGAACTGGCCGCACAGGTGATGGAGGCGGCGGCGCTCACCGAGCACACGGACGACGCGGCGGTCCTGGTGCTGCTCCACGATCCGGTGGAGGCCGCCGCGGCAGCGCCGTACGCATCGGACATCGGATAGATCGGAGCCGTGCGCCGCGCGTGTCACGCGGACTCGGCGGCGCGCACGCTGTGGGATGAAAGGCGTGGTCCGCAGCGAGCAAGTCCGACGTACGGCCGCAGCGCTGCTGCGGATCCTGGCCGTTGCCGCCGCCTACTGGGTCGGCGGGCAGATCGGCCTGCTTCAGCAGCTGGTCGTGGAGGGGGCGGTGGTCACGCCGCTGTGGCCGCCCACGGGCATCGCCCTGACCTGCCTGCTGTGGCTGGGGGCAGGGGTGTGGCCCGGGATCGCCCTCGGCACGGCGATCACCATCGCCACCATCAACTCCATGGACATCGCATCCCTCGGCATCCTGGCCGGGAACACGATCGCGCCTGTGGCCGCCTATCTGATGCTCCGGCGGATCGGCTTCCGGACGGAGCTCGACCGGCTGCGCGACGGGCTGGCGCTCATCTTCCTCGGCGCGATGGGCGGCATGCTGATCAGCGCGACGCTCGGCGCGGGAAGCCTGCTGGCGAACGGATCCCTGCCGCTCGGCGAGTTCTGGCCTGTGTGGTCGGCATGGTGGGCCGGAGACGCCATGGGGGTCCTCGTGATCACGCCGGTTCTGCTCGTGCTGCGCCGGGCCGCGGTCCCCCGCGTGACCCGGCCCTACTGGTGGACCGAGGCCATTGCCCTCGCGGTGGCGTCGCCGGCCGTCGCGGTGATCGCGACCCGGGTGGAACTGTCGCTGCTGTTCCTGGTGTTCCCGCTGCTGATCTGGGCCGCCCTGCGCTTTCAGCTGCCCGGCTCCGCCCCGTGCGCGCTGATGATCTCCGTGCTGGCGATCGGGGCGGCCATGGACCGTGCCGGCCCGTTCGCCGACCGTTCCATTCTGGAGGTCATGATCATTCTCCAGGCTCTCAACGGGTGTGCGGCACTGACCGGCCTGCTGCTGGCGGCGATCATCACCGAGCAGATCGGCATCCGCCGCAAAATCGAAGACGCATGTGCGTCTCTGGCCGAGGTCGTCGACCAGATCGCGCCGGGCGAGACGGCACACCTGTGGCCGCCCTACGAGCGCCGCCCGCGTCTGGAGGATTAGCTGTCAGCCCCCGAACGCGGCGGAGGGCATCCCCTCTCCCGCGTCCGGCACCACCAGCAGGGAGCCGGAGAGCGGGTGCGGGCGGGAGAGACCTGTGCGGGCGGTCGTGATGTACAGGTCGCGGAGTCCGGGGCCGCCGAAGGCGCAGGCGGTGGGGCGGCGTACGGGGAGTTCGAGGGTGCGGTCCAGGTCACCGCGCGGGGTGTACCTGCACAGCCGGGCGCCGTCCCAGAAGGTGACCCAGACACAGCCCTCGGCATCGACGGTGAGACCGTCCGGGAAGCCCGCGCCGGGTTCGACGGTGACGAACGGCCTGCGGTCGAGGGGCAGTTCGCCGGACATCCGGCAGACGTCGACGCGCCGGGTCGGGCTGTCGACGTAGTACATGAGCAGGCCGTCCGGGCTCCAGCCGGTGCCGTTACTGACGGCCACGTCGCCGAACACCTCGATGGCGGCGCCGTCGGGTGCGAAGCGGGAGAGGCTGCCGCCGCCGGCCGTCTCGTCGTAGCGCATGGTGCCCGCCCACAGCGCCCCGTCCGCGGCGACGGCCGCGTCGTTGCCGCGCCGGCCCGGAACCGGTCGGCGCGCCAGCCAGGAGAACACGCCGTCGGTGTCGTACAGGCCGACGCCCTCCTGGAGGTTGACCACCAGGCCCCCGCCCGCCCGGGGCTTGGCGGCCCCCACGTGCTGCTCGGTGGTCATGACGGTGCGGCGGCCGCTCGCGGGGTCGTAGGTGTGGACCCGGCAGGCCAGGATGTCCACCCATATCAGCCGCCCTGTCGCGGGGTCCCAGGTGGCCCCCTCTCCCAGCGAGGCCCATTCCCTTACCGCGACCTCCGCGACCTGCGCCCTCACCGCTTACCCCGGTGGCCGAGCCGTACGGACAGGTCCCCGGCCCCCTTGTCGGCCAGCTGGGCGAGCTCGGTCTCGCGCTCCTCGCTCCAGCGGATCATGGGCACGGAGATGGACAGGGCGGCGACGACCCGCCCCGCGCTGTCGCGCACGGGAGCCGCGACGCAGCTCACGTCCGGGTTGGACTCACGGTGCTCGACGGCGATGCCGCGCTCGCGGATCCCGGCGAGAGCGGCCCGCAGCTCGTCAGGGTCGGTGAGGCTCTCGGGTGTCATCGCGACCAGTTCCCTGCCCTCGATGCGGGCGTCGAGCTCGTCCCCCGGGAGGGACGCCAACAGCATCTTCCCGACGGAGGTGCAGTGTGCGGGCAGTC
Source organism: Streptomyces sp. NPDC096176 (assembly GCF_044763255.1). Classification (NCBI taxonomy): domain Bacteria; kingdom Bacillati; phylum Actinomycetota; class Actinomycetes; order Kitasatosporales; family Streptomycetaceae; genus Streptomyces; species Streptomyces sp. NPDC096176. The sequence goes on along the minus strand of NZ_JBIWFV010000003.1, from coordinate 506,193 downwards.
TGCGGCCGGCGGCAGAGACCATGCGGACCGCATGGGTGGAGTCGACTTTCGCGATGTAGATGACGTCGGTGTCCTCGAGGATCGCGACATGCACGGTCTCGTCGCAGGTCTCCGCCACCTCGCGAGCCACCCGCCCGCCCTCCGCGGCCAGGTCGAGCTGCTCCGCGTAACGACTGCCGAGTTGGTAGGCGCGCACCCCCAGGCGGTACTGGCCGGGCTGCTCCGGCACGGTGACGAGGTAGGAGCGGGCGGCGAGGGTGGTGAGCAGCTCGTGCACGGTGGTGCGCGGCAGTTGGAGCTTGCGGGTGACATCCGGTGCGGAGAGGGGCCCGTCGCACTCCAGGAACAACTCGAGTATGTCGAAAGCCCTCGTCACCGCGGGGACAAGGCGTGCCATGACTGCCACCCACTCTCTGTTCGATACTCCGACCAATGACCGATATGACGAACGCAGGCTATCCGCAGGGCAGTCGGCCGGGCAATGGTCCCGCCGGAACAGCCGCTGCGTATCCCATTGACACCCCGTCGGCACGATGATTACGGTCTCGCCAACATTTCGAACACATGACGAAATTTCGAACAGACCCGAGGGGCAACTGCCGTGCGCATCACGGGAATCAGCACTCACGTCGTCGGGACCCCCTGGCGCAATCTCACCTATGTGCTCGTCCACACCGACGAAGGACTCACCGGCGTCGGCGAGACGCGGATGCTCGGCCGCACCGACGCGCTGATCGGATATCTCCGGGAGGCGGAGGCCAACCACATCGCCGGATCCGACCCGTTCGCGGTCGAGGACCTGGTGCGACGGATGAAGTACGGCGACTACGGTCGGGCCGGCGAGATCGTCATGTCCGGCATCGCCTGTGTGGAGACGGCCTGTTGGGACATCAAGGGCAAGGCGCTGGGCGTGCCCGTCTGGCAGCTCCTCGGCGGCAGGGTGACCGACCGGGTCAAGGCATACGCCAACGGCTGGTACACCACGGAGCGGACGCCGGAGGCGTACCACAAGGCCGCCGCCGAGGTCGTGGCCCGCGGCTACCGCGCGCTGAAGATCGACCCGTTCGGCACGGGCCACTACGAGCTGAGCCATGAACAGAGCCTGCTCGCCCTGTCGTTGATCGAAGCGGTCCGTGACGCGATCGGGCCGGAGACGGAGCTGATGCTGGAGATGCACGGTCGGTTCAGCCCCGCGACGGCGGTGCGCCTGGCCCGCGAACTGGCCCCCTTCCGGCCCGCGTGGCTGGAGGAGCCCGTGCCCCCGGAGAACCTCAAGGCGCTCAAGAAGGTCGCCGACAAGGTGGACCTGCCGGTCGCAACGGGCGAGCGCATCCACGACCGGATCGAGTTCAGGGAGCTGTTCGAGTCCCAGGCGGCCGACATCATCCAGCCGGACGTGGGCCACATCGGCGGCATCCTGGAGACCCGCAAGCTGGCGGCCACGGCGGAGACGCACTACATGCTTGTCGCCCCGCACAACGTCGGCGGTTCGGTGCTCACTGCGGCTACGCTCCAACTTGCCGCCTGCACACCGAACTTCAAGATCCTGGAGCACTTCAACGACTTCGCCGACGCGGAGATCAAGAAGGTGGTCAAGGGCGCCCCCGCCGTTGATCCCGAGACCGGATGCTTCGAGGTGTCGCATGCCCCGGGCCTCGGGGTCGAGCTGGACGTGGCGGCCGCGGCCGAATTCCCGAAGCGGAAGGCTCGGTTCGACCTGTGGGCCGAGGGATGGGAACAGAGGGCGCCGAAGTGAGCCGTTCACTGATCGTCGACCGGCCCGGCGCACATCGCCTGGTGCGCCGCGAGGTCCCGGTACCCGGCCCCGGCGAGGTCCTGGTGCGGGTCGCGGCGGCCGGCATCTGCATGAGCGACCGCGAGGTGTACGACGGCCGCCGCGACGCGGGCTACGTCCGCTATCCGGTCGTTCCCGGCCACGAGTGGTCGGGAACCGTGGAAGCCGTGGGCGAGGGCGTGGACCCCGCGCTCACCGGCCGCAGGACCGTCGCGGAGGGGTTCCGGGCATGCGGCGTGTGCGAGCGCTGCCGATGCGGCGAGACAAGTCTGTGCGACGGCGGATACGCCGAGACCGGATTCACCGAGCCGGGCGCGTTCGCCGATCATCTGACGTTGCCCGCACGGCTGTTGCATCCCTTGCACGACGCCGCCGACCTGCGGGCCGCGGCCCTGTTGGAGCCGGCCGCCGTGGTCGCCGCGGCCGTGCGGGCCGGCCGGCCCGGCGCCGGGGAGCGGATCGCGGTGGTCGGCGCGGGCACCCTCGGCCTGCTCGCCGTACAGCTGCTGGCCGCGTCGTCACCGGCCGAGCTCACCGTGGTCGACCCCCGCCGGGCGCGCGGCGAGCAGGCGCTGCGGTTCGGGGCGACTGAGGCGCTGAGCCCCGAGCAGTCCACGTCCGCGCGGGGCCGTTTCGGCCTGGTGGTGGAGACCGCGGGGGCGCCGACCACGGCGGCCTCTGCCTGCCTGCTGGCGCGTCGGGGCGGCCGGGTGGTGCTCACGGGCATGTTCACCCCCGGCGCGATCGGCATCGACCCCGTACATCTCTCGGTGAGCCAGCTGGAGATCCGGAGCATCTTCGGCGCGTCGTCGTCCGCCTGGTCGGATGCCGTGCGGGCGTTCGGGCTCGGGCTGATCGACCCGGCTCCGCTGATCACGCACGAGTATCCGCTGGAGCGCTTCGACGAGGCCATCGCCCTGGTCGGCGCCGGCGACCCGAAGACCGGAAAGGTTCTGCTGCGCCCGTAGAGGGCCCTGGGAACTCTCCGCCCGTACGGCAAACCGAAGCCCGCCCTTCCCGCCGCGCCCTCCCCCCTTTACTTCCGACACACCGAACTTTTACTTCCGACACACCGAACTTGGGAGTCCTGTGACCGCCCCGTCAGTAGCTCGCCGCCCCGGCGGCGAAGCCCTCGCCCACATCGGCCATCCCATCCCCCCCGTCGATCCGTCCGACGCCTCGCCGCACACGTTCCCCGACGGCGGTGCCTGGCGCACGGAGATCCCCTCGGTGGAAGGCCCGGAAGCGCTGGACGTCGTCCTCAAGGAGAGCTCGCGCCTGGACGTGCCCGTCCACCGGATCAGTCAGGGCAGCGGCGTCTGGATGCTCACCGACGACGAGATCACCGATATGGCGGAGTCCTGCGCCGAGCGCGGCATCGAGCTCTGCCTGTTCACCGGGCCGCGCGGCACCTGGGACATCGGGGCCGCCACCCGTACCGAGTCCGGCGGTGCCGGGCTCCGAGCCCGAGGGCACGACGCACTCGCAGGCTGCGTCGAAGATGCCCTGCGGGCCACCCGGTTGGGCGTGCGCTGCCTGCTCGTCGCCGACGAGGGCGTGCTGTGGACGCTGCACCGGCTGCGCGCCGCGGGTCAGCTGCCCCCCGACACCACGTTCAAGCTGTCCGCGCTCGCCGCCCCCGTCAACCCCGCCTCCTACGCCGTCTACGAACAACTCGGCGCCGACTCCCTCAATGTGCCCTCCGACCTGACCCTGGACCACCTGACCGAGATCCGCCGGGTCAGCCGCGCCCCCATGGACATGTACGTCGAGGCGCCCGACGACCTCGGCGGTTACATCCGGATGTACGAGGCGGCCGAGCTGATCCGGCGCGGCGCCCCGATCTACCTCAAGTTCGGCCTCAGCCGGTCGGCCGGCATCTACCCGTACGGCGCCCAACTGCGCGACCACACGCTGGCCACCGCTCGTGAGCGGGTGCGGCGCGGCCGTCTTGCGCTCGACCTGCTGGCCCGGCTGGGCGCGGACGGCGGGATGTCGCCGCTCGGTTCCCGGCTGCCGGGCCAACTCCGCCGCTTCGCCGTCCCGGAAGGGGACTGACTCCATGACCACCCGCACCCGCGTCCGCCGTCTCCCACGCCCGCGCACCCGCGGCGCGCGCATCGCCGCCGCCACGGCACTGGCCACGCTGCTCGCCGTTCCGCTCACCGCCTGCGGCCAGGAGGCCAGAGGCGGCAGCCGCTACCAGGCGGACGACGGCAAGGGCGGCACGATCGGCCTGGCGATGCCCACCAAGTCCTCGGAGCGATGGATCGCCGACGGGCGCAACATGGCCGAGCAGTTCCGGAAGGCCGGCTACAAGACCGACCTGCAGTACGGCGACGACAAGGTGGAGAACCAGATCGCCCAGCTCGAGAACATGATCACCAAGGGGCGCCGGCTCCTGGTGGTCGCCGCCATCGACGGTTCGGCGCTCACCGAGGTACTCCAACGCGCGCACGACGCCAAGATCCCCGTGATCTCGTACGACCGCCTCATCATGGGCACACAGAACGTCGACTACTACGCCTCGTTCGACAACGAGCGGGTCGGCGAGTTGCAGGCCCGCTACATAGTCGACCGGCTGGAACTCGGCGAGCCCGACAAGGAAGCGGACGAGAAGCACACGCTCGAGCTGTTCGCAGGCTCCCCCGACGACAACAACACCACGTACTTCTGGAAGGGCGCCATGAAGGTGCTCCAGCCGTACTTCGACAGCGGGCAGCTCGTCGTGCGCAGCGGGCAGACGAAGATGAGCCAGGCCACCACGCTGCGCTGGGACGGGGGCACCGCGCAGAAGCGGATGGACGACCTGATCAGCAAGAGCTACGCCGAGCAGCGCGTAGACGCGGTCCTCTCGCCGTACGACGGAATCTCGATCGGCGTCATCTCCGCGCTCAAGAGCGCCGGTTACGGCACGAAGAGTCTGCCGCTGCCGGTCGTCACCGGGCAGGACGCCGAGCTGGCCTCGGTGAAGTCGATCCTCCGCGGCGAGCAGACCCAGACCGTCTTCAAGGACACCCGAAAACTGGCGGCGCAGACCGTGCGGATGGGCGACGCGGTGCTGAACGGCAAGAAGCCGCAGGTCAACAACACGACCGACTACAACAACGGCAAGAAGAACGTGCCGTCCTATCTGCTGGACCCGGTCAGCATCGACAAGGCCAACACACAACTCCTCGTCGAAGAGGGCTACTTCACGGCAGGGCAGCTCAAGTGACGCGGCCGCTGCTGGAGATGCGGAGCATCACCAAGACGTTCCCCGGTGTCACGGCGCTCTCCGACGTGAACCTGTCCGTGCGGGCCGGGGAGATACACGCCGTCTGCGGCGAGAACGGTGCGGGCAAGTCGACGCTGATGAAGGTGCTCAGCGGCGTGCACGAGCACGGCAGCTACGCAGGCGAGATCCACTTCGAGGGCGAGCCGGTGGCCTTCAAGGACATCCGGGCCGGCGAGCGCCACGGCATTGTGATCATCCATCAGGAGCTGGCACTCGTCCCGTACCTGTCGATCGCCGAGAACATCTTTCTCGGCAACGAGCGGGCCTCGCGCGGCATCGTCGACTGGAACGGCACGCTGCACGAGGCGAGCAAGCTGCTCGGGCGCGTGGGGCTGAGGGAGAAGCCGCAGACACCCGTCGCCGACCTCGGCGTGGGCAAGCAGCAACTGGTGGAGATAGCCAAGGCCCTGGCGAAGCAGGTGAAGCTGCTCATCCTCGACGAGCCGACGGCCGCGCTCAACGACGAGGACAGCGCCAAGCTCCTCGATCTGATTCTGGAGCTGCGCGCACAGGGCATCGCGAGCATCATCATCTCCCACAAGCTCGGGGAGATACGCACGGTCGCCGACTCGGTGACGATCCTGCGCGACGGCAGGACCATCGAGACCCTCACGGTCCGCGAGACCCCGGACGCCGAACCCCGGCTGTCCGAGGACCGGATCATCCGCGGCATGGTCGGCCGTGAACTCGACCACCGCTTCCCGGACCGTACACCCTGCACGGACGAGGGGGCCGGCCAGGTCGCCCTCGCCGTCGAGGGCTGGACGGTCCGGCACCCGGTCGACCAGCACCGCCTCGTCGTCGACGATGTGTCGCTGACCGTGCGCCGCGGGGAGATCGTCGGCATCGCCGGCTTGATGGGCGCGGGCCGCACCGAACTCGCCATGTCCGTCTTCGGCCGCTCCTACGGGCGCCACGTCGGCGGAACCGTACAGGTGGGCGGCCGCGAGGTGACCACCCGGACCGTACCCGCGGCGATCGAAGCCGGTATCGCCTACGTCACCGAGGACCGCAAGCAGTACGGTCTGAACCTCATCGACAGCATCAACCGCAACATCTCACTGGCCTCGCTGCCGGGCATGCGGCGCCGCGGCGTCGTCGACGAGCACCACGAGCGGTCCGTCGCCGAGCGCTATCGGAAGTCGATGAACATCAAGGCCCCCACGGTCTTCGAGCAAGTGGGCCGGCTCTCCGGCGGCAACCAGCAGAAGGTCGTCCTGAGCAGGTGGATCCACGCCGACCCCGAGGTGCTGATCCTCGACGAACCGACCCGGGGCATCGACGTCGGCGCCAAGTACGAGATCTACACGGTCATCGACAGGCTCGCGGCGCAGGGCAAGGCGGTCCTGTTCATCTCCTCCGAGCTGCCGGAGCTCCTCGGGATGTGCGACCGGATCTACACCATGGCCGAGGGCAGGCTGACCGGTGAGGTCGGCCGCGCGGAGGCCACACAGGAAGTCCTGATGCGTCACATGACCATGAACAGAAGCTGAGGCCCCGCCATGACGACCACGACCACTCCCCCCAAGGACGCGTCCCCCGCGCCGTCCGGCCCGCAGACGGCGGGCGCGCTCCTCATTCGCTCCGTGCGCGCCAACATGCGCCAGTACGGCATGCTCGTCGCGCTCGCCTTCATCGTCGTCCTGTTCCAGATCTGGACCGACGGCACGCTGCTGCTGCCGAACAACGTCTCCAACCTGATCCAGCAGAACGGCTACATTCTCATCCTGGCCATCGGCATGATGATCGTCATCATCTCCGGCCACATCGATCTGTCCGTCGGGTCGCTTGTCGCCTTCGTCGGCGCCATGTCGGCGGTGATGATGGTGAAGCACGACATGCCCTGGGTGCTCGCCCTGGTCCTGTCGCTGCTGATAGGCGCGGTCGCCGGAGCGTGGCAGGGCTTCTTCATCGCGTATGTCGGCATCCCGTCGTTCATCGTGACGCTGGCCGGGATGCTGCTCTTCCGCGGGCTGACCCAGATCGTCCTCGAGGGGCAGTCACTCGCACCGTTCCCCGACGGCTTCCAGAACATGGCCAAGGGCTTCATCCCGGAGATGGGCCCGTACACGCAGTACCACAACCCGACACTCGTCCTCGGGCTCCTGGCCGTCGTCTTCCTGCTGCTGCGCGAGTGGCGGGACCGGAAGCGGCAGCTCGCCTACGAGCTCGACGTGCTCCCGACCGGCCTGTGGGCGGCCAAGTGCGTGGCGATGACGGCCGCGGTGGTGGCCTTTACGCTGACTCTCGCCAGTTTCCACGGTGTGCCGGTCGTCATGCTGATCATGTGCGCGCTGCTCATCGGTCTCGGCTACGTGATGCGCAACGCGGTGATCGGCCGGCACGTGTACGCGCTCGGCGGCAACAAGGCGGCGGCGAAGCTGTCCGGCGTCAAGGACAAGCAGGTCACCTTCCTGGTCTTCGTCAACATGGGCCTGCTCGCGGCACTCGCGGGCTGTGTGTACGCGGCGCGCCTGAACGCGGGCACCCCGCAGGCCGGCCTGAACTTCGAGCTGGAGGCGATTGCCGCCTCGTTCATCGGCGGCGCCTCGATGAGCGGCGGTGTCGGGACGGTCATGGGCGCGGTGATCGGCGGCCTGGTGCTCGGCGTGCTCAACAACGGCATGTCCCTCGTCGGCATCGGCACGGACTACCAGCAGGTCATCAAGGGACTTGTGCTGCTGGCGGCGGTCGGCTTCGACGTGTGGAACAAGCGGAAGGCCGGCCGGTAGCAGGTTCCCGGATGGGCAAGATTCTTCCGCTTTCCATGCAACCAGACGATTTCGCTGAGTGTCTCCGCTTGTGACACCACTGTCCCCGTATCAGAAGAAATGGGGGGACACCATGCGTTACCGTCCACGCTTCGCGGCCGTCGCCGCCGGCATCCTTCTCACGGCCGGGGTCGGAGCGACGATCCCCGCTTCCGCGGCCGCCCCACAGAACACCGCCCCGCAGGCCGCTCCGGCGACTGCGCTCGTCACCAACGCACGGTGGGGCGGCCACGGTTCCTTCGACCGGATCGTCCTCGACGTCCGTGGAAAGGTGCCGCCCGTCACCGTGAAAGCGGTGAAGGAGCTTCGGTACGACGGCCTGGGATCGAAGGTCCCGCTCGCCGGGAAGTACTTCCTGGAGATCCGCCTTTCACCCGCGGCCGCCCACGACGACGCCGGCAGGTCCGTCTACAAGGGCTCGAAGCTGACCAAGGTCTGGCTCCCCACGCTCAAGGGACTGGCCATGACGGGTGACTTCGAGGGCGTCGTCACGCTCGGCGCCGCCTTCGACACGAAGCCGGTGTTCACGACCCGCACACTGCACTCGCCGGAGCGCTTCGTGCTCGACGTCCGTCCGGCGCCGGGGTGCGGGAGGTGAGGCAGACGGAGCGCCCCGGCGACTCGGCGGCGGCGCTCCCGGGCCTGCGGGAGATCGACACAGCACACGCTCGCTCGGCCTCAAAGGCCGTCGGTAACCAGCCCGAAGAGCCGACCTGAAACGGCGTCGTCCCGCAGGCCGTCAGACATCCGTCAGCTCGGGGTTCCGTGCGAACGCCGCCGGCTCCCCTGCGTCCGGTGTTCCCACCACGGGACGGCGGGCCCCGTTCAGCCACGCTCGAAGCCACTAATCTGAGCCGTATGGATGAGATCGACGGGGTGGAGATCATCGCCTTCCCGGACGCCGAGGCGTTCGAGAACTGGCTGGCCGAGCACCACACACGCCACGAGGGCGTGTGGATCAAGGTGGCGAAGAAGAAGTCCGGCATCCCCACGGTCTCCGACGGCGAACTCGTCGACATCGGGCTCTGCTACGGCTGGATCTCCGGGCAACGGCGGTCCTGCGACGAGCAGTACTACCTGCAGAAGTACGTGCCGCGGCGCCCGAAGAGCCTGTGGTCGCGGGTGAACGTGGACAAGGTGGCCGTGCTGACGGCCGACGGGCGGATGCGCGAGCCGGGACTGGCCGAGGTGCGCAGGGCCCAGGAGGACGGGCGGTGGGCGGCGGCGTACGAGTCGCAGAAGACGGCGACGGTACCGCCCGACCTCGAGGCGGCGCTCGCCGCCGACCCCGAGGCCAGGAACGCGTTCGACGCGCTCGACAGGACCGGCCGCTATCTGACCATCCTGCCGCTGCTTCAGGCCCTCACGCCGGATCAGCGGCAAGCCCGGCTGGACAGGACGCTGCGGACGCTGGTGACCGGCGAAGGGTAGGCCTCCCAGCGGTGACCCGTTCCGTTCAGCGGGAGAGGAATTCGAGCAGAGCCTCGTTGAACTGCTCGGCGTGCGTGGCGTTCAGCCCGTGGGGGGCGCCTTCGATCAGCTTGAGTGTGCTGCCGGGGATGTCGTTGTGAGAGCGCTTGCCGCTGACCTCGAACGGCACGATGCGATCGCTGTCGCCGTGGATGATCAGAGTGGGCACGTCCACGGCGGCCAGATCCGCGCGGAAGTCGGTGCGCGCGAAGGCTCTGATGCAGTCGAAGGTCCCTTTGGGGGACGCCATGGCGGCCAGGCCCACGTTGTAGGTGTGCTGGGCGGGGCTGATGAGATCGGTGCGGTCACCAGCCCTGAAGAAGTTGGTGACGAAGTCGTCCAGGAAGGCCGGGCGGTCTGCGACGACACCGTTCTCGAACTGGGCGATGGTGGCGTCGTCCAGGCCACCGTCCGGATTGTCGTCCGACTTGTAGAGGTACGGCGGTACCGCGGCCGCCAGGACCGCCTGCTTGACGCGGCCGGTGCCGTAGATGCTGATGTAGCGCACCACTTCACCCCCGCCCATGGAAAAGCCGACCAGTGTGGCGTGGTTGAGGTCGAGGTGGACGAGCAGGGCTCCGAGGTCGTCGGCGAGGGTGTCGTAGTCGTAGCCCTCCCACGGCTGTGACGACTGGCCGAATCCCCGCCGGTCGTACGTGATGACGCGGTATCCGGCTTCCACCAGCGGCCCGATCTGCCGCTCCCAGGACCGGCCGCTGAGTGGCCAGCCGTGGATCAGCACGACCGGCCGGCCCTGGCCGTAGTCCTCGTAGTGAAGCTCGACCGTGGCGTCCTGCGCCGTGCTCAGCTCGACCGTCGGCATGGATTCCGCTTCCCTTCCTCGCGATCAGAGGCGTATTGGCCCACAGTGCCACAGGCGGACGACATGAATAGTGCATGACCGCACCGAGCGGCATTCCTGACGCTGCGCCCGAAAGGGTGAACTCCCCTCCTTCCCGGCCTGTTCGCAAGGGCCCGTATGTCCGCTCCGGATCGCTGACAGAAAGGAATGGACCCAGTCTCGATCCTTGGTGACGGCCCGTCGGGTTCCTTGGCGGATCGTCTCGGTGTTCTCGTGTGAACGCGGGCATGTCGGTGGCCCGGCTGTCGCGTCCGGTGGACGCCGGAGGGACGGTGACGATCACGGTCGAGTGCCCCTTCACCCAGACCTCGGGCGCCGGCAGCGTCGTCCGCGCCGTGCACCAGGCGCTCGCCGGGGCGCCGCCGCCACCCTGGCCGCCCGATCGAACAGCTGCGCCCGGCAGCACCACGCACTCCGGCGACACGCGGGGGATCATCCCCTGCGGCTCAGCCGCCATTGTCGCTGCTACAGCCGGTGACATCTTCTTCCTGCGCCGCCCCGCAGCCTGACCGTCAGGGGGTGCCGCCGCCGCGAGCCGAGGCCGCGGCGCGACGCGTGCCGGATGGGACACGACCGGCCCGCTGACGGCAGCGGTCGTGTCCCCACGTCGACGTGATCACATCGGCGACGCACTCCGGCCGGGAACGCGGAGTTCGTTCTTCTGACGGTCGCGGTCAACTACCACATGACGGGCAGCCTTTCGGGAATTCGTTTCATGAATCCGGTCCGCCACACGAGCTGTTCCACGGGGACGGCGAGCTGGAGGTCGGGCATCCGGTCCAGCAGCGTGTCCAGTGCGATCTCCGCGTGCTTCTTGCCCAACGCCGTTGCCGGGCAGTAATGCCGTCCGCCCCCGAAGGAAAGGTGCGCGGTGTTGTTCTCACGAGTGAGGTCCACCGTGTGCGGATCGGTGAACACCTCGGCGTCGAAATTGGCGCCCTCGACCAGGACCAGTACCAGTTCACCCTTCTTGACCTCCACCTCCCCGAGCGTGACGTCGTCGACGGCCAGGCGCGGCAGACCGTCGCCGATTGACAGGTTGATCCTCAACAGTTCATCGACCGCGGCCGGGATCTTGCCGCGGTCCGCAACGAGCTCGTCCCTCAGCTCGGGATGCTGGATGAGCGAGACGAGGGCCATGGTCAGAAAGCCCGCGGTGGAGATCACTCCCGCGCCGAACATGGTGACGCCGACCGTCGCGAGCATCTCGTCCGAGAGATGCGCGTACTCCGGATCCTGCCGCAGCGCCGCAAGCTCCGCCATCAAGCCGGAGGTGGACGGATCGTCCAGACGCTCCACCATGTAGGCCGTGTCGCGGTCCCAGTTCAGCTTCGCGCCGGCAATCGGGCAGGCGGAGTTCATGAACGCGATGTCCAGACTCCTCATCAGGCGAGGTGCGTCCGCCTGCGGGATGCCGAGGATGTGGCAGTGCATGGCCGCGGAGTAGGGGTCGGCGAACCCACCACGCAGGTCTGCCGGCGCGCCCTCGACCACAAGGCCGTCGACCAGGTCTGCGGCGTTCGACCGCATCCACTCCACCAGGCCCGGAGCCTTCGGGTTCAGCGCCTTGAGCACCGCCTTGCGCAGTCCCGCCCCGGTGATGTTCCCCATGTTGTTGACGACCTCGGGCGGGATCGTCAGGGCGTACTGGCGCGGCACGCCCGGTGCCGAAGTGTCCTTCAGGCTGAACCGCGGGTCTTCCAGAACCTGCTTGCACAGAGCGTGGGAGGACACGAGCCATGCCTCGTCGCCGGCGATTGTCCGTACCTTCTTGACCGGTTCCTTGCGCAACTGCTCCAGCTCACCTGGCAGTCGGTCACCGCGCCAGGAGAACGGGAAGGCCAACAGGGTGTCGTCGGACGGCTCGAGAAGCGTCTCAACGGACATCGGCGTCTCCTTCAGCGGGCGTGACGATGGCATGGCCCTGGTTGCGGGATGCGCGCAGTCCGGACCCGCGCGAGTAGAGCAGCTCGGCCATCGGCAGGAGCTGGTGATAGCAGTTGAGCGACGAAGGCACTCCGAGGATGGCGGGAGTGTCCAGGAACAGGGGCGCCTCGGCGCAGACGTACTCCAGGCACACCTGGCGCTGCTGCGCGGTGGCGGCTTTTCCGTCCAGGACTTTGGAGGAGAGGAAGCCGTCCACGAGCGTGTCGCAGGTCGTGCGGAACTCGGCGTCCTTCTCGAGAAGGCCCCGAAGGTGTTGGTAAAGGCGCCGGTAGGCCGGATTGTCCACGAAACCCGACATCGCGTGGGCGCCGATCCCGGCCGCGGCGGGGCCGGCCACCTCGAGTGCGTTGAACACCTTTGCCCGCACACCGCGGAGGTTCTTCACCGCCTTGCGTCGAGCGTCGTCGGGGCTGTACCCGAACGTCTCGTACATCTCGGCCACATGCAGATCGGTGTAGACGAAGTCCACCCTCTCGAAATGTTCGACCCCCCATCGAGCCAGGTCCACGAGGCGCTGGGCGGAGAAGTAGCTGTTGCCGGGAGATACGCCGATCACGGCATGAGCGCCCTCCGCGCATATCACTTGGCAGTGGGCTGTATAGGGCTGAACATCGAAGGTCGCGGCCGCTGACGGCGGCGGGGCAAGGCCCTGGACCTTGAAGACTGTCTCAGTTGTCAACTGGAGAGTTCCCTTGCGCCGCTAGTCCCGGGGGAGCCCTGTGCTCCTGGTGTGGCGACGCCGCCGTGAAGTTACCGATCGAACACGGAGAGTGTCAACGGGTTCCTGACTCCGGGAATCCACAGCTCACGCCGGTCACCCCTTTCTTGAACTTCCCGTCACCACTCGTTCATCTTCGGGTTGCACCGCCACGTGAGCCCGGCCGGCCCGGCTCGGCGCGAGCCCGGCCGGCCCGGCTCGGCGCGAGCCCGGGCCGGCCGGGGTTGTGATCAGTGGGGCAGCGCCTGTCGCAGCGCTCTCGGGATCGCAGTCGGTCCCGTGCCGCCGTTGATCACGAACTGCGATCCGGGCTCGACGAGAATGTCGCCCTGGGCCGAGTTGCTGATCGTCACGTCCGTCAGTGTCGCGCTGCCGCGAGTACCGCCGTGGGCCAGGACGCCGGACCCGTTGTTGGACTTGTCGATGGTCACGTTCCTGATCTGCACGCCGGGTACCGCGCCGCCGCCCGACTTGAAATGGATACCGTCGTAGGTGGAGTCGTGGATGTCGGTGTCGCGGATCGTGACGCCGGTGATGTCCTGGCCCGCCGCGAACAGGGTGATGGCGCCGAACTCCTGCGCTTCGCCCCAGAACGCACCCCCCGGTACGGTGCAGTGCGTTGTTCGTGATCAGGGTCTGACCGGAGAACGGCAGCGGATCGTGGTCGGTCGCGAGCATGATGCCGGGGTAGTTCATGGTGTCGGCGATGAGGTTGTTCTCGATCGTGATGCCGTGGCCTCCGTATATCGCGATGCCGTTGGCGCGCCATGGCAGCTGGACGGTGTTGTTGCGGAAGTGGTTGTCGTGGCCGACGTCGACCGACGGGTCCTTCACATAGCGGCTCGCCCACACGGCGAGCGCGTCGTCGCCGGTGTTGCGGAAGGAGGAGTTGTACACCGTTGAATTGCGCGTGCCGTTGGCGAAGTTGATGCCGTCGGCGTAGGTGTTGCGGATCCGCGTTCCGGTGAATTCGAGACCGTCGCCCGGCCCCCACAGTTCCGGAATGTTGGAGTAGTCACGGCCGGCCCAGACACCGACGTTGGCGTGCTCGATCCAGACGTTGGTGATCCTGGTGTCCTTGCCGAAGCGCCCGTTGATGCCCACTCCGCCCTCGTGGTTGCCGTCGCCGCCCCGGATGGTGCCCGAACCGAAGATGGCGATGTCGGAGATCTTGGTGTTGTGATCGATGTCGAAGCCGAAGTTGCCCTCGTGCGGGTGGTTGATGCCTCCGGCCTGGTGCGGAGGGGTGAGGGTGTAGAGCTGGGAGTGCCACATGCCGGCGCCGCGGATCGTCACGTCCCTGATGCCGACCTGGTTGAACTCCCCCCGGTCGAGCGGGTCGTCGGTGAGGATCTTCTGCTCCTGGCGCCACTGGCCGGCCGGGATCCACACGCAGGCGATCTCTCCCTTCTGGTCAAGCCGGTGACCGTCCGCAAGCCCAGTTGGTTCCCTCTCATGGTGCCCTCTCGTTCCGTGGCCTGGGGCGTCCGGCGGCGCAACGACACTCGCGCCATCCGACGCGCACGGCGTCTTCGGGAGCGGGAGACGAGGCGCGTGCCGGTGCGCCGGGTGGACGATGGCGGGTCTCGTCAGGCAGCCGATGGCGACCTGGCGACAAGGTGCGTGAGCCATCTAACATTTTGAGCGATTCCGTCAATCTTTTGCGCTGTCAAGGTGACAGGTTTCTACCAGCCATCGGCTTTGTCAACGGCCCGACCATCGGCCGCAGTTGACGGGCACGCCGGGTCCGCGTCGGTGAAACTCCGCCGACCGACGGTGAAGTCCTGCCGGCCGACGCCTCACGGTGACCGGCGCGTCGTCATCCCCGGGACGGAAGCACCTTGCTGACGAAGTCCGACACCGCCGCCTCCAGGCCGATGTCGTGCTGGGCACGTTCGGACAGGTACCAGCGGTGTTCGAGCAGCTCGTGATAGAGCTCGGCCGGGTCCATCGAGCCCCGCAGATGCTGCGGAACGGCCCGTACCGTGGGCCGGAAGACCTCACGGACCCAGCGATGGGCGAGCACTTCGTCACGCGCCCCGAGCGGGTCACCCGGGGCGAAGTCCTCCTGGGTGGCCATCCAGCTCTCGAGGTCGTTGAGGAGCCGCCGGGCCTGGTTCTCCTCGGTGTCGAGCCCCGTGAGCCGCAGCAGCTGGCGGTGGTGGTGGCCGGCGTCCACGACCTTGGGGACGAACGTGACCATGTCGCCGTTCGAGGAGTGCTCGATCTGCATCTCGGCCACGTCGAAGCCGAGGGCGTTGAGCCGCCGGATCCGGCGGTCGATGTAGTGGTACCTGCCCGCCGGGTAGACCGATGTGCGGGTCAGTTCCGTCCACAGGTCCTCGTAGCGCCGGCAGATCTCGCTGCCGAAGGCGATCGGATCCACCGACGGGTGCAGCGCGCCCGACGCCTCCAGGTCCAGCATCTCGCCGCTGATGTTCACCCGGGCCAGATCGATGTCGTACTCGCGCTGCCCCGTGCTGAGTTGCGCGTGCAGCTCGCCGGTCTCCGCGTCGACCAGGTACGCGGCGTAGGCGCCGGCGTCTCGGCGGAAGAGGGTGTTGGAGAGGGAGCAGTCGCCCCAGGCGAAGCCGGCGAGATGCAGCCGGACGAGCAGCACGGCGAGGGCGTCCATGAGCCGGTGCACGGTGCTGGGGCGCAGAGTTGTCTCGAACATCGAGCGGTAGGGCAGGGATCCCTGCAGATGGCGGGTGATCAGTACCGGCTCCAAGGGCTCTCCCCCGCCGCTGCTGCGTCCCGTGACCACCGCGAGCGGGTCCACCGCGGGTATCCGGAGCCTGGCCAGGGTGCGCAGCAGTTCGAACTCGCGCGTCGCCGGGCGCTCGGCGAGCTCCTTGACGGCCACGACCTCCGCCCCGGCGCGCGCGTAGCGCACGACGTGGCGGGAGATTCCGCGCGGCAGCGGCACCAGATGCTTCTCCGGCCAGTCCTCGAGCGGCAGGTGCCAGGGCAGTTCGAGAAGAACGGCGGGGTGTTCGGGGTTCGTGGCACTGATCTGCAAAGCCATCTGTCGCCTCACGTGTGCGGTGACGGGCCACCAGTGTGACGGCGCACCGCCGTGGCCCGCCACGGGCAGATCACGCGGTCCGGGCCGTGATCGGGCAAGGTGGGAGCCGGAAGAGAGCCGCACCACCGGTCGAGGAGGCTCCCATGGACCGCGACACGGCGCACGATGCGACAGGCCTGACGTGTCTGGTGACCGGGGCCACCGGTTACATCGGAGGGCGACTCGTTCCGGAGCTGCTGAAGGCGGGGCACCGGGTGCGGTGTCTGGCACGAACCCCCGAAAAGCTGCGCGACCACCCCTGGGCGAAGGACGTCGAAGTCGCCAAGGGCGACGTCACCGACGCCGCCTCGGTGGCGGAGGCCCTGCGGGGCATCGATGTCGCGTACTACCTCGTGCACGCTCTCGGTACCGGCTCCACGTTCGAGGCGACCGACCGGCGGGCCGCCCAGGTCTTCGCGGAACAGGCCCGGGCCGCCGGTGTGCGCCGCATCGTCTACCTCGGCGGGCTGACACCTCGCGGCGTACCGCCGAGGGAGCTGTCCCCGCATCTGCGCTCCCGAGACGAGGTCGGGCAGATCTTCCTCGACTCCCCCGTACCGGCCGCCGTCCTGCGGGCAGCGGTGATCATCGGCTCGGGTTCGGCCTCCTTCGAGATGCTGCGCTACCTGACGGAACGGCTGCCGGTCATGGTCACGCCGCAGTGGGTGCGCACCCGCATCCAGCCCATCGGTGTGCGGGACGTCCTGCGGTATCTCGTGGGTTCGGCCCGGATGCCGGCGGAGGTGAACCGGACGTTCGACATCGGCGGGCCGGACGTGGTCACCTACCTCGACATGATGCGCTGCTACTCCGACGTCGCCGGCCTGCCCAAGCGCCTCATCGTGCCGGTGCCCGTCCTCACCCCCAAGCTCTCCAGTCACTGGGTGGGACTCGTGACGCCCGTACCGCACTCCATCGCCCGCCCGCTCACCGAGTCGCTGCGCCACGAAGTCGTCTGCCACGAACACGACATCGCCGACTACGTCCCCGACGGCCCCGGCCAACCCCTGCCGTACGGCGAGGCACTCGCCCTGGCCCTGCGCAGGGTCCAGGACGCCGAGGTGACGACACGATGGTCGTCGGCCGCATTGCCCGGCGCCCCGAGCGACCCGCTGCCCACCGACCCCGACTGGGCCGGCGGCAGTCTGTACCGCGACGAGCGACACGTGGCGGTCGACGCCCCGCGCGAAGCGCTGTGGCAAGTGATCGAGGGCATCGGCGGGGACAACGGCTGGTACTCGTTCCCGCTCGCCTGGGCCGCGCGGGGCCGGCTGGACCGCTTCGTCGGCGGCGTCGGACTGCGGCGCGGCCGACGGGACGCCGAGCGGCTGCGCGTCGGTGATTCACTCGACTTCTGGCGGGTGGAGGAGATCGAGCCCGGTCATCTGCTGCGGCTGCGTGCGGAGATGCGACTGCCGGGGCTGGCTTGGCTGGAGATGTACGCGGAAGACGACGGGCACGGCCGCGCCAGGTTCCGGCAGCGGGCGCTGTTCCACCCCAGGGGGCTGCTCGGGCACGCCTACTGGTGGAGCGTCTCGCCCTTCCACGCTGTCGTGTTCGGCGGGATGGCCCGCAACATCACCCAGGCTGCCGTCAAGGGCACGGGCGACCGGCGCACGGTCCGGTGACACCCGGGCGGCGCACGTGTCGGGCCGCGCGGGTAGGCACCTCGTATGCAGACGTTCCTTCCCTTTCCGGACTTCACGCGATCAGCCGCGGTGCTGGACCCCCAGCGACTCGGCAAGCAGCGGGTCGAGGCTCTGCAGGTGCTGCGCGGTCTGACAGTGCCCGGATACGGCTGGCGCAGACATCCGGCGGTCCGCATGTGGGCCGGTTACGAGGAGGCACTTGTCCGGTACGGGCTGGACGTCTGCCGGGTGTGGACGAGCGAGGGACGCTCCGACACCTGCGCCGTCACCCTGGTGAACGACTTCCTCGTCGGGCACCCCGGCGTGAGCGTGCGCTCCCAGGACCGCCTCGCGGCGGACGGCGACCTTCCGCCGTGGTTCGGCACCCCGGACTTCCACCGCAGCCACCAGTCGGCACTGTTGCGCAAGGACCCGGACTTCTACCGGGAGCGGTTCCCGGGGGTGCCGGACGACCTGCCGTACGTCTGGCCGCGTTCCGACCGGGATCCTGAACCGGGGCGGGCGGGGGGACCGGGGTGACACCACGGCCGCACCTTTGCCGGCCACGGCGCCACGAGTCCGGGGCTTGCCCCGGTTCAGGACGAGGGCACCGTCATGGGGCGGGATCGTGGCCCCAGTTCATCAGCGAGCAACGCCACCTGCTGTCGGAGATGTCCCCCTGGGGCCGCTGCTCGATATGCCGGTGTACGTACCCGACGACCTTGCGCATATGTGCGACGTCGTCTTCGGTGAGATCGGTCTTCTTGGTGCGCAGCAGCGCGACGATCCGTCGTCCTGAGGCGTGGCCCACGCTCTCGCCGTCGCCGTCCCACTGGCCGACACTCTTCGACTCGTCCGTCTCCAGCCACTTCTCCAGCTCACCGGCTGTCATGTTGACGGCCTCGTGGAACGGGGCGACGGTCGCCCCGTCACGATCCACGCCCCGTTCGCCGCTCATGACGTCTTGCCCCGCTTGCGCAGCGACTCCGGCTTGTGGACCGCCGCGGCCGGACTTGTCGCTCTCCACCTCGTACTGCGGTTTCTCCTTCGAGGCGTCCACGGTGCGCCCGGCCGCTTCCGTACGCTCGGTGATCTTCTTCTTGACCTCACCGGGCACCGTTGTGCCGTGGCTGCTCCGGGTGACTCGGTCTCCTTTGCCGAGCTTCTTCTTCGCCTTCGACATGTCCCGGTCTCCCTCTGCTCGTCGTCACCGGCCCCCGACCGTGCCGTTCGGCCCCGGGGTGAACCGCCACAGCACGGGCGGGCACAGCAGGCCCTCCCCTGCCTATGGTGAAAGGACGGCCTGCCTGCGCGGCGGTGTGCACCGCCGTCTTTCCCACGCCCTTCCCACCGAGGAGGACCCGTGACAGACGCAGCACGCCCACTGCACGGCCGCACGGCCGTTGTGACCGGTGCCGCCCGGGGTCTCGGGGCGGCGATGGCGCTGCAACTCGCCCGGCGCGGTGCCCACGTGGCCCTGCTCGGCCGGGAGAGGCCGGCGCTGGCCGCGGTAAGGGACACCATCTGCGGGCGAGCCCTGTGCTGGGAGGTCGATGTCGCCGACGAGGACGCGATGCAACGGGTGGCCGCCGACGTCCGCGACCGCCTCGGACCCGTTTCCGTGGTGGTCGCCAATGCGGGAGTGGCCGAGGGCGGCCCCTTCGCAGAGTCCGACCCGGCGACCTGGCGACGCGTGATCGAGGTCAATCTGATCGGCAGCGCGATCACGGCACGTGCTTTCCTGCCCGACCTGCGGGAGTCACTCGGCTACTACCTGCAGATCGCTTCCCTCGCCTCCATCGGAGCAGCGCCCATGATGAGCGCCTACTGCGCTTCCAAGGCCGGTGTGGAGTCCTTCGCCCACTCGCTGCGCGCCGAACTCGCGCATGAAGGGGTCGGGGTGGGCATCGCCTACCTGAACTGGACCGACACCGACATGATCCGCGACGCGGACCGGCATCCGGTGCTGCGGGAACTGCGGGCCCACATGCCGAAGCCCGCGAGGAAGGTCTATCCGGTGGAGACCGTGGCTGCTCGTATGGTGCGCGCCGTCGAACGCCGCAGCGCGGCCGTGTACGCCCCCGCATGGCTCCGTGCCGCGCAACTCGTCCGCGCCGCCATGCCGCCGGTGGTCACGCTGTTCTCCAAGTACGAGCTCCCCCGCCTCGAGCGGAAGGACGCTTTCGCGGCCACGGGACTGCTGGGCGCCGGCGGCCGGGCGGACATGACCGGGAATGAGCGGTCACGCAGCGGGCAGGCGGATGGCTGACGCCGGGTGCGGCCGGTTGCGGCCGCACCGACCACCTGTCGGCGAGGCAGGAAGGTCCGGCGGTGCGACGGCGACGCGTGCACGGCGGCCGTTCTCGTACGGTGGATGTGGATGACGTCGCAGATTCCGGAGCGGGCAATGCACACCTCCCAGCCGTCCGGCATGACGGACACAACGCCGGACGCGCTGTTCGGCCTCGACGAGATCCCGACGAGCAGTCCGGTCCGGCGGACCGCGGGGCCGACGTTCCGCGACTCTCCAAAGGCGCGGCGGATGCTGTCGTTCGCTCGGATCGATGCCGAGGACGCCGCTGCGTCCTCGCCGAGAGGCAGTGGGAATGTGCGGTATCGCAACGCACCCAAGGGCGCGGCGGTGGAAACCGTACGCCGTCTCGTCGGCACTCACGCCCCGTGGCTGAGGATCCGCTACGCGTTCTGACCGTCCGCGCGCGGGCCCGGCCTTCCGCCCCTCCCGCAGCGCGAGGGACTCTTTGCACGGCTCACTGCCATTCGTCCTCGGATCCGTGGGCCCCGGGCCGGAGGAACCAGTCGCCGGCGACCTCCGCCACTTCCTCCAGCGCACCGGGCTCCTCGAAGAGATGCGTCGCTCCGGGCACGACATGCACGCGGTGCGGGGTGCGCAGCAGGCCCGCGGCTTCCCGGTTCAGTCGCAGCACCTCCGTGTCGTCGCCGCCCACGATCAGGAGCACGGGCGCCTGCACATGGGGCAGAGCCTGGCCGGCGAGGTCCGGGCGACCGCCGCGCGAGACGACGGAGTGGACCCGACCGGGCCGTTCGGCCGCCGCCACCAGCGCCGCCGCGGCGCCGGTGCTCGCGCCGAACAGCCCCACCGGCACCGTGGCGGTGGCGGGGTGCTCTCCGAGCCATTCGATCGCCGCCACCAGGCGCCGGCCCAGCAGGCCGATGTCAAACCGGTGCTCCGCGGTCACGGCGTCGACCCGTTCCTCCTGCACGGTCAGCAGGTCCATCAGCAAGGTGCCCAGGCCGACCCGTTGCAGGGCTGCTGCCACCGCCTTGTTGCGTGGGCTGTGCCGGGAACTGCCGCTGCCGTGCGCGAAGAGGACCACTCCCCGGGCATCCGGGGGGACCACCAGGTCACCGGCGTTCGTGGACCCGTCGGCAGGGAGTGAAACCGCTTCCACGATCATCGTCATCGTCTCCCTCCGAGCTTCCCTGCGTCCGTCGCGGTCAGTGGGCGGGTAGCCCTCCTTCGCCGCGCCATGCCGGGACGTCGGGACGGTCCCCGGCTGTCTCCCCCGCATCACCCGGCCTCATGGCCGGGTCAGGCGAGCTGGTCGCTGTGTCCGCAGAGCCAGGCCAGAGCGTCGTGCACACCGTGCATGTAGTCGCGGTTGCCGGCGGCGGTGGTCGGGTCCTCGAGGTGGACGACGGCCGCGTCCACCTCGGCCGTCAGCAGGTGCAGATCCGGAACATCCGGTGCGTGCGCCCCGGTGACCGGCGAGCGGTCGGTGCGGCCCGTGGCCCATTCGAAGGCGGCGGCCTCACCCGCGGAGAACTGCGCGCCGTCCCCTCTCGCCGCCAGGTCCTTGAGCGCCAGGTCGACGTCCGCGTACGTCCGGACGCCCACGCGCCGCTCGTCCTGTCCCATGTTCCTGGTCACGTTGACCGCCTTTCCTCGTCGGCGCGGACCGACGCTCACTCTCGGCGTGGCTCGGTGGACGTCCCGGTCCGCTTCCGCTGTCCGTGATCCCACCCCATCTCACCACGGGAGGAACGCATGGATTTCCTTCCCGCCCGGATCGTGCAGAACGCTGACCTGGCGGCTGAGCGCCTGGATGAGATGCCAGCCGAGGCCGCCCGTCCCGCGTGCCGGATCGCAGGGTCGCGGCACGGGTGGGCGGGGGCTGGTGTCCCGTACGGTCACGTGCAGGCCGTCAAAGGTCCGGCGCATCCGCAGCACGAAAGGTCCGGGGGCGTACTGGACGGCGTTGGCGGCCAGCTCCGTGACCACCAGCAGGATGTCGCCGTGGCTCTGCGGGCAGCTCGGCGGATCCCTGCGCGCGAGGGCTTCGAGGGCCACCCCCGCCGCCAGGCGGGAACCGGTGACGTCGTCGATGTCGCCGTCGAAGTGAGCGGTGAGGTCTTCGCCGACCTCCGTGGAAGGTCGGCTCCTGTCGTACTTTCGCGGCCCGGCAACCATGTGGCGTCCTCCTGCCTCTCGTCACATTCGGCATTGAACTGCGTGTTCCCACTCGTGCGAGGACTACGCGCGCCGCCCGGGGTGGGTCGGCGACTGTTCCGCACACGCCGCTCGCCGCGATGGCGTGCGGGAGCGGCCGACGGAGGGGGACGATGGAGAGGCCGTGGCTCCGGCCGCTGGGGGCGCGGCCTTCGCCGGGGCCATGCGTGGCAGCCGGCCGGAAGGAGAGCCTGAAACATGGTCGCTGCAGAGCCCTTCCGGGGCGATCGCGGGGCGGCGAGCGCTGTCCCGTCCGGCCCGGGCGGACTGATGGACATGCTGGGCGTCGCCGCCGTCGTGCTGGATGCCGAAGGGCGGATCGTGCTGTGGAGCCCGCAGGCCAAGGATCTGTTCGGCTACAGCCCCGAGGAGGCTCTGGGTCGGTTTGCCGGCCCCCTGCTGGTCCATGAGGACCATCTGGATCAGGTGCTGGAGCTGTTCGCCGACGTCATGGCGGGTGGCGGTAGCTGGGCCGGGGTGTTTCCGGTCCGGCACAAGGACGGCAGTGCCCGCATGGTCGAGTTCCGCAACATGCGGCTGCTGGACGAGCACCAGGGCTTCTACGCCTTGGGGCTGGCCACCGACCAGGAGATCCTGCGGCGGGTCGAACGGGACCTGGCCCTGTCCACGCGGCTGGTGTCCCAGTCCCCGATCGGCCTGGCGGTGCTGGACACCGACCTCCGGTACGTCACCGTCAACGCGGCCGAGGAGCGGCTGAGCGGTGTGCGCGCGGACGAGCATGTGGGGCGGACGGTCCATGAGGTGCTGCCCGCGCTGTCCGCCGCGGCCTTCGAGTCGACCATGCGCAGGGTTCTGGAATCGGGTGTCCCCGTGCTGGACCGGTACACGGTCGGCCGGACCCCGGCCGATCCGGACAACGAGCACGCCTGGTCGATCTCGTTCTTCCGGCTCGAGGACTCCAACGGAAAGGTGCTCGGCGTGGCCACAGCCAGCGTCGATGTCACTGAGCGTCACCGTATGGTGCAGGAGCAGCGCCGCACCGCCCTGATGCTTCAGCGCAGTCTGCTGCCCCACCCGCCGCCGCAGCGGCCCGGGCTGGACATCGCCTACCGCTACCGCCCGGCGCGGGCCACGAGTGAGATCGGCGGCGACTGGTTCGACGTCATTCCCCTCGGCGGCGACAAGTCCGCCCTGGTCGTCGGCGATGTGATGGGCAGCGGCATCAATGCCGCCGCGACGATGGGGCAACTGCGCACCGCGACCCGGACCCTGGCCGACCTGGACCTGCTTCCCGCCCAGGTCATGCACCACTTGGACCGCGTCACCTCCGGCCTGGGGGAGGCCATCGCCACCTGCGTCTACGCCGTCTACGACCCTCACCACGCCCGGTGCCGCATCTCCCTCGCCGGGCATCTGCCTCCCGTACTGCTCCGTCATGGCGGCAGGGCCGAACTGCTCGAACTGCCCACCGGCGCACCTCTCGGCGTCGGTGAGGTCCCGTTCACCACCACGACCCTGAGCCTGCGCCCTGGCGACCAGCTCGTCCTCTACACCGACGGATTGGTGGAGATCCGCGACACCGCCATCGACAAGCGGCTGGATCTCCTCGTCTCCCTCCTCGACCATCCGGGCCGGCCGCTGGAGGACACCTGCGACTGGCTGCTGGACGCCCTGCGGCAGTCCGGAGACCACGACGACGTCGCACTGCTCGTCGTCAGAGCAACGGGAGACGGTATCGCCGGCATCGACGCGGCGTCGATGTCCGATCCGGAAGGCAACCGTGCGTAATGGCCGATGACGCTCAGGCTCATGCACCGCGTGCAGCACACCGGTGTCACCCGTCGCGCATCGCGCAACTCGGCACACCGCAGGCTCTGCCGGGGCTGGAGCTGTTGTGGTCCGGCAGCGTGCCCGACCACGCGGAGGAGGCCGCGGGCCGGCTTCATCTGCTGGACGCCTCGGAGTCCGCGCGTCTCGCGGCGCTGCGCCGGGCACAGGACCGAGACGCCTACCTGGTGGCCCATGTGACGCTGCGACGGCTCCTCGCCGAGCGGCTGGGGCAGGCCCCGGAGGCCGTGTCGTTGCTGCGTGAGCCCTGTTCACACTGCGGTGGCCCGCACGGGCGGCCGTATGTGCCGGGCAGAGGCGTCCACTTCTCACTGTCGCACACCCGAGGCATGGTGCTGATCGCGCTCGCGTCGAGGCCTGTGGGCGTCGACGTCGAGACCCTCGTAGACGCTTCCGCCGTCGACGAACTGACCTTCCAGCTGCATCCGGACGAGGCCGCCGAGCTGGCCGTCGTGCCGTACGAGGCCCGTCCCCGGGCGTTCACTCGCTGCTGGACTCGCAAAGAGGCGGTACTCAAGGCATCGGGCGTAGGGTTGAACGTGGAACCGGCTCTCACCTACGTGGGCGCAGGAGCCCAACCGGCGTCGCAACAGGCGTGGTTGCTGGCCGATGTGACCACGGAACCCGGGTACGCGGCAGCTGTCGCCGTACGGCGGCCGGATCGTGACCCGGGAGATCACAGACCGTTCCGGTCCTTGTCGTGAACGTCACCGGGACCGGAGAGGCACCGAGCACAGCGGTCACCGCGCCGCACGGAGCACGGGTGGTCCATATGGCGAGATGGGCGATCATCCAGCAAGAAGGATGCGCCGGGTCCATACATCTTCCCAGCAGAACAACGGTCACGACGACCGACCATTGCGCGCTCCAATGGGGCGCGCGGGAGCTGCGGGGCCGCTGCCCAGCCGACTCCCCCTCCGCACTCCACAGGCCCGCCGGTACGGCGCGGCGTGGGGCGACGGTGGTGTGACCTTCCCCAGGGAGACCTCATGGCCGGAAAGCCCGTCGAAGCGTTGCCCATGGATCTGAAAGAAATCGCTCTCCCCCGCATCGACCGCGGTGCCGACCCGCCCACCGACACCGAACAGATACTCACCGAGTTGCTCGCCGACGTCGCGGGCGCCAGTGAAGTGCGGCCCGACAGCCACTTCTTCCACGAGTTGGGTGCCGATTCGTTGGTCATGGCACATTTCTGTGCGAAGGTGAGGAAGCGGGCGGATCTGCCGTCGGTGTCGATGAAAGACGTGTACCGGCACCCGACCATCAGGGCACTCGCGACGGCTCTCGCGGATTCCACGCCGTCTCCCCCGGCAGCGGCGCAAACCCCGCAGACAACGCAAGAACCGCAGGTACCGGAGCCGACCGCCCCGACCCGCCGGTCGCACTACGTGCTGTGCGGTGTGTTCCAGCTGTTGTGTTTTCTCGGCTACGCCTACCTCATCGCAGTGGTCGCGGTGCAGGGGTACGAGTGGATATCCGCGGGGGCGGGCCTGTTCGACGCGTATCTGCGAGCCGTCGTCTTCGGTGCCGTGACCCTCGTGGTCCTGTGCGGCCTGCCGATCCTGGTCAAGTGGGTGCTCGTCGGCCGGTGGAAGCCCGTCCGCTTCGAGGTGTGGGGACCGGCCTACATCCGGTTCTGGCTCGTCAAGACACTGGTGCGGTCGAACCCACTGGTCCTCTTCGTCGGTTCGCCCCTCTATTCGCTGTACCTCAGGGCGCTGGGCGCGAGGATAGGGCGCGGCGTGACGATCTTCTCGCGGAATCTGCCCGTGTGCACCGACCTGCTGACCATCGGCGACGACACCGTGGTCCGCAAGGACTCGTTCCTCAGCTGCTACCGGGCGCACGACCGGATGATCCAGACGGGCTCCGTCACGCTCGGGAAGAACGTGTACGTCAGCGAGGCGACGGTGATCGACATCGACACCTCGCTGGGCGACAGCTCCCAGCTCGGCCATGCCTCGACCCTGTACAGGGAGCAGGCGGTGCCCGCGGGCGAGCGTTGGCACGGTTCGCCGGCGCAGCCGACCGATGTGGACTTCCGGGTCGCGGCTCCCGCCTCCTGCGGTCTTCTGCGCAGGACCACCCACGGTGTGCTGCAGTTGGCGACCCTGCTGCTGTTCTACGTACCGCTCGTGATCGGCGGTGTGGACATCCTGCTCGCCGGCATGCCGCAGCTCGCGGTGGCACTGGAACCCGGCCCCGCGGTCCTCACCAGTTGGGTGTTCTACGTCGACATGCTGGGGGTCACCGCCGTTGTGTTCTTCGGCGGCATCCTTGTCGGCCTCCTCGTGGTGGCCACCGTCCCCAGGCTGCTGAGCAAATTCGTCACACCGGACCGGGCCCACCCCCTCTACGGCGTTGCCCACGCGGCACACCGGGTGATTGTCGTGCTGACCAACAGGCGTTTCATGACTCGTCTGTTCGGCGACAGCGTCGCCATCGTCCACTACCTGCGCTGGGTCGGCTGGGACCTCTCGACGTTCGAGCAGACCGGGTCCAACTTCGGCACCATGGTGAAACACGAGACGCCCTTCCTGAGTTCGGTCGGCAGCGGCACGATGATCGCCGACGGTCTGTCGATGATGAACGCCGAGTACTCGAGTACGTCCTTCCAGGTGTCCCGGACCTCCATCGGAGCGCACAACTTCCTCGGGAACCGGATCGCGTACCCGTCGCGGGGCAGGACCGGCGACAACTGCCTGCTCGCGACGAAGGTGGCGATCCCCGTGGACGGGGAGATCCGTGAAGGGGTCGGACTGCTCGGCTCCCCCAGCTTCGAGATCCCGCGCTCGGTCGCGCGGGACGCCACGTTCGACGACCTGACGAGCGGCGACGCACTGCGCACTCTCCTGCGGGCCAAGACCCGGCACAACGCCGGCACCATCGCTCGGTTTCTGCTGATGGGCTGGTTCTACTTCTTCGTCGTCACGGTGCTCTTCTCGGCCGCCGCGGAACTCTACGCCTCGCTGGGGATATCGGCGGTCGCCCTCGCGAATGTGTTCGTGCTGCTGTTCACCACCCTGTACTACGTGTTCGTCGAGCGCGTCACCACGGCGTTCAACCCACTGGGTGCGTTGTTCTGCTCGATCTACGACCGCAGGTTCTGGCGCCGTGAGCGCTACTGGAAGGTGCCGTCGGAGAACTACCTGAGGATCTTCAACGGGACCCCGTTCAAGAACATCGTCTGGCGGCTGCTGGGCGTCCGCATCGGGCGCATGGTGTTCGACGACGGCTGCAGCCTCACCGAGCGGGCGATGGCCACCATCGGCGACGAGTGCACGCTCAACTCCGGTAGCGCCGTCCAGTGCCACTCGCAGGAAGACGGCACCTTCAAGTCCGATTTCATCTCGATCGGCTCGGGCTGCACCCTCGGGGTCGGCGCCTTCGTCCACTACGGCGTCACGATCGGCGACGGCGCCCTGCTGGAGGCCGACTCCTTCCTCATGAAGGGCGAGACCGTCCCGGACGGTGCACGGTGGGGCGGGAACCCCGCCCGGCCGCTGGACGAGAAGCGCGGCGCCACGGGAGGTGGATTCTGATGGCAACGTCGTTGACCGAACGCAGGGCCGAACGCACGGCCGAACCCAGCGGCTTCACCGTCGTACCGCGCTGGACCGCTGCTCCGGTGCCGGGCAGCGCCGAACATGAGACGGCGATCCCCGACGACCTGGTCTCGGCGCTGCGCCGCCTGGCCGACGAGACGGGCGTGCCGCTCAGTTCGGTGCTGATGGCCGCACATGCCAAGGTGCTCGCCGCGCTCTGCGGTGAACAGGCCGTCGTGACCGCGTGCGTGACGACGCCGGGCACCGCGCCGTCGCCCTGCCGGCTGACGACCGCAGCCGGCACCTGGCGCGAGCTGCTGGCCGACACCCACCGGGTGATGTCGGAGCTGCTCGCCCACCAGGACCTCCCGCCGGCCGGTACCGGCGAACCAGGAACGGCCGGAGCACGCCCCGAGGTCGTGTTCGATGCAGCCGGTGACGGCCGCGGCCCGGCCGAGGACGCCGTTCTCTGCGTGGCTTTCCCCGACCTCGACGGCCGCCGCGCCCTGCGGCTGCGGTACCGGACCGACGCGCTCGACGAGGACGCGGCGGCGAGGATCACCGGCTACCACCTCACCGCGCTCGAGCTCATCGCCGGTGATCCGGATGCCGCACACGGGCGCAGCAGCCTGCTGTCCGCCGAGGAACTCCGGTTCCAGATCGACGGGCTCGCGGGACCGTGCCGCGAGGTGCCCGACCGCCGGTTCCACGAGCTGTTCGAGGAGCGGGTACGGGCGCATCCGGACGCCGTCGCCGCCGAACACGCCGGCCGCCGGCTGACCTACCGGGAGCTCAACGCGCGCGCCAACCGGCTGGGGCACGCCCTGCTGGCGAACGGTCTGCGTCCGGAAGGCGTCGTCGCCGTCGTGACCGAACGCAACCTGGACTGGATGGCCGCCGTCCTCGCGGTCTTCAAGGCCGGGGGCGTCTACCTGCCCGTCGAGCCGCGCTTCCCGGCGGATCGCATCGCCACCATGCTCTCCCGCGCCGAATGCCGGCTCGTGCTGACGGAAGCGGCCGGCACGGCCAACGTGGACCAGGCCCTGAAGTCCCTGCCCGGGACCCGCAGGCTCTTCATCGACGCGACACTCATCGGGAGTGCGGCCGACGGCGACCTCGGCATCACGTTCCCCGCGGACCGGCTCGCCTACGTCTACTTCACGTCCGGCTCCACCGGCACCCCCAAGGGCGCCATGTGCGAGCACGCGGGCATGCTCAACCACCTGTACGCCAAGATCGACGACCTGGGCATCGGCGAGGGCACGGTCGTCGCGCAGACCGCTCCGCAGTGTTTCGACATCTCCATGTGGCAGCTGATGGCACCGCTCCTCGTGGGCGGACGCACGCTGCTGGTGGAGCAGGAGGCGATCCTCGACGTCCAGCGGTTCCTCGACACAATCATCGACGGCCGGGTCGGCGTGCTCCAGGTGGTGCCGTCCTACCTGGACGTCGTGCTGTCCGGGCTGGAGCGGCACCCTCGTACCCTGTCGGACCTGCGGTGCGTGTCGGTCACCGGCGAGGCGCTGAAGAAGGAGCTCGTTCAGCGCTGGTTCGCTGCCGAACCCGGTATCGGGCTGGTCAACGCGTACGGCCTGACCGAGACGTCGGACGACACCAACCACGAGGTCATGGACCGCGTGCCGGACACCGAGCGGGTCCCGCTCGGACGGCCCGTCAACAACGTGCGCATCTACGTCGTCGACGAGAACCTGTCGCCCGTCCCGCTCGGCGCCCCCGGTGTGATCGTCTTCTCCGGAGTCTGCGTCGGCCGGGGTTACGTCAACGACGCTGAGCGCACCCGGCTCTCCTTCATGGCGGACCCGCACCGCCCGGGCCAACGGCTGCACCGCAGCGGCGACTTCGGCCGCTGGCGGCCGGACGGGAAGCTCGAGTTCCTGGGCCGTCGGGACGCACAGGTCAAGATCCGAGGGTTCCGTATCGAGCTCGGCGAGATCGAGAACACTCTCCTGACCGTGCCCGGTGTCGGCGACGGTGCGGTGGTGGTCGTCGAACGGGCGGGACGCAAGGACCTGGTTGGGTTCTACTCGGCCCTTGCGCCGATCGAGACGGACGTCCTGCGGGAACGGCTGGCACGGTCGCTGCCGGAGTACATGGTCCCGACGACCATCCACCACCGGGAGAGCCTGCCGCTGACCGCGAACGGGAAGATCGACAAGCAGGCGCTGGCGGTACTCGCCGAGGAACTCGACGCGACGGAGGACGGCTACCGGGCCCCCGGCACTCCGACCGAGCGGCGGTTGGCCGCAGCCTGGGCGAAGGTGCTCGGCGTTCCGCTGGAGCGGGTGGGCAGGCAGGACCACTTCTTCGACCGTGGAGGCACCTCGCTGTCGGCGGTGCGGCTCGCGATCTCCCTCGACCGAGCGGTCTCCCTCACCGACCTGACCGCCCACCCCGTCCTCGCCGACCTGGCCGCCCTGATCGACGGCCGGGCGAGCCGGCCCTCACCGGCTCAGCGCTGAGCCGTGACGAAAGGAAGAAAGATGCCCGCACTGCTCCAAGTCGAGACAGACCCCGGCGCACCCGCGACCCTGCGGGTGGAAGCCGCCGCCGCCCCGGCACGTTGGGCAGCCGAACAGCGGGATCCGCTGCGCGCCTTCGTCACCGAGCACGGAGCGCTGATGGTCCGCGGTCTGGATCTCCGCGATGCGAGCGGGGTCGCCGCGGTCGTCCGGGAGCTGACCGACGCTCCCGTCACCGAGCGGGAGGCGTTCACTTCCCGGCGGATGTACTCCGAGGGCGTGTACTCCTCGGCGCAGTGGCCGCCGAACCAGCCGATGTGCATGCATCACGAGCTGAGCTACGCGAGCGAGTTCCCCGGTCTGATGCTGTTCGCGTGCATCGACCCGGCCGAAGAGGGCGGTGCGACCGGCGTGGCCGACGCGGCCGCTGTGCTGCGGGCTCTGCCGCCGGAGCTCACGGACCGCTTCGAGCGGGAGGGCTGGCTGCTCACCCGCAGCTACAACGACGAGATCGGGGCCACCGTGGCCGAGGCCTTCGGCACCGACGACCGGGACGCGGTCGAGAGCTACTGCCGTGCCAACGCGATCGAGTTCGCCTGGCAGCCCGACGGCGGACTGCGCACCCGACAGCGCCGCAGCGCCGTGGTGCGCCACCCGGTCACCGGCCTGCGCTGCTGGTTCAACCAGATCGCGTTCCTCAACGAGTGGACGATGGCCCCCGAGGTACGGGAGTACCTGATCGACGAGTACGGCGCCGACGGCCTTCCCTTCAACACCCGCTACGGCAACGGCGACCCCATCACCGAGGACATCGTGGCCCTCCTCAACAAGATCTACGACGCGAACACCGTACGCAGGCCGTGGCAGGCCGGTGACCTTCTGATCGTCGACAACATCCGTACCGCGCACAGCAGGGAGGCCTTCCAGGGCCCGCGTGACGTGGTGGTGGCGATGGCGGATCCGGTTCGTGCGGAGGACTGTGCACCCGACTCCGGGAGGGCTGTCGCATGACCACCGACCGATTCACCTCGACTGAAGCAGCGTCCGACCAGCCGGCGGTACCCCCGTTCGCGGTCATCTCGGGAGCCCAGGTCAAGAACGCGCTCCAAGGGCGCGAGAAGGCTGTTGTGGAGTTGGTGGAGGCCACGTACCGGCTGCACGGCAGCGGTCGTTCGGTGAACCCACCGTCCTCGTTCCTGCGTTTTCCCGACCGGCCGTCGTCGCGCATCATCGCGCTGCCCGCCTCGATCGGCGGAGACTCACGGGTCGACGGCCTGAAATGGATCTCCAGCTTTCCGAGAAACGTGGAGTCCGGCATCCCCCGGGCGTCGGCGGTGCTCATCCTCAACGACCATGCCACCGGCTACCCGTTCGCCTGCATGGAGAGCTCGATCATCAGCGCCACCAGGACGGCCGCGTCCGCCGCTGCGGCAGCCGACTGGCTCAGCCGTGACCGGCAGCGCCCCACCCGCGTCGGATTCTTCGGTGCGGGCCTGATCGCGCGCTACATCCACACCTTCCTGGCGGGCACCGGCTGGTCCTTCGACGAGATCGGCGTGCACGACGTGTCCCCCGACAGCGCGGCGGGCTTCCGCCTCTATCTGGAGCAGTCGGGCACCGACGGCCGGATCACCGTGCACGACAGCGCCAGGGAACTGATCCGGCAGAGCGACCTGGTCGTCTTCGCCACGATCGCCGGTGAGCCGCATGTCGACGACCTCTCGTGGTTCGTCCACAACCCGCTGGTCCTCCACGTGTCCCTGCGCGACCTCGCACCGCAGATCCTGCTCGCCTCGACCAACATCGTCGACGACGTCGACCACTGCCTGCGGGCGGCCACGTCACCGCATCTGACCGAACAGCTCACGGGCAACCGGGACTTCGTCCACGGCACGTTGGACGACGTGATGGCCGGGCGGGTGCATGTGCCGGCGGACCGGCCGGCGGTGTTCTCGCCGTTCGGCCTCGGGGTGCTCGATCTGGCGGTCGGCAAGTACGTCTACGACGAGGTGGCCCGCGCCGGAGAACTGCGGATCATCGACGACTTCTTCGAAGAACTGCGCCGGTACGGATGAGCAGCCGGCCGGCCCCGGACGTGACGACAAGGAGGCACATGCCCGTCCCACCCAAGGCGAGTGCGACGTCGACGGCGCCGCAGATCAACGCCCGACCCACCGCGACCCCCGGTACGGCTCCCCCCATGAGCCCCCGAGGTGCCGGCAACTGACGAGGAGACCGTCGTGCCCGTAATATCCGTTCCTCAGGCCTTCAACGAGGAGGAGCTCTACGTCGACCTCCGGTCGATCCTGGGGCACCCTCTGTTCCTCAAGTGCGAAGGATTCAACTTCGCCGGCTCGATCAAGCTGAAGGCCGCGACCGAGATGGTGGAGGCCGCCGAGCGGAGCGGGACTCTGGCACCTGACTCGGTCCTTGTCGAGTCGTCGTCCGGGAACCTCGGCGTGGCACTGAGCATGATCGCAGCGAGCAAGGGCTACCGGTTCATCTGCGTGACGGACTCCCGGTGCAACCTGTCGACCCGGCTGATGATGGAAGCGCTGGGCAGTCAGGTGCATGTCATCGCCTCGCCGGGGTCGCACGGCAGTCTTCTGGCGGCGAGGCTCGCATACGTGCGGGAGCTCTGCGACTCCGACGACCGGTGCCTGTGGCTCAGCCAGTACACCAACGCCAACAACTGGAAGGCCCATTACACGCGGACGGGCCCGGAAATCGCCCGTGCGTTCCCGCGGCTGGACGTTCTCTTCATCGGTGTCGGGACCACCGGGACGCTGATGGGCTGCGCCCGCTACTTCCGGCAGTGGCACCGCCCGGTGCGGATCGTCGCGGTGGACGCAGCCGGCTCGGTCATCTTCGGCGGCGAACCGGGCCGCCGGATGATTCCCGGCCTGGGCATGAGCGTACGGCCGCCGCTGCTCGACGAGTCGTATGTGGACGAGGCGGTGCGCGTCGAGGAGGTGGACACCATCCGCACCTGCCGCCGCCTGGCCAGAAGAGGGTTTGTCTTCGGCGGCTCCACGGGCACGGTGGTCAGCGGCGCTACGGACTGGCTGGACCGGCACGACGCCCGGGGACTGACCACGGTGGCCATCGCCCCTGACCTCGGCGAGCGCTACCTCGACACCGTCTATCAGACGAATTGGGTGCACGGCCTCTACGGGGACGAAGTCCTCGACGACGACACACCGCAGAGCCCGGACGCTCTCGGCGCCGACACCTCCCGCAGGACCCCGGCACACGGCTCGCAACCGCACCGCGGGCGCTGACGCCGGATGACCGGCCTCCGGCGAGTACCGCCGCTCACCGACGGGCGCAGGACCAAGCGCCCATACCTTGCAGGTCGGCCAGCCTCTCGGCGGTGGCGATCTGCTCGGACCGTGTCGCCAGGTCGGCCCGCGACGCGTACCGCAGACCGCCCGCCGCGGCCCAGCTCGAGCGGGTGAACTGCAGGCCGCCGTAGTGCCCGTTCCCGGTGTTGGCGCGCCAGTTCCCGGAGGACTCGCACCGGGCGATGGCGTCCCAGTCGGCACCGCGGGCGGTGTGCCCCATCGCCTGGACGGGGACTGCGAGCAGGAGGACGGGCGCACACGCGAGGGCTGTCACCAGCATCCTGACGAGCAGTCGGTTACGGGTGGTGGGGGCAAGACGTGACATCAGAAGCCTTTCTGTTCGCCTGCCCCGAACGTAAGGCGGCTTGCCGGATCAGGCACATGGTGCTAGGCCCATCGGTGGGCGCGGACGCGGCGCCGGCCCCCGACCGGCGTACGCCGCCTCCGGGCAACGTGTTCGGGCAGCGGCTCGAGGCGTGGCCTTACGGCGGGTGGCTTCTGCCGCGCTTTTCCGTCGTGACGAGGCCCTCCTCGCGCAGAAGTTGCAGTGCGACGCGGACGGTCTGGCGGTTCACGCCGAAACGGCGGGCCAACGTCCGCTCTGCGGGCAGCCGGCTGCCCGGCTCGATACGCCCGTCGCGGATGTCGCGACCCAGGGCGACGGCGATGCGCCGATGGACAGGGGTGGCGAAGGGTTCGTGCTCGTGCTGGCTGGACACGGCGGCTCGCCGATCACGGCAGGTGCTGCGGGTGACATGTCGCGCCGACGTCAGCAGTGGTCTACACCTCTCCCTGAAGGACGACGAGAGGGCTTGTCCTGATTTCGTCCTGCGCCGACCGCCGGCCGTCGGTCCCGTACAGCCGGGACGATCACCCGACGACGAAGGGGAGTCGCGCGGCCAGTTCGCCCAGTTGGACCTTCTCCGCGTCGGTCGGGGCGCGCCGTCCGGTGCCGACCAGCAACGCGTCCTTGTCTGAGAACGACGCGGGGAACGCGGCTCCGGCGATCTTCTCGAGCACGTCGCGGGACTGCGCCAGTGCCTCCGCGGACGGTCCTGCCACGTCCGGCAGATGTGCGACCAGGTCGAGGTGGTGCAGCGTCCACTCCAGGACGTACGCGCGGAGGTAGTCGCCTGCGGTGAGAACCTCGTCGCGGGTGCCGACCCGGAGGGCCGGGTCAGCGAGTTCGGCGGCACGACCGGCGGCGGAAGCGACGTCGCCGAAGTGGAACTTGAGCATCCGCGGCTCCTCGTACGCGGCGGCGAGTCGGACGATCAGCGTGGCGAACGGGTCGTCACCGGTCGGCAACGTACTGGCGACTTCCCAGTACGTCACCGCGTCGCGCGTCGGTTCCGTGTCGGCGGGGGTCACCAGGGTAATCAGGACGTCCTGTGCGTCGATGATCAGGTGACACACCAGGTCCCGTACGAGCCAGCCGGTACAGCCGGACGGCTGTGCGAAATGTTCGTCCGGGAGCTCGGCGACCGCCGTGCGCAACGCTGTCCACGAGCGTGAGAAGAGATCCACGTCGGCACGGTAGTGCGGTGCCGGAACGGCGGACAAGCGCCTTCGTAAGGTCGGCTCGCGTGTCCGGGCCCGGGACCGTCCTGGCCAGTCGTCGCCTCAGCGCGTCGCCGTTCGGCGCACCGACGCTGCCGGGGGGCGTTCGCGCAGGGCCCCGTAGGCCAGGAAGTACGCCGGCAGCCGGTTCAGTCGGCGTGACGTGGTGACCAGCTCGGTCAGACGCTTGGCGCGCTTGGGGTTGCTGAAGGGAGGCAGGCCCAGCAGAACGGGTTCGATGACGTGGGCATGGGCGAAGCGCTGGAGGGCCTGGGTGGCTGCCGCGGTCGGCAGGCGGCGGCGTTGGACTCGGCGCACGGCCGCCGGGAGACCGGCCGCGCCGTCACCCAGCGGTCCGACGAGGTGGCGCGCGGCAGCCACGGCGTCCTGGACCGCCAGGTTGATGCCGATGCCGAAGACCGGCGACATGGCGTGCGCGGCGTCGCCGATGCACAGCAGCCCCGGCCGGTACCAGCGCCGCAGCCGGTCGAGCCGTACGTCGAGCAGCTTCACCTCGTCCCACGACACGAGGCTGCGCATCCGGTCCGCGACCCACGGAACCGCGGCCCCGTACACGTCCCTGAACCGGTCGAGACCGGCCTCGCGGAGCCTGGCGTCGCTGCCCTTGGGGATCAGCGCGGCGCACTGCCAGTAGTCCCCGCGGTCGATCATGGCGCTGAGGAACCGGTCGCCGACGCCCCCCACGAGCCCGTGCGGGTCGCTGTCGCGCCGCGGCAGCCGGAACCACCAGGCATCCATCGGGCAGCCGAAACTCCGCAGCCCCAGGTCGGGCAGCGAGCGGGCCAGCGACCCCCGGCCGTCGCAGGCGACCGTGAGGGCCGCCCGCAGTTCACCGGTGCGGCCGTCGGCGGTGCGATAGGACACCCCGGTGACGCGTCCCCGTTCCACGAGGAAGGAGGTCGCCTCGGTGCTCATGCGCAGAGAAAAGGACGGCTCCTGCTGGGCCTCGTCGGCCAGGAGGTCGAGCAGGTCCCACTGCGGCACCAGCGCGACGTAGTTGTACCGGCCGCGCAGTGCGCCGATGTTTCCGACGGTGACCAGCGAACCATCGGGGCCGAGGGGCAGCTGGATCGTCGTGACCCGGCGCTGCGGCAGCCGGGCGAACCGCTCACCGAGGCCGAGCTCCTCCAGGAGCGCGAGGGTGGTCGGGTGGACGGTGTCGCCGCGGAAGTCGCGCAGGAAGTCGCCGTGCTTCTCCAGGACCGTCACCTCCACCCCGGCCCGGGCCAGGAGCAGGCCGAGGACCATTCCGGCGGGCCCGCCGCCCACCACGCAGCACGTCGTCCGCTCCCCCGCCTCCGTGGCGTTCTTCGTGTCCATCGCGTCCCTCGCTTTCGCTTGTTCCGCGGATCGGTCACCGTTGGGTATATACCCTCAAAGAGCAGCAAACCGCGTCCATGGTCGCTACGTGCCCGGGAGGCATGATGAGTCAACAGCCGGTCCTTCTCCCCTACGCGGACCCGGCCTTCGTGACGGATCCCTTCCCGCTCTACCGACAGCTGCGTGAGGACGGCCCGGTCCGGCGCGCCGTCATCGCGGGCGGTCTGGACGCCTGGCTGGTCACACGCTACGAGGACGGGCTCGCCGCCCTGTCCGACCCGAGGCTGAGCAGCGACGCCGGTGACGCCTCGGACCCGCGGCTGATGGAGCAGCTGCCCGAGTTCGAGCGCGAGTCGATGATGAGCAACATGCTGCGCTCCGACCCGCCCGACCACACCCGGTTGCGCCGTCTGGTCTCGAAGGCGTTCACCGCGCGCAGGGTCGCCGAGCTGCGGCCCCGGATCCAGGAGATCACCGACCGGCTGCTCGACACGGTCGTGCCGGCCGGCCGGGCCGAACTCGTCGCGGACTTCGCGCTGCCCCTCCCGGTCACGGTGATCAGCGAGATGCTCGGCGTGCCGGTGGACGACCAGTACGACTTCCAGCGCTGGACCGACGACATGCTCATGCGC
Source organism: Streptomyces sp. NPDC096176 (assembly GCF_044763255.1). Lineage (NCBI taxonomy): Bacteria > Bacillati > Actinomycetota > Actinomycetes > Kitasatosporales > Streptomycetaceae > Streptomyces > Streptomyces sp. NPDC096176. Next base: position 469,458 of record NZ_JBIWFV010000003.1, on the reverse strand, counting down.
GGCGAGAAGATGCCGGACCCGGCTGTCGTGAACGAGGCCTGGCAGCGGATGCGTGCGTATGTGACGAAGCTCCTGGAGACCAAGCGCGCGCGCCCCGCGGACGATCTCCTCAGCGCGCTGATCAGCGCCCGCGACGAGGGACAGCGGCTGAACGAGGACGAGCTGATCGCCATGACGTTCCTGCTGCTGGTGGCCGGGTACGTCACGACGGTCAACCTGATCGGCGGCGGCATCGCCGCGCTCCTCGCACACCCCGACCAGCTGGAGCTGCTGCGGGCCGATCCGGAGCTGCTGCCGGGTGCGATCGAGGAGTTCCTCCGCTACGACGGCCCGGTCAGCCCGGGCATCGCCCGGTTCGCACGCGAGGAGGTCGAGATCGCGGGCGTGACCGTCCCGCGCGGCGCGACCGTGGTGATCGCGTCCGCGATCGCCGACCGCGATCCGGCGCGGTTCCCGGACCCGGACCGGCTGGACGTCACCCGGCGTGACAACGGCCATCTGGCGTTCGGGCACGGCCTCCACTACTGCCTGGGCGCGCCGCTGGCCCGGCTGGAGGGCCAGATCGCCATCGGAACGGTGCTGCGCCGCCTTCCCGACCTGGCCCTGGCCGTGCCGCCGGACGACCTGAGGTGGCGGCCCGGCGGGCTCCGCGGCCCGGTGCAGTTGCCTGTCACGTTCACCCCCGGACCGCGGACCGTTTGATCGCTCGAGGGACTCTTCGGCTCAGTCTCCGGGCAGCAGCCGCGCCTCCGCGCTCGGCAGCCCCTCGCTCTCCACCTGTGGTGGTAGCGGCTTTGAAGTGCTCTCCCGGCTGAAGTGCGCGTCGTACCAGTCGCCGCCCACGTCCAGACCGTCCCGTGACGGCATGTACCGTGCGGCGAAATGCAGCCCGGGCAGCTCCGGCAGCCCGGGCGGCAGCATCTGGCGCTGCAGAGCCATGGCCGGCTCGACCCTGGCCCGCTGGAACTTGATCTGTCCCAGGGCCTGATCGACGAGCTGCCCGAGAGCGGTCAGGAGTTGCTGCGCGCTGTCGGGCGGTTCCGGACGATGTCCGCGCATCACGGCTCCGGGTGTTCCCGCGGGCTCCTCACCTCACCGTAGCCGTCACTCCCGCAAGCCTCCACGGGGGAAAGTGGCAGGTGGGAGCTGCCGTCGGGGCCGCCTGGGGGCTTCGACCGGGGCAGCGCGCTTCATGTCACCCGTTCTGCGCTGATCAAGCCCTGCCATGGACGACAATGGCGCCGGCAGCACTCCGGGGGCAGACACCGAGGGCCGTCGCCCCCACTCCGCGGAAGGAACCGCCCCATGGCAGGAGCGACCCCGGCAGAGCAGCACCGGAGGCGGGATCCGCACCCGCCCGCGGATCTTGTGGTCTCCGGCTGTACCGCGCTGGTCCATGACGACGACGGCCGGATCGGCTTCGCCGACGACGCGGCGATCGTCGTACGCGACGGGGTCATCGACGAGGTGACGACCACCGCCGCAGTCGCCGGACTCCCCGCCGTGGACCACATCGACGGACGCGGACAGCTCGCCATGCCGGGGCTGATCAACTGCCATACGCACTCACCGATGGTTGCCCTGCGGGGAGTTGCCGAGGACCTGCCGGTCGAGGAGTGGTTCAACGACTGGATCTGGCCCATCGAGTCCAACCTCACCGAATCCGTCGTCGAACTGGGTGCGCTGCTGGCCTGCGCCGAGATGATCAGCGGCGGTGTCACCACCTTCGCCGACCACTACTTCGCGATGGACAGGGTCGCCGCGGCGGTGACCCGCAGCGGACTGCGAGCGGATCTCGGCTGGGCGTTCTTCTCCAGTCAGGGTCCCGAAGGCAGGGAGCGTTCACTCGACTTCGCGCTGCGCACGCAGGGCGCTGCCGACGGGCGGATCACCACCTCGCTCGCACCGCACGCCCCGTACACCGTCACCGACGCGGATCTCGCCGCCACCGCCGAACTCGCCCGGGAACACAGCCTGCCGGTCCATCTGCACGCGGCGGAGAACCGGGCGCAGACCGACCACAGCCGTGAACGGCACGGCCTCACGCCGATCGCCGTCCTCGACCGGGCCGGGCTGCTCGACACCGACCTGCTGATCGCGCACGGCACCGGCATCACCGAGGACGACCTGCCGATGCTGGGGCACGCAAGCGGTCGGACCGCGGTCGCGAGCTCGCCGAGGGGCTACCTCAAGTTCGGCTGGGACACGACGCCGGTCAGAGCACTCGCCTCCGTCGGAGTGCCTGTCGGACTGGCCACCGACGGCGCGGCCTCCAACAACACCCTGGACGTGTGGGAGTCGATGACGCTCACCGCGCTGGTGCAGAAGTCCGTCGAACGCGACCCGACATGGCTGACCGCCCGGCAGGCGCTCGACCACGCCACGACGCAGAGCGCCCGCACTCTCGGCCTGGAGGGCCGGATCGGGTCGCTGGCTCCCGGCCGGCGGGCGGACCTGATCCTGGTCGACCTCACCGGACCGCACACGCTGCCGCTGCACGATCACGCGGCGACGCTGGTGCACAGCGTACGCTCGTCGGACGTCCGCGCGACGGTCGTGGACGGACGCGTACTGATGCGGGACCGCCGGCTGCTGACGCTCGACGTGGCGGCGATCGCCTCCGAACTGGCCGAACAGCTCCCGGCGCTGACCCGCAGGAAGGACGGCCGGCGCATCCAGCAGTACGACACCTGAGCGGTGCGTCACGCGTCGCGCAGGGCTGACTGCCGGTACGGGAACGGCTGTCTGGCGCACACGTCGAACGGCGCGGTTCCGATTCCTTGCCGCCGATATCCTGCCGGACATGCTCAACTCCTATGCAGGCCTTGACGATACCGAGGTCGCCGTAGTCGCTGCGCGGGCGGGAGCGGACGTCGTGCGCGGCGTGTACGGCCGGCGGCTCACCCGTATCGACAAGGGCGCCGGGGACTTCGCCACCGCCGCCGATCTGGAGGCCGAGAAGACGATCCTCGGCATCCTTCATGCCGCCAGACCCGATGACGCCGTGCTCGGCGAAGAGGGCGGCCGGCAGGGTGCCGCCGGGGCCGCGCGTCAGTGGCTGGTGGATCCCTTGTGCGGCACGCTGAACTACGCCGTCGGCAACATGCTGGTGGCCGTCAACGTGTCCCTGCGCGGCGGTGCGGCGGCGGTGGCCGACCCGTTCAGCGGCGAGGTCTTCTTCACCGACGGTGAGACCGGCCGGGTACGGCACGACGGCGCCGATGCCGCGCTGGCGCAGCTCTGCTGCGGCGCGAATGTTGAGGGAGTCGGTTGTGGATCTCTAGCGCGGACTGAGGGGCGGAGAGGTGTCCGGAGGCCGCGATGAGGGCGAGTTCCGCAGGGATGACGTCGCGTTCGGCTTCACGCGTGGCAACTTCGACACCGTCGCCCAGCGGTCGGCCCGCTGGTGTAGGGCCTCCACGGTTCCGTGCCGGGGCAGTAGGCGGTGCGGCGCCAGACAACTGTGGCGGGTGCCTCCGTGGGGCAGGGGTGGTTCCGGCTCCCCCACAGGGAAGGGGAAACCGGATTTCCCTTTAGTGGCGCGTTTTGCGTATGTCGCAAGGATGAGTGGGGTGCTCGCCGACGCGTCGGCCGCGCGGTGTGGCGCTGTGGCGAGTGCAGCGGAGGAGCGGGTCTCAACGCCGGACCCGGAGCTGGGGCGCTGGAGTCGGGAGCCGGGACCCCTGCCGGGTCTTCGAGCCGGACGTCGGCGCCGGCTGACGAGAGGTCACCGCGGCAACATTACGGGGGAGAACGCCGTTGAGTGCTGAGGGAGTGGAGCCGCTGCTCCGCGGGGACGAGGAGAGCCGTAGTGACGCAGTTGAGCAGGCACGGGAAGCTAGCTCTGGAGTACTGGCAGGCGTACCGGCCGCGGGCCCTGGCAAATCTGGGCAGCCCGGAGGAGCAGGCGGAGTTCTTCCACGCCCTGGATCTGCGGCTGACGGAGAGGATCGGGATGCTGGCAGACGACCTGCTGCAGGAGCTCCCGTCGGACAAGCGGGCGACGGCTCGGCGGGCGGTCCGCTCGCAGGCGCAGGAGAGGGTGTACGCGGAGGAAGTCTTCCTGGAGAAGGAGCCGGGGACGGAGCACCGGGAGATCTAGCAGCGCTGCCGAGATTCCGGCCTGGCGGCCAGGGCGACCTGGCCCCTTCCGGGCAGCGTGAGCGGGCTCGCGCCAACCTGGCGGCCCTGGAGACCCTGCAGGCGCTGGAGGCCGAGGAGCGTCCGGCGACCGCGGCGGAGCAGGCGGTCCTGGCCCGCTGGTCCGGGTGGGGCGCACTGCCCGCCATCTTCAACATGCGGCCGGCGCGCCAGGCGTTCCCATCGGATGACGCATACGAGCGGGCTGTCGAGCGCTGGGAGTCCTTCACCGAGGGGCGCGGGAGCAGGTCCGGCCGCTGCTGTCCGAGCGTGAATGGGTAGCGGCCCGACAGAACACCCTGAACGCGCACTACACGTCGGCCGAGCACGCGCGTCGGCATGCCCGGGACTACGAACGGCTCGTCCAGCACTCCGAAACATTGATCACCTGGGCCGCGATCACGCTGATGACCAAACGACTGGCCCGCAAAGGCCCCACCACCTGGTCGAAGAAGCCCAAGTTCACCGCCGACGTTCTGCCTGAGCAGGCCTTCTAACGAGACAAGGGCAGCACCGCGGACACGGTCTTGGGGAACGTCCGAGCCATCTTGCTCAACGCTGGTGAGCCACTCCGGTGACCAGATGCCGAAGGCCCGTCGGGCGAGGAAGGTTGGTCATGGCCCTACTTCGTACGGGTGGCTGAGGCTTGCCCGGTGTCCGCGCCGGAGCTGACGTGCCGCTGGGTCTCCTGGGGGCCGTGCCAGTCCAGGCACATCACGGTGGCATCGTCGTCGAGCTGGCCTCCGGCAGCGTCCAGGATGGCGGACGTCAGTGTCAGCGCGGCCTCCCGAGGGTGCAGGTCCCGGGTGCGCTCCAGCAGGGCGGGCAGGTCGATCTTCTCTCCATGATGTTCGAGCATGCCGTCGGTCAGCATGAGCAGACGGTCATGGGGGCGCAGATCGATGTCCTGAACGCGGTAGGGGTGGGGCACGCGCACGGACAGCCCGAAGGGATGGTCCACCTCGCAGGTGATCGTCTCCGCGGTCCCCTCCCGCATGCGCAGTGGCCAGGGGTGGCCGGCGTTGACGAGCTGGGCCCGCCCGGTGTGGAGGTTGATGCGCAGCAACTGTCCGGTGGCGTGGCCGTGGCCGTGGTCGGCCAGAGCTCGGTCGGCCAGGTGGGCCTGCTCGGCCAGGCCGGCTCCTGCCCGGCGGGCGCCGCGCAGAGCGCTCACCAAGACCGTGGCGGCCAGGGCGGCGTCGATGTCGTGGCCCATGGGATCGGTCACCGACAGGTGAAGGGCGTCGCGGTCCAGGGTGTAGTCGAAGGTGTCGCCGCTGAGGTCTTCGGAGGGCTCCAGGCTCCCGCACAGTGTGAACTGTGCGGCCTCGCACGTCAGTGACGAGGGCAGCAGCTGGTACTGAATCTCGGCTGCCAGGGTGGGGGGCCTGGAGCGTTTGCCCCAGGTGTAGAGGTCGGTGAAGCGGCCGTTGGCGATCACGATGTAGGCCAGGACGTGGGCGGCTTCCCCGATCTCATCAAGGACGTCCTCGCCGGGGGCAGCCGACAAGAGGAGTTCCAGGAGCCCGATCGCATCCCCCCGATTGGTGACCGGCACGATCACCCGCTGTCCCTGGTCGGCGGCCTCCTGGTACAGCCGCTGGGTTCGGATCACCTTTTCGTAGACGCTGCCGAAGAGCGGGATCCGCTCCGCTCCCCGCCCCCCTTCCGCGGCACCGACGGTGGACAGCCGTGCCACCGCTTTCCCTGTCAGGTCCACGATAAGGAAAGAGACGTTTCGGGCCCTGAAACGCCGCCGCAGGTCCTCCGCGACAACATCGGCGGCCTCCACCGGCGCCGCCTGCTCCGCTGCCGTCAGCAGCCGGGGAAGCTCACTCCGCCCACCACTCACGTCACGATCCCTTCACCGGCCCCTGCTACCAGCTTGGGCACCGCCACGGTGAACGTCAATCGCCGCCCGTCACGGTAAGTGAAGACTGACGATATGAGCCCAAGCGAATGGCGCCGCTGCTGCAATCTGTCAGCCGTCCGTGCTGTGACCTGCGGGTTCGAGGTTAAGACACAGGTTCTCAGCGAACTTCGGACGCTCCCGCGGGTGGAGGCGGCTGGAGGTGCCCGCGGCCTCCTCGAAGACGACCGGGTCCTCGATCCCGGCTTCGTCCAGGACCAGGTTCTGACGGTCGGTCGACTGCTGGTCGGTCGACACCCGCTTGTAGATCAGGTTGGCCCTGGTGGATCTTGAGACCACGAGCAGCCCATGGCAGGCTCATGCCGCATGATCGATGAATTCGCGAGGGACAACCTGCACGGCAGACTGCGGCGGGACCGCAAGGCGTTGCTCTGGAAACTCGACGGCTTGTCCGAATACGACGCCCGCCGACCTTTGACAGCGACCGGAACCAACCTCCTCGGCCTGGTCAAACACGTGGCCACCGTCGAGGCCAGGTACTTCGGCGAGGTCTTCGACCGCCCTTCCCCGGAACCGCTGCCCCGGTGGCAGGACTCCGACGGCAGCGATCAGTGGGCCGCCGAGGACGAGACCCGCGATCAGATCATCGGGTTCTACCGGCGCACGTGGGAACACTCGGACGCGACGATCAACGAGCTTCCCCTCGACGCCCCGGGCCACGTGCCGTGGTGGCCGGAGCCTTATCTCAACACGAACCTGTTCGCCATCATGGTCCATGTCCTCGGCGAGTCCAACCGGCACGCCGGGCACGCCGACATCCTGCGCGAGGGCCTCGACGGCCGGACCGGGATGCGCCCCGAACACGAGCAGCAGATCGACGGGGAAGCCCGTGCAGCCCACTGGGCGAAGATCGAGCAGGCCGCCAGATCGGCCGCACCAATCAAGGCTTAGTTGGACAAGCCAGGCAGCCTGACATCAGCTCCCCTACCGGCGCTTGCGATTTCCGAACACCCCGACTACCTGGCAATGCTCGCGTCACCCGATGTGGGCGTTCAGCCCGTCTTCGTCGTCCTCGTCCAGCTCGGGCGCGTCCGGGTCGCGCAGCGGGCGCAGGGCGCCGGCGGCCGGGGTGGAGTTCTAGGGGAGCCGGGGCGTCCTTCGCGCTCTCCGAACCCGTCCCGGCGCGCGGATGCGCCGTGATGCTCAGGCCCACCGGGAGGCGCGTCCCGGTGGGCCTGAGCTGTCTCGGCGCTCGGGCACGGCGGGCGGGCGGCCCCCCGCTTCGGTGACGCCGCTGCAAGGGGTAGCCCTGAGCTCCCAACTCCCCCCGCATCAGGGACTGATGGTGGGAGGATTTCGGGCCATGTGCACCCCACCTGCCCTGCACCTCACCCTGACCCTGTACCGCTGCAGACTCGGGAAGCGGGAACTGGGCTCCCTGTTCACCGTCGCCTCCCAGGGCTACGCCCCCGGCGAGCTCCAGTTCTCCCACGAACGGCACAGCCGGACCTTCACCTCGGCGACCCTGGCCGGCCTGATAGCCGACGTCCAGGCGGCACCCCTGCCCGGCGACCCGGACGTGTGGGCCAACCTGACGTTCACGGCCACCGACCCCGCAGGCCGCCGCACCCTGACCCTGCGCCTGACACCCGACAAGGCCGACCTCACGGTCACCGGCACCGACGCCACCCTCGTCTACGGCACCCAAACCCAGATCATGCTGTTCCTGACGGACGAAGCGATCGGAGGCTCGAGGCACGCACCGCACAAGTGGTATGAAATGAGGCGCCGCCTCTCGACTGTGCTGCTCCCGTTCCTCATAGTGGCGTGGACGCTGGTCCTGTACTTCCACCCGCTCGAGGATCCGTACCTGCAACCGGAGACGGCCCACCTGTGGCCCGCAGCACTCCTGCTCATCTGTGCCTGCGCCGTCATCCTGCTGCTGGTCGGCCTCGCGCGGCTCGGAGGCTTTCTACTGCGGGAGCGGGCGACCAGGGGAGTGCTGGAGCCGACGCAGGACCTCCTGCCCGGCAGCCCGTGGCAGCAGCTCAGCGCGATCGAAAAGATCACCGCCGTTGGAGTGGCCGTCGCCGGCGTCGCCGCCATCGGCACGCTGGTGGCGGTCGCCGACGACATCGTCAAAGGCTGACGTCTGCGCGCCACGCGCGGACCCGCACGCTTCCCGCGGCCGCCGAGGTCCACCTGCCTACGATGACCGCACCCATGACAGACGTTCTGTTTCCGATAACGGCCCGTTCACGCCTCCTACGCCGGCCTCGCTCCGGCCACCAAGTCCTCGGGAACCTCGATCCACGGCGAACACGCACCTCGAAGCGGAAACCGTCAGCTCAAACGGGCGACGTTCCTGTCCGCGTTCGCCGCCCTCCACGACCCAGCCTCCCGCACCTACGACGACAGATGCCGTGCCCGCGGGACGACCCATACCCAAGCCCTCCTCCGACTCGCTCGCCACCGCATCAGCGTCCTGTTCGCCATGCTCCGCGACGGCACCTTCTACGAACCACGCCTCCCCGAAGCAGCCCTCGCATGACCAGCTCCGGCTTGACGAAAGACATAGAGGCCCCCCGCACGGGGTGCGCTCAAATGAGGGTCTGTTGCTCGGTGGTGGGGAGGGGGCCGACGAGCTGGGAGCGTGGGGGGAGGTTCCAGGAGCGGGCTCCGAGGGCTTCCTCGCAGTGTGTGTAGAAGGAGCGGACGGCGGAGGCGGCCCGGGATCGTGCGGCGTCGCTCATGGGGGTGCCGTCGTGGTTCGTGTGGCCGCTGGTCCAGGCGCGGATGTCGGCGGGCGTGAGGTGCCAGATACGTGGGCCGATGTGGGTGAACCAGGCCTGGTCGTGGGGTGCTTGGCCTGGAGGGTGGACGGGCCAGTGGGCCAGGGCGGTGGTGTAGCGGTACTTGGTGTCCTCGGGGGTCGAGTAGGAACCATGCAGAGAGTGCAGTTTACTGTCACATGATTTGTCACCTGCGTTGAGCTGGTTGTTCGCTGTGCCGCGTGGATGAGGTGAGTGACCCGCGGGTGGGGTTCTTGCGTTCGGATGTGGAGCGCTTCTGCCGGGAGTTGGACGGGCTGGCCCCGGCGTTGCGGATGCGATTGCTGGAGGAGCTGCGCAGCGCGCTGGTGGGTGCGTTGGACGAGGCCCGGGTGGAGGCGATGGCGGCGGCCTCGGATGAGGGGTGGGGGCTGCGGCGGATCGGGGCGTTCTGCGGGGTCTCGCACGAACAGGTGCGGCGGCTGCTGGCCGAACGTCAGGCCCAGGGCGGCCCGCCGGTCAGCTGACGACGGTCTCCCGCGTGGTACGCAGGGGGCGGAGCTTGCCGGCGGCGAGTTCCGGCGAGAGCCGGAAGTGGTAGCGGCCGATCATGCGGATGTGGTCGTGGCCGAGCGGGGAGAGCCGGGCGAGGTCGGCATCGGAAATGTGGCGGCCCTCGGCGCGGAGCTGGTTGACGGCCTCCTGGAGATACACCGAATTCCACAGGATGCAGGCATTGAGAGTGAGCCCCAGCGCCGACAGCTGATTCCTGCTTCGAGAAGCGCCAGCGCACGCACGACCTCACGGTCTCCGGAGTGCACGCGTACTTCGTGTTGGCGGGCGCCGAACCGGTGCTCGTGCACAACATGAACCTGGACTGCCTGACGATCGCCGACTCGCACATCGTCTTCAACCACACTCCGGAGGGCTTCAACAACAACGACGCCTCGAAGACCGAGTGGCTGCCGGGCACGACCCAGGACTCGCGGGCGAAGATCATCAAGGAGGTTCTCAGCGAGGGCCGGGAGGTGCACGACACCAAGAACAGGGACGGAAAGGTGTTCGAGTTCCGGTACAGCGACCCCATCGGCTACGACCGTAAGGTGCCGAGGAACAAGCTGTACGTGATGCGGGTCTACTACGACCCGGACGAGAACCACGTGAAGAAGGCCTTCCCGGTGAAGCGGTAGAGGAGGAGGGAACGAGTATGCGGATGGCCTTCTCGGCGGACGCCTGGTACGGGCCGCAGGGACACGAGTCCCGTGTGGACCTGACGACCGTCTCCCGTTCCGACCTGCGGTGGTACTGCTTCCTCGGTGCCTGGCGGATCGAGCACGGAACGACGGACATCAGCCCCCCGTGGGGCTGGACGCCGCTCTTCGACGCCTTCTACGGCGTCCGGGACGTCATGGAGTCCGCCCGTGAAGGCGAGGCGCACGACCGGATCGACTTCACGGAGAACGACGAGCACATCCGGATCGTGCGCCGCGGTGACGACATCGTGCTGTCACCCACGTACACGGAGGTTCGTCGACGCGTGCCGCGACTTCGTCCGGCGGGAACTGGCCGTCGTCGTCGCGGACCACCCGGCGCTCGCGATGAACCCGACCGCCCGGCAACTGGCGGACGAGGTAGGGCTCGACCTCGGCCCGTAGCCGGACCGGCCGGGCCGGGCCACGTGCCCGGACCGGCCGTCGCCGGTTCCCCGGGGGCCGCACGGAATCAGCGCGTCCCCGGGGAGAACCCGTGCGGGTGGACACCGCGGCAGCCCCGTAGAGGGGCGTTCCGCCGGACCGGCCGGGCCACGTGTCCGGCCCGGTGGAACGCGGCCCCACCAGAGTCGACCCACCGGCCCTGACGGCCCGTCGCAACCGCCCCGCGCGGGGCGGACCGACGGGCCGTCAGGGCCCGCCCTGTCCGGAAGGACAGGGCAAGGCAGCAGTGCTCAAGTGCGCCCCGCGCACGGCCGGCAGGCCGAGGCGGGACCTCCCGCACTTGCCTCCGGACAGCCGGCGGAAGATGCCGCCGGCCCAGGGGAGGGATCACATCAGTGAGCAGTCCAACGCGCCCTCGGTCGCGGGCGGTCCGACGGCGGGGCGCACTCGTCCTGGCCGCGTCCGCCCCTGGGGCCCGCCCCGGCGCCGGTCGCCGCGGTCGCCGCCGGATGCTCCGGCGTGGAGTCGGACTTCAACGGTGACGGCATCCGCGACACGGCGATCGCCGACCCGGAGGCGACCGTCGCCGGCCGGGCAGAGGCGGGGCTCGTGAGGATCGTCTACGGCTGGCCCAAGCCCCTTGGCCAGGACCAGAGCGACGTCGCCGGCGCTGAGGAGTTCGGCGACGGTTTCGCCACCGCCCTCGCGATGGTTCCGTGCCGGGCTTCCGGGGCCACGGCCACCACCGAGTCGCTGCTCGCGGCCGGCGTGCCGGGGGAGGACCTGTCCTCCACCGTCGACGCGGGGGCGGTGCAGGTCTTCCGGGTCACCGCGTCCGGGACGTTCACCGAGATCGCGCAGGACACGGCGAACGTCGAGCAGGAGGGCGACCCGGGCAACTTCTTCGGCCAGCGCCTCGCCGCGGTCAACACCGCCCCGAGCAGCACCACATCCGGCACGACCGCCCGCCTGGCGATCGGCGTACCGGGTGAGGAGTCGGCCGAGGAGCACCGCGAGAAGGGCGGTGTCCACATCGTGCCCATGGTCGGCGCGCCCGGCGCGTCGGACTCCTGGATCGACCCGGGCCGGGGCATCCCCCGCGAGCCCGCCCCCGTGCAGCTCGCCGGCCTCAGCGTCGCGGGCTCCACGGCGGGCCTGTACGTCGGCATGCCGTACGGCCCGCAGGCCGGCCACGCCGTCCACCTGTTCCCGTGGAACATCGCGAACGGCGGCGCCCCCATCCAGACCTTCGAGCCCGCCGAAGGCGGTATCCCCGCGGGCGACACCGCCTTCGGCGAGGCATGCGAGACCACGGTCGCCATAGCAGGCGGAGCAACCTCACACCGCTGCTGCACCGTCTCGGCCGTCGCCGGGCCCGCCGGGTGGTAGAAGGTGGCATGACCTTCATAACGCCCGGCCTGGCCGCTGCCGGCATCAAGGCCACGGGCAGCGTGGCCGGTGCCCTGATCGGACGCTACCGGCCCACGGGCGTCCCCCGCCTAGGCAGCAAGGAAGATCGGGCGGAGGCATACCGGAGGCTGCTGGACGCCTCAACTCGCTCGTTCGGCTACGCCTACCAATTCGCTCACCTTCCGCGCGAGGCCGGGCGGGCGGCGGACAAGCCACGCCCGCCACCCGACTCGTGGATGTCAATCTGGACCCGCCGTTCCCCAGCGCGCCCGGCTTTCGGACTGTGGACCTGCTGGCACACGCCGGGTTCGTGGAACGGTTCCGGCCCCGGGTGGTGTCCACGACGCCGGCGTTGGCCTGGGTCGCCGCAGGCAAGCGCGCCGCGTACGTCACGGACGGCGGCGATCTGTCCGGGAGCGTGCATTTCGCCGCAGGCATCGCCCTGTGCCAGGCCGCCGGTTGCGTGGTCACCGGGATCGACGGCGCTCCGCGGACCTCGAGATGCCGAACAGCGCAGAGAGCTGCCGCCGCGTCAAGTTGCTGCGCCAGTACGCCGCGACCAGCAGCACCGGTCTTCCAGCGGCAGGTTCCACGCTCGGCCCCGGCGGACCGCGTTCGCGCCTTCACGCCGCAGCATCGTCACCAACTTGCCGAAAAACCGGGGGCTCAGCCCGGTGAACGGGGCTATCCAGGACGGCTGCGACGCCGTGATCACACCAGCCACGGCCAAGATCGTCCCATGGAGCGTTCACCTGCCCGATCTGGAGGTGTGGTCACGGCTCTGCCACCGTGAGATCACCCGAACTGCCGCCCGGGGTACGGTCTGCACATGATCTACCTGATAGGCGGCCCACCACGGGTGGGCAAGAGCACCCTCGCGTGGATGCTGCTGGAACGGGACGGCATCCCGGGATGCCCGACCGACGCTCTGGTTTCGATGCTGCAGCGCGCCGCGCCCCAGCATGGCGTGCGCCACGGCACGCACCCGGACAAGGCCGTACCGGCGCAGCCCTTCCTCGTTGAGTTCATCCGTGCCACCGCGGAGAGCCTCGACGACTCTGATCCCCTGGACGGCTATGTGGTCGAGGGCGACATCGTCACGCCGGCGGCGGCCACAGCCGCCGCTGGTCTCGGGATGCCACTGAGCTGCGTCTTCCTTGGGAAGGCGGAGCTGACCACCGAACACTTGAGGGCTGCCCCGGACTGGCTCGACGGAGCGGATGACACCACCTATCGGGAGATCGCCGCGTGGGTCAGGGAACAAAGCACTGCCCTGCGTGAAGCCTGTGCGGCCAGCGGGCACGTCTACGTCGACTTGGGGGCCGACTACGCCCAGGGCCTTGAGAGGGCCTACTCGACACTGATGGAGAGGCGCTGAGCGCCCACCGTCAGCCCTCGCGAAGGCCCGCAAAGAATTGCGGGACAAGTCGTCCTGGCCACCAAGGCCGGCGACATCCGTAGCCTTGCCTACGAGCGGCGCCGCGCGCTGCTGGAGCAGGTCCTGACCAACATCGGTGCCGCCACTGCAGCCAGTCCTGATGACTCGCGACCCCGACCAAGCCCAGCTGTGGCACGACCTGCTGCCCGAAGCCGCCGGGACCGAAGAGCAATGCGCTGGTCCTAGCTGCGCCACACCGAGACATCAGACGCGGCGGTGGTCGGCTTCACCGGCCGCCAAGACCGCCCCGCCGCCCTCGTGCTCCAGCTCGCCGACCGCACCCTGATGGCGATATCTGAATCTCCCCACCAGGTGCTCGGGGTGACCTCAAAGTTGCTCGACTTGATTCCCCAGGCAGACCCGCGCCGTGTGGCCAGGCGCCCGGTGGTCCGGAGCCAGTCCCGCTGCGTGATTGACGGCCGCCGCACGACCATCACACCTTCGGCATGCGGATGAGCGGCGTGCCGAGTGGTCAGTTGTTGAGTTGGGCGGCCTGCATGGCGGTCAGCCGATGGACGTAGAGCGCTGCGGCGGCGGATGCCGGTACAACGAGGACGTGCAGGATGAGGTTGATCCAGGTTTCTGGCAGGAATTCGTACCGGTAGAGGGTGCTCAGGTTCCCGTCATCCGAGAATTCGGTCCGCTCCCTGAGCAGGTCCGCCCATGGGGTCCAGAAGAGGGGCCAGGTCAGGAAGGTGGGCAGCCACAGCGCCCACCAAGCGTTCAGCGCATGGGTCGGGGCGGATCCGTAGCTGCGGCCGGGCGGGCTGGAGGCATGCCAGACGTCGTTGGCGATCTGTTTGGGGAGGAAGACGTTCGCGATGGGGATGAACCAGCCGATCACCGCCATGGAGGGGCGGTACCGCAGCCGACCGGGCGCGAACTTCTCGGCGGTGACCCGTACGCGGGCGAACCAGATGAGCCAGCACACCAGCAGGGCTGCGCCGAAGAAGAGCTGGGCGTTCCACAGAAGGTGGTAGGCGGGGCTGCCCCAATTGTCCACGAAGAACATTTCCTCCCAAAGCTCGTCTGCGTGCGGGAGAGGTTCGTCGTGCAGGCGGCCCGGTTCGGAGGTAGTGACGAGCTGGTGGATGACCGTGAGCGCGGAGGTCAGGGCGACGAGGGCGAGGAGCCAGGAGACAGCGGCCCGGTACCCGTCGGCCGGGGCCTCGCGGCTGCGTGCGCGGCGGCGTTCGTCGGCGAGCCGCAGCTTGGGCGCCCCCGCCTGACCGGTGCCGGCGCCGTCGCGGGCCGCGGAGTCACCGGAGGGCACGGTCAGCGGCGCGGTGGGCGGTTTGGGCAGGACGGCCCCGGCCGCGGCCATCGCCTCAGCATCCGCCTGTGCGCCGGGGGCCATCCGAGTGTGCGGGTCCTCCTGATCGAGGAGCTGCACCGCTTCCTGGCCCAGCCGAGCCAGGACCTCCGGCGGCAGCCAAGGCCCCAGCGAGCGGTACTGCGTCTCTTCCCGGTCCCGCAGCTCGGCCAGGGAGGGCCGGTCGGCCGGGTTCTTGGCCAGACAGTCCTTGATCAGCCCCAGCAGCGGCTCCGGCACGCCGACGAGATCCGGTGGTTCGTGCACCACCCGGTACATCAGGGCGTGCAACTGGCCCTCGGTCGCGTCGAACGGCAGCCGTCCGGCGGCGGCGTAGGCCAGTACCGTTCCCAGGGAGAAGATGTCGCTCGCCTCGGTCAGTCTCTCGCCCCGGATCTGCTCGGGTGACATGAAGCCGGGTGAGCCGACCACCACTCCGGTGGAGGTCAGCCCCTCTGTGGTGGAGGAGTCCAGGGCGCGGGCGATACCGAAGTCGATCACCTTGGGCCCGTCGATGGTGACCATGACGTTCGACGGCTTCAGGTCGCGGTGGACGAGACCTGCGGCGTGGATGTCACCGAGGGCCTGGTACAGGCCGGAGGCCAGACCGCGCACCGAGCGTTCCGGCAAAGGCCCGTGCTGCTCGGCCACCACCTGGTGCAGGGTCGGCCCTGCGACGTACGCGGTGGCGACCCAGGGGAGTTCCGCGTCGGGGTCGGCGTCCAGCACGGCTGCCGTCCACTCCCCGCCGACCTGCTGGGCGAGGGCGGTCTCCTTGGCGAACCGGAGCCGGAAGTCCGGGGTTGCCGCCAGTTCCGTGCGGATCGTCTTCACCGCCACCATCCGGCCACGCGGGGAGCGGGCCAAGTAGACCACGCCCATGCCGCCTTCCCCTAGCCTGCCGATGAGCCGGTAGTCCGCGATCCGATCAGGGTCCTGTCCCTGCAGAGGCTGCACCGCTGACGACTCCCTCCCCGCGAACATCACTACGGCGCACCAAGACTAAAGGCAATCGCCCGCATGGCGACGGCCGTGCACCTGGCATGGGGGGCTCAGTCAGGCGCCGAGCGATCGGACGGGGGTGGCGGCGGTGAATCCGATGGCACCGAGGAAGGTTCCGGCGATGGGGGTCCCGGGCGGCCGGTCCCGTTGCGGGCCTGGTGGATGCCCGCGGCGCCGAGGGTGACGGCAAGGGCTCCGGCGATGATCCCCCACGGGAGCGTCACGAACGCGAGCGCGGGCACCCCCGCGCTGACGGCGGAGACGACTCCGAGGGTCAAGGCCGTGGAGCCCAGGGCGACGGCGGGTGTGCCGGATCGGTCGGGCACGGCCGGATCGATCACCGACCTCCCCCTGGTTGAACGAGCTCAAATGTGCGCCGATCGCATCAACCGTCCGTGGCAGCCGGCCGGCTGGAGGTCGGGTCGTGACCAAGTCCCCGCCGGACGGAGGAGTCGGCATCAGCCACGGCGGTCACCTCCTCCGCGAACACCTCTTGACGCATGGTCGATTGACCCTCAAAGTCTTGCGCAAAGCTGCGTGAACTTCAGGCGAACGAAGCACTTTCACACACCTCTCCTCCTCCGCGTCGGATATGACACATGAGACGGACGTACGACGCGTCCGCCACATCGCCGACGGCCCAACGCGCCACGGACTACGGACGACCGCGGGCCGACCCCCCACAGGAAGGGACCATCCATCCATGACGCCGCTGAACCGCCGCCGCTTTCTTCAACTGGCCGGTGGTGCCACCGCTCTGACCATGCTGTCCGACAGCATCGCCCGCGCGGCGGCCATCCCCGCCCAGGGCAGCACCGGCTCCATCCAGGACGTGGAGCACATCGTCGTCCTGATGCAGGAGAACCGTTCCTTCGACCACTACTTCGGCGCGATGAAGGGCGTACGCGGCTTCGGTGATCCCCGGCCCGTCACGCTGCCCAGCGGCAAGAGCGTCTGGAACCAGTCGGACGGAAAGACGGTGACCCTCCCGTTCCGCCCCGCCGGGGACGACCTGGGCATGGAGTTCCTCCAAGGTCTCAACCATGACTGGGCGGGCGGCCAGAAGGCGTTCAACAAGGGCCGGTACGACCAGTGGGTGCCGGCGAAGACCGCCACCACCATGGCGTATCTGTCCCGCGAGGACATCCCCTTCCACTATGCGCTCGCCGACTCCTTCACCGTCTGCGACGCCTACCACTGCTCGTTCATAGGCTCCACCGATCCCAACCGGTACTACATGTGGACTGGCCACACCGGCAATGACGGCACCGGCGGAGGCCCCGTCCTCAACAACGCCGAGGCCGGATACGGCTGGACCACCTACCCGGAACGCCTGGAGGCGGCCGGGATCTCGTGGAAGGTCTACCAGGACATCGGGGACGGACTCGACGCCGCCGGATCATGGGGCTGGATCAGCGACGCCTACCGGGGCAACTACGGCGACAACTCCCTGCTGTACTTCAACACCTATCGCGGCGCCCAGCCGGGCAACCCGTTGTACGACAAGGCCCGCACCGGCACCGACGCCCGCCGCGGCGACGGCTTCTTCGACGTCCTGAAGGCCGACGTCCAGGCCGGACGCCTGCCCCAGGTCTCCTGGATCGCGGCGCCGGAGGCGTTCTCCGAGCACTCCAACTGGCCGTCCAACTACGGTGCCTGGTACATCGCGCAGGTTCTCGACGCCCTGACGTCGGACCCCGATGTCTGGGCCCGGACCGCACTGTTCATCACCTACGACGAGAACGACGGCTTCTTCGACCACGTCGTGCCGCCGTACGCCCCCGCGGACGCCTCCCAGGGCCTGTCCACGACGCCCACGAAGCTCGACCGCTTCCCCGGTGCCCCGGGCTATGTGGCCGGCCCCTATGGCCTCGGCCCCCGTGTGCCCATGCTTGTCATATCGCCGTGGAGCACCGGTGGGTACACCTGTTCCGAGACCTTCGACCACACGTCGATCATCCGCTTCATGGAGCGCCGCTTCGGGGTGCGCGAGCCCCAAATCTCGCCCTGGCGTCGTGCCGTCTGCGGCGATCTCACCTCGGCGTTCGATTTCGCCAGCGCGCAGGCTCCGCCGTCCGGGCTTCCGCCGACGGCCGGCTACTACCCGCCGGACCGCGACCGTCACCCCGACTTCCGTCCCACCGCCCCGGCCGTCGGCACGATGCCGCGACAGGAACCGGGGCGCAAACCCACCCGCCCGTTGACCTACGCGCCGTACGTCGACGGCGCCGCGGACCCCGCCGCCGGCACGTACCGGCTCTCCTTCAGCGGCGGACCGGCCGCGGGCGCCCAGTTCTACGTCACCTCCGCGAACCGCACCGACGCCCCCTGGACCTACACGGCGGAGCCGGGCGCATCGATCGCGGACACGTGGAACACCCGCTATTCCAAGGGCACGACCGATCTGACCGTGCACGGTCCGAACGGCTTCCTGCGCGGCTTCCGCAATCCGGGCAGGACGCCGGGCCCCGAGGTCACCGCACGTCACAACACGTCGTCCGGCAACCTCGATCTGGTCCTCGCGAACGCCGGAATTACCGCCGTCCGGCTCACCGTGACCAACGCCTACGGCGGCACGTCCAGGAGCTTCACGGTCGGCGCCGGCGGCACCGTCAGGCACTCCGTCGGCCTGGCGGCTTCCGACCACTGGTACGACGTGACGGTCACGTCCAACGCATCCGCGGTCTTCCTCCGCCGGCTCGCGGGCCATGTGGAGACCGGCAGCCCGAGCATGTCCGACCCCGGGATCCTCACGGACTGAGGGGGCCTGCTCAACCACGCCCGTTCAGCGCGCAGTGGGAGACCAAGGCGGCCGGATCCGCGTCCGGCGGGCGGGGCAGGGTCCGGCTCGCCGGGGGCCGCTGCCCCTTGTCGAGCCACTTCTCGAGCGCCGTGAACGCGGCGCGATGACACGGAACCAAGGGCCTGAGCCGGTCCGGGAACGTGTCGAAGAGCGAGTCGACATGTGTGCCGCCGTCGACACGGTAGTAGCGGAAGAAGCTGCCACGGCCGGCCTTCTCCACCATGCCGGCGTAGACGTCGGAGTCACGGCCGATGGGCAGCAGGACATCGAGTGTGCCGTGAAGCGTGATCAGGGGCTTCCCGATGCGCCCGGTGAGCGCGACCTTCTCGACGGCGTCGTGCACCTCCGGCGGGCGGGCCGCGTAGTCGTAGTCCGCATCGCAGCCCGGAGTGCCGGGCAGGCAGTACGGCGTACCCGCTTCAGTGGCCCCGTCGAAGGCGGGGTCGAACTCCTCGCGGAAGATCCGCTGGGTCAGATCCCAGTAGACCTTGTGGTGGTACGGCCACAGGAACTCCGAGCCGGCGGGGAAACCGGCGGAGACCATGTCCCGCTGTGCACGGTCCGCCTCCACTCCCCCGGCCGCGTACGCGGGGTAGGAGGTCAGGGCGGCGGGAAGGAAGGTGAACAGATTGGGTCCTCCCTTGCGCCAGAGCGTGCCCTCCCAGTCCACACCACCGTCATACAGCTCGGGATGGTTCTCCAGCTGCCAGCGCACCAGGTAGCCCCCGTTGGAGATGCCGGTAGCCAGGGTGCGCGCGGGAGGCCGGTGGTAGCGCTGGGCCACCACCGAGCGGGCTGCGCGGGTGAGTTGGGTGACGCGCTCGTTCCATTCGGCGACGGCGTCGCCCGGTTTCGTGCCGTCGCGATGGAAGCCGGTGCCGGTGTTGCCCTTGTCCGTTGCGGCGAACGCGTAGCCGCGTGCGAGGGCCCAGTCGCCGATGGCCCGGTCATTGGCGTATTGCTCGCGATTTCCCGGGGTTCCCGAGATCACCAGACCGCCGTTCCAGTCGTCGGGCAGCCGGATGACGAACTGGGCGTCGTGCTTCCAGCCGTGATTGGTGTTCGTCGTGGAGGTGTCCGGGAAGTAGCCGTCGATCTGGACCCCGGGCACACCCGACGGTGTGGCCAGGCCGGCGGGTGTCAGCCCTGCCCAGTCGGCGGGGTCGGTGTGCCCTGAGGCAACGGTCCCAGCCGTGGTCAACTCCGTCAGACATGCGGCCTGTTGCCGTTCCGCTCCGGGGACTTGGAGCCTGTGCGTCCACCGGCAGTGCGTGCCGTCGGCGGACTCCGGAGCATGTGCGCCGGCCGGGGATGCGGCGAGGGCCAGGAGCAGCGCGGCCCCGGCGGCGCCTCCGCGGGCCCAGTGGCGTCGGGCGGGGACATGCGGCTCGGCAGGCTCGGGGGGAGATGGCGTGGCAAGGGGCATGGGCAGACCTCCGTTGCGGGATGTCGCTCGACAGTGGCCGGACGCTATCGAGGGCGCACCGCGCAAACAGGGTGGCGCAGCGACACACTCCGAGCCGTGGCAATGGTGCTCTCCACCATGTGGCAAGCCACGGGGTGGGCCTCTCGGGCTCACCCCGCGCCGCGGCAGGGCCTCCGCTCAGGGGCAGCCGCTGTCAGCGATGACGTAGTAGCCGGCCGGTGATTCCTTGAGGGTGTGGGTGACGAACGTGTTGTAGAGGCCCATGTTCTGGTTCGAGCCCTTGGCGTAGGCGTAGCCGCCGTTCGTGGTGGCTCGTCCTGCTTGCACATGGTGGTAGTTGGAGGCGGTCCAGCAGGCTGCCGGGGAGCCGGCGGTGGTCGCGCTGACCGTCGTGGAACGGGCACCTTCCGCACCGGCGCTGTCGCGGGCCGCGACCGTGTAGGTGTGGCTGGTCCCAGGGCTGAGACCGGTGTCGGTGAACTCCGTGCCCGAAGGAACGGCGATGCGTGAGCCGTCGCGGTACAGCGCGTACGAAGTCGCTCCTGTCACGCTGCTCCACCTCAGGCCCACCGAAGTGTCCGTGGTGCCCGTCACCGTCACTCCGGTCGGAGCGGGCAGACCGCCCGGCTCGGGGGTCGAGCCGTTCAGGCCGAAGAAGGACGTGATCCAGTAGCTCGAGCAGATGGAGGCGATGAAGTTGGCCGTCCCCGTGGCGCCGCACTGCTGCGCTCCCGTGCCGGGATCCACGGGTGTGCCATGGCCGATCCTCGGTACTCGGTCGACCTCCACCGCGGCGGTGCCGGCCGGCGAGAGGTGCTGCTCCCTGCGGGTCGAGTCGGGACCGATCGTGGAGGTGCGGTCCGGACTCTGGTCGAGGCCGTGCACGGCGGTCCACTGGTCGCGCAGTTCGTCGGCGTTCCTCGGCACGACCGTGGGGTCGTTGTCGCCGTGCCAGATGGCGACCCTCGGCCACGGACCGCCGTAGCCGGGATTCGCGTCACGTACGCCCTGCGCCCAGGCAGCGGGGGTCCGATCGACCCCCGGGCTCATGCAGGTGAACGCCGAGGGGATGTCGCCGGCACAGCCGTACGGCACGCCCGCGATCACGGCACCGGCTTCGAAGACGTCCGGGTAGGTGGCCAGCGTCACCGACGTCATCGCTCCGCCGGCGGACAGGCCCGTGACGTACGTCTGTGCCGGGTCCACGTTGTAGGCGGACTCCGCGTGGGCGACCATCTGCCGGATCGAGGCGGCCTCGCCCTTGCCGCGAGCGGTGTCCGCGGGCTCGAACCAGTTGAAGCACTTGCTGCCGTTGTTCGATGTCGTCGTCTCGGCGAAGACGAGGAGGAAGCCGTGCCGGTCCGCGAACTTGCTCAGCCCCGAATTGTCCGCGTAGAGCTGAGCGTCCTGGCTGCAGCCGTGCAGGGCCACGACCACAGCCGGGTCCGCGGCCGGCGACGCCGGCCGGTACACGTACATGTTGAGTGCGCCCGGGTTGGACCCGAAGTTCGTGACCTTCTCCAGGGTGACCGCCGCGTGCGCCTTTGGTGCGGGGGCGACCAGCGCCGCACCGAAGGCGAGTGCCAAGGCGGTCGCGGTCCTGACGGCGCCTGCGAACCGTCGTGCGAGCCGCCCCGATCTGCGGGGCGGACGGCTGCCCGGTACGGGCGGTGATGGTCTTTCGACGAGCGGCATTCGAGCCTCCTGCGGGTGGCGGCACCGGGGCCGGTTGGCCTGCGGCTCAGCCGCCCGAGCGGGGCTGCGGCCGAGGTGCCGTCACCTTAGGAAGGCGCCTGCCACCTCGAAATGTCTCCGGATGCCACAACCACGGCAGTTGCACAGGCGCACAGCCCGTTGCGGAACGGACCGTTCTGCTGCTATCCGCCCGCCCTCTCCCGTGGTGCGGTCCTGGTGAGTCCCGGTATGCGGCTCAGCTGCGAGGGAGGAGCGTACCGAGAGGCCCAAGGTCGAGGTTCAGGTCGTCGGGGCTCAGCCCGTGCTGCTCACAGAGCTCGGTCATCCGTTCGTCGAGCAGCATCAGCGTCGTACCGATCCGTTCGACCTGCTCCTCGTCGAGGTCGCCCTGGTCGATCCGGCGGATCGCCTGGCGCTCCATCAGCTGCCGCAGCAGCTCCACGATCGTGAGGACCAGGGCAACGAGGTCTCGTCCCATCTGTTCGCGGTCCAGAACCACCCGGGTGTCGGTCACAGGGGCCCTCCGTCCGCCCAGGGGGCGGGGACACGCTCGTTGACGGACGACAGCAGTGCGTGCAGCGAGAGCCGGACGAGGGGTACATCGGCGATCGCGATGACCAGATCGCCGCTGATCACCACCCCCGTCGCCAGGACACGGTCGAGGAGGTCGACCAACGGGACTCCGACGGGGCCCGAGAGCGGCTCCGGGCTGTCCCAGGGTGCTGCTTCGTGGGTCATCTCCTAGGCTCGCCGACAAAGGAATACGGGACCCAGGGCCCGGAGACCTCGAGGACGCGTTCGAGGATGTCCGCGAGATTGGTGGTCGTGGGCCCAGGGGCCGGGTAGGCGGCGGGCCTGAACTCCACGTCGGTCACGTGCGCACCTCAGTCCTCATCCTCATCCTCATCCTCATCTTCGTCCTCGTACTCGTCCTCGTACTCGCCCTCGTCGGCTTCTTCGTCCTCGTCCTCGGCGCCTTCCCCCTCAGCCTCTTCCGCTTCGTCCTCGTACGCCTCGTCCTCGCCGTTCTCGTTCTCCGCCTCTTCTTCTTCCATCGCCTCTTCGTGCGTGACGACGACCTCGCCGTCGCGGATCTCACCGCGCCAGCCGTCGGGCTCCTCGTCGGTGAGCGAGACATAGCGCTGGAAGTTCTTGAAGTCGAGCCGCACCCGACGGCCTTGAGCGCGCCACAGGTTGCCGGTCTTCTCGAAGAATCCGGCGGGGTAGTACTCGAGGACCAGGACGATGCGGGTGAGATTGGGAGCCAGCTCGTGGAAGCTGACGGCCCCGCGCGTGGTCCCCTTGGCGCCCTCCGAGGTCCACACGATGCGATCGTCGGGAATCTGCTCCTGCACCGTCGCCCTGTAGCTCCGGGAAGAGGGGCCGACCTTGACCTGCCAGCCGCTGGTCACTTCGTCGCTCGTGGAAACACTGCGGACGCCCTTGGCGAAGCTGCTGAAGTTCTCGTACTGCGTCCAGTGGTCGTACGCGGTACGCAGCGGCACTCCCACATCGAGAACCTCGATGATGTTCATGACCTTGCCGCCGGCCTTCCGGCCGCCGCCCTTCCCGCCGCCGAGAGCCTCCTTGGCTTTGCCCACCACGGAGTCCTTGACGCCCTTCGCCTTCTCGGACAGGAACGCCTTCACCGGCGATTCGCCCTGGAGGATCCTGGAGCCGATGGCCGGCAGCGAGCCTCCCTTCTCAGCGACGTCGGACAGCTGACCGGTGACGTCGGTCAGTTTGCCGCTCGCCTTCTCGGCCAGGCTCTCCACTTGGGCAGTGAGGTAGTTCGAAAGTTCCTCGCGCAGCCGGTCGATGCCGGATTCCTGTTCCTCGGGCTCGTTCTGCAGAGTCTTTGCCATGGCCGCCTACCTCCGGCGATCTGAGCGCTTGGCTGTCTTCTTGGCCGCTTGCTTCGACGACGTTGTCTTCTTCGACGCCGTCTTCTTGGCCGCGGCTTTTCTTGCCGGAGCCTTCTTTGCGGGCGCCTTCTTGGCCGGGGCTTTCTTGGCCGGGGCTTTCTTGGCCGGGGCTTTCTTGGCCGGGGCTTTCTTGGCCGGGGCTTTCTTGGCAGGGGCCGTCTTCTTGGCTGCGGTCTTCTTGGCCGGAGCCTTCTTCGCGGCTGCCTTCTTGGCCGGAGCCGCCTTCTTGGCCGCGGCCTTCTCCGCCGCCGGCTTTCGCGCTTCCTCCCGACCTGCCCTCCGGTGCGCAGCAGAGGTCTTCCCAGGCTGTCGGCTCGAGGTTCTCCTCCTGGCCTCCGCCCTGGAAGGACGGCGCCTGGCGGGGCGCTCCTTCTCCGGCTCCTCTTCCTCCTCTCCCTCCTCCTCAGGTTCCTCTTCCTCTTGCTCCTCCTCGGGCTCTTCTTCCTCCTCCTCTTCCTCCTCTTCAGGTTCTTCCTCGTACTCTGCCTCCGGTTCTTCCTCCTCTTCCTCCGGCTCTTCCTCCTCCTCCTCGTACTCCTCCTCCGGCTCCTCCTCCTCTTCTTCCTCCGGTTCAGCCGCCCGGCCAAGGCCGGCGGTGCGGTCGCGGAGGGCGTCGGCGAGGGAGCCCATGCTGCGGTTCGCCGCGGCGGTCACCGCTTTGCGACCGGCTTCGAGGACTTCCCCTTTGAGTTGTTGCTGAAGTTCTGCGACCTGCGGAAGCTCGCCGAGTCTGCGCATGCCCTCCGCGGCGAGCTGGCGCGGTTCGAGACCGAATCGCCTGCCTGCCAGATAGGTGGCCACCGTGATGGCGAGCCGGCCCTTCTTGGTGCGGCCCAGTACGTAGCCGCCGACGACTGCCGCCGCGAGCGCTACCTTTTCCGAGTCATTCATGAGCAAGTCACCTTCGATCGTTCGGCGCGTGCAACCGACTCGTGCAGCCGGTCGAGAAGCCGCTCTTCGTCTTGCTCGAACTCCTCTTCTCCGAGGAGCCCGTCTTCGAAGCCCTGGTTGAGCGCTGCGAGTTGGGCTCGCAGGACGAGCGGATCATTCAGTTCCCGTTCCGCGGCGTCCTGAAGTTGCTCCGCCACCCAGACGACACCGCGCACCGGAGCGAGGGGCAGTGCGAGAAGTCCCGTGATCACCCCCATCTCAGGCTCCGGACATTTCGAGAGTGTGCTCGAAGGAGCTGAAGCTGTAGCACGGCAAGGGACCGGCGACACGCAGTTCGACGTAGGTGCGGTTGCCTTCCGCGAAGGTCCGCACTGCCGCCTCGAATTTCTCGACTTCTCCGCGATCGACGAGAAACGACGTGTTGAGAACGCAGCCGTGGACTTCCGGCCCGGCCGCCACCGCATGCGCCATGGGGGTGAGCTCCCGCAGCATGCGCCGCCCCGCCTGGAGGGCCCTGCGTCAGGGCCGTGTGAACGGCTTCGCCCAGCCGCAGGTTCGCTTCGTAGGCGGGCCGTGCGAGTGCCGCCTGCCTGAGCCTGCGGATTGTGTCGTCCTCGGCAACGAGGCCTCGCAGGGCGTCCTCGGCCGGAAGCGCCTTGACGTTGATCTCAACCCGATCCGCGAGCCGCTGCAACGTCTCGAGATACCTGGCTTCATTCGCGAGCAGCTGTGCGCGGACGGTCGTTTCGTCGGCAGCCACCATGCCGAAGCGCATGGGGATCAGAGGGGTGCCGGCGTCGGCGAGGTGATCGAGCAGCCCTTGGTGGGCGAGCAGGTCCCGCCGACGCGCGCGCACCTTCGGCGGCGCGTCACTGACAACCGCTGAGACCGCTCCCCCTTCCAGCACCCGCAGCAGTCCAGGAGGACTTCCCACGCCGGTGATGTCCGCCGGCAGTGGTGCGGCATCGCACCAGAGGATCGCGTAGACGTACACGCCACTGTCGCTCACGTCATGCCTCCACGCGCCGGCGACGGCTGCTGCTCCGGGCGGGTGCGCGGCGCCGCGGCCGCTCCTGCTCATCCTCGTACGCGTCGTCGGCTTCGTCGGCTTCGTCTGCGCGGCCACCGCCGACTGCTCTGCGCACGGTGTCGCCGTCGGATTCCGCCGCCTTCCTCACCTTGCGCTTGCCCACGGACTTGGCGACGCCGCCGAGCTGCACCTCGTAGGCCGCGAGCAGACTCGTCGTGTCCGGGATACGGGGGACCTCGAGAACGTCCACCACGACACACCAGCCGTCCTCGTTGCGCCGCACCGCCGAGACCCCCTCCGCGGGGTGACCGATCAGCTCCTGCAATTCGTCGGAGGCAGCACGAGCAGCGCCCCGCAGCCCCGGCTGGGAGGAGTTGCGCCGACTGCTTGCTGCGGACGCAGGCCGGGCCTGGGTGCGACGTCGCTCTGCCATACGGCCAAGTCTGGTCACGATCCCGCCTCGCGCATCTTGGGCGGCGACCGCGACAAGGGGTGGCTGCGGTCCGTTGGCGAGGCGGTTCGGCTGCGTCCTCGGCCGCACGGCAGGCGCGATGCCGCGCGAGCGGTACGCCCAATGGGTGCGAGGACGGTCGCGGGGCGCCTTGAACGCGCCCGCTCGCCTCTCCTGCCCACCGATCCACCCCTTGCCGCACCTATCGAAACTCGATAGATTTCCATCGTGGATCGATCGAAGGAGAAGCGATGGGAAAGCTGACAGCGCTTGCGCTGCGCGCCGTACTGGGGGTGCTGCTCGCCGGCTCGGTGTTCGTTGAAGCAGTGATGGTGCCGCTGCTGGCCGCCGACCTGGAGGGGCTCGACACGGACCTGGCGTTCCCGCGCACTCCGGTTCTCGTGATCACGGTGCTGGGCGTCGTGGCGGCCCAGATCGTCCTGGTGTGCGTGTGGCGACTGGTGACGATGGTACGACGGGGAACGGTCTTCTCCCATGCGGCGTTCCGGTACGTGGACGTCGTGATCGGCGCGTTCACGGCGGCCGCCGTGCTGGTGTTCGTGCTCGGCTGCTTCCTGGCACCCGGAGAGGCTGTCGCCCCGGGCGTCGTCCTCCTGGTGGGCGGGGTCGGCGTTGCGGTGCTGGGGGTCGCGCTCATCGTGCTTGTGCTACGGATGCTGCTTGCCCAGGCGGTCGCGCGGGACGCCCAGGCGGCACAGATGCAGGCCGAACTGGACGAGGTGATCTGATGCCGATCACCGTCGACATCGACGTGATGCTGGCCAGGCGGAAGATGTCCGTGGGCGAGCTCGCGGAACGCGTCGGAATCACGCCCGCCAACCTGGCGGTGCTCAAGAACGGCCGCGCCAAGGCGGTGCGCTTCGCGACGCTCTCGGCGCTCTGCGAGGTGCTCGAGTGCCAGCCGGGAGACCTGCTGCGCTGGGAAGCCGAGGACACGGAGGACGCCGCCGACACCGAAGACGCCGCGCACGCCTGACGCCGGCCGCCTCTACAGGCTGGGGCCTCCGGGCCGGACGTGACAACGACCTCGGAGGCCCCAGCTCGGCAACTCCGGCGTGGCTGCTGCTCAGAAGTTGCCCCGACCACTTTGACACCGGCCCACCGCCCCAAAGCGAGCACCACCACGACGACACGAAGCCGGATCACCCGATCGGCCGACTACCCTGGCGGTCCGCCGAATTGCCGGACAGGCCGGCCGAATGCCGCCCACCGGACCCGCCTGGGCTACCCTGCGCGTCGACGACGGCCCAAGCACCGGAGTGAACCCCCGACGAACTCTGTTTGCGCTCGACTCGCTTGCCCTGACCGGCATCAATGCATTACCAATGGTAAGCATTGCCGCAAGGCAAAGATCATCCGGGACCTCCCCCACAGCAATTCCGGCCCCGATCCCCCGCAAGCCATGAAAAGGACGTACGGCGTGAACGGGCACTTCGACGTAGGCCCCTACGGACCAGAAACGGGAAGCCTGCGAGCTCGACGGTGACGCCCTTCTTCCGCCAGTCGCGCCCCGACGTGCCTTCGCCACTGAGCGGTTCAGGACCGGTTCCGCCCCCAGCGGCCGGTCGAGCACCGACTTCGCCGGGGAGCCCCCTCGCCGCCCTGCCGGGGGCGCTGGCACCCGAGGACGTGGCGCTCATACGTGCCAGCCTCACGGTCGTCGAGCCTCAGGCCGCTGAGATGGCCGTGTACTTCTACGCCATCCTCTTCGTACGCCACCCCGAGGTGCGGGGCCTGTTCCCGCCGGAGATGGATGTTCAGCGGGACCGGCTGCTACGAGCTCTGCTCCGGATTGTCGACCTTGTCGACCATCCGGACCACCTCGTCCAGTTCTGCTCCCGTCTGGGCCGCGACCACCGGAAGTTCGGCACCGTCAACGCCCACTACGCGGCCGTCGGCGAGTGCCTGCTCGACTCGCTGGCGCGGTTCGCCGGCCCTGCCTGGACTCCGGAGCTCGCCGGCGCATGGGAGCGCGCGTACACCGCGGCCTCGCGAACCATGATGCTCGCCGCGGACAACGACGCCCGGCTCCGCCCCGCGGTATGGGACGCCCAGATCGTCGACCATCGTTGGTTGGGACACGGGCTGGCGGAGATAACCGTGCTGCCCGCACCGGAATACCCCTATATTCCCGGTCAGTACGCGAGCGTCGAAACTCCGTGGTGGCCCAAGGAATGGCGCTATTACTCCCCCGCCAACGCTCCCCGAGCGGATTCGACACTGACGTTCCATGTGCGGGCCGTGCCCGGTGGCCGCGTCAGCAATGCCCTTGTCCAGCAGGCGCAGCCAGGACACCTCATCCGTCTCGGCCCGCCCGAGGGCGACATGACGTTGAACGCGCAGTCACGGCGGGATCTGCTGTGCGTCGCCGGCGGCACGGGGCTCGCCCCGATCAGGGCCTTGATCGAGCAGATTGCCGAAGGCCACACCGAGCGTCGCGTCGACTTGTTCGTCGGCGCCCGGACGGGGCAGGAGCTGTACGGCCTCGACGACATGCTCCGCATGTCGCAGCGGTACCACTGGCTCAATGTCAGAGCCGCCGTCTCCCATGAGCGCATCCCCGGGACCGAGGGGAACCTGCCCGACGTCATCGCTCAGTTCGGACCGTGGCTACGGCACGACGTGTTCCTCAGCGGTCCTCCCGGCATGATCAGAGCGGCAACAGCGGTGCTGCTGGAGCGGGGCGTCACGCCCTCACACATTCACCACGATCCGCTCGACGTACCCGTGCTGAGCATCCCCCTGCAATCCGCCTACCCCCGAGACGAAGAGGCCCGACTTCCGTGAGCAGTCACAGCGTTCCGTCGCAGTCGATCGGTGAGCGTCAGCTGCAGAGCCGGCTCGGTACCACGCATCAGGCGTCGGGCTTCTACCGACGTCAGGTCCAAGGCCGCCTCACGTCCCGGATGTGGGAGTTCATAGCCCAGCAGACGATGGTCTTCATATCGACGGCCGACGCGAACGGGGCCTGCGACAGCAGCTTCCGCGCCGGCCCGCCCGGCTTCGTCACCGTTCTCGACGACCACACCCTCACCTACCCCGAGTACCGGGGAAACGGCGTGATGGCCAGCGCCGGAAACCTCACGGAGAACCCGCACATCGGTCTTCTCTTCATGGACTTCACCCACCACCACATCGGTCTGCACGTCAATGGGATCGCACGGCTCCACCGTGATGTGGACCAGCGACTGGCCTACCCGCAGCTTCCGGTCGACACCGCGCCCGGCCGCCGCCCCGAACTGTGGGTCCACATCATGGTGGAGGAGGCCTATGTGCACTGCTCGAAGCACATCCCCCACCTGGAGCCGGCGGCGCGCCCCCGCAGTGCGTCTGCCGGTCGCCCGAAGGACGCCGAGTACTTCGTCCCGGCAACGGAGGTCCGGCACGATCGCGCGCCGGCGCCGGCGCCGGCACCCAGCAGCAGCCCGTACAGCCCGCAGGCTCCGATCTACGGCTGACCCGTACTGGGTGCCGAACGCGGGCCGGCATCAGTCGACATACGATTCGAGCGTGCCGCGACGCCGGATGTCGAGTGTCGCGCAGTGGAACGAGCCGCCGAACGGCGCGTAGTGCAGCAGATCGCAGGGGATCGGCTCGAACCCCCATTTTTCGAGCGCACGCAGCATGTCGGTGTGGTGCCGCTCCGCGATCACTTGCTTCTCGTTGATCATGAGCACATTCATGTTGAGCCATTTGCCGCACATCGAGGTGACTTTGAGCAGGCGTTCGCCGATCGGGTCGGGTGTGGGGGCGACCAGGATGTCCCATGAACTCAGCACGTCCGGAAGGCGGTCGACGTCGATGTACTCGGGATTGACCATCACCTTGCCGGGCGCGAGCAGGACGAACGTCGTGTCGATGTGCATCGGTGTGCGGCAGCGGCTCTCGATCTCGTGGATGCGATAGCCGGATCCGAGGTGACGGCGCAACCAGTCGATGCCCATCCGGTTGGTCACATTGCTCCGCGTGACGAACAGGTCGCGTCCCGCGCGCACGAAATCCGCCGCGTCGAACACCGGCTCGAACTCGGTGAGGATGTAGCGCATGGGCTCTTCCGCCCGGGGGATACGGAAATCCGCCTCGAACAGTTCGTCGGTGAGCTGCGGCTTGGGCGCCGCCGTCCATCGCGCGCCGCGCCGGAAGTAGTCCTTGAGAACAGTCCTGTAGGAGTGGGTCTCGAAATAGCGGCACGGCCATGCCATCGGCGTCTCGATGATCTCGTCGCCGATCACGAGCATGCTGTCGCGCGGGCAGGTGTTGCAGAAACCGCGCGACGACCAGTCGGGGGTGCCGAAGCGCTGCTTGTGGTCGACCGCGTCGGGACGTCTGACCGTGACGCCGAGGGACTCCAGGAGGGAGATGAACTGATCCAGCTCGTGCTGCGCCCGCTCGATCAGCATGCGCGGGTACTTGAAACCGGCGGCGAGCCCCTGCAACCGGGCCGCCCATGGCGGGATGTTGCAGGCGACGACGGGATGGTCGGAGGGAATCGTCGCGCCGTCGAGACGCCCGACGACGATCTCCTCGAGCGGGTCCCACTCGTTGTGCGAATTGACCGGCGACACCAGAGATTCGGCAGCGCCGACAGGTTGCGCGCGCATCGGCGTCCCACCCGTCCCGGTCAGGGCTGCTTCCGGGCCTGGTCGGCGGCCTGGCCGGCGGCGGCGGTCTCCGTCGTGGCGCCGCGGGTGCTGAGCTTGCCCCCGCTGGACTCCAGGTGGGCGCGGACGAACCACTGGAAGAGCTCGAGGCTGCGCAGTTGCTCGATGAGCATGTCCTGAGTGACCGGGTCGGAGGTCTCCGTGGCCTCCATGGCCTCGCGGTGGTCCTTGATGATCGAGGTGTAGACGAGGTCGAGGGCGCCGAGGTGCTCGATGGATTCCGCGCGACCGATCGAGTAGTCGTCCCACGTGCGCTCGTCGACCAGGGCCCCGGGGGTTCCCTTCGGTTCGCCACCAAGGGTGGAAATGCGTTCGGCCAGGTCGTCGCTCATTTCCCGGACCTGGTCGACCTGCGGGTCGATCATCTCGTGGACGGCGATGAAGTGCGGGCCGACCACATTCCAGTGGATGTGCTTCAAAGTCAGGGTGAGATCGTTGAGAGAGTGCAGGCGCATCTGGAGCAGCGTGATGATCCGGCTGCTGTCTTCGGTGCTCATGCCCGGCACTGTGTACGAGACGTCCTGGGCCTGGGATGCCATGGCTGTGCTCCTAGCGTGGTCTGAGCTGATTTCGTCAGACAATCAGCCGTGGGGCTCGCTCCTTCGGTGGCCGCGCAGATCCGACCGCTCTTTCACCTTGGCGGACGTATGGGCAGGTCCGCGGAATCGGCGCGGGGGGAAGCTGCGGTCGGCATCCCCTCAGCACCTCCCGCACAGCACCGGAGTGACACCCATGACCGTCGCGGTCGTCCTCTTCACCTCGGACCTGCGTCTCCACGACCATCCGCCTCTGCGGGCCGCCCCGAGCTCCGCCGACGCGGTGGTGCCCCTTTCCGTCCCCGACCCTGCCATTCATGCGGCAGGTTTCGACGCGCCGAACCGCCGTGCCTTCCTGGCCGACTGCTTGGCCACCGCGTCCTCAACACCGTGATCCAGGGCAAGCGCTTCCACCCGCAGGGCGCCTACGTGCGCCGCTGGGTGCCGGAGCTCCGCGATGTGCGGACAGATTCGTGCACGAGCCCTGGCGGCTGCCCCCGGGCGATCTGGCCGATCTGGACTGTCCGGAGCCGCTGATCGGCCTTCCGGAAGGGCCGGCCCGCTTCAAGCACGCCCGCGGCAGGGACTGAGCGCCGGCACATGGAGCGGACTTCTCCTGGGCCGTTGGAGTGAGCGGCGCTCCGATGGGGTCGCGTATCGGGCAGGGATAGGTGCATCCGGATCCCGCCGAAGACGAAGTACCTGATGAGCCGGAGCCAGGACTGAAGGGGGTTGCCGATGCCGGGTACGCGGATGACACGACTGCGGCGGGCCGGCGGTGCCGGCTCCGGTACGGGGCCGTGCACGGCTCGCGAGGCGGCCGCAGCAGTCGACGGCGTCCTCGCTGAGTACCTCGACGCCAGGCTCCAGGAGGCCCAGGAGACGGACGCCGTGTTCGCCCGTGAGGTGGCGGGCCGGGTCGCCGATTTCGTCCGGCGCGGGGGAAAACGGCTTCGGACCGCGTTCGTGTGGTGCGGGTGGCGGGCCGCCGGCGGGGACGGCGCCGCGGGGACGCCGCTGCGGATCGGGGCGGCCCTCGAGCTCCTCCAGGCGTGCGCGCTCATTCAGGACGACGTCATGGACGGCTCCCCGTTGCGCCGGGGCGCGCCGGCCGTGCACGCCGAGTTCGCACGGATACACCGGAACAGTCGTATGAGCGGATCGCCGGAGTCCTACTCGACCGCTGCTGCCGTGCTCGCGGGCGACCTGGCCCTGGCATGGGCCGACGACCTGCTCGCCGACGTCGCGCTCAGCACGCCGCACGGGCCCCGGCTGCACCGTGAATGGCAGGCGATGCGCACCGAGATGGTCGCGGGTCAGTACCTGGACATGCGTGCCCAGGCGACCGGCTCGACGGCCGTGGACGAGGCAAGGACCATCGCCATATTGAAGAGCGCCCGCTACACCGTGGAGCGGCCGCTCGCGCTGGGCGCGTCCCTGGCCGGCGCCGACGCCCGCACCATGGAAGCGCTCCGGGCGGCCGGCCGAGGCGTGGGTCTCGCCTTCCAGCTTCGTGACGATCAGCTGGGGGCCTTCGGAGACCCGGCGGTGACGGGCAAGCCGGCGGACGAGGACCTGCGTGGACGGAAACTCACGTACCTCCTCGCCGTCGCCGTACGGCTCGCGGGCGCGTCGAACGACAGAGCGGCGGCCCTCGCCCTCAGTGCGCACGGGCTCCCCCGTTCCGACGACCAGGTCGCCCGGATGCGCGCCGCCCTGGAACGCACGGGCGCACGCGCATCCGTGGAGGCGGAGATCGCCGATCTGTCCGCGCTGAGCCTGCGCCACTTCGGGGCCAGCGGGGCGGATCAGCACGCCCGGCGGGAGTTCGCCTCGCTGGTGCAGAGCGCGGTGGGCAACGCGCCGGCCCGGAGCAGGGAGAACGCGTGAAAACCGTGCCGGGGGCCACGGACCATGTGGTCGTGGTCGGTGCGGGTCTGTCGGGTCTCGCCGCAGCCCTGCATCTGCTCGGCGCCGGCCGCCGGGTGACCGTCGTCGAACGGGACACCGGCCCCGGCGGTCGCGCGGGCCGTATCGAACTCGGCGGCTACCGGCTCGACACCGGCCCCACCGTGCTGACCATGCCGCACCTGGCCGACGAGGCCTTCGCCGCGGTCGGCGACAGTCTGGACCGGCGGGTGGATCTGATCCCGCTGCATCCGGCCTACCGTGCGCGCTTCGCCGACGGCGCCCAGGTGGACGTCCACACCGACGGCGACGCCATGGAGGCCGAGGTGCGGCGCTTCGCCGGTCCCGCCGAGGCCGCGGGCTACCGCCGGCTGCGTGACTGGCTGCGACGGCTGTACCAGGCGCAGATGCGCCGGTTCATCGACACGAACTTCGACTCCCCCTTCCAACTCGTGCACACCGACCTGGCCCGGCTGGCCGCCCTCGGCGGCTTCGGAAGGCTGGACCGGCAGATCGGCAGGTTCCTCACGGACGAACGGCTGCGGAGGGTGTTCTCCTTCCAGTCGCTGTACGCCGGAGTGGCGCCGGCCCGTGCGCTCGCCGCCTACGCCGTGATCGCCTACATGGACACGGTCGCGGGCGTCTGGTTCCCCCGGGGCGGTATGTACGCGCTCCCCCGGGCGATGGCGGACGCGGCGAGCGACGCGGGCGGGCAGTTCCGCTGGTCGGCCGAGGTGACGGGACTGGAGCGCTCGGCCGGTCGGGTACGGGCCGTGCGGCTGGCGTCGGGCGAGCGGATCGCCTGCGACGCGGTGGTCCTGACACCGGATCTGCCCGTGGCGCACCGCCTGTTGGGACGGGCTCCACGGCGCCCGGTACGTCTCCGTCATTCGCCTTCCGCCGTGATCCTCCACGCCGGTACGGACCGCACCTGGCCCGAACTAGCCCACCACACGATCTCGTTCGGTGCCGCGTGGGAGCGGACCTTCGACGAACTGACCCGCACCGGACGGCTGATGAGCGACCCGTCACTGCTGATCACCAGGCCGACGACGCACGACCCGGGGCTCGCGCCCGAGGGAAAGCACCTGCATTACGTCCTCGCGCCGTGCCCCAACACCGTGACGGGCCCGTCGGCCGGCGCATGGCGCGACCTCGGCCCGCGTTACCGCGACAGCCTGCTGGCCCAGCTCGAACGCCGGGGTCTGCACGGGTTCGGGGCGTCCATCGACCGGGAGGCGCTGATCACCCCGGTGAACTGGATCGCACAGGGTCACGGGGCGGGAACGCCGTTCTCCGTGTCGCACACCTTCGCGCAGACCGGCCCGTTCCGGCCCCGCAATCTCGTGCGTGGGTACGAGAACGTCGTCCTCGCCGGGTGCGGGACGACACCCGGGGTGGGCGTCCCCACGGTCCTCATCAGCGGGAAGCTCGCCGCCGCCCGCATCACGGGCACCTCTCGTCCGGTACGCGCGTCCGGCGTACCGGCGACGCGCGCCGTTGTCCCGTCCTCGAAAGGCAGCGTTGATGACCCGTCGTGAACTGGACACCGCCGGCATCACCGACCCCGCGCTCCGCGGCGCCTACGAGCAGTGCCGTCGGCTCAACGCCCGCCACGGCAAGACGTACTTCCTGGCCACCCGTCTGCTGCCGGTCGAACGCCGCAGTGCCGTGCACGCGCTGTACGGCTTCGCCAGGTGGGCGGACGACATCGTCGACGACCTCGACCGCCGGCAGACCCCAGAGGAACGCGACCGCCTGCTGCGCCTGCTGGAGAGCGACCTCGCACAGGGACTGCGCACGGGCCGTGGCAACGAGCCGGTGGTGAGGGCTGTGGCCGACACCGCCGAGCGCTACGCCATCGACCCCCGGCTCTTCGCCGACTTCATGGCCTCGATGCGCAGCGACCTGAGCGTCACGGACTACCCGACGTACGCGGATCTGCGTGCCTACATGCACGGTTCGGCCGCGGTGATCGGACTGCAGATGCTGCCGGTGCTCGGGACCGTCGTCGCCCGTGAGGAGGCGGCTCCGCACGCGTCGGCTCTCGGGGTGGCGTTCCAGCTGACCAACTTCCTGCGTGACGTGGGCGAGGACCTGGACCGGGGGCGTGTCTATCTGCCCACGGATCTGCTCGCCGCGCACGGGGTGGAGCGGCCGCTGCTCGAGTGGAGCCGTCGCACCGGGGGCCGTGACCCGCGCATCCGGGCCGCCTTCGTCGAAGCCGAGGCGATGACCCGGGCGGTGTACCGGGAGGCAGAGCCGGGCATCGCCATGCTCGACCCTCGCGTACGGCCGTGCATCCGCACCGCGTTCACCCTGTACGGCGGAATCCTGGACGCGATCGCCGACGACGACTACGCCGTGCTGCACCGCCGCGCCGCCGTGCCCCGCCGACGGCGGGCGGCCACGGCGGCCGCAGGCGTCGTGCGGATCACCGGGGCACGGTTGCGCACCCGGCCTCCGCTGCCGGCGCGGAGCACGGTGGCTCGAGCGGAGGGATCCGGCCGATGAACGACCGGGAAGGCGGGAAGCGGTGGACCTCGCCGCTGCGGGTGCGTCGCGGCCCTGGATGGGCACGGCAGGCGTCCACGTGGCGGGAGGCGAAGCCCGCCGTGATCGCCGGCGCACTCAAGCGGGCAGCGGCAAGGCCGTCGGGCAACTGGTTCGTGGTCGGGGCGTCCCGGGAGATCCTGGCAGGCAGCCGCCCGTACGGCAGGACCGTGGGCGGCGTGGAGGTCGTCCTGTGGCGGACAAGTACGGGAGAGCTGCTGGCCGGGCCGGGGGTGTGCCCGCACCTCGGGGCTCCGCTGCGCAACAGCAGGGTGGTGTGCGGGAGGCTGGTGTGCCACTGGCACGGACTGTCCCTGGGAGGCGGCCCGTTCGCCGGCTGGGAGCCGTTTCCCGTCCATGACGACGGAGTGCTGGTGTGGGTACGGCTGGACGCGGTCGGGGGCGAGCCTCCTCTGGAGCGCCCCGTGGTGCCGGTGCGGCCCCGCTCCGGGAGCGGTGTGGACGCGGTGTTCAGGACGGTGGGGCGGTGCGAGCCGGAGGATGTGGTCGCGAACCGGCTCGATCCCTGGCACGGTTCCTGGTTCCACCCGTATGCGTTCGTCGACCTGCGCGTGGTCGGCACCCCGCGAGGCGACGAGGACGACGCGTTCGCCGTTGATGTGTCGTTCAAGGTCGCAGGCCGACTGGTGGTGCCGGTGCGGGCGGAGTTCACCGCGCCCGCACCGCGCACGGTCGTCATGCACATCACGGACGGCGAGGGGACCGGTTCGGTGGTGGAGACGCATGCCACGCCGCTCACCCCAGAGGGGGACGCGAGCCCACGGACGGCCGTGGTGGAGGCAGTCGTCGCGGCCTCTGACCGGCGGGGCTTCGCCATGGCGCGCGCCGCGGCCCCTGCACTGCGCCCCCTGATGCGCCGGACGGCCGGCCGCCTGTGGCGCGACGATCTGGCCTACGCCGAGCGGCGCTGGTCGCTGCGCAGCACGGGACGCTTCCCCGGCTGACGGGCGTCGCGACCTGCCACGGGCTGCACTCGAGGGGTCCGCTGCCGGGCCGGGGGCCTCACTCGCGGGGAGCCAGAGCGGCGAGGGCCCTCAGCGCCCAGGAGCGGCCGGCACGCGGCACCGTCCACAGCACCTGTCCACGGACCCCCCAAGCGGCGAGCAGGGCATTGGCCGCCAGGAAACCCGACGTCGCCGCGCGTTCCATCAGAGCCACGGGGAGGCCGGTGCGGACCAGGTCGCCCGCGACCATCACCCGCGGGTGCGGGGTCAGGACGGACGGGCGGCGGCTGTAGCCGCCGACGGGGAACAGCGGGCAGTCCGCCCGCCATTCGTGGCGGGCGTCGACGACCCGGGCGTCCCGGGTCTCCGGGTAGATCTCGTGAAGCCGGGCGACGAGCCGCTCCTGGACGTCCTTCGGCTCGGCGCTCTCCTCCACGGCGTAGGCGTGCAGTTCCACCACGGATCCGCTTCTTCGCTCCGCCCAGCGGGCCGCTTCGCCCTCCCAGCGTTCGAGGACGCTGACATTGTCGAGGCCGTCGTAGCCGCTGGTGCCCAGGAATCCGGGGCGCTCCGCACGTACGGGCCGGTCGAGCCAGAGACGGGAGACGAGGAAGGGCGGTGCGGTGCGCAGGCCGGCGATGTCCCGTCGCCATTTCGCATTCCCCAACTCGTGGGAGGCGCCGACGACGTGACGCAGGCCGGTCGAGTCCAGGGCGAGGACCACAGCCTGGTACCGGTCGGTCGTCCGGTCGCTGTCCACGGCCAGCTCGCCGCCCGCGACCGGCCGGACGCCGAGGACCGGCGTGCCGGTGCGCACATCGACGCCGAGTCGTTCCAGGTGGCGACCGAGCGGTTCCCACAGCGCCTGCGGGAAGGGTTCGCGCGGCACGTCGAAGAGGAGGCCCTCGGACGATCCCAGGAAGTAGATGTGGAACATCACCAGCAGTTCGGCGGCGGACAGTTCGCCCGGGTCGGCGAAGAAGCTGCGGGAGAAGACCTCGAAGGCCAGATGGTGGGCGGCCTCGGGAAAGCGGATGCCCCGTAGGAGGTCCACGGCGCTGACGCCGTCGTACCGCTCGTACACCTCGGGCACCCGGACGTCGAGCAGGGCCAGCGCCGCGCGCGGATGCATCGATGCCAGGTCGCGCCATCCGAAGGTGGGGCTGAGGGCGACGAATCCGAGGGCGCTCCACGGCGGCGTCCGGGGCACGCGGGCGAAGCTGTCGGTCAGGCCGCTGCTGTGCCGCAGGGGGTAGTCCGGCAGCGGTGCGAGCGCGGAGAGGTCCGGGTCCGTGCGGCGCAACAGCCCGCGCAGGTTGTAGTACTGGCGGAAGAAGGCGTGGAAGCCGCGGCTCATGGTCACCTCGGAGCCGTCCGCGAGACGGGTGCGCCGGCCCGCGACCCGTCCGCCGAGCATCGCCTCACGCTCGTACACGGTGACCCGGACCCCGCGTTCGGCCAGCGCGGTCGCCGCGGCAAGACCAGCGATACCGCCGCCGATCACCGCGGTGCTGGGCGCGTCGCCGGTGAAGCGGTCGCGTCCCGACGCGGGCATGATGACGGCGGCCTTCCGGTCGCGTCCGTGCCGGGTCGCCGTCTGCCTGTCGCGTCCGTGCCGGGAGGCCGTGCGCTGCTGCGACGCGCTCATGAGGAGCCGCCCTTCTCGGGGCGGGAAGGCGCCCCGGCCAGGAAGGTGTGGACGATGCCGGTCTGCCAGCCACCGACCGGCAGGACGCGGACGAACGGAAAGCCTGCGCGGGTGAGGCGAGCCGCGAAAGCGGGGGCGGTGTCGAAGGCGAGGACGCTGCGCCGCAGATGGCGGTACAGCTCACGGTCTCCGGTCAGCGTGCCCGCCGGGATGATCACGCCTCGGCAGACCGCGTTCCACAGGGCCCGGTGGACGAAGGAACCGCTCAGAGAGTAGTCGTGCACCGCCAGGCGTCCGCCAGGTCCCAGCAGTGCGCGGACGGCGCCGAGGACGGCGTCGGGTTCGGTGACGTTGCGGAACAGATAGGCGGCGAAGACGGCGTCGTAGGGGGCGTCTTCGTCGGCCCCGGGCAGTTCTTCTGCGGTCAGGTGCACAAAGCGCACGGTCGAGGGCCAGGGCTTCGTGAGAGCCCGTTCCAGCATGCCGGCGGACGCGTCGACGGCAGTGATACGCGCGTGAGGGGCGGCCCGCAGCAGGGCCCGTGTCGACGCGCCCGTGCCACAGCCGAGGTCGAGCACCCGAAGGCCTTCTCCGCCGCGGGGCAGTCGCAAACGGCGTGCCGAGCGGAGCAGATCGGTGCGGTGGCCCGGGTTCACCGCCGTCAGGCGGTCGTAGGTGTGCGAGGCGTGATCGAAGGCGCGGGCGAGGTCTTGGTCTCGCAGCAGCGTCATCAGTGGCTCTCCTCGGGTCGGGCGGGGGCACGGCGGGGCAGGAAGGGCAGTTCGGCCGCCGTGCGGAGCATGGGGCCGACAGGGGTGCGCAGGCCGATGCCGAACTCCTCCCACGGGGTGCTCCCGCCGTCGAGGAAGCGCAGCAACCGCTCCATGGGGACGCGGCGGAACAGGTCGGTGAAGAACCCCGGCCCGTCGATCCGGCCTGTGTCGAGTGCCCTCAGCAGGACGGCGTCCATCGCGAGCGCCCTGCGGCCGTGGGGCCTGGGAACGATCTCACCGCCGCGGTGCAGCGCGGCGGCGATGGCCCGGCTCTGCCGCTGCACGGCGGCGAACGTATATCCGGTCGCCGGCCGTGTGGCGCCGCCCGCGGCCCCGATACGGAAGACGGCCGGTCCGATCCGGCGCGGGAAACGCGCGTCGGTCATGGGGATGATTCCCTGCTCGGCGGACTCGACGGTGAACGGGCCGAGCCGCAGCATGTTCGTCGTGTACTGGCGGAGGGCCGATTCGTACGCGGCCGTCGTCAGCACGGTCCGGGAGAACTCGGTGTACTCGACCAGTGCGCGGTCCGGACCGAGCGGCAGGACGTATCCGAAGGCGAGCCCGTGGCGCGGCTGCGGCACCCGGAAGTCCATGAGGTCCGCCACCTCGGTGTCGAACCTGGCGGAGGCGGTGCGTACGAACCAGCCGCGGAAGTGCTGGAGCAGGACCGTACGGGCAGGTGGCGGACTGCGCAGCGGCCGCGAGTCGAAGACGTACCTGCCGCGCACGGTCAGCACCCGTCCATCGGGTGTCGTGCAGCGGACCTCGGCTCCCTCCGGCACGGAGCGCACGGCTTCGGCGGTCGCTCGCAGGACATGTGCTGCCGGGCAGGCGGCCAGGCGCGCGTGGACCAGTCGTTCGAAGGGGCCCGAGCGGATCATGCGGTAGCGCAGCGGCGCGGGGGCCGCC
Organism: Streptomyces sp. NPDC096176; assembly: GCF_044763255.1. NCBI lineage: Bacteria > Bacillati > Actinomycetota > Actinomycetes > Kitasatosporales > Streptomycetaceae > Streptomyces > Streptomyces sp. NPDC096176. Next base: position 429,662 of record NZ_JBIWFV010000003.1, on the reverse strand, counting down.
TCGACGACGTGGCCGTCGGTGCCCCGGACGCGCAGTCGCGGCCAGGAGGCGGCGACGGCGTCCTCGAACTCTCCGGGCCCGTCCTCCCAGTGGCACCAGGTGCGCTCCGCCGGCCGCAGCGGGCCGTCGGGTGCCTCCACCACCGTCACGGCGGTCGTGCCGGTGGTGGTCAGCGACTGGGCGAGGCAGAGACCGGCCGCGCCACCGCCCACGATCACAGCGTCGGCCACCCGGTTCTCGTCGAGGCCATGTCGGCTCACCTGGTCCGCCCTGTTTCGGTCCGGGCGCGCGTCAGTCGAGTGCGCAGGCAAGGCCTGCCGGACCGGCACCGACGACGAGGGCATCGGGCAGCGGACGGTGCTGATCGGTCATCATCCGTCTCCTTCACCTTGCGGAGCGCATCAGCTGAGGGGCGGCCAAGCCGACCACGCCTCGGACGCCGATGCCAGGAGCCGCCACGGACTTACCACTCGGTGTGACCCGACCGGGCGGTGCCTCCTCCACCCTCGACGTGATCGCCGGTACGCTCTTCCTTTCGAGCGGCCCGAGCGGCCCGAGCGGCCCGAGCGGCCCGAGCGGCCCGAGCGTCCCGAGCGTCCCGAGCGGCCGAGCAGCCCGAGCGCCTGCGCGCACAGCTTCGTGTTCGACCGGCCCGCCGCCATCCCCATGCCGGATCGACCACGCGGGGAGCAGACAGCACATGACCACTGAGCACGACGGCCCGGACGACCAGCACCGACGGCCCGCGGGTGTCACGGACCTCACCGTGGAAGCACTCGGGGCTCTCTCGAAGGCGCTGGAGACCACGGAGCGGGCTCGCGGCGCGCTCTACGAGTTCCATCAGCTCACCGGGACTGCCGATCTCCAGCTGGACGACGCCGTGCGGCTGCTGCGCGAGGCCGGGCACCACGATGACGCGGACCGCGTCGAACGAGAAGTCCTCGGCCGCAACGTGATCCCCGGGCACTGGACGTTTCAGATCGTCGAGGAGTACAACGCCAGTTACTACCGCCCCTTCCGCACGATCGAAGAGTCGATTCGCCACGCTCTGGCGGACGGGAGAGACCATCTCTACGAAGCAGAGATGAAAGAGACCCGCCGGACCAGGAACCACCCGGACCATACGGCCACCGCGTCGTCCCTCGACGGCGAAGAGCCCAGGGCACGGTGACACGGTCAGGGCCCGGGCGCCGCTGCTGATCCCGGGGACCGCCGGCGGATCCGTCGCCCCGCGCCTGGGTTTCACCGACAGCGTGCGAGTGCCGGTGCCGGAAGGGCCCCCGCCCCACGTGAGACAGGCATCGACGTGGTCCTGCGCCTGCCTACCCGCCCGCCGGGTTCCTGAGGCCCGCCGCGCATCCGCTGCCGCTCCTCCCGCGCGCGAGCACATCGCGGGCGGCAGCCGCGCACGGCGTGCGGGACGGATCGTGCGGGATGCCGCACGACGCCCCGCGGTTCGCGCGCGTCCGAGGTTCCTCCGGATGGGAGGTTGCTCCGGATGGCCCGACCGGTGCTCACGCACGGAGCAGCGCCGCTGTGGCGCAGGCCGAACTTCGGTGATCGTCACAGGGCGCGGGTAGTCTGGTGAACGGTCCACTGGATCACTTCGCGTTGCAGGTGATCGTGACGGGACGGGAGCCACGCCATGGCCGAGCCGGAGTCGACGAACACTGCCCAGCGGCGCATGAGTCCACAGTCGATCGTCATCTGGGTGATCGTCGCCCTGGTCGGCGCGGTCGGCTGGAGCGTGCTCGCCCTCTCACGCGGCGAGGAGATCTCCGCCGTCTGGATGCTCGCGGCCGCCCTCGGTTCCTACGCCATCGCCTACCGGTTCTATGCGCGCTTCATCCAGCACCGCGTGCTCCGAACCGACAAGACGCGTGCCACCCCCGCCGAGCGGCTCAACAACGGCATCGACTTCCACCCCACCGACCGCCGCGTCCTCTTCGGGCACCACTTCGCGGCGATCGCCGGGGCCGGTCCGCTGGTCGGTCCGATTCTCGCCGCCCAGATGGGCTACCTGCCGGGAACGATCTGGATCATCGCGGGTGTGATCTTCGCCGGCGCGGTCCAGGACATGGTGACGCTGTTCTTCTCGACCCGCCGCGACGGCCGTTCGCTCGGCCAGATGGCGCGGGACGAGATCGGCCCGTTCGGCGGCGCGGCGGCCCTCCTCGCGGTCTTCGTCATCATGATCATCCTGCTGGCCGTGCTGGCACTGGTCATCGTCAACGCGCTCGCGAACTCGCCGTGGGGCGTCTTCTCCATCGGCATGACCATCCCGATCGCGTTCTTCATGGGCTTCTACCTGCGCGTCCTGCGGCCGGGGAAGGTCGTCGAGGTGTCGGTCATCGGTGTCGCGCTGCTGCTGCTCGCCATCGTCGCGGGCGGCTGGGTCGCCGAGTCCTCGCTCGCGGACTTCTTCACCCTGGCGCCGAGCTCGCTCGTCATCTGGATGGTGGCGTACGGCTTCGTCGCCTCGGTACTCCCGGTCTGGATGCTGCTGGCGCCCCGCGACTATCTCTCCACCTTCATGAAGGTCGGCACGATCCTGCTCCTCGCGCTGGGCGTGGTGCTCGCGTTGCCGACGCTGAAGATGCCGGCGGTCACCGAGTTCGCGGGCAGCGGCCAGGGGCCGGTCTTCGCCGGCTCGCTGTTCCCGTTCGTTTTCATCACCATCGCCTGTGGGGCGCTGTCCGGCTTCCACTCCCTGATCGCCTCGGGTACGACCCCGAAGATGATCCAGAAGGAGTCCCAGATCCGGATGATCGGCTACGGCGCCATGCTGACCGAGTCGTTCGTCGCGGTCATGGCGATGATCTGCGCCTGCATCCTCAGTCCCGGTCTGTACTTCGCGATCAACGCCCCGGCGGGCGTGCTCGGCACCACGGTGGAATCCGCTTCGCAGGCCGTGGCGAATCTCGGCTTCACCATCTCCCCCGAGCAGCTGACACAGGCCGCTGAGGAAGTCGAGGAGGCGAGCCTGCTCTCGCGCACCGGTGGAGCGCCGACCTTCGCCCTGGGCATGTCGGACATCTTCTCCGCGGTGGTGGGCGGCGCCGGATTGAAAGCGTTCTGGTACCACTTCGCGATCATGTTCGAGGCGCTGTTCATCCTCACCACGGTCGACGCGGGGACCAGGGTGGGGCGGTTCATGCTCCAGGACACGCTGGGCAACGTCTACAAGCCGATGAAGCAGGTCAGCTGGAAGCCGGGCGTCTGGTTCGCAAGCGCCATCGTCGTCGGCTGCTGGGGTTACTTCCTCTGGGTCGGTGTGCACGACCCGCTCGGCGGAATCAACCAGCTCTTCCCGCTCTTCGGCATCGCCAACCAGCTGCTGGCCGCCGTGGCGCTCGCCGTCTGCACCACGCTTCTGATCAAGTCCGGGCGTCTCAAGTGGGCATGGGTGACGGCCGTTCCTCTTGTCTGGGACGCCGCGGTCACCCTCACCGCTAGCTGGCAGAAGGTCTTCTCGGGCGATCCCAAGGTGGGCTTCTTCACCCAGCGCGCCAAGTATCAGGCGGGTATCGACGCCAACGAGGTGCTGCCGCCGGCGACGACGATGGACGAGATGCGCACCATCGTGACCAACTCGACCGTCGACGGCGTTCTCGCGGCCCTCTTCGCGATCCTCATCGTGGTGGTCCTCGCGGACGCGGCCAGGGTAAGTGTCAGAGCGATCCGCGATCCGCGGAGCGTCCGCCTCTCCGAGGTCCCGTACGTCGAGTCGAAACTGGTCGCGCCGGCCGGGCTGATCACCACCCCGAAGGAGAAGGCGGAGCTGGCGGCGGCCGCGGCCGGCGGCAGGGACCGCGAGGCCACGGGAGGCGGCAAGGCGTGATCACGATGGCATGCAGGACGGCGGTGAACGGGGCGCGGCGTGCAGCGGGCTGGGCCCGTTGGTATGTGCGCGAGGTGTCGGGAGAGTCGGTGTACGACCACTACGTCGCCCACGCCAGGTCGCACGACCCGGGCGCGAAGCTGATGTCCCGCCGCGAGTTCGAACGCAGCCGCATGGATGCCCGGGAGGCCGATCCCCGTGAGGGGTTCCGCTGCTGCTGAGACAGAACCCATGTGTGCGGCGGAGTCCGCTGCGGGCATGGGGTCGGCGTCGGCCCCGCCTCCGCCCGAGCCGCCGGCGACGGCTCGGGGCCATGCCTCCGTCCACCCGCCGACCTGCAAGATCCCCTTCAGAGGCCCGGATTTCAACCTTCCCAGGAGGAACCGTGAGGATGCTCATCAATGTGCCGGAGACCGTTGTCGCGGACGCGCTGCGCGGCATGGCGGCTGCCCATCCCGAGCTGGCCGTGGACGTGGACAACCGGGTGATCGTGCGGCGTGACGCGCCCGTCGCGGGGAAAGTGGCGCTGATTTCCGGGGGTGGGTCGGGGCACGAGCCGCTGCACGGCGGGTTCGTCGGGGTGGGGATGCTCGACGGGGCCTGCCCGGGGGAGGTGTTCACGAGCCCTGTGCCCGACCAGATGGCGCGGGCCGCCGCCGCCGTGGACAGTGGCGAGGGCGTGCTGTTCATCGTGAAGAACTACACGGGTGACGTGCTGAACTTCGACATGGCGGCCGAGCTCGCCGAGGACGAGGGGGTCCGGCTCGCGAAGGTTCTCGTCAACGACGACGTCGCCGTGACCGACAGCCTGTACACCGCCGGGCGGCGCGGTACGGGGGCGACCCTGTTCGTGGAGAAGATCGCCGGGGCCGCCGCGGAGGAACGGATGCCGCTCGAGCGGGTGGAGGCGATCGCCCGGCAGGTGAACGAGTCCTCCCGGAGTTTCGGCGTGGCGCTGAGTGCGTGCAGCACACCCGCCAAGGGCAGCCCGACGTTCGAACTTCCGCCCGGTGAGCTGGAGTTGGGCATCGGCATCCATGGCGAGCCGGGGCGGGAACGCCGCCCGATGATGACCTCGCGGGAGATCGCGGACTTCGCCGTTGACGCCGTGCTCGAGGACCTGCGTCCGCAGGGCCCCGTCATCGCGCTCGTCAACGGAATGGGTGCCACGCCGCTGCTGGAGCTGTACGGCTTCAACGCCGAGGTCCAGCGGGTACTGGCGGAGCGGGAGGTGCCCGTCGCCCGCACGCTCGTCGGCAACTACGTGACCTCCCTCGACATGGCGGGCGCCTCCGTGACGCTCTGCCAGGTGGACGAGGAGCTGCTCAGGCTGTGGGACGCGCCGGTGCAGACGCCGGGGCTGCGCTGGGGGCGGTGAGAGGGCCCGAACCATACGTCGTGCGCCGTATGTCAACGCTGTGAAGACTCGACTCACCCCAGGGAGTGCTTGTGCTCGACGCCGAATTCTTCCGCCGCTGGCTGGCCGCCACCGCGGTCGCCGTGGACCGGGAGGCGGACCGACTGACCGAGCTGGACTCGGCGATCGGCGACGCCGACCACGGCAGCAATCTCCGGCGCGGTTTCGCGGCCATCGGCACCGCTCTGGAGAAGGAGCCGCCGGCGACGCCGGGGGCTGTGCTCATGCTGGCCGGGCGGCAGTTGGTGTCGACGGTCGGCGGCGCGTCCGGGCCGCTGTACGGGACACTGCTGCGGCGCACCGGCAAGGCGCTGGGCGACGAGGAGCAGGTGGCCCCGGGGCAGTTCGCCGAGGCCCTGCGGGTGGGCGTCGCGGCGGTGGCGCAGCTGGGCGGTGCGAAGGCCGGCGACAAGACGATGCTGGACGCCCTCGAGCCGGCGGTGGCGGCGCTCGGCGACAGCACCGAGTCGTTCGCCGCGGCCCGGGAGGCGGCGGAACAGGGAGCACTGGCGACGATTCCGATGCAGGCGCGCAAGGGCAGGGCGAGCTATCTCGGCGAACGCAGCATCGGACACCAGGATCCAGGAGCGACCTCCTCGGCCCTGATCGTGGCCACGCTCGCCGAGACGGTGGAGGCTGCGGGCTCATGAGCGACGGCAAGCAGGTGGGCATCGTGCTGGTCTCGCACAGCAAGGAGGTGGCCACGGCCGTCGCGGAACTCGCCAGGCAACTGGCGGGAGGCGGCGGTACAGCTCCTGTGGCCCCGGCGGGCGGCACCCCGGACGGCGGCCTCGGCACCAGCTCGGAGCTGATCACCGCGGCCGCGGAGCAGGTCGACCGTGGCGCGGGCGTCGCGGTCCTCGTCGATCTGGGCAGCGCCGTGCTGACGGTCAAGGCGCTGCTGGCCGAGGGTGATGAACTTCCTGAGGGGACACGGCTGGTGGACGCGCCGTTCCTGGAGGGCGCCGTCGCCGCCGTCGTGACGGCCGGCGCGGGAGGCGATCTGGACGCGGTGGAGGCCGCGGCGTCGGAGGCGTACGGCTACCGCAAACAGTGACCCGTGGGCGGCACGCGGCCGGGGTGTGGTGAACAGCTCACCCGGCCGCGGGCCGGTGCGCCCGTGCGCGGCTTGTGATGTCCCTGGTCGGCGCACTACTGTCACGGGGCCTTGGTGTTCGGGAAACCGGTGCGGTACCGGTGCGGCCCTCGCCACTGTGATCGGGAAGTCCGGTTCCACCCCTCACGGGGAGCCACTGGGACACCGCGCCTGCGCGTGGTGCCCGGGAAGGCGGAGCCCGGACGGCATGACCCGTCAGCCAGGAGACCGGCCAAGGTGCGTTGTCCATCCACGAGGTGCTGGAGAGGGTCTCCCACATCATGCACATAGCCGAGGGCTATCTCCCCCCGCTGCACGCGGCCGCCTGGGGCGCGGCGTCCGCCCCGTTCGTCGTCCACGGCGTACGGGCCCTGACCCGAGAGGTGAGGGCCAATCCCGAATCGACCCTGCTGCTCGGCGCGTCCGGGGCCTTCACGTTCGTCCTGTCGGCGCTGAAGATTCCGTCCGTCACGGGCAGTTGCTCGCATCCGACCGGTACAGGTCTGGGTGCGATTCTGTTCAGACCTCCGATCATGGCGGTGCTCGGCACCATCACCCTGCTGTTCCAGGCGCTGTTGCTGGCGCACGGCGGGCTCACCACACTCGGCGCCAACGTCTTCTCGATGGCGATCGTCGGGCCGTGGGCCGGGTACGGGATCTACCGGCTGCTGCGCCGGTTCGACGTGCCGCTGATGGTGAGCGTCTTCTTCGGCGCGTTCGTCGCCGACCTGTCCACCTACTGCGTCACCAGCGTCCAGCTGGCACTCGCTTTCCCCGACCCGGGCACCGGTTTCCTGGGCGCGCTCGCCAAGTTCGGCGGGATCTTCGCCGTCACGCAGCTGCCGCTGGCCGTGAGCGAGGGGCTGCTCACGGTGCTGGTGATGCGGCTGCTCAGCCAGTCCAGCAAGGGCGAGCTGTCGCGGCTCGGTGTCCTGGTCAAGGGTGCGAAGAAGGAGGAGGCGGTCCGATGAGCCGTAACGCGAAGATCAACACCTTGCTGCTGCTGATCGTGGCGGCACTGGCCGTACTGCCGCTGGTCCTCGGGCTCGGTGACCACAAGGAGGAGCCGTTCGCCGGCGCCGACGGAGAGGCGGAGGCGGCGATCACGGAGCTCGAGCCGGACTACGAACCGTGGTTCTCGCCCCTGTACGAACCGCCGTCCGGTGAGGTCGAATCGGCGCTGTTCTCGCTGCAGGCGGCGCTGGGCGCGGGTGTGCTGGCGTACTACTTCGGCCTGCGCAAGGGCCGTCGGCAGGGTGAGGAACGGGCCCTGGGGAAGGTGCCCGAGGCCGCCGACCGGGACGCGGACAGCACCACGACGGTTTCGTAGCCGCAGATGCTGCCGATCGACGCGGCAGCGCACAGCAGTCGCTGGCGCCGCCGTCACCCGTGCGAAAAAGCCGTCCTCGGGCTCGGTCTGACCGTGACGGCCGTCTGCCTGCCGCCCTGGCCGGGGGCCGTCCTCGTCGCCGCGGCGACCCTGGCCGTACTGCTCGGTCCGGCCGGTGTGGCGCCGCGGCAGTTGTGGCGGGCCTTCCGTATCCCGCTGGGCTTCTGTGTCACCGGCGCCGTGCCGCTGCTGTTCGCGGTGGGCGGCCCGGACGGCCTGGTCGCGCCGGCGCCCGGCGGACCGGCGGACGCGGTACGGCTGCTGCTGCGCACCTCCGCCGCCTCGCTGGGCGTGCTGCTGTTCGCCTTCACCACACCGGTGTCCGACGTGCTGCCGCGGCTGGTACGGGCGGGGGTGCCGCCGGCGGTGGTCGATGTGGCGCTGGTGATGTACCGGATCAGCTTTCTGCTGCTGGACGCCGTCACCAACATCCGCCAGGCGCAGGCCGCCCGTCTCGGCCACACGAGCAGGGCCGCGGCGTGGCGTTCGCTGGCGGGGCTGGGAGCCACCGCGTTCGTGCGGGCGTTCGACCGCGCGAGCAGGCTGCAGGCCGGGCTCGCCGGCCGCGGCTACGACGGCACGCTGCGGGTGCTGGTACCGCGGGCGACGGTGTCGCGTCCGTTCCTCGCCGGGGTCGGCGCACTGCTGGCCGGGATCGTCGCCCTCACCCTCCTGCTCGAAAGGTACGCGCTGTGAACCTCTCCCCCACGGCCCCGGCCGTCGTGGAACTCCTCGACGCGGGTTACGCCTACGAGGACGGTCCCGCCGTGCTCAGCGGCGTGGGTCTCGGCCTCGCGGAGGGCCGGTCGACCGCGCTGCTGGGACGCAACGGCAGCGGCAAGACGACCCTGCTGCGGCTCCTGAGCGGCGGACTGCGTCCCGCCACCGGCCAACTGCGGCTGAACGGTGAGCCCGTGACCTACGACCGGGCGGGACTGACCAGGCTCCGTACGACGGTGCAGCTGGTCGTGCAGGATCCGGACGACCAGCTGTTCGCGGCGTCGGTCGAGCAGGACGTGTCGTTCGGTCCGATGAATCTGGGGCTCGGCGAGGACGAGGTCCGTGCGCGGGTCGACGAGGCGCTGGCCGCGATGGACATCGTGGCGCTCCGCGACCGGCCGACGCACCTGCTCTCGTACGGGCAGCGGAAACGGGCCGCGATCGCTGGTGCGGTCGCGATGCGACCTCGGGTGCTGATCCTCGACGAGCCGACCGCCGGGCTCGATCCGCACGGACAGGAACGGCTGCTCGACGTCCTCGGCGGGCTGGGCGCGTCCGGCACGACGGTCGTCATGGCCACGCACGACGTCGATCTGGCGCTGCGCTGGGCCGATGACGCGGCCGTACTCTCGCCGGACGGCCTGCGCACCGGCCCGGTCGCAGAACTCCTGGCGGATCAGGGGCTGTTGGACGCGGCGCGGCTGCGGAGGCCATGGGGGACGGCGGTCGCGGAGGTCCTGCGGGCACACGGGCTGCTGGGCGCGTCGCAGATCGGTCCGCGTACGCCGGAGGAGCTTGCAGCGTGGGCGGAGCAGGCGTCTGTGGGCGGGGCGGGGGTCTGAGGAGGGGGCGGGCGCTGGGGGGCGCACCCGACCCGCCGGGCGGTGGGCGCCCCGGGGCTGCCCCCCAACTTGCCGGGCGCCTGCGTCGCGCCCGCCATCGGTGCGGCCCTCCCCGGCCGTGACACGCGCGCGTGACGTGCGGCATCCCCCGCCACCGGTCCGGCGCCCCCCATGACACCCAGACGGTCCGTGCGGCGTCCGGGGCCGGCCCTCGGTACCGCGCACCCCTCGCACACCCGCGCACCGCGCGGCATGCGGCCCGCCGCGTCCGGAAGCATGGCGTCGCGAGCCGCGCGCCGTCCGGGCCGACCCTCGGTCCACCACACCCCGGCTGCAACGCCCTCGCACGCACGGCGTCCGGGCGCACCGCGTGGGGGCGCATGGCCTCGCGAGCCGCGCCGCGGCCCGGGCCCCCGCCACCGGTCGGGCACCCCCGCCGTGACACCCACGCACCGCGCCCCTGGCCGCGACGCCCGCGCACCGTGCGCCGTCCGGGCCCGCACGTCACGCGCGCGTGGCGTCCTGCCATGCCGACTCGCGCAGCAGACGCAGGCCGTTGAGGCCGACCAGGACCGTGGAGCCCTCGTGACCCGCGACCCCGAGGGGCAGGGGCAGGTGCCAGGCGAGGTCCCAGACGACCAGCACGCCGATGCACACGGACGCGATCACCAGGTTCTGCGCGACCAGTCGGCGGGCGCGCCGCGAGAGTGCCACGACGGCGGGGACGGCGGCCGGTTCGTCGCGTACGACGACGGCGTCCGCGCTCTCCAGCGCCAGGTCGGAGCCTGCCCTGCCCATCGCCACCCCGGCGCTCGCCGCGGCCAGCGCCGGGGCGTCGTTGACGCCGTCGCCGACGACAAGGACCTTGTCGCCCGCCCGCTCCCACTCCCGTACCGCCGCGACCTTGTCCTCGGGCAGCAGGGCGGCCCGTACGTCACCGATGCCGACCTCGTCCGCTACGCGCGCCGCCGCCCGCGGATTGTCGCCGGTCAACAGCGCCGGTCCCTTGCCGGTCAGCCGGGCGAGAGCGGCGACGGCCTCGGGGGCCCCGGGCCGCAGCCGGTCCTCGACCGCCAGGACCGCGACGGGTTCGCCGTCCGCCACGACGACGACCGCCGTGCGGCCGCCGGCCTCGGCGGCCGTGACGGCCGGGCACTCGTCGGTGAGCAGTGCGGCGGGACTTCCCACCCGGATCTCGCGTCCGCGGACGAGCGCCGAGACGCCCCGCCCGGGCGCCGAGACGAACTCCCGCGCGTGCGGCAGTGTCAGTCCGCGTTCGCGGGCGGCCGCGACGACGGCCCGGCCGAGGGGGTGCTCGCTGTGCAGCTCCGCCGCCGCGGCGAGCGTCAGCGCCGTGTCCTCGTCGAGGCCGGCCGCGAGCAGCAGCCGCACCTCGGCGACGCGGGGCGCGCCCTCGGTCAGCGTGCCGGTCTTGTCGAGTGCGACCCGGGTGACGGAGCCCAGGCGCTCCATCGCCACGGCGGACTTGACGAGCACGCCGTGGCGGCCCGCGTTGGCGATGGCGGACAGCAGCGGCGGCATGGTGGCGAGTACGACGGCGCACGGCGAAGCGACGATCATGAACGTCATGGCGCGCAGCAGCGTGCTGGTGAAGTCTGCGCCGAAGGCAAGCGGTACGGCGACCAGCGCGACCGTGGCCGCCACGACCCCGGCGGAGTACCGCTGTTCGATCTTCTCGATGAACAGTTGCGTGGGTGCCTTGGTCGCGCTCGCCTCCTCGACCATGGCCACGATCCGCGCGATCACAGACTCGGCGGCGTCCGCCTCGACGCGGACGCGCAGAGAGCCGGTGCCGTTGAGGGTGCCCGCGAAGACGGTGTCGCCGGCGGCGCGGTCGACGGGGAGCGGCTCTCCCGTGATCGTTGCCTGGTCGACCTCACTGGCCCCTTCCACCACGGTCCCGTCCGCCGGTAGCCGTTCACCGGGCCGCACGAGGACGGTGTCGCCGACCCGCAGGTCGGCGACGGGCACCACCTGTTCAGCGCCGTCGACGAGGCGGACGGCCTGCGCGGGCGCGAGGTCGAGGAGGCCGCTGACGGAGTCGGCGGTGCGCCGGGTCGCGAGCGCCTCCAGCGCGCCGGACACGGCGAAGATGACGATGAGCAGGCCGCCGTCGAGGAACTGCCCGATCGCCGCGGCTCCGAGAGCGGCCACGACCATCAGCAGGTCCACGTCGAGGGTCTTGTCGCGCAGTGCCTGGACACCTGCCCAGCCCGGTTCCCAGCCGCCGGCCGCGTAGCACAGGGCGTAGAGGGGGCCCCAGGCCCATGCCGGAGCACCCCCGAGGTCGAGCGGCAGCGCACAGAGGAACGCGGCGGCGGAGAGCGCCGCCCACCGGACCTCGGGGAGCGCGAACAGCCGGGTCTGCCGCCGACCCGGCACTGCGGGCCGTGGGGCGACGGGTACCGCGTCGCGGACCGGCGCGGCCGGCGGGGGCATCGGGGAAGCCATCGGCACACCTCTTCGTCGGGTTCCGCGCGCAGGCTCGGAACGGAACGCCATCACCATCAGCATAGTGGAACACATGAAGAGCTCTTCATTCATACGATTCGTCGCGCGGCTACGATGTGCACCATGGGACACGGAGTCAGCGGCGGGACCACCCCGGCCGCCCACTTGGACGCGGACTCCGCAGCCACCATCGCCGCGACCCTGCAGGCGCTCGCCACGCCGTCACGCCTGATGATCCTCACGCGGCTTCGCCAGGGGCCGTGCGGAGTCACCGAATTGGCGGAGGCGGTCGACATGGAGCAGTCCGCCGTCTCCCACCAGCTGCGGCTGCTGCGGGCACTGAGCCTGGTCACCGGCACCCGGCACGGCCGCCGCATCGAGTACAGCCTCTACGACAACCACGTCGCCCAGCTTCTCGACGAGGCCGTCTACCACATCGAGCATCTGCGGCTGGGCTCCCGCGACCTGCCGGAGACCGACGACGACAGCGCCGACGGCGCGGACGGCGGGGACCACGCGGCCCGCACCGGCTGACGGCTGGGACGGGCGGCGCATCAGGCCTTCGGCGGCCCCGAGCTCGCCGATCCGTCTCTCGCCGGCCCGACCAGCAGGTAAAGCTGCACTTCCCCCGTACCGGCCGCCAGGCGCCCAGGCTGCCGGAGCCGGACGCCGACGGCGACGTGATGCGCTGGCACGCCGCGCACTCGGCGATCCCAGAAGCCGAACGGCCGGAATCCCAGCCCGCCCGACAGGCGGTCGCTGTTGTCGTACGCGCCCAAAGCCGAGCGCCGTCCGGCGTGGCCCTCGTCTGCACCATCGCCCAGCCCGCACACAACATTGATCGTCCATCAGATGAGGAGCCACCCTGTGGACGAACGGCTCCAGCCGCCGCACCGCCTGTGCCGCGCGCGGGCACGGGCGCTGCCGTGCTCGCCGTCGATGCAGTCCAGCCGGCAGTCCAGGCCCGCCACCGCGCCGGTGAACATGGCAGGCACCGCGTCGGCCGGCCCGTCCTCACCGCCCCACGACTGGGCGGTCGGCTCCCGTGCGGGCACCGGCTGCCCGGCGCCGGCGGCCAACGCGGCGAGGAGCGCGCGCAGCCGGGCTCCGCTCACGGGAGCGTCACAACCGTCGGGGCGCAGGGCCCGGGTGGTGCCGAGGACGAGGTAGCGGTAGGTCGCCACCTCATCGTCGCCGTCCGGGCCGGCGTCCGAGGCTCGTGCCGGTCCCGGCGGATGGGACGCGCGGCCCCCGCAGGCAGGCAGACTTATGGCATGTCTGCTCCCCGCCGCCTGTGCCCCGTGTGCCGCCGCGAGATCGCCGTCGTGGCCGGCCGGTTCGCCCGTCACGACCCTGCCGGGTCGAGGACGGGGGCGGAGCTGGTGTCCTGCCCCGGCTCGAGGCGGCAGGCGCCGCTCGATCCCGCGCTTCAGCCCTCTCTCGACGGCAGTTTCGATCACGACTTCCCGGGGCAGCTGCCGCTGTTCTGAGCTGCGGCGACCCGCATGTCCTGAGCTGCGGCGGCCCGCTCGACGGAAAAGACACCCGCGCCACGGTGTCCACATGCTGTCAGGACAGGACAGCACCCCCGTCACCGAGTAGATTGGTCTACACCACTGGGTGTTTTCAGAGACAGGGATCTTCGTGGAAGTTGTCATCGTTCCGGATTCCGCCGCGGGCGGCGAGCTCATCGCCGAAGCCATGGCCGACCTGCTGCGACGCAAGCCCGACGCCCTTCTCGGCGTCGCCACGGGTTCGACCCCGCTCCCCGTCTACCAGGCCCTCGCGGCCAAGGTCGGCGACAAGGAGGTGGACGCCTCCCGGGCCCGCATCTGCCAGCTCGACGAATACGTCGGCCTGCCCTCCGGGCACCCCGAGTCGTACCGCTCTGTGGTGCTGCGCGAGGTCGTCGAACCGCTCGGGCTGGACGAGGGCTGCTTCATGGGGCCCGACGGCTCGGCCGAGGACGTCGCCGCCGCCTGCGCCGCCTACGACCGCGCCCTCGCGGAAGCAGGCGGCGTCGACCTCCAACTGCTGGGCATCGGCACCGACGGTCACATCGGCTTCAACGAGCCGTGCTCCTCGCTCGCCTCCCGCACCCGCATCAAGACGCTCACCGAGCGGACCCGCGTCGACAACGCACGCTTCTTCGACGGCGACATCGAGCAGGTCCCCCACCACGTCATCACCCAGGGCATCGGCACCATCCTGGAGGCACGCCACCTGGTGCTCCTCGCCACCGGGGCGGCGAAGGCGGACGCCGTGGCGCGGGCCGTGGAGGGCCCCCTGTCGGCCATGGTCCCGGCGTCGGCCCTGCAGCTGCACCCGCACGCCACTGTGGTGGTCGACGAGGCGGCGGCGGCCGGCCTGAAGCTCGCCGACTACTTCCGCGCGACGTACGCGGCCAAGCCGAAGTGGCAGGGCGTGTAAGGCCTTTCGTCCGGACTTCGCCGGGCGGGCGGCGGCCCCTCGTGGGCCGCCACCCGCCCGCGATGGCCCGTCAGGACCGGCCGGCGTTCAGGACCGGCCGGCGTCAGGACCCGCCGGCGTCAGGACCCGCCGGCGTCAGGACCCGCCGGCGTCAGGGACCTCCGGCCTTCGCCCGTCGGCTCGTCTCGAACCTGTCCGCCCAGTACCGCGTACGGTCCAGATACGCCGTCTCCGCGGCCGCGCCGGCTTTCCCGTAAGCGCCCGAGTACGTCCGGTAGCCATGCCCCGCCGGCGGGTCGCTCGCGGCCGGCTCGATGGAGCTGCCCTCGTGCCACTCGTTGAACGAGGTCACCGACACCCAGGTGGGGTCACCGCCGATGGCCGGGTCCAGGGCGTTGGACCACTCCTTGTCGTACGTGGCGCCGTCGGCACGGCCCAGGGTGGGCGTGGTGTTGCCCGGCACGGCGCGGTCGTCGATGTAGCCGGGGGCGACCGACGGCGCCCGGATGAGGTTGTTGGCCTTGGCGTAATCCCCTGCCTGCTTCCAGCCGGGCGCGGTCGCGCCGGCGATGCCGTCGTAGGTGTAGAGACCCGAGAAGTGGGCGATCTTCGTGGTGTCCGTGGTCTGCGCCAGCACGATGCTGGACGACGTCACCTCGTCGAGCGCGGACCAGTCGCTGATGCGCAGGCTCTCGAAAACGTAGAACGCCGAGCCGTTGCCATGGGCGGCGTCCCGGTAGAACGCCGGATGGCTGCCGTAGGTCTGGTTGATGTAGCGGATGTCGTCGACCGTCGACCGGGCGGTGCGCCCCCCGTACGGCGCGAGGTGCCAGGCCACTTTGATGTCGTGGCGGTCGGCGGCGTCCATGACACGGCGGGCGAGTCCGTCCTCGTAGCCGCCGCGGCCCCACCAGCTGTAGACGATGACGCCCGCTCCGGACCTGGCGACCCACTCCATGTGCTGGTCGACGGCTCCGGCGAGGTCACCGGAGTCGTAGGCGCCCAGCTTCGGTTAGAGGTCGGCGCCGATCTCCTGGGGTGGTGTGTGTCCGCCCTGCTGCCAGTGGCGCCAGCTGCCGAGGACGGCCGGGCTGCCGTACCAGGGGTAGTAGTGAGGTGCACATTCGCGGAGAGGCCTTCCTCCGCGGCCGGTTCGGAAGCGAGGGTGAGGGTGTCGATGTCGAACAGGGCGCCGGCACCGCCGGTGAAGGTCAGGAACAACGGGCCGCTCCCGCTCGCGGTGAGCGCGGTGGACACGGTGGTGAAGGTCTCCCAGCCTCCCGTCGGCGCCACGTCCACCGACCCGAGCAATGTGCCGGTCTGCGAGCCGGAGCGCACCTCGATGGTGCCGCCCGCACCCGCCGAGGAGACCTTCGCGCTGAACGACGTCGCACCCGCGGTGGACACCGACGCGTAACCGACCCAGTCGCCGCTGTCGATGTACCCGAGGGTCTGCCCACCACTCGCGTTCGCATGACCGGCCCGCTGCACACCGGAGCCCGAGCTGTACGACTCCCCCTCGACGGGCGGCCCGGTGGCACCCGAGGTCGCCAGCGTGAAGGCGTCGATGTCGAAGAGGTTGCCCTGGCCGGTGACCCCCTTGAAGACGAGGAACAGCTTGGTCGTGCCCGCCGGGGCGCCCGACAGGCCGGTGCTGACGTCGACGAAGGTCTCCCAGCCCCCGGTGGGGGCGACCTCACTGAACCGAGCAGGGTCCCGGTCGCGGAGCCCGCCCTGACCTCGATGGTGCCGCCGGCGCCGCCGGACGAGACACGCGCGGTGAAGGTCCTGGCGTTCGCCAGGTTGTACGGCTCGAAGGAGATCCAGTCGCCGTTGTCGGTGAAGCCGACGGTCTTTCCACCCTCCGCGCCCTGGTGGTCGGCGGTCTGGACGCCGAACTGGGCGCCGAAGTGCTCGCCCTGGCGGTGGCGGGGCTGGAGTATCCGCACGCTGTGGGAGGTCAGTCCGCCCGTGTCGGTGTACTGCGCGTCGAAGACGCCGTAGAGGTTTGCGGCGCTGTCGTGTTCGCCGTCGGTGGGGATGGTGATCGACCCGCTGCAGCCGTTCTTGGAGGTGATCTCGTGTCGGTGACTGTCGTGTCCGAGGAGGTAGGCGACCTTCACCTTGGAGCAGTCGACGGTGCCCTCGTCGGGGTCGGTGACGGTGACGGTGACCGTGAACGGCACGGTGTCGCCGAAGGTGAACAGAGCCCCGTCGGCGGGCGTGGTGAGGTTGACGCTCGGGGCGGTGTTGCCGACGGTGATCACCAGGCTGGCGGTGCCGGTCAGCCCTTCGGGATCGCGGACGGTGAGTGTGGGCCGGTAGGTGCCGGGGCTCGTGTAGGTGTGGCCCGGGTCGGCGGCCGTGGATGTGGTGCCGTCGCCGAAGTCCCAGCGGTGGGTGAGCGCTCCGCCCTCGGGGTCGGAGCTGCCCGCGGAGGAGAACGCAACGGTGAGGGGTGTCGGACCTGAGGTCCTGTCGGCGGCGGCCTTTGCGACCGGGTTGCGGTTGCTGCCGCCGATGTACTCGACGCGGTAGAGCGCCTGATTGCCGCTGCCGGAACCGTAGTCGAGGGCATAGAGCGCGCCGTCGGGACCGAACTCGGTGTCCATCACCTGAGTCCCTGTCCAGGGGAAGTCCTCGATCACGCCGTACGAGCCGTCCGGTTTCACCTCGACGGACTTGATCCAGCGGCGTCCGTACTCGGCGGCGAAGAAGCGGCCGTCGAGCCGGAGGAGCGCTGGGCATCGAACTGGGCGTTGCGGGTGGTGCGTTCGTCGATGGGCGAGTAGCCGCTCGACTCGAAGGGGTTGGTGTCGTCGCCGGTGGTCAGATAGAGGTTTCCGGCGGCGTCGAAGTCGATGTCACCGCCGACGTGGCAGCACTGGCCGCGGTCGTTGGGGCCTCTCGCTTGCCATGTCGAGGGTGTTGTCCGCCTTGAGGGTGAAGCGGGACAGGTTGAGGTGCCCCTTCCACGGTTCGAAGTCGGACGGACTGCCTGAGGTGGGGGCGTCTCCCGCCGGAGTGGCCAGCCTGGGCGAGTAGTAGAGGTACACATGGCGGTTGGTGGCGAAACCCGGGGTCGGCCGCGACGCCCTGGAGCCCCTCCTCGTCATGGGTGTAGACATCGAGCCGGCCGGCGACCTTGGTGTTCCCTGCCGCGTCGGTGTGGCGGACCGTGCCGTCGCGGGCGGTGTGCAGCACGGCCCGGTCGGGCAGCACCGCCAGCGACATGGCCTCTCCCATCTCGGCGGTCCCATAGGCGAGTTGCACCTGCTGGTAGTCGCCGGGCGGGATCGCGTGCTGCGCTCCAGTGGCCGTGCCGGTGGCTACGGCGCCGCCGGACAGCACGAGCGCGCGAGAGAGAGCGATGACGCCCTGAAAAGGCGTAAGGGCATGGGGTTCCTTTCCTGACCTGCTGTGGGGGTGCGTCAGGCAAGGCGCGCGCCGTCGCGCATTGCGTGCAGAGTTCTTGCGTAGATCACGGAACTCTTGTCTCTGCTGTGCAAGTGTTTTGCATGCTCGCAACGCAAGAATAATTTGTCAAGGCTATGTCAAAATTCCGTGACGAGCCGCCAAGTGGACGGCGGGCGGCGGCGGTTGCCGGACCTCGGCCCGGCGGGCTCGAACGACGCCGGCTCAAGCGGCGCGGACTCGAACGACGAAGTCGAACATGACCGAACAAAAGCGAACAAACAGACCGTTCCTCGCCAAAGGGACTCAAGACGGCGCGCCGACGGCACCGAGGATCGGCTGGAATTGCCCCTCACGGGCCCGAATCATGTGAAGCGCTCGTGAATCCTCCTCCATGAAGGACCGCCGGCACCGCCCTGACCACGCATATCAGTGCCAACGCCATTCACATTCGATTTCCGCACCGATGACTGAATCGGTCTCTTGACCATCACTCGAGCGACGAACGAGACTCGCAGTGGCACTCATGCATCAGGAGCCACAAGCACTTGTGCTTGCAAATGGCCCTGCGAGACCGATATCGCACGGGGTGTGTGGCGGGGGAAAACAGTGATGGTCTCGCATGCGTCGACGCGTGCGCGCAATTCCTGCACCTCCTCCCCTCATCTCTTGGTGCGCGGAAGGGAATGGAGGGGGAATGCCGACGCACATGGGCTATCCCGGCGTATACATCGAGGAACTTCCCAGCAGCGTCCGTACCATCGCCTCGGTCACCACATCGGTGACCGCGTTCGTGGGGCACACCCGCCGGGGGCCGCTCAACCAGCCGGTCCGGATCACCAGCTTCGCCGACTTCGAGCGCCGCTTCGGCGGGCTCACCGCGCAGAGCGCGGTCGGCTACGCGGTGCACCAGTTCTTCGGCAACGGCGGCACGCTCGCGGTCATCGTCCGCGTGGCCAAGGCCGGCACCGGCGAGGAGGCGTGCGTCACCCTGCAGTCCACCGAGGGGCACAGCGAGTGCCCGGTGCTCGAGGTGCACGCCAAGGAGCCCGGCGTCTGGGGCTCGGGGCTGCGGGTGGCCGTCGACCACGACACCCGGACCCCCGACAAGACGTTCAACCTGCACATTCTGGATGCGCGCGGCGGCGCCCGCGAGTCGTTCACCGGGCTGTCGATGCACTCCGGTCACGGCCGCTTCGTGGAGACCGTGGTCGGCTCCGGGTCCTCGCTGGTGCGCGTCAAGGTCCTCGACGAGGGCCGGCCCGACCCGTCGGGCACCGTCTCCAAGCCGTTCGCCGCCGAGTTGCCCGACCTGAACGTCGAGCTGAAGGTCAAGATCGGCGACGTGGAGCGGGAGTTCACCCTCTTCGAACCGGACCACGACGGTGAACCGCCGACGGACGTCACGGAGCTGGCCCTCCTGCTGGAGCGCAAGCTGCGGGCGCTGCCGGACGCACCGGGCAAGCACGCGTTCGCGGGCGTGGAGGTCACCGCGTTCGGCCGCCGTCTCCAGGTCGTCGCCGGCTCCCTGGACCCGAAGGACGTGGTGCGCTTCGTCGGGGAGTGCGCGAACGACTTGGGCCTCGAGTCCTCGGTGAACCCGCCGGTCTTCCCGCTCGAGGGCGGCAAGGACGGCGACGCGCCCGGCCCGGGGGACCTCATCGGGAGCGAGGCGCGCAAGACCGGCATCCAGGCCCTGCGCGACGTCGACGACGTCAACCTGCTGGCACTGCCCGAGCTCGCCGCCTACGAGTCCTCCCAGGACATGGTCACCGTGCTCTCCGCGGCCGGGCAGCTGTGCCGGGAGCGGCGGATCTTCCTGCTGGTCGACTCGCCGTCGACCTGGGGCAGTGTGGACGCGGCGCGCGCGGGGATCGGCGCCTTCGATCCGGTCCGCAGCGACCATGCCGCGCTGTACTTCCCGCATCTGCAGCTCACCGACCCGCTGACCGGCCGGCTGCGGTCGTTCCCGCCGTCGGGCGCCGTCGCCGGGGTCATCGCCCGCACAGACGGTGAGCGGGGCGTGTGGAAGGCACCGGCCGGCACCGAGGCACGCCTCGCCGGCGTCAGGTCCCTGTCGGTGAAACTCACCGACAGGGAGAACGGCCTGTTGGGCCCGCTGGGGATCAACTGCATGCGCACGTTCCCGGTGGTGGGCCCCCTGGTGTGGGGCGCGCGCACCCTGCAGGGCGCGGACGCGCTCGACAGCGAGTGGAAGTACGTGCCGGTGCGCCGGCTAGCGCTCAATGTCGAGGAGAGTCTGTACCGGGGTCTGCAGTGGGTCGTCTTCGAACCCAACGACGAACAGCTGTGGCAGCAGATCCGGCTCAAGGCGTCGGCGTATCTCAACGACCTCTTCCGGCAGGGCGCGTTCAAGGGAGGAACGCCACGCGAGGCGTACTTCGTGAAGTGCGACAAGGACACCACCACGGACGCCGACATCGAGCGCGGAGTGGTGAATGTCGTGATCGGTATCGCGCCGGTCCGGCCCGCCGAGTTCGTGATCGTGAAGATCCAGCAGATGGCCGGTCAGTTCGATCTCTCGTAACCACAGGAATAGGAACGCGAAGGAAACCGATGGCTGAGTTCCAGGTAAACGCCCATCGCTTTGACCCCTACAAGAATTTCAAGTTCCTGGTCCTGTGGGACGGTCGAACGGTCGCGGGCATCAGCAAGATCAGTCCGCTCAAGCGCACCACGGAAGTGGTCAAGCACCGTCACGGCGGCGACCCCAGCTCCCCGCGCAAGTCGCCCGGGCGCTCCGAGTTCGAGGGTGTCACCCTCGAACGCGGAGTGACGCACGACCCCGAGTTCGACCGCTGGGCCAACAAGGTCTGGCAGGTCGGCGCGGGGCTCGGCTCCGAGGTCTCGCTGCGCGACTTCCGCAAGGACATCATCATCCAGGTCCTCAACGAGGCCGGGCAGGTGGCCGTCTCGCACAAGCTGTACCGGGCCTGGGTCAGCGAGTACCAGGTGCTCGGTGAGCTCGACGCCAACGCCAACGCGGTCGCCATTCAGAGCGTCAAGCTCGAGTGCGAGGGCTGGGAGCGGGACTACGAGGTGCCGGAACCGGTGGAGCCGTCCTACACCCACCCGGCCTGACCGCGGCACGGGCACGGAGGAACGGGGTATGACTCGCGCTGTGGGTCCGGTGGGTCCGGTGGGTCCCGTGGGTCCGGTGGGTCCGGTGGGTCCGGTGGAACTGCTGGCCACCTGGGAGGCGGGACTCGCAGGGCACGCCGGGGACCGGCCGCTGCTGCTGCACCGGGCTGCCCGGCCCGAGGCCGGTACCGACGAGCTGCTGTCGGTGCCGGTCGGCGAACGGGAAGCCGATCTGTTCGCGCTGCGCAGGGCGCTGTTCGGCGAGCGGATGCAGGTTCGGATCGAGTGCGGTGCCTGCGGCGAGGCCATGGAGTTCGACCTCGACGCCGGCGCTCTCGCCACGAGAGCAGCGCCGTCCGAGGCGCCGCTGAGGGTGGAGGTGGACGACTGGGCGGTCGAGTTCCGGCTGCCCACCGTCGCCGACCTCGCGGCGGCAGGCACGGCCGACGGGCCGGACAAGGCACGCCGGCTGCTGGTGACGCGGTGCACGGTCCGGGCGTTGCGCGACGGAACGCCGGTGGCTTCCCGGCAGTTGGCCGATCTGCTGCCCGAACGGGTGGAGCGGCGCATCGCGGAAAAAGCTGCGGAGGCCGACCCGACCGCGGACGTGACCCTGAACGTGTCGTGCCCCGATTGCGGTGACGCGACACGGGCCGAGCTGGACATCGCCTCCTACCTGTGGACCGAGCTGGACACCTGGGCCCGGGATCTGATGCTCGACGTCCATCTGCTCGCGACGGCCTACGGCTGGAGCGAGCCGGAGATCCTGGCGCTCAGTCCACTGCGGCGTCGTTACTACCTGGAGCTGTGCGCAGATGCCTGACTACTTCGACCGGCTGCTCGCCCGGTACACCCCGGTGGGCGCGCGGGACGGCGTGACGACCCGGGTGCGACCGCGCCTGCCCGGCCCGTTCGAACGGGTCGAGGCCCTGCGGCACGGGCCGCCGGAGCCGGACGAGCCCGCCGCCCTGATCCCGGCTGCCCCGGTGGCCGCGCCGGCGGCCGGGGAGAGTGTCCGGCACGATCGCGAGGTACGCACCGACCACCACACGGTGGTGCGCACGGAACACATCCGGGAGGCGGACACGCCGCAGGCGGCTCCGGCGGCTCAGGAGCGGCTGCCGCGGCCGGTGACCGCAGTGCCGCCCACGGTTCGGCCCGCGGCGGCAACAGCAGTGCCGCGTGCGGAGCGCCGCGGACAGTCGGCCGACGCCGCTGACACACCCTCACGGCCAACTGCCCCTGCTCCGAAGTTGTCTGCCGCACCGCCCACTGCCGTCGCTGCGCCGGCCGTGCCGCGCGGGTCCGACACTGCCGCCGCCCGAAGCGCCGCGCTCGGCTCGGTGGGACGCCGGGCCCCGAAGCCCGCGGAGCGGGTCGTGCATGTGCAGATCGGGCGCCTGGAGGTCACCACGGCGCCGCCGCCGGGGGCGGACCGCGGGCCCGCGGGATCGAGCCGACCTGGCCGCGCGGCCCCCGTACTGACCCTGGACGACTATCTGTCACGCGGCGGGAAGAGGGACTGACGTCATGAGCAACGCACTCGCCCTCGCGACGGTCACCCAGGCGCTCGCCATCCTCATCGAGAGCAGCCTCGGCCCGGAGATGGACATCGCGGTCAAGGTGGAGACACGCAAGCCACCGGCCGAGCCGCCGCTCGAACCGACGATCAACGTATTCCTCTACCAGGTGACACCGAACGTCTCCATGCGCCATGTCGATCTGCCGACCCGCGGCCCCGACGGCTCGCTGCGCAAGCGCCCGGCAGCGGCACTCGACCTGCACTACCTCATCAGCGCCTACGGGGAGGAGGCGGAACTCGTCGGCCAGCGGTTGATCGGGTGCGTCGTCCGGACGCTGCACGAAACGCCCGTGCTTCCACGGGAGTTGATCGAGCTGGCGGCGGAACGGCCGTATCTGGCGGGCAGCGACCTTGCGGCGTCGGCCCAGAAGGTGCGCTTCTCCCCCACGGTGATGGACGTCGACGAGACGTCGAAGCTGTGGGGGATGCTGCACCAGACCCCGTACTCGCTCTCGGTGGCCTACCAGGCGTCACTCGTGCTCGTCGAGGGCCGGGAGCGACCGGTGCCGGCGAAGCAGGTGGCCGAACGCACCGTCACGGTGCTGCCGTTCGGAGCACCAGGAGCGCCCGTGCCGCCCGGGGCCGAAGAGCCCGCCGGGGGCGGTCCGAGGGCCGAGGAGATCGCGGAGCCCTCCGGGACGGGCGAGCCCGCGGAGGCGGCCTCGCCCGTCCCGGAGGGCCGGAAGGCCGGGGCCAAACGGGCCGCCCCGACGGCGCAGCGCGGCGGGCGCACGCCGGCGGCGAAACGGGCCGGTTCACCGGCGCGTGCCCGTAAGGCGAACGCATCCGAAGAGGAAGCGCCGAAGGCGGAAGAGCCGAAGCGGGACGGAAAGAACTGAGCCGGGTGCGGACGACGGGGGCGGGTGAGGACATGGGCGGCACGCACGAGGGAGCAGGCGACGTCGCGGAGACGGCGGCCAACAGCCGTGCGTTGGCGGCTGCGGTCCAGGCCGTCCTGTCCCGCATCGACGCCCACGCCGCACGTGCCGCGCGCAGTGGGAGCGCACCCGCGGCGCCCACGGCGAAGGCGACGGCGACCGGCGGCGGGGGCGCCGCCCGGGAGCGCGCCGCCGCCTTGAACGACCCGGCAGGCACCTCCCCCAGGCCGGCAACGGACGGTGCCGCGGGCACGGCATCGACGGCGGCCGAAGCCGCCCGTCCCCACACCGACTCGGCGCTCTCGCCGCACAGCGCCACCCAGGACGCGCCCCACGCCGCACCCGACGACCCGGGCACCGACGACTCCGGCAGCGCGACCGGCACGCAGCGGGGCTCTGCCCGCGCGCCGGTCGCCGCGCCCGCCGCACTCGACGCGCTCGTCGCCTGCTTCGGACTCAGCGGTTTCGAGCGTGACCTCGTCCTGCTCGCGGCGGCAGCCGAGTTGGAGCCCACGACCAACGCGAGGTGCGCCGCGGCGAGCGGCGACCCGGAGCGGGCCTACCCCACCTTCTCCCTCGCGCTCGCCGCGCTCGGCGCCCCCCACTGGAGCGCCCTCACCCCCGTGGCGCCCCTGCGGCGGTGGCGGATCGTCGAGCTCGACGACGAGTCCCGGCTGACCACGTCCCGGCTCAGGCTCGACGAACGCATCCTGCACTTCCTGGTGGGCTCGCCGTACCTGGACGCCCGGCTGCACGGACTGCTGCGCCGCACCACCGCGCCGGACACGCTGCCCGCCTCGTACGGCCTGGCCGCCGACCGCGTCGCGGCCGGATGGGCGGGCCGCACGCGCCGCGTGGAGCTGGTCGGTGGCGATCTGCGGACCCGCACCGACATTGCGGCGGCTGCGGCACGCCGCTCCGGGCTCGGCCTCTACGAGATGGCCGCGGACGACATTCCCAGCGACCCGGCCGAGCGGGACCGGCTCGCACGGCTGTGGCAGCGCGAGGCGGTTCTGCTGCCCGCCGCACTGCTGATCGAGGTCGGCGACATGGACCGTGAACAGGTCGCCGCCACGGAGGCGTTCATCGAGAGCGCCGCCGTTCCTCTCGTGGTCGCGAGCCCCGATCCGCGCCAGACGGCACGGCCGCGCGGTGAGCGGGTGACCGTGCCGGACCTGGACGCGGACGAGCGGCTCGGCGTGTGGGCCGATGCGTTCGCCGGCGTGCCCGAGGTGTCGGAGAACGATCTGCGGGCGCTCGTGGAACAGTTCTCGCTGCCGCCGCATCTGGTGCGCTCCGCCGGAGCGGCCGTCGTACGGGACCTGTCCGGCGAGGACGAGCTGGACGCGGCGGGGCTGGCCTGGCAGGCCGGACTGACCGAGGCCCGGATGGGCATGGACGAGCTCGGCCGCAGGATCGAACCGCGGGCGGGCTGGCGCGACCTGGTGCTCGCCGAGCGGCAGTTGCGGGTGCTGCGCGAGATCGTGGCCCATGTGCGGCAGCGGCCGACGGTCTATCAGGAATGGGGCTTCGCCGCGACGCTGCGCCGCGGTCTCGGCGTGACCGCCCTGTTCGCCGGCGGGTCCGGCACCGGCAAGACGCTCGCAGCCGAGGTGATGGCCAAGGAGCTGGGCCTGGACCTGTTCATCATCGACCTGTCCCAGGTCGTCAGCAAATACATCGGCGAGACCGAGAAGAACCTGCGCAAGGTGTTCGACGCCGCCGAACGCGGCGGCGCGCTGCTGCTGTTCGACGAGGCCGACGCGCTGTTCGGCAAGCGCAGCGAGGTCAAGGACAGCCACGACCGTTACGCCAACCTCGAGGTGAGCTATCTGCTGATGCGGATGGAGGCGTACCGCGGTCTGGCGATCCTGACGACGAACCTGAAGCAGGCGCTGGACACGGCGTTCATGCGGCGCATCCGGTTCGTCGTCGACTTCCCGTTCCCGGGGGAGAGCGAACGGGCGGAGATCTGGCGCCGGGTGCTGCCCGCGCAGGCGCCGATGAAGGGCGTGGACCCGGAGCTGCTGGCGCGCCTGACCGTGGCCGGAGGTTCCATCCGCAACATCGCGCTCTCGGGCGCGTTCCTCGCCGCGGAGGAGGGCGACCGGCTCCAGATGCGCCACATGCTGGAGGCTGCGCGCACCGAATACCTCAAGCTGGACCGCTCCTTGACACCCTCGGAGGTCCACGGATGGGTCTGAACGAGGCTCGGCGCGACGACCCGCGCGCCGTGCGTGTGGACATCGGCGAGCTGGTGCTCGACGGTTTCGGCCGCGGTGTCGATCCGGAACGGGTGTCGGCGGCCTTCCGGGACGAGTTGTCCCGGCTGGTGCGGGAGCGGGGTGTTCCGCTGGCGGCCGGCGGCGGCCGGGCGCTGGAGGGGCTCGCCGGGCTGCCGCCGCTGCCCGCGACGGCCTCGGCCCGCCGGCTCGGCCAGGAGCTGGCGCGCGCGGTGCACGAGGGACTATGCGGCCGGGGTGAGGTGACGGCATGAGCACCTCCCACTCGCAGGAGACCGGCGCCGACCGGAGCGGCAAGCGGCGCAAGCGCAAGGAACGTGTCACCTCGCACGCCCCGGAGCCGAAGAACATCGTCAGTGGGGCCGGCCAGCCGCTGGACGTGAGTGTGCGCCGGGAGCTGGAGGAGCAACTCGGGCACGACTTCGGCCGGGTGCGGCTGCACACCGACCGGGACGCGGGCGCGCTGACCGAGATGCTGGGCGCTGACGCGGTGGCGGTCGGGCAGGACATCTTCCTCCGCGAGGGGGCGTACCGGCCCGGCACGCTCGACGGTCGGCGGCTGCTCGCCCATGAGCTGCTGCACACGGTGCAGAACCCGCACGGTCTGGGCGCGCTGCGCGCGGGCCGTGACCTCGGCGCGGTGAGCCTGCCGCAGCAGGCGATGGAGCGCGAGGCGGAGTCGGCGGCCCAGGACCTGGTGCGGGGCGAGGGGTCGCGGCCGGGCATCGGCGAGGCGGTCGAGGAGGGGCAGTCGACCCCCGGCTGGCTCCGCTACGCGACCGTGGACGCCGACCGCACCCGGCTCGAGCAGCTGGATCCGGCGACGCTCGTGGACCGGTTGGCGAACGGCCTACTGCGTTCGCTGCGCGGCGACCCGCAGGACCTGTCGGGCCGTGTGCGGTGGGAGCTCGGCCGGCTCTCACCGCAGTTGCAGGACTCTGTGCTCGGCCGGCTGGAGGCCCGGCTGCTGACGCCCGAGTACGACCGGCTGCTCGACCTGGTGGAGGAATCGGAGACCGGTCCGGAGAGCCTCACCTCGGCCGGGGTGCCCGCGCCCGAGGTCGACCTCTTCGAGGAACTGGGCGTCGAGCGCACGCGGTGGAAGCACGCCCAGGAGGGCGCGCGCGGATCCGACGAGCAGCGCGAGGCGGACGCCCGCGAGGAGGCGAAGGAGGCCGGTGCCCGGGACTCCAAGCGCAGCAGCGACCGCAGCCGGGCCGCTGCCGACGCGGCTGCGGAGGACCAGGAGGCGGCGCAGCGCCAGGATCAGGAGGAGGAGCGCGCCGAGTCCCGCAAGCGTGCCGACCAGGAGCAGAAGCAGGAGGAGGAGAAGCAGTCCCAGGAACGGCAGCGGGTCGACGAGGCTTCCGACGAACGGGCCCAGGGCCGGCAGGAGGGCACGGAGCAGGCGAAGGAGGAGCGCAAGGCGCAGCGCGACCGGGAGGAGCAGGACCCGGAGCAGACCAACGCGCCTGGTGCGGACAAACGCAAGCGCAAGGACGACGCGACAAAACCCGCGACCGGTTCGAAACCGGAGGATGTCGACCCGAAGGCGGGGGCGCAGCCCGGTCGTGTGCGGCCGGAGAAGGTGGACGAGCGGGCCGAGCAGCGCGAGAGCGCCCTGTCCGAGCACGGCCTCCACGAGCAGGACGAGAACGAGGACGAGCCGCGCGAGGAGGAGAAGCCGCTCGGCCTGGAGGCGGGCGCCGGGGACGAGATCGGCGCGGACCAGGAGCGCGAAGAGAGCCGTGACGGTGGCCGTCGCGAACAGGAACTGAAGCCCGAGGACCATCTGCCGGACACGGATCCGGATCTGTCCGGCGTCCCGACCGCCGACCGGATGAAGCCCGGTGACGCCCAGCCCACTCTGCCCTCCTTCCCGGCGCCGCCGCCGACCAAGGCCGAACGGGTCGCGCAGGAAAGGGAGAAGGAGCAGGACGAGGACACCGCGGCTCCCGAGGCGAAGGCACCCGGCCAGGACGAGGGCCCTGTCGAGGGCGAGGCCCCGCAGCCCGAGGGCAGCCCGGCGGCGGAGGCACAGGACCGCAGCGCGAAGGACCTGCAGACGGAGCAGTCGACAGAGCAGGAAGTCGGACCCGACCCGGAGACGACCGACAAGGACGAGCAGGCGCCGGAGGCCGAAAAGCCGGAACCCGCGCAGGACCAGGAGAAGCAGGCCGCCGAGCCGGCGGAGCGCGAGGACGGGCCCGACGCCCAGGACGAGCAGCGGCAGTTGAGCGAGCGCGGGCAGCTGGAGGCACGCCGGGGAGCCGCCGGCGCGCCGCAGAGCGGTGCCGACGGGCCGTCTCCGACCACGACGTCGCCTCCCGGCCCCGCGACGACGCGGCCGGCCGGTGCCGAGCCGCAGAGGACGTCCGTCGAGGACCGCAACCCCTCCCCCGCGGCACGGCGCGAGGCAGAGCCGCCGAAGCCGGAACGGGAGGCGGCCGGTCCGAAGAGCGGCATCCCCAAGGAGACCGGCCCCGGAGCCGCCCCTCGGGGCACCGTCGGCCGGAACGAGCCAACGGGCCCGACCGCCGCCGCGGGACCCGGCGCCGCACCGTCGGCCGCCCAGGCCGCTGTGAGCCCGGTCGCCGAGCAGGCCCCCAGCCCGGGCGCGATGGGCGCCCCGGCACCGGAGGGCGCTCGGCCCGCGCCGGAAGCGTCGCTGGAGAAGGACGGCGGCGGGTGCGCACCGCCGGAGCCCGCGGCGGAGAAGGAGGAGGCGGGCGGCAGTTGCGGCGGAGGTGGCGGCGCGGCGCCGGAGGAGAAGAAGGACGAGGCGCCGCCGGACGTCTCCGGCCAGGACCCCAAGGCCGCGATCGGCACCGTGAGCAAGCTGGCGCCGGACCAGGCGGCTGCTGCCATGCCCGGCGTGGACGCGGCGGCGGACAAGAAGGTCGGCGAGGAGCAACGTCGTCTGGCAGCCGACCCGCCGACCCGGGAGCGCCCTTCCGGTGCGCCGCGTACGCAGTCCGGCCCGCCGGAGGCGGCCCCGCCGGCCGCCGCGGTGACCGGCAAGGTCGAGAAGCTGGGGCCAAAGGAGCAGGGGGACAAGCAGCAGGCGAAGGGCAGTGAGAAGGCGGCCGGCGCGAAGCCCACGGACAGCACTCCCCCGCCCCCCATGCCGGTCACGGCGGAGCTGAGCGCCGACGAGGCGGAGAACGTCGAGGCCGCGGCGGACGCCGTGCCGACCGTCGACCCGGAACTGCGCAACAAGACGGTCGGCCCCGCGCCCAAGATCAGGCTGGAGGGCGCCAGCGACCCCAAACGCACGGACGACCAGGCCAGGGCCCTCAAGGAGAAGCAGTCCGACATCCAGCGCACGGGGCGCGAGGACACCTCCAAGCCGATGGGCGAGGACCAGATCTTCCCCGACGCGCCGCGCGAGCAGCTGGTCGGCAAGGCGACGGGCCGCGTGGGCGGCAAGGGCCGCGTCGGCGGCGCGAAGAAGGGCTCGGCGGCCAAGCCCGGTGTGGGCGCGGTCGCCAAGCAGGAGCGCGGCGGCGAGATCCAGGGGGCGGCGGGCCAGGCGCAGGGCGATCTGGTCGCCAAGGAGAAGGAACAGCAGCAGGGCGAGCAGCAGGCCAAGCAGGAGAAGCAGACCGAGATCGACCGTGAGGTCGCGCAGAACGCCGAGAAGCAGACGGCGGAACGCGGCAGGTCGGCCGAGCAGGCGCAGCGGGAGCGGGAGAGCTGGCGCTCCGAGCAGGACAAGAAGATCAAGGATGCGGACACCAAGTCCGAGAAGGAGCACAGCGAGAAGAACACCGAGATCGTCAAGGCCCGCGACGACAAGGACAAGGAGGTCAACGACAGGAAGGACAAGGACAACCAGCAGATCGACACGGAGCGCGAGAACGCGGAGAAGGAGGCGGAGAAGAAGAAGGAGGAGAAGAAACCGTCCGGAGGCTTCTTCGGCTGGCTCGCCGACAAGGTCAAGGGCTTCTTCAACGCGCTCCTGGAGGCGGTCACCGCGGTCTTCGACGCCGCGCGCAAGGCCGTGAACAGCATCATCGACACGTTCAAGGAGTGGGCCGACAAGGCCATCGACTTCGTACGCGATCTCGCCATCAAGGCGATCAACGTGCTGGCGGATGCGCTGATCGCCATCGGGGACGTGCTGCTGGCGGCGTTCCCGGAGCTGCGGGACAAGTTCCGCAAGGCGATCGAGGGCCTGCGGGACAAGGCGATCGACGCGGTCAACCGGCTTGCGGACGGCCTGAAGAAGGCCGTGAACGCGCTGCTGGACGCGCTGGCGGCCGGGTTGAACAAGCTGCTCGACGTCCTCGAGGCCGGCCTCAAGGCCGTCATCAAGGCGTACGAGGCGGTGATCCTGGGTGCGATCAAGTTCGCGCAGGCGGCGATCGAGGCACTGGGCAAGTTCGCGGCGCTGGTCGCGGACATCGCGCCGGACCCGGGCGGCTGGTTGAGCAAGGCGGGCAGCTCGGCGAAGTCCGGTATCCAGGACCATCTGTGGGGCGCGATCAAGACGGGCGTCAAGCGGTGGTTCGACACGAAGGTCGAGGGAATCCTCGGGCTCGGCAAGACCGTGATCGACGTCCTGGTGAAGGGCTGCGTGTCGGTCAAGCAGATCGGCAAGATGGCGTGGGACGCGATCATCGCGTCGCTGCCGATGATGATCGCGTCGATCGTCATCGAGAAGGTCGTCTCCATGCTGGTGCCGGCGGCGGGCGCAATCCTGACGATCGTTCAGGGCCTGATGGCCGCCTGGCAGAGCCTGAGCTCGATCCTCACGGCGTTCGGCAAGTTCTGGGCCTACCTGAAGGCGGTGAAGGCGGGTCCGGCCGCCTGCCTGTTCGCGGAGGCGGTCGCGGCGGGCATCGTGGCGCTGCTGGACTTCATCGCCAACTTCCTGATGATCCGCCTGACGGGCGCGACGAAGGGCGTCGGCAAGCGCCTGAAGGCGATGGCCCAGAAGATCATGCAGGGCCTGAAGAAGACGGGCAAGGGCGCGAAGAAGGCGGCGGGCTCCGCGGTCAACAAGGCGCGGGACGCGGTGCGGAACGCGAAGACGGCGATGCGCAGGCCGGCGACGGCGCCGAAGCCGAAGGCGGCGCCTTCGCCGAACCCGAAGAGTCCGGTCAAGCCGAAGGACACGGCGACGCCGAAGGGGCCGGCGAAGACGCCGTCTCCGTCGAAGCCGAAGGACACGGCGCCGTTGCGGTCGAAGGACAAGTCCTCCGAGAACACACCGCAGACCTCCAAGAAGCGACAAGAGATCGAGGGGCCGAAGCCCACCACGCCGAAGAAGCCCAAGTCACCGCTCGGCAACGCTCTCGGCAAAGCGAAGAGGGCTGTCAAGACCGCGCTGAAGAAGGTCCGTAACGCGGCGAAGACGTTGGGCAAGAAGCTGAAGAAGAGCAAGCCGGGCAAGGCACTGAAGAACAGTGCGGCCAAGCTGCGGAACGCGTTCGCGAAGAAGCGTGACCGGATGCGCGATCGCCACAGGCGACGCGTCGACGACAGGAAAAGGCGCCACGATGACCGGCGCAGGAATGAACGATCCCCTGAGTCGAAGCAGCGACGTCTCTCTTTGATCATTGAGCGCCTCCGGCGCACAATCGTCCCCCTTCTGAAGAAGGGCCTTCGGGGGCCGATCTATTACGGTCTGCTCCAGGCGCTTCGCGTATGGCATCGACTGACGCGTCTCACATCGTCCGGCCGTCCCGATTTCCGTGTCACCGCCACTCTGAATCCCAGTGGCACTGTCACGCCAGGAACTTGGGACGAGGACGAGGACGGCTACAAGGTAGCCCGCTTCGAACCTTTCGAAACCAATCCACCGGACAAGAAGGACAAGGACCTCAAGGAGGATGACCCCGACGTCGCAGCGTTCAGGAGGGCTGTCGCCGAGCGGCTGAAGGACCTGAACGAAGACGCCACCCTCAACGAGGTCAAGGGTTTGTGCGCCCGCCTGGCCAACACGTCACGCGGCATCAAGGCTCAGCAGTTGAAGTGGCTCGACGAATCGCCTGATGCGTCGACGCTGTTGATCGATCACCCGGGCGCCGCCATTTCAGCCGTTGGACGTTTCCAGAAGCAGAGCTTGTACGAACCCACCGGCGAGGTGCTTGCCCAGAGTGTGTTCGCGGACAGCAACGGAGGCCAGTACGTGCGGGATCAGAAGGGCCAGTACGTCCCTCGATACGTGACCCGCAATATGTCCGAGGCGGACTTGGCAAATTACAAGGACAATGGAATATCGGCACGGAAGAAGCGTGCCAACATTGCTCCGTGGCAACATGTCACCGGCGCGAAGAATTCACCCTTCATATCCACCACGAAAATCGGAGAAGGGAAGATCACCGACCCTAAAGGTAAGGAATGGAGCACCGCGGAGGGCTTCAATTACTACGGCACCATCAAGATCGACCTAGCCCATATAAACCCTGACTATATTCTCGACCTCACGACGAGGAAGGGTCAGCAGGAGTGGGATCTCAAGGCGCCTGGCAAGAAAATCAGGCAACAGGCACTCCGCGACGTCGTACGCACGCAAGAGGTCCTCGTCCGTGGCACCGTCCCCCCCGGCGCCATCACCCTCATCATCGACAAGAACGGAAAGCGCGTCACTCGCTGAGGCGGTCCGGCCACCAACCAGGAAAGAGCATGGAGAAATTCGACACCTACCATTGGCAGAGACACCGCCTGGAGGACCCTGAACTCGAGGCGGCACGGCTCGAACTGGTGGCGCCCCGGACCCGAGATGGCGCACTGAGCGCCTTCACCCGACTCCTGCACAGCACCAGCGTTCCGGCGATCGGGATCGCACTCGATCATTACCATTACGGGTTGTCGGGCGAACGGCACGGAATTGCCGGCCTCTTCGCCCCCTACGCTTCCGAGGTACTGGACCGCGCCAGGATGATTCTCCGGCGAGCCTCGTCCCTCGACCCGACTGCGGGTACCGATGTGGACCGGGCAGGTCGTGCCAGCGCGCTGCTCGTCCTGCTCAACGAGGCCACGCCCGAGGACTCCGAGCTGATCGCCGAGAGCATCGAAGACCGTCCCGGGCCTGATGAGTTCTCCGCGGCTCTACTGGCTGCCGGCACCATCCTGGGCTCCGCCCCTGAACCCGGCGGGCGCCTGGTCGCCGCCTTGGAACGCATCGTGTTCGACGAGTCCGCGGACCTCGACGAGCGGCTGGAGGCGCTGCAGGCACTCGCCCAGGGGAGTTCTCCCGATGTGGTGGCTGTGCACGTTCGGGTCTCTGCGGTGAATGAGCTGACTCTGCAGGTGACGGCCGTCCAGGCGCTCGCTTTCCACGACATGGACACCTACCGCGACCTCGTCCGAGAACGTGCGGCCTCCTGGCCCGAGGAAGCGCCTTACCCGGCCGCAGACGTCCGGCGTCTGCTGCGAGAGGACAGCGAGGGAATCCAGTGACCCGTTACGCCGACATACCCAAACCCATCCGCTCCGGCATCGTCGTCGTCGACCCTGAACGCGGCACCCCCCAGCGCATCATCGTCCTCCAGTTCAACCCCGACACCCTTGAGCGATCTCTCGCCCCCCAGGCCGCCGGCGGTGCGGGCGATGCGGGGGGCGGGGGCGGCGGGGGAAGTGGAGGGGACAGGAACGAGGCGCTCAGGCTCAAGGGGCCCGCCGAGGAGACATGGAAGTTCACCGCCGAGATCGACGCGACCGATCAGTTCGAGGTCGCGGCGCCCGACGGGATCCATCCCGAGTTGGCCACCCTGGAGATGCTCGTGCATCCCACCACCGCACAGCTCCTGGAGGCTTCGCGGCTGACGAAGAAGGGGACCATCGAGATCAGTCCGATCGAGATGCCGCTCACCCTCTTCACCTGGGGCAGCAAGCGCGTCATGCCGGTGCGGTTGACCGAGCTGTCCGTCAACGAGTCCGCGTTCGACGTCAATCTGAATCCGATCCGGGCCTCGCTGAGCATCGGGATGAAGGTGCTCAGTGTCAGCGACCTGCCGGCCGGGCACCGCGGGGCGGACCTGTACATGGCGCATCTTGCGCAGAAGGAGCGTCTGGCGAGGGCCGCGCGCAGCGGCGGGCTCGCGGCGTTGGGGCTGGCCGGGCGCGACGCCGGGCTGGGAAGGGGCTGAGCAGCGGACATGGCAGGCATCGAGCCGTACGAGAACGCGCTGGACGCGATACCCGGCGCCCACCCCTATCCCCGTTCCAGCCGCTACCACGACGCGGAGATCGGTGTGCACCGGCTGCGGGACGGTACCGAAGTGCGGTACGCCAAGCGCCGGTTGCTGCCTCCGCTGGAGGCGGCCAGGGGGGAGAGCGCCCCCCACACGGTCAACAGCGGTGAGCGGCCGGACCTGCTCGCGCAGCGGTATTTCGGCGACCCGGGACAGTGGTGGCAGCTGGCGGACGCCAACCCGGTGCTGGATCCACAGGAGTTGACGGAGGAGGCCGGCCGCGTCATCGAGATCCCGCACGCCGGCGGCTTCCCGGCGCCGGGAGACCGGTATGCCTGATCAGCCCGTCGGGCGTGGGCCCATCCACGTCACCCTGCACATGGGCCCCCAGCTGACCCGGCCCGTTCCGCCGGAGGTGACGGAGGCGCTGCTGTCCGCCCAGGTCACCACGACCGCGGGCGAACGCAGCGGGTTCCAGATCGCGTTCGATCTCACCAAGCAGGGCGCCCTGTCGCGCCGGCTGCTCCCCGAAGGGTTCTTCGACCCGAAGACCCGGGTCATCCTCACCGTGAGCGTCAGGGGCACGGCCGTCGTGCTGCTCGACGGGCTGATCGTGCGGCAGGAGGTCGGCGCGAGCAATCAGCCCGGGCATTCGACTCTCACCGTGACCGGCGAGGACCTCACCGTGCTGATGGATCTGGAGGAACGGACCGACCGGTATCCGAATCTGCGGCCGTCCGAGCGGGTGGCCCGCATCCTCGCCAAGTACGCGGACTACGGCATCGGGTCGCGCGTGTTCCAGGAGAAGATCGAGCAGCCGCCGCGGGAGCAGCTGAGGGTCGAGTACCAGACGGGCACCGATCTGAGCTACGTCAATGAACTCGCCCGCGCCAACGGCTACATCTTCTATCTGGAGCCCGGCCCCCGCCCCGGTCACTCCACCGCCGTGTGGGGGCCGGAGATCCGGCTCGGGCAGCGTCAGCACGCGCTCAACGTGAACATGGACGCCAACTCCACCGTCGACCAGCTGACGTTCGCCTACGACGGGACGGCTCGCGAGGAGCCGCAGGCGCGCGTGCAGAATCCCGCGACCCGCGACACCGTGCTCCTGCCGCAGCCCGACATCGGGCCGTTACGCCCTCCGCTGGGGCGCCGTGCGACGCCCGCCCTCAAGCGCAGGACGCTGTCCGGCACGGCCAAGAAGGAGTCGGCGCAGGCGCGGGCCGAGCTGCTGGCGCGGGCGGCCGTGTCGGCGGACTCCGTCTCCGGCTCCGGATCGCTCGACGTCAACCGGCACGGCTACATCCTGCGGCCCCGCGAGCTGGTCGGGGTGCGCGGCGCCGGGGTCACGTACGACGGCGACTACTACGTGAGGTCGGTGACGCACAACATCAGGCCCGGCTCGTACCAGCAGAACTTCACGCTGTCGCGCGAGGGACTGATCGCCCGCAGCGGCACCGTACGGCCGTGAGGCCTGAAGGCAAGGACCAGGGAGAGAACTTCGCATGGCTGCAGGACCGAACAACCGGTTTCTCGGCAAGTTCCGGGGGCGGGTGGTGAGCAACGAGGATCCGCTGCGGATCGGCCGTGTCACGGTCAAGGTGCCGGACGTGCTCGGAGACGAGACGTCCACGTGGGCGCTGCCCTGTCTGCCGTTCACGGGGCGGGAGTCCGGGCAGTACGTGGTTCCTTCGGCCGGGGCGGGCGTGTGGGTGGAGTTCGAGCAGGGGGACCCCAGCTACCCCATCTGGAGCGGCTGTTGGTACGGGGACAGTGCCGAGCTGCCGCCGGACGCGCTGGCCGGTGGGCCTGCGCATCAGAACGTGGTCATCCAGACCTCGGACCGGCACAAGTTCGTGATGGGCGACGTGCCCGGCGGCAACGGCATCCGGCTCCAGGCCGCGACCGGGGCGTACATCCAGGTCGACGAGAAGGGCGTGACGATCGCCAACGGGCAGGGCGCGTCGATCCTGCTGACCGGCGGCGAGGTCAACATCAACGACGGCCGGCTGATCGTGCCGAAGAAGCAGTAACCGACCAGGGGGAGAGAAGTCATGTCCGGACACTCCGGGACCACCGGGACCTTCGTCAGCGCCGCAGCCGCGCTCCACTGCCCGCACGGGGGCCGTGTCTTCGCCACGTCCGCGCCGAGTGACGTGCGGATCGACGGGCTGCCCGTCCACACCGGGTCCGACACTTTCGCCGTGTCGGGCTGCACGCACACGATCGACCGGGTGCCGCACCCCTGCACCTCCGTGCGGTGGAGTCCGCACGCGGGCGGAGTGCTCGTCGACGGGAAGCCGGCGCTGCTCGACACGACGGAGGCCGTCTGTGTCGGTGCGACGCTCGTTCCCCAGGGCCCGCCGGTCGTGCTCGCGGCGCGGCACGGGGTGATGTGCCGATGAGGACCGTACGCGACGACATCGCCTTTCCGTTCCGCTCCGACCGGCGCGGGCGTACCGGGCACGCCTCGTACGACGAACATGTGCGGGATCTGGTGGAGCAGTTGCTGTTCACCAGCCCCGGCGAGCGTGTCATGCGGCCCGACTTCGGCTGCGGGCTGCTCGACCTGGTGTTCACACCCAACAGTCCCGAGCTGGCCTCCGCCCTCGAGCTGTCCGTGCAGGCGTCGCTGCAGCGCTGGCTGGGCGATCTGATCGAGGTGGAGGCGCTGGACGTGGTGAGCGAGGAGAACGTGGTCCGGGTGTATCTGCGCTACGTGGTGCGCTCCACGCAGAGCCGTCGCGACGAGGTGTTCGAAGGGAGCGCCCCCGCATGAGCAACACGAGCGAGGAGCCGGCCCGCCGCGGCGGCGGCAGGCACCAGGACGGCGGACGCGTTGGCGGCAGGCACGAGGTGGGCACGCGCGGTGGCAGCCGACGCGCCCGGGTCCGGACCGCGGAGTTCGGCGGCGTGGACACCGTGGAGGTGGGTGACGACGGGCTGACGCTGACCGTCACGTTCCTCGGCAAGGCTCCGCACGGACTCTGCCCGGAGAACATCCGCATCGACGGCGGCCGCCGGATCACCGGCATCGAGGCCGTCGACGTCGCCATGGAGCGCGAGGAGGACCCGGAACTCGACGACCGGCTGCTGGTGACACTGGACCGGTCCGGGGACACGAGCCGCTACCGGCTCTCGGTCGTGGACACGGACCCGTACGGCCGGCCCGGTACGGAGCCCTTCCCCGGCTTCGACCAGCGGTACTACTCGGCCGAGTTCGACTTCCGTGCCGACTGCCCGACACCGTTGGACTGCAAGGACGACACGGCGGGCGGTCCGCCGGAACCGACGCCCGCACCCACCGCGGCGCCGGTCATCGACTACACCGCCCGGGACTACGACTCGATCCGCCGGCTGATCCTGGACCGGCTGGCGCTGACCACACCCGGCTGGGTGGAACGCAACCCGGCGGATCTCGGCATGACGCTGGTGGAGCTGCTGGCGCACACCGGGGACCGGATCAGCTACCAGCAGGACGCCGTGGCGACCGAGGCGTATCTGGACACGGCGCGCCGCCGGGTGTCGGTGCGGCGCCATGTGCGGCTGATCGACTATCCGATGCACGACGGCTGCAATGCGCGCGCCTTCGTCACGGTGGAGGTGGCGCGGGAGCTGACGCTGCTGCCGGGCACGTTCCGGTTCGCCGCCGTCGACGTCCGCACGCTGGGGCCGCGGGACCGTCCGGAGATCGGCGCGGTGATCGAGGACCGTGACCTGGCGGTTCTCGGGGAGCGCGGTTCCGTCGAGGTGTTCGAGCCGGTGGTGGCGGGCGAGCCGCTGGTCCTGCGCCCCGAACACAACACGATCCGCTTCTGGACATGGGGCGACGAGGTCTGCTCGCTCCCGGAGGGGGCCACGTCCGCGACCCTGCGCGACGACTGGGCCGACGAGGAGTGCGCCACGCGCAGGCTGCAACTGCGTCCGGGTGACGTGCTGTTGATCGAGGAGGTGCGCGGGCCGCGCTCCGGGACGCCGGGAGACGCGGACCCTGCGCACCGGCAGGCCGTACGGCTCACCTCCGTCACCCCGGTCGTGGACGCGCTGTGCGACCAGCCGGTGCTGGAGGTGACCTGGGCCGCCGAGGACGCGCCCGCGTTCCCGGTCTGCCTCACCACCCGTGCGGGCCGTGACTGCGAGCCGGTCGGCGATGTCACTGTGGCGCGGGCCAATGTGGCGCTGGTGGACCACGGGCGGTCGCTCACGTTCGGCGGCCCGTCGCCGGAGACCGTGACCGTGCCGCCGGATCCGGCGGTGCTCGGCTCCTGCGACCCCGCCGGCTTCGGCTGCTGGGATCCGGACGCCGGCAACGCCACGGCCGACCTGATCACCGCACGGCTCGACGGGGCCCGGCACGGCCGGCTGCTCACCGCCGAGCACATGCGGGAGCTGTCCGCCGTCGTCGGCGAAGCGGAGACGGCCCGTGCGGGGCTCGGCCTCGAACTGGCGGGACGGCGACGGGAGAAGGTGGTCCCGAGCACCGCGTACGAGCAGGCAGAGGCGCTGGAGACCCTGCTGGCCCAAGTCGTGTACCCGGGGATCCGGCCTCGGTTCCGTCCCCGGCTGCAGCGCTCCCCCGTCGTCCAGTGCGTGCCGTTCCCGCTGCCCGCGCATGTCAGCGCCGGGCAGGCTGTCCGGCTGGCGGGCATCCCGGCGCGGGTGCGGCAGCGGCTGGTGGAGCTGTGGCGCAGCGCCCGTGACTGCGACGGGCTGACGGAGG
This sequence comes from Streptomyces sp. NPDC096176, assembly GCF_044763255.1. Classification (NCBI taxonomy): domain Bacteria; kingdom Bacillati; phylum Actinomycetota; class Actinomycetes; order Kitasatosporales; family Streptomycetaceae; genus Streptomyces; species Streptomyces sp. NPDC096176. The sequence continues at coordinate 391,371 of NZ_JBIWFV010000003.1, read as the reverse complement.
AGGAGATCGCCGAACTGACCGTGCTGTTCGGGCTGAAGGTACTGGAGCGGTTCGAGCTCCGCCGCCACCCGGTCCGTGCGCTGCGGGAGCTGCTGCACCGCAGCGAGCGGCTGCTGACGTCGAAGCGGCGCAGGCTGGGCGTGCTGACGGCCAGGGCCCGGGCGGGCGCGGTGCTCGACGGGGACATCGCCTGGGAGATCGCGCGGACATGGGGGCCCGCGTACGCCGGCGGGCTGCACCCGGACGAGGCCGAACTACGAGGCCCTGCGACCGCCCTGGTCCAGGATCCGCGCCAGGCGCTGCCGGCGGTGCGCGTCACGGACGGCGACGAGGTCTGGACGCCGCAGCGGGATCTGCTGGCGAGCGGCGCCAGGGACCGGCACGTCGTGGGCGAACTGGAGGACGACGGTCGGATCGCCCTGCGTTTCGGCGACGGCAGGCAGGGGGCACGGCCCCGCCCCGGCGCGCGCCTCGAGTTGCACTACCGGCTCGGCGGCGGCACGCCGGGCAATGTCGGCGCGGAGGCGATCAACCATCTGGTGCTGTGCCGCGAGCCGGACGAGACCGAGGCGGGCGACCCGCTGCCGGTGGCGGGGGTGCGCAATCCGCTTCCCGCCGTGGGCGGCACGGAACCCGAGCCGCTGGAACGGGTGCGGCAACTCGCTCCGCTCGATCTGAAGCGCACCCGGATGCGGGCGGTGACCGCCGCGGACTACGCGGCCCTCGCCTCCGGCCTGCCGGGCGTTCAGCGGGCGGCCGCGGAGATCCGCTGGACGGGGAGCGTGCAGGAGGCGCATGTGGCGATCGACGCGCTGGGCGCCGGCGAGCCTGACGCGGAGCTGCTCGACTCGGTGTCGCACGCGCTCGAGAGCTACCGGCGCATCGGCCACGACCTGGTGGTCGGACCGGCACGCGTGGTCCCGCTCGACATCGGGCTCACGGTGTGCGCCGCGCCCGGGCATCAGCACGGGCAGATCCTTGCCGAGCTGTACCGGCTGCTGGGTCGCGGACGCCTGGCCGACGGGCGGCTCGGTTTCTTCCATCCGGACGCGCTCACGTTCGGCGAACCGGTGCGGCTGAGCCGCCTGGTGGCCGCGGCGGCGGCCGTCCAGGGCGTGGAGAGCGTACGGGTGACCCGCCTGGCACGGCTCTTCGACGCCGGGCGGCCCGACACCACGTACAACCCCGACGGCTTCGACGACACGGCACTGGAGGCAGGCGTGCTGCGGCTCGGCCCGCTGGAGATCGCACGTTGCGACAACGACCCCGAACGGCCCGAGAACGGGCGGCTGTCCATCGAGCTCGGCGGAGGTGCGCGATGAGCGGCATGTGCGGTTGCGGCTGCGGTGGCCACGGCGAGCGCCAAGCCCCGCCGACCCTGCACAACCCGCCCGGACGTACGTCGCTGGACTACCGGGTCGGCGAGTACGGCTCGTTCCTGGCGGCCATGCTGGACCGACTGGCCTCCCCCGCCTATCCGGCGCTGCGGGGGCTTACGGTGCGTGCGCCCGACGATCCGGCGATCGGATTGCTGCAGTCGTGGGCGGTCGTCGGAGACCTCCTCACGTTCCACTCGGAGCGCATCGCGGACGAGGCGTACCTGCGCACGGCGAACGAGCACCGTTCGCTGGCGCTGCTCGGGCGGCTGGTGGGACACCGTCCCCGTCCGGGTGTCGCCGCGGACACGCATCTCGCGTACACGCTGGACCGGGATCCGCGGGAGGCCGAGGTCTCCGTGGTGATTCCGCGGGGCGCGCGCAGCAACAGCGTGCCGACGACGTCCGACGAGCAGTCCCAGGTGTTCGAGACGGGCGAGGACCTCACCGCCCGCGCGTCGTGGAACGAACTGGCGGTGCGGCGGCGCAGGCCGTCACTGCTCGTCCCGGCCGACCTCGCGCGGCGTTCGCAGATCCAGATCGCGGGGACGGTGTCGGCTCTGAACACCGGGGACCGGCTGCTTTTCGTCTTCGGGGGTGAACGGGGCAAGGGTGACGGCCCTGCCGCCACGAAGGGCGACCGCCGCCTCCTGACCGTTGCCCGGATACGGATCGACCGGGACGACGACGTCACCGTGATCGGTCTGCCGCAGTCGGCACCGCCGATTCTGAGCGAGCTCGTCGACGAACTGCGGGAGTGGATCACCGAGGACGAGCGGGCGGTGGAGGACGGGCAGCCTGCCCCGGACAACCCCAACCCGCGGCCGGTGAGCCGGTACATCGAGGAGTTCGACGCCCAGGTGCTGGCCCCGCTGCGGGCCGATCTGGACTCGGTGAAGTCGCCTGCCGCCTTTGCCGCGCGCCTCGCCGGTCCGCACGAACGGCTGGCGGAGGCTCGGGTCGTGGCCGCGGCGCACGAGGATGTGGCCGCCTGGTTCGAGCAGTTGGAGGCGGTGGTCGGCGATCTGCGTGAGCGGGCCGCCGACCTGGAACCGTCCCGCCCGGCACCGCCCGATCAGACGCTGCCGTCCCCGGGCGCCTCGGCGCTGATGGCGCTCGGCGCGGTACTGCCCGCGCTGCGCACCAGGGATGTGCGGCCCGGTGCGGGAGCCCGCTCCGGCGGCGCCCACCCCGAGTCGGCGCCGGGCTCGGACCTGGGGGCGCAACTGCTGTCGGCGCTGGACCCGCGGGTGGCGGACGGCCTGTACCCGGCGTGGCGGCAGGCCGCCCCGGCGCCGCAGCCGCTGCTGCACGAGGTGCTGGCGATGCGGGTGCGGGCGGCCCCGTTCGGTTCGACCGCGCCGCTGAGGCCGGTGCAGGACGCCCGCGGCCGGGTGATCAGGCAGACCGACTGGCCGCTGACGGGTGCGGCGCTGACCTCGATGCGGGTCGTCTACGACCCGGCGGGGCGGGTTCCGGTTCGCGCCGAGTTCCAGCACACCGAGACGGGTTCGTCGGTGCAGCTGTCGGAGAATCTGCCGTCGGAGAAGTCGTTCGACCTGGGCCCCGGGCGGATCACGCTGCGCACCCGGTCCGGCCAGGACCACGACCTGAGCTGGCTGAGCCGGCGGCCGGCGGACTCGCAGGAGCCGGGGGTCACGGCCCGGCTGGAGGACGGGCTGCCCGAGCGGACGCTGTTCGTGTCGCGGCCCGGCGACGACGGCCGCGTCCGTGTGGCCGTGCACAACGGCGAGACGAAGAGCTGGCTGCTGGCACCCGGTGAGCACCACCAGATCCGGCACGGCGACCACGAACTGACGGTCAGGTACACGGTGGGCACTGAGCCCGCGAACGTCGAGATCGGTATCGCGACGGTGCCGGAGCCCGCCAATCGGCACGTCCTCGCGCTCGACTCCGTACAGGACTCGATCACGGTCGGCAGCTGGGTCGCCGTCGAGCGTCCCCGTAAGGGGCAGGCGCCGCCGAACGGGATTCCCGGCGACCCGGCGCTCGCCTTCGTCACCACCAGGGTCACCGCGGTACGAAGCGCCGTGTACACCGACTTCGGCATCACGGGCCGCGGTACGGAGCTGACGCTGGCGGACCCCTGGCTGGACGAGCACGACGTGCTGCTGTCGAACATCCGTGACGCCACAGTCCACGCGGCCGGGCAGCCGCTGCGGCTCGCCGACGAGCCGCTGGGCGAGGACGTCCACGGCAACGAGCTGGAACTGGCCGAGCTGTACGACGGTTTGCGGCCCGGCCGGCAGTTGGTGGTGTCGGGCGAGCGTACGGACGTGCTGCCGGGCGCGGCCGCCGGGACGGGGATCACGGGCACCGAAGTGGTGGCCGTCGCCGGCGTCGAGCAGGTAGTGGACCCGCTGCTGCCCGGCGATCATGTGCACACCAGGCTGACGCTCACCACCGATCTGGCCTACCGCTACCGTCGGGACACGGTCCGCGTGCTCGGCAATGTGGTGGCGGCGACCCACGGGGAGAGCAGGGACGAACCGATCGGCAGCGGCGACGCCGATCGCGCCCATCAGACGTTCGCACTGTGGCAGTCGCCGCTGACGTGGCTGCCCGCCGACAATCCCCTGGGCGCCGAACCGGCGCTGGAGGTCCGCGTGGACGGTCTGCTGTGGCACGAGGTGGACAGTCTCGCGGGGCGCGGGCCGCGCGATCGCGTCTATGTGACGGGCACGACCGGCGACGGCCGCACCACGGTGACGTTCGGCGACGGGGTGCACGGCGCCCGGCTCCCCAGCGGCAGCGAGAACGTCCGGGCCCGTTACCGCTTCGGCACGGGCCGGGCGGCGAACGTGCGGGCGAACCGCATCACCCAGGCCGTCACCCGCCCGCTCGGCGTCACCGGTGTCACCAACCCGCAGGCGGCGACGGGCGGCGCGGACGCCGACGGGCCGGGACTGACCCGGCGCACGGTCCCGCTGTCCGTCTCGGCGCTCGACCGGCTGGTATCGGTGCGGGACTACGAGGACTTCGCGCGCTCCCGGGCGGGCATCGGCCGCGCCGTGGCGCGGGAGGTCTTCGACGGGCGTCGCCGGGTGCTGCATGTGACGGTCTCCGGCGTCGACGACATCCCCATCGCCGCCGACTCCGATGTGCTGCGGGCACTGCGGTCGTCGCTCGCCCAGTACGGCGACGCGCGGCTGCCGGTGCGGGTCGACGTCCGCGAGCTGGTCCTGCTGCTGCTGACGGTGAGGGTGAAGGTCGCCACGGACCACAGCTGGCGGGTGGTCGAACCCCGGCTGCGGCAGGCTCTGCTGCGGGAGTTCGGGCCGGTCCGCAGGGAGCTGGGGCGTCCGGCGCGGCTTTCGGAGGTGATGGCGAGGGCCCACCGGGTGCCGGGGGTCGACTTCGTCGACGTCGACGTGTTCGAGGGGGTGCCCGCCTCGGTCACCCCCGGTGAGCTGGCCGGCCTCGCGGACCGGATCGGTGAGCCCCGGACGGCGGTCGGCGCGCGGCTCGCCGAGTACGACGAGGTGGTGTACCGCGTCACCGCGGAGGGCGGCGAAACGCTGACCGCCGTCGCCGGGCGGCACGGCATCCCGCTCGCCGAGCTGCTGCGGCTCAACCCGGACATCACCGACACACGTCCGCTGGAGAAGGGGCGCGCCGTGTTCGTCTTCCGCGGTATCCGGCCCGCCCAACTCGCCCTGCTGACACCGCAGGTCGCCGACACACTGATTCTGACGGAGGTCACGGCATGAGCAGGGAACCGGACGGGCTCGGGGAGCTGCTGCCGCAGTGGCACCGGCTCCGCGACGCCGAGCACGGGGAGCCGCTGCGCGCGCTCCTCGCGGTGATCGCCGAGCAGGTCGACCGGGTGCGCGACGGCGTGGAACAGGGCTACGAGGACCTGTTCGTGGAGACCGCGGCCCCTTGGGCGCTGCCGTATCTGGGCGATCTGGTGGGCTACACGCCGCTGCCCGGCTACGAGCGGGTGCAGACGCAGGGGCTGGGCGACGCGGGCGAGGACGAGTCGCGCCGGCGACTCGCCGAGGCTCTCGCGCCGCGCCGTGACGTAGCCCGGACCGTCGCCAACCGACGGCGCAAGGGCACCCTGCATCTGCTGGAGGAACTGGCACAGGAGGTCGCGGGATGGCCGGCCCGCGCGGTCGAGTTCTCCCGGCTCGTGTCCCACCAGCAGCCGGTCAGGCTGTACGGTTCGGGCACGCCCGCGGCCGATGCCCGCCGGCTGGGACGCGGCCGCTCGGGCGACGTACGGGACGGCTACGGACTCGACCTGGCAGGCGGCCCGTTCGGCACGGCCGCCCGGTCGGTCGATGTGCGCAGGGCGGGCTCCGCCCGGCGTCAGGGCGGCTGGTCCCCCGCCGGTGTGGGGCTGTTCGTATGGCGGCTGAAGCCGTACCACGTCACCCGCGCGCCGGCCTACTGCATCGACCGGGCGCGGAGCCTGTACACGTTCTCCATCCTCGGCAACGACAGCCCGCTGGTGACCCGGCCGGTGTCGGAGCCGTCGGCGACGCACATCGCGACGATCGACAACGTGCCCGCGTACATCCGACGGCGGCAGCTCGCCGAACGGCTCGCCGACCATTACGGGCCGGGCAAGAGCTTCACGATCTGGCGGGACGGCCAGGACGAGCCGGTGCCGATGTCCGACCTCGTCGTGGCGGATCTCTCCCAGTGGCGCTACCGGCCCCGGCGCGGTCAGGTGGCCGTCGACCCGGTGCTCGGCCGGATCGCCTTCGGTTCGCGCTCCGCACCCCGGCAGGGCGTGTGGGTCACGTACCACTACGCGTTCGGCGACGACATCGGCGGCGGCGAGTACCCGCGCGAGCGCGACACCTCGCCGGCGGCGGAGTTCTACCGGGTGGGCCCCGGGCAGCGTTTCCAGCGGATCATGGACGCGTACGAGCAGTGGCGCGGCGACCGGCGGGCCGGCCGCTGCGGTCCCGAAGGCGTCATCGAGATCACGCACAGCGGGGCCTACCAGGAGCAACTGGACTTCGACCTGGAGCGCGGCGACCGGCTGGAGCTGCGGGCCGCCGAGGGCTGCCGCCCGGTGATCCGGCTGCTCGACTGGTACAGCAACCGGCCGGACGCCCTCAACGTCCGCGCCGGCGAGGACGACTGCGGCCCCGGCCCCGACGCGCCGCGGATCGTGCTGGACGGGCTGCTCGTCACCGGCCGGGGGCTCAACGTCAGCGGTCCGGTCGGCGCGGTGGTGCTGCGGCACTGCACGCTGGTGCCCGGCTGGTCGCTGGAGCCGGAGTGCGATCCGCACTCCCCCGAGGAGCCGAGCCTGGTCCTGGACCGCACCACGGCGTGCGTGCAGATCGAGCGCAGCATCCTCGGCACGATCGAGGTCGTCGGCGACGAGGTGAATCACGATCCGCTGCCCATCCACATCCGGGACAGCGTCCTGGACGCCACAGGTCACGACCGTGCCGCGCTGTCGGCCCCCGACTGCCGTCACGCACACGCGGTGCTGCACGTGTACCGGACCACCGTCATCGGCGAAGTGCACACGCACGCGGTCGAGATCGGCGGCAACAGTATCTTCACCGGCCGGATGCGGGTGGCCCGGCGGGGCGTCGGCTGTCTGCGGTTCTCGTATGTGCCGCCCGGCTCGCGCACTCCCCGCCGCCACCGGTGCCAACCGGATCTCGCGGGCGGCGGGGCCACGCCGCCGGTGCGGCCGCTGTTTGCCGGTGAGCGGTACGGCACTCCCGACTACGGCCGGCTCTCGGACGGTTGCCCCGACGAGATCCGGCGGGGCGCGGACGACGGTTCGCAGATGGGCGTCTTCCACGATCTGTACGAGCCGCAGCGCGAGGACAGCCTGCGAGCCCGGCTCGCCGAGTACATCCCGGCCGGGACGGACGCCGGGATCATCCCCGTCACCTGACACCACTCTCTTCCGACTGGCGAATCTCATCTAGGGGGACCCCTCCTCATGCACGCTGACATCTCCCGTGACACCTTCCGGCCGGACCGGCACTACTCGGCGGTGGTCGCGCAGCAGGGCCGTGTCCAGCTGGACGCGGACGCCAACGAGCAGGCGGCGATCCAGTTGCACCAGGCCCGTACCGTCGCGTCCGACCTGATCGGCGCGCACGGCGGCCCGCGCGACGCGGCCGGATTCGAGGTGCGTTTCCTCGGCGGCAGCCGGGAGCTCGACGACGTGTCCATCGGCGCGGGCCGCTATTACGTGGACGGCATCCTCGTCGACGCGACCCGCCCGGCGCCCGGCGTCCCCGTGGTCGACGACGGCGGCACGGACGAGGCCGCCCCGAACACCCCGGAGCCGCCTGCCACGTGGACGTACTGGGATCAGCCCGACGGGTACCGCGACCCGGAGCGGCCGGGCGACCGGCTGCCCACCCAGTTCCCCTATCTGGCCTGCCTCAAGGTGTGGGAACGGACGGTCACCGCCGCAGAGGACCCGTTGCTGCGTGAAGTGGCGCTCGGGTCCGCGATGCCTGACACGGCCGCCAGGCTGAAGGTGGTGTGGCAGGTGGTGCCGGTGCCCGGCTCGGAGCTGGACGTGGAGGACGGCGCCACGAAGGACCAGGTGCGCGAGGCGTTCCACAAGTGGGCGGCGGCGCAGGCGCCGACGGCCCGGCTGGCCGCACGCAGCGAACGGCCGGACCACGCGGACGAGGACCCGTGCCTGGTGAAGCCCGACGCCCGCTACCGCGGCCCGGAGAACCAGCTGTACCGGGTGGAGATCCACGAGGGCGGCGCGGCGAAGGACGCGACGTTCAAGTGGTCGAGGGAGAACGGCTCCGTGACCTTCCCTGTCGACGAACTCAACGGCACCTGGGCAGAGTTGGCGTCACTCGGCAGCGACGACAAGCTCGATCTGAACGTGGGCGACTGGGTCGAGTTCGTCGACACCGCCTACACCAGCCGCCGGGAGCCCCTGCCGCTGCTGCGGATCGAGGAACTCGACCTGCCCGGACGCCGGGTGCGGCTTTCGGCTGAGCCGCATCCAACGGTGGGCCGCCGCCCCGAGCTGCACCCCTACCTCCGCCGCTGGGACCACCGCCCCGGCTCCCGCCCTGCGGGCTCCGGACGGTCCAAGGGCGGCGCGCTGAAGTCGCGGGGCGGCGCGCTGCGGATCGAGGAGGGCACCTGGCTGTCCCTGGAGGACGGGGTGTTCGTGTACTTCGAGCCGGGACGCACGTACCGCAGCGGTGACTTCTGGACGGTGCCGGCGCGTACGGCGACGGGCAGTGTCGAGTGGCCGACGGACGCCGCCCGGCGCCCCCTGCTGCGCTCCCCGCACGGCGTCCGGGTGCACCACGCGCCGCTGGCGTGGGTGCTCGGCGAAGGATCGGTGGCCGATCTCCGCCTGGTCTTCGGACCGTTGGCCGCGCCGATCCCCGCGGCGGACGCGGAGGCGCTCGCCGCGGAGGCGAGCGCGGAGGAGGAGGCCGTCGCGGCGGAGCGTTCCGCCTCGGGGAGTTCGGCCGGGCCCGCGACCGGGCAAAACGATCAGGGACGGCCCGAGAACTGACCGTCTCCCGGAAGGAGCACCACGATGGCAACGCCTCTGACCGCCGACAAACTGCTCAGAGCCTTACGCAACGAGGGACTGCGTGTGGTCGAGCACCGCAGTTGGCGCACACACAACCGCAACCACAAGGGCCCCTGGGGGCCGGTGAACGGTGTGATGATCCATCACACCGTGACCTCGGGCACCTCGAGCTCCGTCGAGCTCTGCTACAACGGCCACTCGAGCCTGCCCGGCCCGCTCTGCCACGGGGTGATCGCCAAGGACGGCACGGTGTACCTCGTGGGCAACGGGCGCGCCAACCACGCGGGGCTCGGCGACGACGACGTGCTGCGCGCCGTGATCAACGAGTCGACGCTGCCCGCGGACAACGAGGCCAACACCGATGGCAACCGCCATTTCTACGGCTTCGAGTGCATCAACCTCGGCGACGGGAAGGACCCGTGGCCGGCGGCGCAGCTGGAAGCCGTCGAGAAGGCGGCGGCCGCGATCTGCCGTGCCCACGGCTGGACGTACCGCTCGGTGATCGGGCACAAGGAGTGGCAGCCGGGGAAGGTCGATCCGCGCGGGTTCACGATGGACTCGATGCGCAGCCGTATCCGGGAACGGCTCGGCGGCAAGCCGCCGGGGCCGACGAATCCGCCCGCTCCGACGTACGAGCCGTTTCCGGGTGCGGCGTTCTTCCAGGTGGGCCGGCGCAGCGCCATCATCACGGCGATGGGCAAGCGCCTGGTCGCCGAGGGCTGCGGACGGTACGAGGTGGGCCCCGGGCCCGACTGGTCCGAGGCCGACCGCAAGTCGTACGCCGCCTGGCAGCGCAAGCTCGGCTACTCGGGCAGCGACGCGGACGGCGTTCCGGGCAAGACGAGCTGGGACAAGCTCAAGGTGCCCAACGTCTGACCGGCGGCCCCATGCCGAGCGGCCGGGCGGCCCTGTGCGCTGTGCACGGGGCCGCCGGGCCGTCGTATGTGCCACCCCTCACGGTCTTGGGATTTCGCCGCTCAGCCCTTGGCGGCGGCCGGGCCGGTCGGCTCGGTGTCGAAGTCCCAGGAGCCGCGCTTGAAGGCGGGCCGGAAGTCGGGGTGGTCCTCCCAGTGCCGTGCGACGGCGACCAGGTGGTCCCAGTTGTACGCGATGGTCTGGTCCATGACCTGTCGGAGCTCTGCCTCGGCCGTGGGGCGCTGTTCGAGGATGCCCTTGACCGCCGCCGCGCTCGACACGGTGCCGCGCAGTGCGCGCAGGGCCCGGGAGGTGTCGTCCATCCCGAAGCCGTGGTCGCTGCCGGTCCCGGCGTCGAAGAGCGGGCGGAGCCGGTCCTCGATGAACGAGGTGATCGTCTCGAAGTGCAGCTGGTCCATGACGGCTCCGTTTCCGCCGTGCCACCGAACAAGGCCCCGGCATGTCGGGTGGTTCACCCGTTGCCGGGCGGGCTGAACGCGCGTCGGCGCGCGCCCCACAGGATAGCCGCAGTCTCCGTCGCGTACTGCCGCCACCTGGGTCTTCGCTCTGGTGGCCGCCGCCTGGCGCCGTCAGGTCGCGAGGTGGAAGCGGATCGCGGTGCCCTCCGGGCCGGTATGGACGCGGACCAGGTCCGAGAGGTAGTGGACCATCAGCAGGCCCCGGCCGCCGATCTGGTCGCGGGCGGGCGGGCGGCGGCCGGCAAGTGGGTCGTTCAGCTGCCCGAAGTCCCTGACGTCGCAGAGGATCTGGCCGTCCTCCGCCCATACCGCCACGGTGCCGGACCCGCCGCCGTGCACCACACTGTTGGTGGTCAGCTCGGCGACGGCCAGGGCGAAGTCCTCCAGGCGATCGCCGGACAGGCCCAGGGCCTTGGCCTGTCCGACCGCGAAGTTCCGTGCTTCGGGGAGGCGTTCGGCGTCGAAGGTCAACGGGTCGGCGTGCGGCGGTCGGACCAACGGCCGGTTGTAGGCGGCCACGACACCGTCGGGGTCATATGTACCGCTGCGCTCCTGTCTGCCTCCTTCGACGACGACGGGATGCGTGGCGTACGCGTCGGCGAGGACCTCGGCGTCGAGCCCTGCGGCGTCGTACGGGCAGAGGATGGTGACGCTCCGGCCATGGAAAGCGACGTTGATCAGCGCCTCGTGCTGGACACAGGCGGGGTATTCGACCGGCGTGCGGCCGGGCCAGATCGGCTCGCCGATGATGCGCACCCGCCCGGTCGGATGGGCGTCGGCGAAGGCCCGGAGCACCCGGGGAATGATCCGCCCCGGGTTGCGGCCGGCGTCCTCCATGTCGACGAGGTGCACGGCCTGGGCATCCGCCCCAAGCTCCGCCCTCAGCAGTGCGAGCTTGCGGCCGGGGACCGCAACCGCCACCGGCTCGCCCGCGGAGAGACCGTCCCGGATGAACGGCACCGTCCCGGCGAGATACTCCTCGGTGCCCCGGTAGAACAGCGCGGGGTGGACGAACGAATCGGCGACGCGGGTCATCGCGTCACCTCGATCACCGACAGATCCGGCCAGAACATCTCCAGCGCACGGCGCAGTGCGCGCGGCGGTCTCTGCAGGATCATGCGTCGTCCTGTGCCGAGGTGCTGGGCCGCGACGGCCACCGCGGACGCCCCCGCGACGTCGACGAACGTCACGCTGGACAGGTCCAGATGCACGTCGCCCTCCCCTGCGACAAGGTCCTCGAGGGCATGTTCCCACGCGTCGTGCGTGGTCAGGACGACCTCGCCGGTCACCTGCATTCCCGGCGGGTCCGTCGTCGGACGGATCTTCAATGCGGCCACCCTTTGGGGCAACGGTGCTTCCTGCGGGTCCGCGTCGTACGAGTCAGCCACCCGCGGACCTCCAGGACCATGGGGTACCGGGGCATCATCCCACGGCACGGGGCGGGCCGGCACTGGCGTTCGCTTCTTGGTGGTGCGGCTCATGGTTCGGAAGAGCTGCGGCGCCGCCCGGCAGTACGTGAAAGCGGGGTTCAGAACCGGACGGTGTCGACGGTGACGATCTCGGCGCCCATGTTGCGCCGCATCATCCGCAACGCGGCGTCCGCCAGGTCCTCGTGGATGTGGGCGACGGCGTCCCGCGGCACGCTCACGTCCAGGTGGCGGATATGGGCGTCGAGGGCGGAGTACAGGACGCATTGCTCGGTCACCTGACCGCAGAGTACGACGTGCCGGACGTCCAACCGACCGAGCAGGTAGGCCAGCGGCGTCTCGTAGAAGATCGAGTGGCGGGCCTTGACGACGAAGAGCGAGTTCTCGTCGGGCTGCAAGGGCTCGACGAGGTGGGAGTGGTCGCCGGACAGCGCGGTCCGCAGGATCTCGCCGTGGTGGGAACGCCACTCGCCGAAGTTGTCGTTGACGTAGATGACAGGGACGCCTTGGTCGCGCGCGTTCTCCAACAGCCGCACGACGGCGGGCACAACCTTCTCGACGGAAGGCAGCAGCAGGTCGGCGTCGGCATGGTCATAGGTGTTGATCATGTCGATGACGATGACCGCGCTGCCGCCCATCTCACCGCCTCACAGTGCGCGCAGCGCGGGCAGCAGTTTGCTCTGCGCCCAGTCCAGGAACGGCTGTTGCTGGTCGCCGCCGATCTGGATGAGGGCGACCTCCGTGAAGCCCGCCTCGACATAGGGGCGCACCGCCTCGGTGAAGGCACCGACGTCGTCACCGCAGGGAATCACCTCGGCCACGTCGTCCGGCGTGACCAGTGAGGTGGCCTGCTCGAACGAGGGGGGTCCCGGGAGTTCCGCGTTGACCCGCCAGCCGCCGAGGGACCAGCGGAACTGGTCGTGAGCCCGTTTCACCGCGGCATCGCGGTCGGTGTCGTAAGCGACGGGCAGCTGTCCGATGCGAGGCTTGCCGGAACCGCCGTACCGGTCGAAGGCCTCGAGGAGTTCCCGCTTCGGCTCGGTGGCGATGACCAGGTCCGCCGTCCGGCCGGCGACCGCGCAGGACTTGTCGCCCGACACGGCGACTCCGATCGGCACCCGCTCCTCGGGCACGTCCCACAGCTTGGCGTCGACGACGTCGAAGTGCGCGCCGTGGTGGGTGACGTGCTCGCCGTCGAGGAGCCTGCGGATGATGCCCGCCGCCTCGCCGAGCATCTCGAGGCGCACATGCGCGGCCGGCCAGTCGGCTCCGACGACATGCTCGTTGAGGTTCTCGCCGGAGCCGAGTCCGAGTCGGAAGCGCCCCTCGGACAGCAGCTGCACCGTCGCGGCCTTCTGGGCGACGACCGCCGGGTGGTAGCGGGTGGTCGGGCAGGTCACGAAGGTCATCAGCGGGATGCGCGACGTGGCCTGGGCGGCTGCTCCGAGGACGCTCCAGGCGTACGGCGCATGCCCCTGCGAGGCAAGCCAGGGGAAGTAGTGGTCGGAGATGACGGAGAAGTCGAAGCCCGCCTTCTCCGCGGCGACCACATGGCCCACGAGCTCCCGCGGGCCGGCCTGCTCGGTCATCATCGTGTATCCGAACCGCACCATGCTCAGTTCTCCTTACTGCGCGCCGTGCCACAGGGTCGTGACGTTGCAGAACTCGCGGATTCCGTGACCGGACAACTCGCGCCCGTAGCCGGACCGTTTGACACCGCCGAACGGCAGCGCCGGGTGGGACGCGGTCATCCCGTTGAAGAACACGCCGCCCGCCTCGAGATCCCGGGCGAACCGGTCCACCTCGGCCTCGTCGCGGGTCCACGCGTTCGAGCTGAGGCCGAAGGGGCTGTCGTTGGCGACGGCGACGGCCTCGTCGGCACCGGACACCCGGTAGACGGCGGCGACCGGCCCGAAGGTCTCCTCGTGATGGATGCGCATCTCCTCGGAGATACCGGTCAGCACGGTGGGCTCGTAGTACCAGCCGCGGTCGAGGTTGCTCGGCCGGCGGCCTCCGCACCGTGCCGTCGCGCCGCGGTGCACGGCGTCGTCGACGAGCTCCTCGAGATCCTGACGGCCCTGCTCACTGGCCAACGGGCCGACGTCCGTGGCCTCGTCCATCGGGTCGCCGACGGTGAGTTGCTTCATGGCGGCCGAGAAGCGGTCGCAGAAGTCGTCGTACACGTCGGTGTGCACGATGAACCGCTTGGCGGCGATGCAGGACTGGCCGTTGTTCTGGACGCGGGCCTTCACCGCGGTGCCCACCGCGCGCTCGAGGTCCGCGGACGGCATGACGACGTAGGCGTCGCTGCCTCCGAGCTCCAGCACGGTCTTCTTGATCTCGTCTCCCGCCACGGTGGCGACGGCCCGGCCGGCGCCCTCGCTGCCGGTCAGTGTCGCGGCGGCCACTCGGGGGTCACGCAGGACGGACTCGACGGCGCCGGAGCCGACGAGCAGGGTCTGGAAGCAGCCCTGCGGATATCCGGCACGGCTGAACAGGTCCTCCAGGTACAGCGCGGTCTGGGGCACGTTGGACGCGTGCTTGAGCAGGCCGACGTTGCCGGCCATCAGGGCGGGCGCTGCGAAGCGGACGACCTGCCAGAGCGGGAAGTTCCACGGCATGACGGCGAGTACCACGCCGAGCGGCCGGTAGCGCACGGTGGCCCGTGCGGCTCCGGAGTCCTCGACGTCGCCGGCCGGCGGCTGCTCGTCGGCCAGGAGCTTCTCGGCGCGGTCGGCGTACCACCGCATGGCTTTGACGCACTTGGCCGCCTCCGCGCGGGCGGCGCCGATCGGCTTGCCCATCTCCGTGGTCATCACCCGGGCGATGTCCTGCTGGTCCTCTTCCAGCAGGTCGGCGGCACGGTTCAGCAGGGCGGCCCGGTCCTTGAAGGGCAGAGTGCGGTGGTGCTCGAAGGCTGACCGGGCCAGGGCGAGACGTCGCTCGATCTCCTCGGGGCCCAGCGCTTCGAAGGTCTTGAGAGTTTCGCCGGTCGCTGGGTTGACGGTGGCGATGGGCATGAGCGGTCCTCCTCCTGCTGCTGTGCCCGGTTGGTCCTGTGCCGTGCCGGGGCGGGGGTTCTGGCGAGCGGGCGACGGGGCGCGGACGTCAGATCTCGTCCTGGTGGACGCCGCTGCAGAGCCGCAGCTGGACGTCCTTCTCCTGGTCGCCCGCGGCCATGCCCTCCTCCACCAGGTCGAAGGCGGCGGCCAGCGTGGCCTGCATCCGGTCCACGGCCCAGTAGCCGCCCTGCAGCTCCGCCGTCACCGGCGCCGCGAGCCGCACCGGCTCCGCCTCGCCGTGCGGCTCGGCCACGTCGAAGATCGAGGACCACACCGTCATGTGCCCCTCAGACACGTACTGGGGGGTGTCCCCCGCCTCACGCTCCGAGTCGAACGACCGGCTCAGGGCGCGAAAGACGGCGTCGGCGTCCTCCCTGGAGCAGCCGCTGAGCGACACAGCGACGGACGTCGCGGATTCCTGTGCACTGTTCACCGTGATTCCTGCCTCTCGGGATGTTGTCCCCGCGTGTCCTGCTCCTGCTTCCCGGCGCGCCGCCGTGCAGTCTCCGCAACCACTCCAGCCTGACCCGGCGGCCGTCCTGGTGCGAGCCGACCCGGGCCGGATGCCCGAGGCGGACCGCGGGGACCGTCGGGTACCCACGCGCCCTCCGGCCGGAACATGGAGAAAGGTGTAGCGGCCCGGAATATCTGCGGACCGTAAGAATGTTCAAGGTTCACGTACTTCGGGCGGACGGCGTCAGACGCCCGCCCTCGCTCACGAGCGCCGGGCCGATCGCCCGGCGCTCCTTCACGACCGCCGCCCCCGGAGGCGCCCGCATGCCGCAGCCGACAACCGAACAGCCCGCGCGGACGCCCCGGGACATGTCCGTGGACCCTCCGGAGGACAGAACCAGGGGCGTCGTGCCCGTCCTGGCCTTCGCGGGCATCGCTGTCGCCGTGATGCAGACCCTCCTGGTCCCGGTAATCAAGGACCTGCCGGCGCTCCTCGCCGCGTCGCCCGCCGACGCGACCTGGGTGCTGACCGCCACACTGCTCGCGGGCGCCGTCGCGACCCCCGTCATGGGACGGCTCGGCGACCTGTACGGCAAGCGCCGGACGCTGCTGACCAGCCTCGCGGTGATGGTCTTCGGCTCCCTGGTCTGCGGCTTCACCGACAACCTGCTGATCATGATCGTCGGGCGCTCGCTGCAGGGCTTCGGCATGGGTGCGATACCGCTCGGCATCGGCATCATGCGCGATCTGCTGCCGCCGCAGCGGCTCGGGGCCGCGATGGGGCTGATGAGCTCGTCGATCGGGGTCGGCGGCGGGCTGGCGCTCCCCGCCGCGGCACTCGTGGCCCAGCACGCCGACTGGCACGCACTGTTCTTCGCCTCCGCGGGCCTGGGCCTTCTCTCCATGCTGCTGACCGTTCTTGTCGTCCCGGAGTCGCCGCTGCGCGCGCCCGGCCGCTTCGACCGGCTCGGCGCGCTCGGGCTGAGCGCCGGACTCGTGTGTCTGCTGCTGCCGGTCACCAAGGGCGCCGATTGGGGCTGGACGTCGCCGACCACACTCGGCCTGTTCGGCGGGGCCGCGGTGCTGCTGCTTCTGTGGGGCGTGTGGGAGCTGCGCAGTTCGACGCCGCTGGTCGACCTTCGGACGTCCGCGAAGCGGGAGGTGCTCCTGACCAATCTCGCCTCGATCATGGTGGGAGTCGCCTTCTACGCGATTTCCCTCGTGCTCCCCCAGCTGCTGCAGCTGCCCCGGTCGACCGGCTACGGCCTGGGCATGTCGATGGTCGTCGCGGGTCTGTGCGTCGCCCCGCTCGGCATCACGATGATGTTCGTGGCTCCGCTGTACGCGCGGATCTCGACCCGGCGCGGACCGAAGGTCTCGCTGATGCTCGGTCTGCTGATCATCGCGATCGGTTACGGCGCTGGTCTCGGGCTGATGAGCGCGGCCTGGCAGACGGTGGTCGTCTCCGTGGTGGTGGGCGCCGGCATCGGCCTTGCGTACTCGTCGCTGCCGACGCTGATCATCGGCGCCGTCGACCCGTCGGAGACCGGGGCGGCCAACGGGCTGAACACGCTGATGCGTTCCATCGGCACGTCCGTGTCGAGCGCGGTCATCGGCATGGTGCTCGCGCACACCTCCGTGCGCGTCGGCGCGGCGGAGGTGCCGAGCATGCAGGGCTTCCGCATCGCGTTCCTGATCGCCACGGCGGCCGTGCTCGTCGGGTTCGTACTGGCCGCCTTCCTGCCCGCCCGCGAGAACGTCGAGCACCAGTGGCCGGTCGCCTCGGGGCCGGACGACATGGCGGAGACGGACCTTGGTCCGGCGCGCTCGGCGGCGGGCCTGCACGGCTCCGCCCCCGGGTGCGGGACACGGACCGCGTCCCCGTCACCCGGGCGAGCATGAGGCTGATCGACGGAGCAGGCCGGCAGACGGGTCTCACGACCACGATACCGAGGGGCGGTACGCGCTCGCGCCGCCGGCCACCGGCGGCTGTGTGCCGGCCGGCATTGCGGCGGGCCACGAGCCACCCGCCCGCTGGGCGCTGTACGGGGCAGGGCAGTGCCACGGTCGAGTGCGATCCCATACTGACCCCGAGCACCCGCTCCCGGCGAGCGTCGGTATCCGTCTGACCACGGACACAACTAGTGGGGCGGGTGACCCGGCGATGCCGTGTCCGCAAGGTCCCGCCCTGTGCCTCGGCCCGCCGGACGACACACCCAGGCGAGCAGGGCGACGGAGACCACCGCCGCGACCGCGCACCAGGTGGAGAAGAACGCCGTACGCCACAGCGCGAGGCACACCACCGCGCCCGCCCCCACGAGCACCCCGACCAGGCGCAGCACCCGGCCCCCGGCGAGAAGCAGGGAACCGACGGTGGCGAGGAGATAGGCGGCGACGAGGAGTGGCGCATACGGGAGGTCGACGGCGTAGCCGACGGTGTGGCGTCGGATTTCCGCCGTCACGGTGCCGGTGATCATCCGCAGCGCGAGCAGTGCCGCGACGATCACACCGGAGGCCGCCGGAGCGACGAGCCTGCCGCGCACGGGCGGCGACGCGGCGAGAAGCACCCCGAACGGCACCCATACGGCGAGCACCGACAGGGCGATGACGGCCCAGACGGTGGTGGCCGGGCCGGCCCCGCCGCCCGAGCGCCACACCACCGACTCGACGATCTGGTGCGCTCCGAGCAGCAGCGGCAGCGCGGCGAGCGGCAGATCCCTGAGCCGGCGGCGGCGCACGGCGACTGCCGCGCATGCCACGCCGACGGCCGCGATGCCCGTGCCGGCCGTGAGATCGGCCGTCGCGCTCCAGCACATGGCGTCACCGTACGACGGTCGATATTCGGCCACCCGTTGACGCCGGTCGAACGGGAGTGATTGAGGCATAAAGGTGTGGTGTGCGCGACCCCAGGGGCAGGCGATGCCGTCGCCTCCGCGTCCGAGGCGCGCCGGCACGCCGGGGGCGGACGGCCCGCAAGGCGCCTCTTCGCGGACGCGACGCAGGGGCGGGCCCGGTACAGCGGATGTGCGGGAGCCACTGCAACGGGTCGGGGCAACCCCCGGACGTCGGAGTAAGCAATCGAAACTGGCACATCGGCGCAGTGATCACTCGCCGGTCAGCCCCTGTCGACCCTGAGCAGCCAAAACGAAAAGCGTCATTCCGCTTGTGACCCCGAGGGCAACATGCGCGACGGCGGCACCACCTCCGGCACACCGACTGACTGACGGCGTGTCAGCAAACGATCCGTCGAATTTGCTCCGCCGTCACCGACGACCTCCTCCACGCCGGGAGACGCCCACTGCGACCGGAGGCCACGCAGCGGAGATGACCGCCACCCCCGGCGCCCCGGCAGCCCTGCCCAATGGACGCGCGTAGAGCGGCCGAAAGGCGATCTTGTCGGGAAACGGGCCGGAGCCCAGGATTCGTTGCGCAGCGGTTGTCAGGATCATGACGCAGCACCTCGTGTCACGTTCCGGCAGCCGGCGCGTTTGACGGGCCCGACCACCCAGCGGGCCCCGGATCCCCCACCGGAGGATGTAGTGAACATCAAGCGCCTGTCACCCCTCAGCAACGTCTCGAGAGGCGCGCGGCTGATCGCCGTCGCTTCCGCACTCGTGGCCGCATCCGCGCTTGCAGTCCCGTCCGCCATGGCCGAACCGGCCGACTCCGCGCGGGCCACCACTGCCCAGCTCACCCAGGCGAGTGACGCCGTACTCGGAGCGGATGTGCCCGGCACCGCCTGGTACACCGACAAGGAGAGCGGCAAGCTCGTCGTCACGGCGGACTCGACCGTCTCGTCCGCCGAGATCGCCCAGATCAAGAAGGCGGCGGGCGACCGCGCCGGCGCCTTGGAGATCAAGCGCACGCCCGGCACCTTCAACAAGCTCATCGCGGGCGGCCAGGCCATCTACGCGGGCGGCGGACGCTGCTCGCTCGGGTTCAACGTCCGCAGCGGCAGCACCTACTACGCCCTGACGGCCGGTCACTGCACCAACATCGGCAGCACCTGGTACACCAACTCGTCGAACACGACGGTGCTCGGCACCAGGGCCGGTTCCAGCTTCCCGAACAACGACTACGGCATCATCCGCCACTCCAACGCGGCGGCAGCGGACGGCCGTGTCTACCTCTACAACGGCAGTTACCGCGACATCACCGGCGCCGGCAACGCGTACGTCGGCCAGTCCGTACAGCGCAGCGGCTCCACCACCGGCCTGCGGAGCGGTACCGTCACCGGCCTGAACGCGACCGTCAACTACGGCAACGGCGACATCGTCTACGGCATGATCCAGACCAACGTCTGCGCCGAGCCCGGCGACAGCGGCGGCGCGCTGTTCTCCGGTAGCACGGCCCTCGGCCTGACCTCCGGCGGCAGCGGCAACTGCTCCTCGGGCGGCACCACGTTCTTCCAGCCCGTCACCGAGGCGCTCAGCGCCTACGGCGTGAGCGTCTTCTAGTTCCCAAGGCGTCGAGCGGGCGGTCCGCCACCCCTGGGCGGGCCGCCGGCTTCGCTGTTGCCGCAGGCCCCTTGTCAGTGGCTCGGGAGATGCTTGACGACACGACACCTTGACGAGGGGAACAGCGAGATGAACGATCCCGAGCTCGCCGCCGCCCAGGCGTACGTGCGACTGCTGCAGACCACCAGGGCCGTGCTGGCGGATCCTCAGCGGGCGCCGCTCGCGGTCCCGCTGCTGGCCGGGCCGATGGCGGAGGCGGACGACGCACTGCGCGCTGTGGGCCTCGCGGGCAACGAGGCGGACTTCTTCCGGCTGCTCGCGACGGTGCACCCCGCGGAGCGGCAGGACCCAAGGGCGGCATGAAGTCCCGCGACCGTCGCCTGAGTACGCGTACTCAGGCGACGGTCCGACCGGTCCCTGACAATCGTCCTGCCCGCCGACGGCCACCGGAAACGGAGCAACTCGCCGTGCGACGACCGTCCTCGGCCAGGCCCGCGACGCCCGTCGGGCCCGAGACGGCCGGACACACCGTCGGGGTGACCGGGGACACGGCCGCCACCCCGCCACGCTCCTCGCTGTCGCGCTGACCGGCTGCGGTGTCGAGGCGCGCACCCCGTCATCGGTGAAGGCCAACTCCGCCGCGCCCTCCGCGCAGCAGGGCCGGACGGGGACGGAGAAGGCGACATCGGGGCAGCACGACCGGATGTTCAAGGGACGTGGCAGCACGTTGCCACGGTCGCCCGGCGGCAACGAGCCCCTCGCCGTCGCGGACCACGGAGGATGGCCCGCCGCCGGAGAACCCCACGTACGCGGAGAACCACGCCTTCAAGAAGCAGGTGCCGCTGGACGGCGCCGCCCAGTGCAGGGGGAGGGCGGCCCACGCGGACCGGATCGCCCGGGCACGTGACACCGCCAGAGGCTCCGCCGCACCGAGCGCCCGTCAGATGACCGGCGCGCTCGTCGAGCTCGGCTACCCCGAGGAGAATGTGCAGGTGTCCGAGTGGTCGGGCCAGGTGCACTTCACGGTGACGGTCCCGGAGACAGGCCCGTGCGTCACCGGAGACATCTTCGTGGGGAAGGACATCGACGTGTCACCGCACGGCTTCTACGTGGAGGGCGGGTGCGTCGAACCGGTCGGCGGGCACTGATTCCAGCGGAATCGGCCTGAACTCACGGACCGGCGGCTTGGTCACCTGCGGACCGCACAGGACGCGCTGGGTTTCCTTCACCCGGCGGCTGAACCAGATCACCTTGCCCTCGTCCGTCGCACACGTTCCCCAGCTGTCGCTGAGCATCGCGACCTTGGCGAGCCCGCCCTTGGTGGGTGACGAGGTGTGCAGCCTCGGCAGGGTGCGATCCAGGTCGGAGACGGACGCGTTGAGATGACGGCCCGTCCAGCGCAGCTCCACCACGCACGTCTTGTCGCCGTCGACATGATGGACGACATTGTCGACGAGTTCGTCGACAGCGCTGCAGACCGGTGTGACATGGGTATCGAGGCCCCAGTGCCGCAGATGCGCGGCGAGGATACGCCGTATCCGGGGAATGCGCTCTGGGGAGGCCGGCACTTCGATTCTGTAGTGGCAGGCAACCGGGACGTTCATGACCGTGGCTCCTCACCGCGACGGCCCGTCATTCGTATGCGGCCCCCGAGTACGAAGAGTGAGCCTGTGTCGCTTCTGGGTAAGCATCAGGGTGCCCCGGACATCCGTTTCCCGCAACACGCGGCATCGACTCGGCCCCTCCCCGTGCCAGTTGGGCGCGGCGGCCACGAGCCGCTCCCCCGGGCGGGAGGGTGCACACATCGCTAGAATTCGAACATGGCAGAGCGGTCCGGCACGCCGACCGCGCCCGAACTCGTCGTGGAGACCGACAGCGGCTTCACGGTGATCCATCCGACCCGGGCGTACCACGTCGGTCGTGACCCCCTGAGCGACATTGTCATCGACGACGCACGCGTCTCCTGGCACCATGCGGTGTTCCGCGCCGTCGCCGGCCGCTGGACCCTGGAGGACGAGGACAGTACCAACGGCACGTACGCCGAAGGCCGGCGGATCCGTGCGTGGGGCGTCTGCCCCGGTACGGAAATCCGGTTCGGGAGCGCCTCCGACGGCCCCCGTGCCGTGGTGACGGACCACGCCCCGCCGCCCCTCCCCTCGGAGCCCGCCCCGCCGCCTCTCCCGTCAGAGCCCGCCCCCGAGCGCCCGTCCGCCGTGTCGGTGCCCGCCGCGACCGGCGCCTTTCGCAGGCCGACCAGCGTGCGCCCGCTGCCCACCCGCACCCTGCGCATCGGAAGGGCGCCCGACAACGAGCTGATCGTCGACGACCTGGTCGTCTCGCGCCGTCATGCCGAGCTGCGCTCGCTCCCCGACGGCACGTACGAGATCGTCGACCTCGACAGCCACAACGGCACCTACCTCAACGGCCGGCCCGTCGACCGGGCTCCGGTGTCGCCCGGCGACATCGTCGGCATCGGCCACTCGGCGTTCGCTCTGGTCGGCGGCCAGCTGCAGGAGTTCGTGGACACCGGCGAGGTCTGCCTGGACGTGCAGGGGCTGGCGGTGTCGGTGGACCACGGGCGCAGGACACTTCTCGACCACGTCTCGTTCCCCGTCGGCGAAAAATGCCTGCTCGCGGTGGTCGGCCCGAGCGGGGCGGGCAAGTCCACACTGCTGAACGCGCTCACCGGGCTGCGCCCCGCCGAGCACGGCACGGTCCTCTACGACGGCCGCGATCTGTACCGCGACTACGCGGAGCTGCGCCGGCGCATCGGGCTGGTACCGCAGGACGACATCCTGCACGCTCAGCTGACCGTGCGCCGCGCCCTCGGCTACGCGGCCGAGCTGCGCTTCCCCCAGGACACCGCGCGGGCGGAACGGGACGCCCGGGTGGCCGAGGTGATCCGCGAACTCGGCCTCGAACAGCGCGCCGGCCAACCGATCCACAGCCTCTCCGGCGGCCAGCGCAAGCGGGTCAGCGTGGCGCTGGAGCTGCTGACGAAGCCGTCCCTGCTCTTCCTCGACGAGCCGACGTCCGGCCTCGACCCCGGCATGGACCGGTCGGTCATGCATATGCTCCGCGGCCTGGCCGACGACGGGCGCACGGTCGTCGTGGTCACCCACAGCGTGCTCAGCCTCGACGTCTGCGACCGGCTGCTGGTCCTCGCGCCGGGCGGCAGGATCGCCTACTACGGGCCGCCCGACGAGGCTCTCGGCTTCTTCGGGTTCGCTCAGTGGCCGGAGGCGTTCGAGGCCTTCGAGAACGACCGGGAACGCGATTGGGCGGGGGCGTACCGCGAGTCCCGCTTCAACCGGCGGTACATCGTGGGTGCCACGGCGCAGCCGCGTCGGGCGGAGGACGCGGCCGTGGGGCCGGTGCCGGAGCCGCCGAAGACGCAGAGCTGGGGTGCCCAGCTGCGCACGCTGGTGCGGCGGTACTCGGCCGCGCTCGGCGCCGACCGGACGTTCCTCGTCATCATGATCGCGCTGCCGTTCGTGATGGGGGCCATGGCCCGCGCACTGGCCGGCAGCCGGCTCGACCGGGGAACGGCGCTCAACACCCTGCTCATCCTCTGCGTCGGCGGCGTGCTCACGGGAGCGGCGAACGCGGTACGCGAACTGGTCAAGGAACGGGCCATCTACCAGCGTGAACGCGCCGTCGGTCTGTCCAGATCCGCGTATCTGATGTCCAAGGTCGTGGTCCTGGGCACGATCACGGTGCTGCAGGCGGTCGTACTGACCCTGGTCGCCCTGGTCGGCGTCGACCTCGACGCGCCGAGCGGCAAGGGTGTGCTGCTGCCGCCGCTCCTCGAGATCACGGCGGCCGTCGCGCTGCTGGCGTTCACGGCGATGATGCTGGGCCTGCTGATCTCCGCCGTGGTGCGCAAGGAGGAGGTCACCATGCCGCTGCTGGTGCTCCTCGCCATCGTGCAGGTGGTCTTCTGCGGCGCCCTGCTCGAGCTGGACGGCGTGGTGGTCGTCGAGCAGCTGGCGTGGCTGGTCCCGTCCCGGTGGGCGCTCGGCGCGATGGCGGGCACGATCGACCTCGGACGCATCGTCCCCGGCAAGTTGACCGCCGATCCGCTCTTCGAGCACGCGGCGGGGGTGTGGCTGCTCGACATGGGGATGCTGGTGGTGCTGTCGGTCGTGTTCGGATACCTGGTGGCCCGGCTGCTGCGTCGGCACGAGCCCGCCATCATGCGGAAGTAGGCGCCGACCGCCATGACCACCCGGGACTTCCGCGCCACACATGTCGTGCCGCAGTCGGGCATGCCCTCCTGGGAGTCGCCGGACGTGTCCAGGCCGACGACCCCGCTCGACCCGCTGCTGCCGGTCCTGCTGGCCGAGCGGCGCGGCGAGTGGGGACAGATCGTGTGCGCGAACGGCTGGTCCGCGTGGGTCGACGCGCGCCTGCTCGTCCCCGTACCCCAGGAGCCGCCCGCCGCGGGCCGGCCCGTGGCCCGTACGGCGGATCCACGGCCGCTGCTGGCCCGGGTCGGCGAGACCCTGACGCGCTACCGGCGTGCCGCGGAGGACCTGGCGGACGGGCTGTCCGACGGGGAGACCTTCCGCGACCGGACGCGGGGACTGCGGGTGGGACTGGTGGTGGACGGCGAGTCGGTGTGGCTCTACGACGGCGAGCACGAGCGCTGGGCGTACTGCGACGGGCTCCGGCTCACCACGTACGCGACCTCGTCCGGCCCTGCCTCGCGACCGGAAGCTCCGGCCGATGGGCCGGAGCCTGCGCGATCGCCCTCGGCCACCGCCGGATCTCCCGAAGCGACGCAGGCCGTCGGCAGGCCCGACGGGCCCGTTGGCGGCCGGCGTCCGGTGCGGGACGCCGGCTCGGCGGACAGGCCGAGGCACGAACTCACGGAGGTCGTGGACCCGGAGGGCGCTCAGCCCGCGGGACCGGGCCCCGGGACGGACGACGAACCTCCCGAAGCGCCGCGGGTCGTCAAGCGGGCCGAGGAGCCGCCCGCCCGTGGCGGTGACCGCTGATGCAGGGGGGCGGGCCGTCCGAGCTGGTCGGCAGGGAGGTGGCGAGCTACCGGCTGGAGCGCGAGATCGGCCGCGGTGGCATGGCGGTGGTCTACCGCGCGAGGGACCTGCGTCTCGACCGCACCGTCGCCCTCAAGCTGCTGGCTCCCGAACTGGCCCGCAACGACACGTTCCGCAGGCGCTTCACGCACGAGTCACGGGTGGCCGCGTCCATCGACCATCCGCACATCGTGCCCATCTTCGAGGCGGGAGAGACGGACGGCCTTCTCTACATCGCCATGCGCTACGTCGCGGGGCAGGACCTGCGGGTGCTGCTCGACCGCATGGGCCCGTTGCCCGCCACGACGGCGGGCCGTATCGCCTCCCAGGTGGCGTCCGCGCTGGACGCCGCGCACGCCCGCGACCTGGTGCACCGGGACGTCAAACCGGGGAACATCCTGATCGCGGAGGGCATCGACAGCGACCATCCCGAGCACGCCTATCTGACGGACTTCGGTCTGACGAAGAAGTCCCTGTCGCTGAGCGGGTTCACGACCGTTGGCCAGTTCGTCGGCACGCTGGACTATGTGGCACCCGAGCAGATCTCCGGGCGCCCGGTGGACGGCCGGTGCGACGTCTACAGCCTCGGATGCGTCGTCTACGAGACCCTGAGCGGCGGCCCGCCGTTCCGGCGCGACGACGACATGGCCCTGTTGTGGGCGCACCAGTACGACGCCCCACCGCCGCTGACCGAACACCGGCCCGACCTTCCCGGCGCGGTCGACGGCGTCCTGGCGAAGGCCCTCGCCAAGAGCCCCGAGGACCGCTTCGGCTCGTGCGGCGCGTTCGTGGCCGCGTTGCGTGCGGGCCTGCGTGGGGCGGCGGCCGGTGGGGGGACGGACGAGGTCGGCCGTCCGGCCACGGTGGTGGCGGGGCGTGGCGCAACGCCGCCCGACGACGCCGGCCCTGTGCCCGAGCCGCCGCGCTGGGCACTGCCCGTGCTCACCGGTCCGGCGCGCCCGCGTCAGCAAGAAGGGCCGAACGGCCGTCACTGACGAGGCGCGGCGACCTCGCCGCGCCGGTGGACCCGCGAGGCGAGGAGACCACCGAGGAATCCGGTGACGAGTCCCCATGCGGCCGCGAGACCCAGGGCCGTCCAGAGGTGTGGTCGCAGTGCCACTTCCCCGGCCAGGTCGCCGCCGAGGTCCCCGATGCCCAGCAGCGACAGGCCGTAATGCGCGAAGAGCCGCACGAGCAGACAGATGGTCAGCACCGTGAGCACGAGGGCGACGGCCATGTGCAGGGCGTGCTCC
Source organism: Streptomyces sp. NPDC096176 (assembly GCF_044763255.1). Taxonomy (NCBI): domain Bacteria; kingdom Bacillati; phylum Actinomycetota; class Actinomycetes; order Kitasatosporales; family Streptomycetaceae; genus Streptomyces; species Streptomyces sp. NPDC096176. Next base: position 365,379 of record NZ_JBIWFV010000003.1, on the reverse strand, counting down.
CAGGGCCGCACACGGGCCGGCGACCGGACCGCCATCAGGAACGCCGCTGCCGACAGGAGCACCGCGGCGACCGGAAGAAGCCACCAGGCGCGCCCGTCGCGTTCGGCGAGGGCCGAGATATTGAGGGTGGCCATGTCGCCGGTGCGGAGCACTTCGTCGAGGATCCTCGGCATGGGAAGCCCGAAGGGCCCCTCGACCTTGCCGTCCCAGGTGGCGCCGAGGCCGAGGGTGAGCGCGAGCCAGACAAGATTCGGCAGGCCCAGCAAGAGCACGGCGAAGGTCTCCGCGGTGCGCTCGCGGGTCAGCGCGACGACGACGCCGATCACCGCCCCGATCGCCACGTAGGTGAGCAGCAGCGTCACCATGGCGAATGCGGCGGGGCGCACGCTCTCCTGGAAGGGCAGCAGCCGTGCGGGGAGTGGGGCGCCGCGGGAGACGAGGACGGCCAGGGCGAGAACGGCGGCCAGCCAGAGCAGCCCGAACAGGACGGTGAGCGGCAGGTCGGTGCGGAAGCCGACGCGGGGGGTGATGTCCAGCAGGTCCTCGATGAGGCCGCCGGTCGGGTCCTCGACGGGGATGTCGAAGGTGTGGCGGGCGAGGGCCGCGAGGCCGAGGAGGGCGAGCACCCACAGCACGGCCAATCGGGCGGCCCAACCGACCAGTTCCCCGGCGGAGGCGACGGCGCGGTGCCGCAGCGGCCGCAGGAAGCCGGCGGCGATCGTCAGGGCTCCGACGAGCGTCACGGAGAGCGGCAGGGCGGTGATTCCGGCGCTCGTCTCCGCGATCGCTCCGGCGTCTCCGGCGACCTCCACGGATCCGAAGGCCGCCATCACGACGACGGCCGCGACAACCGGCAGGAATCCGCCGTCCGGCAGGTCCGCCGCGCCGGCCGCCCACAGTCCGAGGGCGGCGGTGACGATCATGGTCACAAGGCCGGCGAGCACCGCGCCGAGCGCGTGGGGCCAGCCGTGGGCCGGGCGCCTCGCTCCGTGCGGGCGGTTCGATGCCTGATGACTCACGCTGCCACGCTATGCACGGCCGGTGAGCCCCGCCCCTCGGGTGGGGCCGACCGCGTCGGCTTGCGACCGGCGCGGAGACCAGGCACACAATAGGCACGGTAAGCCCTAAAGCGGGAGAACTTCCCCTCTTCCGCCTTCCTACGTCCGGGAAGAAGAGCCCGTGAGTGCCGAACCGCCGTCCTCCGGACGCCCGACAGGTCCGCCCTCGGGCCCGCTCTCGGGTCCTTCGCAACCTGGTTCCGCGCCGCCGCCCCCGCCCGGTGGTCCGTCGGACGGCGCGTCAGGGGGCGGGCTCGGACCGCCGAGCGGCCCGGGCGGCAGGGGCGGGGCGGGGCCCGGCGGGCCGGAGGGACCCGGGCGCCCCTGGTGGCGCTCGGCCCCGAGGATCGCGGCGATCGCCGCGGTGCTGGTGGCGGCCGTGGTTCTGGCCGTCGTACTGACCCGCCCCGACGGCGGCGGGCCCGGTGGCACTGGCGGTGGCGGTGGCGAGGTCTTCCTCCAGGCCGCGGGTTCGACCGGGCCCGATCCCTTCACGGAGTCGACGGCGAAGGACAGTTCTCCGCCTGCGTCGACGCCCACGGCCGCACCGAGCGGGTCGCCGAATCCCCCGAACGTCACCCGTAGCGTGAGGGGTTCGACGCCGGGCCTGTACGGGGGCACCCGCAGGACGGCCAGCTGCGACGTGGAGAAGCAGATCAAGGCCTTGTCCTCCGAGCCCGCGACGAACCGGGCCTTCGCCCGGGTCCAGAAGATCGAGCCGCCCCGGGTTCCCGCGTATCTGCGCTCCCTGACACCGGTGCAGCTCAGGATGGACACGAGGGTGACCAACCACGGCCTCAAGGACGGCGAGCCGACCGCCTACCAAGCAGTGCTCCAGGCGGGCACCGCGGTGCTGGTCGACGACCGCGGCGTGCCGAGGGTGCGCTGTGCCTGCGGCAATCCGCTGCTGCCGCCCGTGGCGCAGAAGGAGACGCCGCGCACCACTGGCGACGCGTGGCCCGGTTACCGTGCCTCGAATGTCGTCGTCGTGGCGCCGGCGGCCCGGCCCGTCGAGGAGTTCGTCCTCCGTGCCGACGATGGGTGGATCAAACGCCCGGCGGGGGACACGGGTTCCCGTGACAAGGAGACGAGGCCTCCTTCCCGGGAGCCGTCGCCCTCCCAGGACGTGTCGCCGTCCGACGGCAGTACGCCGCCGCCTTCAGAGCCGCCCGCCTCCGAGCCCCCGCCCGCCCCGCCGTCCGAGTCGGTGCCGGCGCCCGGCGAGCCGTCAGAGCCGGTCACCCCGCCGTCCGAACCTGCACCCGACACCGGCGTCGGCTCCCCCGACGGACCGGCCCCGGAGGAGGCGCCGCAGTCGCCGTCCGACATGAGCGGCGACGCCCCGCGCCTCTCCGACCCGGCACGGCCCCTCCTCGGCACGGTGCTCGTCTAGGCTCTTTCGTTTGCATCGTGCCGGGCTCGCGTGCCGTGGCACCTCGCCGCGTTGTCGTCGGTCGGCATGGCTCCTCCCCCACCAGACCCTCCCCTACGCCCCTCGGACGTGGGGCCCCTCACTGATCCGGCCAGACGAAAGACCCGAGGCCCGGTCCGGGGCCGTGCGCGCAAACATGGTCACCGGTCCTCCGGGTCGGCCGGCCACAGCCCGAGGACCACGAGAAACGACAGCACCAGGAACCCGGTGCCCCACCAGGCGGTGCCCGTGTCCCCTTGCATCCGGTACGGGCACCGGCGGCGTCGCCCTGTCGGGCTTCTTCACCCCGCGCATCCACCAACGCGGGGAGAACCTGCCGTTCATCGCCGTCGCCGTGGCGCTCGCCGTCATGGTGGTCGTCACCGCCTGGGCCCTCGCCGTCGTCGCGGTCTTCGCCATCGTCGTGGCCTTCGACCCACCGCTGTTCTGGATCGGCACCATCGCCTTCCTCGCGATGGCGGCCGGCCTGGGCACCGCGAGCGGCGCCATCTTCCTTTCCAGAGTCACGCCGCAGGCGCAGGTCGGCAGCGTCACCGGCATCGTCGGCGCGATGGGTGGACTCGGCGGCTTCCTGCCGCCCCTGATCATGGGCGCCGTCTACAGCACGAAGGGGTCGTACGCGATCGGGCTGATGCTCCTGTCCGACCTGGCGCTCGCAGGATGCGTCTATGCCTACCTGCGGATGCGCACGGCGGGCAGGAGCCCCGTCTGAGGGGACGTCCAGGCCGGACACCCGCAGAGCGGCCGCCGCCTCCGTCAGGACGCGCGGACCAGCCGCAGGGTGACCAGCTCGAACGGGCGCAGGGTCACATCGATGGAACCACCGTGCGGTTCGGGCTGTGCCACGTCCGTGAGAGGGCGCTCCAGCAGGTCCGTCGCGGCCACCGCACCGGCGGGGAAGCCCGGGACCACCCGGGCCCGCGCCCGGCCGCCTGTGGATTCGTAGAGGCGCACCACCACGTCGCCGCTCCCGTCGTCGGCGAGCTTCACCGCGCTGACGACCACCGCGTCGTTGTCGACCGTGACCAGCGGTGCGACATCCGTGTCGCCGCCGACGCGGCGCTCGGGCAGGTTGATGCGGTAGCCCTCCCGCACCGCGTCGCCGATCGAGGCGCCGGGCACGAGAGCGTGGCGGAAGCGGTGAACGCCCTGGTCGGTCTCCGGGTCGGGGAATCGCGGGGCGCGCAGCAGGGACACCCGCAGGGTCGTCGTGGTGCCGGAGTCAGCCGCCCGTACGGTGCGTGTGACGTCATGCCCGTAGGTCGAGTCGTTGACGAGGGCGACGCCCCAGCCGGGCTCCTCCATGTGGACGAAGCGGTGGTTGCAGGCCTCGAACTTGGCCGCTTCCCAGCTGGTGTTGGTGTGGGTGGCCCGGTGGAAGTGGCCGAACTGGGTCTCCGAGGCGTACCGCTCGGCGTGGATGTCCAGCGGGAAGGACGCCTTGAGGAACTTCTCCGTCTCGTGCCAGTCGACCTCGGTGTCGATGTCGAGGCGCTTGGCGCCGGCGGGGAGGGTGAGCACCTGGGTGACCCTCGAGTCTCCGAAGCTGCGCACCACGCGCACCGCGGCGGAAGCCGAGCCGGCGACGGTGACCTCGTCGGCGTCGGTGAGGTCGGTGACGGTGTTGCGGTAGAACTCGTCGACGTCCCAGGCGTCCCACATGTTGGGGAAGTCGGGATGGATCTGGAGCAGGTTGGCGGCCCGGCCGGGGGCGACGGTCTCGCGTTCCGCGCCGATGTCGTACACCGAGACGACCAGGCCGCGGGCGTCGATCTCGACCTGGAGCAGGCCGTTGTCGAGGACGAAGCCGCCGGCCGCACGCTCGGTCAGCTGGGCACTGCCGCCGGGGGCGGCGACGGCCGCGGCCCCGGCCGCCACGCCGTGACGCTCGTGCGGGGCGGAGTTGAACACCAGCTCGCCGCCGGAGGCGGGGGCACCGGCGAGGGCGCGCTGGGCGGCGTCGATGATCTCGTTCAGTTCGGCGGCCACGGCCGCGTAGGTCTTCTCGGCCTCGCGGTGCACCCATGCGATGGAGGAGCCGGGCAGGATGTCGTGGAACTGGTGCAGCAGCACCGTCTTCCAGATCCGGTCCAACTGCTGGTACGGGTAGTCGGCCCCGGTCCGTACGGCGGCGGTCGCCGCCCACAGTTCGGCCTCGCGCAGCAGGTGCTCGCTGCGCCGGTTGCCCTGCTTGGTCTTCGCCTGGCTGGTGAGGGTCGCGCGGTGCAGCTCCAGGTAGAGCTCGCCGACCCACACGGGAGGATTCGGGTATTCGGCCTGCGCCTTGGTGAAGAACTCCCCCGGGGTCTCCCACTTCACGGTCGCGGAGCCCTCGAGGTCCCGGAGGCGCGCCGCCTTGGCGACCATCTCGCGGGTCGTGCCGCCGCCGCCGTCGCCCCAGCCGGTGGGGGCGAGCGAGTGCCTGGCGACGCCCTTGTCCTTGAAGTTCTTCGCCGCGTGGGCGATCTCGCTTCCCTTCATGGAGCAGTTGTAGGTGTCGACGGGCGGGAAGTGGGTGAAGATCCGGGTGCCGTCGATGCCTTCCCACTGGAAGGTGTGGTGGGGGAACTTGTTCGTCTGCGACCACGAGATCTTCTGTGTCAGAAGCCACTTGGAGCCGGCGGCCTTGATGATCTGCGGCAGCCCTGCGGCGAACCCGAAGGTGTCGGGCAGCCATGCCTCGTCGTTCTCGATGCCGAATTCCTCAAGGAAGAACCGCTTTCCGTGGACGAACTGACGGGCCATCGCCTCCGAGCCGGGCATGTTGGTGTCGGACTCGACCCACATGCCGCCCGACGGCACGAACCTGCCGTCCGTGACCGCCTTCTTCACCTTGGCCCAGACCTCGGGCCGGTGGTCCTTGATCCAGGCGAACTGCTGGGCCTGGGACATCGCGAAGACGAAGTCGGGTTCGTCCTCCAGCAGGGCCGTCATGTTGGAGGTGGTACGGGCGACCTTGCGCACGGTTTCGCGCAGCGGCCACAGCCAGGCCGAGTCGATGTGGGCGTGGCCGACGGCGCTGATGCGGTGCGCGGAGGGCTGTGCGGGGGTGGCGAGGACCTTGGCGAGCTGGGCGCGGGCGGCGGCGGCTGTGCCGTTGACGTCCTGCAGGTCGACGTGGTCGAGGGCCCGGCCGACGGCGCGCAGGATGTCGTGGCGGCGGGCGCCGTCGGCGGGCAGTTCGTGCATCAGCTCGCCGAGCACCTCCAGGTCGAGGACGAGCTGCCACACGGTCTCGTCGAAGACGGCGAGATCCATGCGGGTGAGCTTGTACTGCGGGTCGCTGCCCGCGGTCGCCCTGTCGCCGAGTCGCGTCGGCACGAAGGGGTGGTAGTCGAGGATCACGGGGTTGGACGCCGCCTCGATGTGCAGCCGTACCTCTTCACCCCCTGCCGCCGGTGCGCCGATGCGGACCCACTGGTTGCGCGGGTTGAGGCCCTTCACCGGGGTGCCGTCGGGGCGGTACACGAGGCCTTCGCACTGGAAGCCGGGCATGTTCTCGTCGAAGCCGAGGTCGAGGAGCGCCTCGACCGTCCGGCCCGCCCACTCGTGGGGCACCGTGCCGGTGACGGTGAACCAGCTGGTGCCCCACGGGGCACCCCACATGTCGCCCACCGCGACCGGCTCCGGCACGGCGGCGAGTCCCTCGGCGACCGGTACGGGCTCGCCGGGTGCGTTCCACACGGCGACGTCGAGCGGCACGGACTCGGGATACACGGCGGGTCGGATGCGTTCGTCGAGGACACGCTTGAGGCGGGCTTCGACGAGGGTGCGGTCGTCATGCATGAGGGGCACTCCGGGATTCTTGCGGGTTCGGGTTACCAGGGATGGACGGCTGTCGCGGCGGTGGACGCGGTGTAGAGCTCCCCCACGGCGCGCACTTCGAATCGCGCCGAGCGTTCGCCCTGTTCGGGCGCGAGGCCCGCTGCCCAGAAGGCCCGCTGGCACGTCGCGCCGAGGAAGCGCCGTGTCCCGTCCGGCAGCAGACGGTGCAGCGTGTAGTGGCGGGCGGCTCCGGCGGAGCCCTGCCAGGCGAGGCGCAGTCCGGCGCCGGGCGCGTCGGTGATCCGCAGGGCGGTCGGGGCCGTGGGGCTCGCCGCCGCGCCGGCGCGCACGGCGAGCGCGCCCAGTCGCCACTTCACGGCGCCGGCTCCGGTGATGCGTACGCCGAGGGCCTGCACCGTCCCGGACAGGCCGCTGAGCCGTACGGTCTCCGTGGTCCAGCCTGTCCCGGCGCTGCCCACCGGCAGATACGTGTACGGGTGGGGCTCGCCCGGCGCTGCGGGTTCGGCGGTGGCGACGGCTAGTTCGACGGTGACCTGGCCTGCCTCCGCGCGGTGGGTGAACTCGACGACGGTGTCCGCACCCACCGGCAGCCGGGTCGCGTACAGGTCGACGGTGACGGGCGCGTCGGCGGAACCGTCGACGAGGAGGCTGCTGCCGCCGTGCCAGGCGTCGCCGAAGTCGAAGCCGACCGCCGGGCGGTCGCCTTCGGTGCGCACGACCCACTGGCGCGAGGGCATGCGGTCCTGAAGGCCCAGGTGGTTCCACTGGCGGTCCGAGGCCACCCGGCCCTGCTCGTACCAGCGCAACCCGTGACCGGTGTTGAACACGGTGGCGAACGGCACGCTGTCGACGGTGGAGCGGTCTGCGACGGAGAGCGCCGGCGCCCGCCAGCTGTCGTCGGCGTCGGGCTTCGACGGGTCGAGCGAACGGCCGCCCCAGAAACGGTCGTCGGCGGCGTGGAATTGTTCCGGGGTGCGACCGGCGGGCAGGTGGTTGCGGGTCCATTCCGGCCGGTACAAGCCCACGGAGACGATGTCGTCGCCGCTCTCGGGGATGATCGCGTCCCAGTCGACGGACTTGTTCCAGCCGCTTGCCTCGACATCGACGCCGGCCCACAACTCGTAGCGGTTCCGGCCCAGTTGCTGCGCATGCTGCCCCGAGGATGCCAACGAGGAACGCGACCAGCGGAAGTCGACGAACATGGAGTCGGCCGCCTCGAAGAACGGCCGGTTCCGCTCGTTGAGTGCACCCTGCCAGTTCACGGAGCCGTTCACCGTCATCGAGTCGTACCAGGTGACCCGGAGGCCCTTCGCCGTGCCGAGCCGCTTGAGTTCCGCGACGAAGCCGCGCATGGCCGCGGCGAGGGCGCTGTCGCCGCTGCCGGTCTCCGCGTTGACGAACCAACCGTCGAAGCCGTACGCCGTCGCGACCGCGACCAGCCGCTCGGCGATGGGGAACCGGCCGAAGGAGTCCTTCTGCACGAGGTCCCGGGTCCAGCGCAGATCGCCGCCGTACGCAACGGGTGGCAGGAAGACGCTGCCGAGTACGGGAACGCCGTGGCGGTGGGCGGCGTCCACGACGGGGGCGTTGGGGGCGAGGACCAGGCCTTCGCCCGACGAGCCGCCCCAGAAGACGAGTTCGTCGACGTAACCCCAGTGGGTGGTGGCGTAGTAGTCGGCGGTCGGTGCTCCCTGGGACGGGTTGGCGGCCGTGGGCGCGAAGGAGACCAGGGACTGGATGCGGGCCTGCCCGGCGCGGGCCGCTGCGTTCGCGGGCATCGGGGTGAACCGGCGCGCGAGCGGGACGGCCGCCTTGTTGAACGCGAGGTCGGTGTCGTCCTCGGCGCGCCAAGTCTTCAGGCTGCGCCATGTGATGCCCTCACCTGGGCTGCCGGCGGGGAACGAGTCCGGGTACCAGTAGGAGGCGTACGGCGCGCCGAGCGCGTGCTTCCTCACGGCGACGGCCGTGCCCGGCGCGAGGACCGGGGTGAGGGCCGCCGCGGCGGATGCCATGAGGACGGCTCGTCTGCTGGGTCGGGGGGCCATGACGTGTGCTCCGTATCGTGTCGTGGACGGCTTACGGTGCGGTGCGGGCGGCCGGTTCTCCGCGGAGACCGGCCTGTTCGGGGGTGACCACCTCGGTGATGCCCCGCGCGGCGAGGTGCTCCGTGTCGTCGGCGCGGCTCGCGAGCACGGTGGTGGGACGGGCGCCGTCGGCGGTGAGCCGGGCGAAGGCCTCGAAGACCGGGCCGCCGGGGCCGCAGACCGAGCGGCGGGGCGCGGTGTCGTCGTCGCCCGCGTCGACGACGAGGGCGCAGGTGCGGGGGGCCGGCCGGTGCTCGCGGCCGCGCCGTTCCTCGACGATCCGGGCGATGGCCCGGCCGGCCGGCTTGGGCTGCCGGTCGTTGGTCAACAGGCCCAGGCCGTATTCCAGTTCCGGGAAGTCGGCGAGGGAGCGGGACACGTCGTGGGAGCACCACCAGGTCACGCCCCACACGTCCGGGCAGTCGAGCGCGTTCGCGACGGTCGCCTCGGTGAAGGCGGCGGCGTGCTCGGCCGGGATGTGCGGTGCGGGTGCGCCCACTTCCTGGAGCCACACGGGGCGATGCGGCTGGAGCGCCCAGGCCTTGGACAGCTCGATGAGGTACGCGGCGTGGTGCTCGGTGGCGACGGCGGTGCGGCCGTGGCGCTGGGCGGTGCCGTTGAACACCCAGGAGTGCACGGCGGTGACGGCGCCGATCCGGGCGGCGTGCGCGGGGGTGAACGGCTGGTCGTCCTGGTACCAGGAGGCGTCGTACTCGGCGTGCAGATGCATCCGGCCGGGTGCGCTCGTCTCGCAGGCGTCCAGGAGGCGGGTGAGCCAGCGGCCGGCCTGGTGGGGGGTGACACCGTCCGGGTCGGGGTGGGGTCCGGCGGCGAACTGCGCGATCTCGTTGCCGATGGTCATGCCGAGGAAGTTGGGCCGGTCGGCGAGCGCGGCGGCGAGGGTCCGCAGGTACTCGGCCTGCCCGGAGACGACGTCGGGGTCGGTGAAGATGTTGCGCCGGTGCCAGGTCTGCGTCCACGCGGGCAGGAAGTCGAAGCTGGACAGATGGCCCTGGAGGCCGTCGACGTTGACGTCGAGGCCCCGTTCGGCGGCCGCGTCGGCGAGCTGGACGAGCTGTTCGACCGCACGGGGACGGATGAGGGTGCGGTTGGGCTGGAAGAGCGGCCAGAGCGGGAAGACCCGGATGTGGTCGAGGCCGAGGCCGGCGATCGAGTCGAGATCGGCACGTACGTCGTCGAGGTCGAAGTCCAGCCAGTGGTGGAACCAGCCTTGGCTGGGCGTGTAGTTGGCGCCGAAGCGCAGTTGGGTGGGGCTTGGGGTGCGGCTCATGGGGTGGCGATGTCCAAGGTCTCGTGGGCTTCCGGTGCGTGCGTCAGCCCTTGACGGCGCCCTCGCCGACTCCGCGGAAGAAGAACCGCTGGAGGCAGGCGAAGAGGACGATCAGCGGGAGCACGGCGATGATGGTGCCCGCGGCGACGAGGCGTTCGTCGTTGGCGAAGGTGCCGTGCAGGTAGTTGAGGCCGATGGTGAGGGTGAAGTTCTCCGGGTCGCTGAGCACGATCAGGGGCCACAGGAAGTCGTCCCAGGCGCCCATGAAGGCGAAGATCGCGACCACGGCGAGGGTGCCCTTGACGGAGGGCAGCGCGATCCGCAGGAACCGCTGCCAGACATTGGCCCCGTCGACGTACGCCGCCTCCTCCACCTCGTGCGGCAGGTTCAGGAAGGCGTTGCGCATCAGCAGCACGTTCATGGCGCCGATGGACCCGGGCAGCAGCACGCCGAGCAGGGTGTTGTTGAGACCGAGATCCCGCATGGTGGTGAACTGGGCGATGATGATGCCCTCGACGGGGACGAGCATGGCGAGAATGAACGCCAGGGTGGCGGCCCGCCGGCCCCGGTAGCGCATCCGTGCCAGTGCGTAGCCGGCGAGCGCCGCACCGACGCAGTTGGTGACGACGTTGGCGGTGGCGACCTTCAGCGAGTTGAACGCGTAGTCCCAGACGGGGATGGTCTCGGCGACGCGGGAGTAGTTGTCGAGGGTCGGCTCGCCGGGCAGGAATATGGGCGGCGAGCTGAAGATGTCCTCGTGCGGGCCCTTGAGCGAAGTGGACAGTTGCCACAGGAACGGGCCCACGGTCAGGGCGAGTACGGCCAGCAGCAGTACGTAGCACAGCACGAGCTGGAGGGGCGGGATCCGCTTGCCGTCGGCGTCGGTGACGTTGATGACGCTCACGCGTCCTCCTTGCGGTCGGCGCGCAGCACGAGCAGCATCAGCGCGACGGTGACGACGAACACCACGACGGAGATCGCGGAGGCGTAGCCGACGCGGCCGGACAGCCCCGTGCCGACGCGCTGGACGAGCATCACGAGTGTGGTGTCCTCGCCGGCGGGACCGCCGCTGGGCCCGGCCATCAGATAGACCTCGGAGAACACCTTGAACGCGGCGACCGACGAGAGCGCCCCGACGAGGACCATCGTGGAGCGGACGGCGGGGACGGTGACGGTGAAGAAGCGGCGGACGGGTCCCGCGCCGTCGACGGCGGCGGCCTCGTGGAGCTCGCGGGGCACGTTCGCCAGCGCGGCCAGATAGATGATCATGTAGTAGCCGAGGCCCTTCCAGACCGTGACGCCCATCGCGCTCAGCAGCAGAAGCCACTGGTCGCTGAGGAAGCCGATCCGTCCGACCCCCACCGCCTCCAGCACCGCGTTGACCAGACCACGGTCGTCCAGCATCCACACCCAGATCAGACCCACCACGACGATCGACGCCACGACCGGCGTGTAGAAGGCGGAGCGGAAGAAGGCGATGCCGGGTACGTGGCGCTGCACGAGCATCGCCAGCAGCAGCGGCAGGATCACCAGCGCGGGCACCACACCGAGGACGTACAGGCTGCTGTTGCGCAGGCCGATCCAGAACATCTCGTCGCCGAGGAGTTCGCGGAAGTTGGCGAGACCCACGAACTCGCCGGGGACGAGGGTGCGCCGGTCGGTGAACGCGTTGAACAGCGTGCTGAGGAAGGGGTACAGGCTGAACGCTCCGACCACCAGCAGTCCGGGCGCCGCGAACAGCCAGGGACTGGACGGCAGATGGCGCCGGATACCGGAGGCGGGACGGCGGTCCGTGGGCGTAGGGCTCGCGCTCGCCGGGCCGGTCGTGACGTCAGCGGACGGAATCGTCCGGGAGGCGGTGGAAGTCTTCATGGCAGGGGTCGATCAACTCTGCCCGAGAAGGCGGTCACACGCCTTGACAGCGTTGTCAAGTGCTTCCTTCGGGCTCTCCTTGCCCTGCAGGGCACGGGCGACCGCGTTGCGCAGCTCAGTCTTCATCTGCTCGCTGAACAGCACGGGCGTGTAGTTGACCGCGGTCTTCAGGGACTTGGCCGCCGCCACCCGCACCCGGGTCTCGTCGCTGCCGTCCTCCTCGGTGAAGTACGCGTTGTCGAGCGAGCCGGCAGTGCTGGGGAAGATGGCGACCTGCTTGGCGAAATCCATCTGCCGGGTCGCGTCGGTGACGAAGTGCGCGAAGGCCACGGCGGCGGGCTTCTGGTTGCTCTGCGCGTTCACCATCACGCCCATGACGTACATGTTGGCCTTGCCGGTGCTGGTGATCTGGTCGGTGATGCCGATGTTCTTGTAGAGGCTCGGAGCCTGCTTCTTGAAGTTGCCGAGATCAAGCGCGCTGCCCGGGTTCATGGCCACGGACTCGGTGAGGAACTTGTGCCCGGCGGACTCCGGGGTCGCGGTCAGCGCCTGCGGGTCGAGGGCCTTGGCGTCGTACAACTCCTTGTAGTGGGAGAGCAGTTCGACGCCCTTCGCGTCGTTGAAGGCGAAGCCGGTGCCGTCGGCGTTCATCAACGGGACGCCGTAGCGGCCGAAGTCCTCGACGGTGGGAACGTTGGCGAGGGTGGCGACCTTGCCGTCACTCTTCTCCGCCAGCTTCAGCCCGGCGTCGAAGAGTTCGTCGTACGTCGTCGGCGGCTTGTCCGCGTCGAGGCCGGCGTCCTTGAACAGACGCTTGTTGTAGAAGAGCGGGCCGGTGTTGAGGTACCAGGGGAAGGCGTACGTCCCCTCCACGCCCGGTATCTCGTGCGCCTGCCAGGCGCCCGGCAGATACTCCTTCCTGTACTGCGGCGCCGCCTTGTCCAGGTCGAGCGCGAGGCCCGCTTTCGCGAGCGGGGCGACCAGGTCCGGCGAGACGTTGACGACGTCGGGCAGGGTGCCGCCTGCGGCGTCGGCGCTGATCTTGTCCGCGTACCCCTCCGCGGGCCGGTCGACCCACTTCACCTCAGTGCCGGGATGCTGCTTCTCGAAGTCGGCGATGACGCCGTTGAAGTAGTCCTTGAAGTTGGCCTGGAGGTTCCAGGTCTGGAAGGTGATCTTCCCTTCGACCTTGCCGGAGGCGTCGGAGGAGGCGGAACCGGAACCGCCGCAGGCACTCAGCGGCAGCACGACGGCGATGACGGCGGCAGCGGCGACTGCCCGGCGGTTGATGCGCACGGTGAACGGCTCCTTTGCTCGGACAAGACGCGTAAGAGGGACGGCGGCCACGTTGCGGGGCGGTCGACCCGGGGCGGTCGACTGCCGTATGCCCAGCAGACCTTGCATTGCACAGCCGAAGAAAGTCAACAGATTCGACGCCTCAATTCCATCGTGCCGACATATACGCAGCTCAGAGGCAGTACTATCCACCTCTTGCTCGAAAGACTAATGCGCTTTAGCCTGATACAACTCAAGCGCATTAGTGCACCCGTCGACTGATCCAGGCCATCCGGCGCAGGCCATAGGATGCTCACGGCCCGGTACGCCGACGGGCACGGGGAACAACGGAAGAAGGGGTCCGGGTGACTGCCAACACCCCGTCCGCCAAAGACACCTCACCGGTCCGGCGCGCTCCCGCGCGACGGCCCACGATGAAGGACATCGCCCGGCGCGCCGGGGTCTCGGAGAGCGCCGTCTCGTTCGCGCTCAACGACCGCCCGGGCGTCTCGGAGATCACCCGTGACCGGGTCCGCCGCGTCGCCGAGCAGCTCGGCTGGCGGCCGAGCACCGCGGCCCGGGCCCTGTCCGGCGAAGGCGCCGCCACGGTCGGGCTGGTCGTCGCGCGGCCCGCCAGGACCCTGGGCGTGGACTCGTTCTTTCTTCAGCTGATCTCCGGCATCCAGGAAGTGCTGGCCGAGCGCCAGTTGGGCCTGCTGTTCCAGGTGGTGGAGGACGTCGAAGCCGAGTGCGCGGTCTATCGGCGCTGGTGGGCGGAGCACCGCGTCGACGGTGTACTGGTCGTCGACCCCCGCACCGACGACCCCCGGCCGGGGCTGCTGAACGAGCTGGGTCTGCCGGGGGTCGTCATCGGCAGCCTCCCCGAGGCACACCCCGACCTGTCCGAGGTGCGGGCGGACGACGCCGGGGCCATGGCCTTCCTCGTCGGCCGGCTGCACGAGCTGGGCCACCGGCGCATTGTGCACATCGCGGGGCTTCCCTCGCTCGCGCACACCGACCGCCGTATCCGCTCCCTTCGCGCCGAGGCGGACCGCCGCGGCCTGGCCGAGGTCCGCTCCGTGACCACCGACTACTCGGACACCGAAGGCGCCGCCGTGACCCGCGGGGTCCTCACCACGGGCACGCAGCCCACCGCGCTCGTGTACGACAACGACGTGATGGCCGCGGCCGGGGCGGCCGTTGTGACCGGCCTCGGTCTCTCCGTTCCCGCCGATGTGTCGATCGTGTCGTGGGAGGACTCCGTGCTGTGCCGAATGGTCCACCCCTTCCTGACCGCGCTCTCGAGGGACCCGGTCGTCTTCGGGCGGATCGCCGCACAGGAGCTCACCGCCCTGCTGGACGGCGGAGCAGCCCGCTCCGTTCAGGTGCCCCTCCCCGAGCTCATCGAGCGGGAGAGTACCGCTCCTGCCGGCGGCGCGACGGCCCGCTGACGGGGCGAGGCGTCCGGAAGAAGGACGCCGACCGGCGCCGTCCGGGGTCCGCCCGCAGCTCGCCCTGCTCCGCGATCCGCCCGCCGGCGGGTCGGCTCACGCGCACGCGTCCGCGGAGGCGGCCGCTGCAGCGCGGCAGCAGGATCGCGTAGACGGCCGAGGCGGCGACGATGCCGGGGCGCAGGACGAGGTCCACTCCGCCCAGGACGTGCGCGAGCGGGCGTGGCCGCCGGAGGAGCGTCCATTCAGGCGTCACCCTCGGCACCCGCGGATACACCGGCCAAAACGGGTACCCGGTATGCATGGTCACTATCATCCCCACGGCCGGGGACCTCAGCGTCGACCTCGCGGCCGGCGAGGGGGCACCCGCGGTCATCGTCTTCAGTCTGATCGTGATCGGACTGCTGGTGCTGCTCGTGTGGATCGTCTGGCAGGTGGGCGCGCGCCGGCGGCGCGACCGGCCTCCGCGGGAAGACGAGCAGCCGCAGCGGCCCGACCACCAGACACACTTCGAGAGCCGTCTGGAGCCCGACGAGTTCGATGCGAGCGAGGGTCATGTGGTCGAGGGGCGTCTGACCCCTCACGAGCTCCACGGCTACGGGAACATGGGGTCACGCCCCGCGCAGGAGAAGAAGCCGCCCCGTGACTCCGACGAGAGCGGTGGCGCCTTCGGCAGCGGCGGTCACGGCGGCTGAGCCCTGTTCCTCCACAATGCCGCCGGCCCATCGGCCGGCGGCATTCGTGCCTGCTCACACGGGAGGCGAGTTGTCACGTTCGATCCGCCGGTGGCCCGTCCTGTTGACAGCCGGGGCAGCCGGGAAGGTGCTGTGCGGCTGCGTATCGGTAGGAGAGCGCGAGGACGCGGCCGCCCGCGCCGTGGAGCGGTTCGAGGCCGATCTGGAAGCGGGCGACGGCGAGAGGCCTGCTCCGCGCTCGCCCCCGGCACCGTGGAGGAACTGGAGGACTCGGCGGAGTCGGCCTGTCCGCGGGCGCTCGCCGACGCCGGTCTGCCCGACGGCGGACCGACCCGACGGGTGGATGTGTACGGAGGGGAGGCCCGCGTGGTACTCGGCGGCTACACCCTCTTCCTTTCGACGTTCCCGGACGGCTGGAAGATCACGGCGGCAGGGTGCGAGCCCCGAACGGGGCGGCCGTACAAGTGCCTGGTCAAGGGGGCATGACGGGGTGACGGGATGACGCGGACCTTGTTCGTCCTTTGTCTGCTGATCGCCGTCTGCGGGCTGGCGTACTTCATCGCGGTGGGAGTGATGCACCGGTGACGGCCGCACCCGGTACGCATCGGGGGCGCTCCCTGCGGCGGACCCTCAGGGAGAACAGCCTCACCCTGGTCTTCGGCACCGCGTTCCTGCTGGCGCTCCTGGGACAGGCGTTCGCAGGACGGGAACGAGCTGGTCACCGAAGGCCTGCATCCGGTCGGCTTCGGCGCCTACCTGACCTCGTCCGATTTCGCGGTGAACGTCACCGAGAACTGGCAGTCGGAGTATCTGCAGTTCTTCCTGTTCATCTTCGGGACGGTCTGGCTGCTCCAGCGAGGGTCGCCCGAGTCGAAGAAGCTCGACAGGGTGGGTCCGGAGACCGAACATGACCAGCGGATGGGCGAGTACGCCCGACCCGACTCGCCGCGGTGGGCCTCCGCCGGCGGGCTGCGCCAGGTGCTGTACTCGCGCTCGCTGGGCGCCGTGATGGGCACGATCTTCGTCCTGTCGTGGCTGCCCAGTCCATCGCCGGCCTGGCCGCGCACAACGCGGAACAGCTGCGGACGCTGCAGGCCCCGCTCAGCTGGTCTCAGTACGTGCTCTCCGCCGACTTCTGGGACCGCACGCTGCAGAACTGGCAGTCGGAGCTGCTGGCGGTCGCGTCCATGGTCATCCTCTCCGTCTACCTCCGCCAGCGCGGCTCCCCGGAATCGAAGCCGGTTGGCTCCTCGCACCGGGCGACCAGCGTCGAAGGCTGAGCAACAGGCCGGTCGGGGCGGCTCGAGGTCACGGGGCGGGGCCGCTGCGGTGCCGCATGAGCAGCGCCGGCACCACCCAGCAGAGCACGAGTCCGCCCACCACCGTCCCGGTCAGCACGAGCGCCGTCGTGTCGCTTATCGCGGGGACCGCGCGCAGCACGACCAGAATGGCGAGCGTCCCCATGCCCACGAAGAGCGCGAGCGCCGCGAGGGTGAAACGCGACGCCCACTTGACGGCTTCGTACTTCGTCTCCCCTCCGCGGGTCATGCGGTGCATGCTCACGGGCGCCGTGAGCGCTGCGGTGGCGGCCGCTCCCAGGAGCAGGCTCACCACGTACATGATCCGGTCGGCCTCACCGGCGCGCGGGAACAGCGGGGTGAACGCCACCGCGAGCAGGAAGACGAGGAGCAGCTGCACCCCGGCGAGGGCGATCCGCACCTCGCGCAGGAGTTCACCCCACAGCCGATCGAGCCGCTCGTCGCGACTCTCCCGGCGCTCTCCGGGGCCTTTCGGCGCGATCCCCATCGGGCCGCCCGCTCAGGCCGGCCCGGAGGCGGGTTTCCGGCCCGCCTCACGCCTGCGCGCGGCCAGCCGCCTGGACCAGCGGCATACGAGCGTGAGCAGCCCCAGCAGGGTCAGTGCCCAGGTGGCGGCAAACGCCCAGATCAGGCCGGGTGACGAGCTGGAGGCGGCCATCACCAGGAGGACGAGCGTCAGGGCCGCCAGCACGCTCACGGCGGCGGCGAGAGCGTGGGCCCGGACTCGGTGGCCGGCCCCCGTGAGCGGCGGTTCGGGGCTCATCGTCCGCAGTCGCCGGTCCAGGGCCCGATCTGCGCGCAGATCCCGTTCGATCTCGGCCAGGATCAGACGTTCCGGTTCGGAGAGTCCGGCTCCGTCCATGGCTGGCGCCTCCCATACGCGTGACGACGAGTGCGGATCAGTCCTCGCCCCGGACGATGTTCGCCTCCGGGCCGGTCTCCCACGTGCGGTCGGGTTCGCGTCCTTGCGTGACCACTGCGGGTCTGCAGGTGCGTATCCGCTCCTGCTCAAGGACGGGACTCTGGATCCTTTCGGTGTCGGCCCGGGTATCCACGGCTGACAACTCCTTCGGGGCTTCGGTACCGGCCGGGTTCACGGCGCCAGGTTCATGGGCGCTGCCGGATTTCTGTGGTCTCGGGTACCCGGTCCGCGCCGCATCAGTCCCCCGTACGGCCGTATCGGAAGGAGGCTTCGAGTGGCCGCGGCCGGGCACTCGAAGCGCATGTCCAACGACCCTCTTCCTCCGCGCACGACACAAGACACGACACCGCACGCGGCCGGGCACCCGCCCATCCGCACGACGGATTCGCACTGGATGCACACCAGCGAGACCACGTCCTACCCGCCGCTCGACGGCGACCTCACCGTCGACGTCGCCGTCGTCGGCGGCGGGATCGCCGGCCTGAGCACGGCGTGGGAACTGACCAGAGAAGGCGGCCGGTCCGTGGTGGTGCTCGAGGCGGACCGGATCGCGGCGGGCGTCACGGGTTTCACGACGGCGAAGGTGACGTCACAGCACGGGCTGGTCTACGACCGGCTGCGGCGTACCAGGGGCGCCGAGGGCGCCCGGCTCTACGCACACTCCCAGCAGGAGGCCGTCGAGCGCGTGGCCGAGGTCTCCGCGGCGCTCGGCATCGACTGCGAACTGGAACGCCGCCCTTCCTACGTCTACTCCCGCGACGGGGCGCAGCGCTCTGCGCTGCAGGCGGAGGCGGAGGCCACCCGCGAAGCGGGCCTGGACGCGGCGTACGTCGAGGACACCGGGCTGCCGTTCTGGGTGGCCGGGGCGGTGCGGGTGGAGGGGCAGGCGCAGTTCCACCCGCGCAAGTATCTCCTCGCTCTGGCACGCGACCTCACGGCCTACGGCAGCACGATCCATGAGCGGACCCGGGTCACCGGGCTGCACGAGGGCAGTCCGTGCCGGCTCACGACGGAGAGCGGCTGCACTGTTTTCGCCCGCGACGTCGTCGTCGCCACGCACTTCCCGGTATTCGACCGTGCACTGCTGTTCGCCCGGATGTCCCCTCGCCGCGAGCTGGTCGTGGCGGCACCGCTGCCCGCGGACCGGGACCCGGACGGAATGTACATCTGCGAGGACGGCAGCAAACGGTCGGTGCGCACCGCCCCGCTGGGCGACGGCCGCCGGCTGCTGATCGTGACCGGGGAGAACTTCACCCCCGGTACCGGGGACGTCCCCGAACGGATCGAGCGCCTCGACGAGTGGATGCACACGCACTTCGCCGTGGAGGAGACTGCCTACCGCTGGGCCGCCCAGGACAATGACTCCAGCGACACCGTGCCCCTCGTCGGCCCCTTCCACCCGGGCGCCCGGCACACCTACGTGGCGACCGGCTTCGGCGGATGGGGCATGAGCAGCGGCGTGCTCGCGGGGCGACTGCTCTCCGGTCTGATCTGCGCCGTGAAGCCGCCGTGGACGGACCTGTACGACCCGCGGCGGATGTGGAGCACGCTGCGAGAGGCGCCCACCATGCTCTCGCAGCAGGCGGAGGTGGGACGGCATTTCGTCGGGGACCGGTTGCGTACGACGCATGTCGACTCGGCCGCCGAGATCGAGCCGGGGACCGGTGCGGTCGTGCGTCTGCACGGCCGGCGCTGCGCCGTGTACCGCGACGACGACGGCACCTGCCACGCGGTGTCGGCCCGCTGCACCCATCTGGGGTGCCTGGTCTCGTTCAATGAGGCGGAGCGCAGCTGGGAGTGTCCCTGCCACGGTTCCCGCTTCGGCGTCGACGGTTCCGTACTGCAGGGACCGGCCGTCCGGCCCCTCGAACAGCGGGATGTCGACGGCTCCTGAGCGGCCGATCCGCACAATCTGCCCCAGGCTGGTAGGAAGTAGCACACATTGTTCGACCGGAGAGGCACAGCGGCGTGGAACCGACGAGCCGACCGGAGGCCGAGGGCGCGCCGCACATCGCGGAAGCCCACCGGTCCGCGGTCACCCTGCATGTCAACGGAGTCCGGCACACACTGACGCTCGACCACCGCACCACCGTCCTGGACGCCCTGCGTGAGCACCTGGACCTGACGGGTCCGAAGAAGGGCTGCGACCACGGCCAGTGCGGCTCGTGCACCGTGATCGCCGACGGGCGACGGGTCAACAGTTGTCTCATGCCCGCCGTGTCCCACGACGAGGCCCACATCACCACGGCCGAGGGTCTCGGACGGGGCGGCGAGCTCCATCCCGTGCAGGAGGCTTTCGTCGCAAGAGACGCCCTCCAGTGCGGCTACTGCACTCCCGGCCAGGTCTGCTCGGCGGTCGCGGTGCTGGCGGAGGCGGCCGAGGGCCGGCCCTCGCTGGTGACCGGCGAGGGCGGGGCCGTGACTCTGACCCCGCGGGAGATCCGCGAGCGCATGAGCGGCAACCTGTGCCGCTGCGGCGCCTACCCCAACATTGTGGCGGCCATCGAGGACGTGACGCTGTGAAGCCTTTTGCCTATGTCCGCCCCGGCACGGCCGCGGAGGCCGTCGCCGCCTTCGCCGCGCACACCGGCGCCCAGTACCTCGCCGGCGGAACGAACCTCGTCGACCTGATGAAGCTCGGCGTCGCCACCCCCGACGTGCTCATCGATGTGAGCCGGCTGCCGCTGGACACGATCGAGGGCGTTCCCGGCGGAGGGCTCCTGGTCGGCGCCGCCGTGCGCAACAGCGACCTCGCCTCCCACCCGGCCGTACGGACGCGCTACTTCGCCCTGTCCCAGGCCCTGCTGTCCGGGGCCTCCGGGCAGTTGCGCAACGCGGCGACCACCGGCGGCAACCTGCTGCAGCGCACCCGGTGCACGTACTTCCAGGACATCTCCAAGCCCTGCAACAAGCGCGCACCCGGCACGGGCTGCCCTGCCAGGGAGGGCGTGCACCGTGATCTCGCCGTGCTCGGGCACTCGGAGCACTGCGTCGCCACGCACCCCTCCGACATGGCCGTCGCGCTGGCCGCCTTCGACGCCACCGTCCATCTGCACTCGACGGACGGCGACCGTGCGCTGGCGGTCACCGATTTCCACCGGCTGCCCGGTGACCGGCCCCAGGTGGACACCGAGATCCGCCCGGGTGAACTGATCACCCATGTGGAGCTGCCGCCCGTGCCGCCCGGCGCACGCTCGGCGTTCCGCAAGGCCCGCGACCGTGCCTCGTACGCCTTCGCCCTGGTGTCGGTGGCCGCTGTCCTCGCCGTGGAGGAGGGGGAGGTCCTGCACGCGGCGCTCGCGTTCGGCGGTCTCGCCCACCGGCCATGGCGTGCCCGCCGGGCCGAGGAACTGCTGGTTGGAGCCCCGGCCGAGCGGGAGTCGTTCGCCCGGGCAGCCGAGGAAGAGCTGGAGGCGGCGCAGCCGCTGCGGGACAACGCCTTCAAGGTGCGGCTCGCCCGCAATCTCGCGGTGAGTGTGCTGACCGGCCTCGTGTCGGGACCCCGCGGCGACGAGGGTCGCTCATGACCCGGGCGCCCGGCGCGCTGGGCACCGACGCCGTCCGGCGCGAGGCCCGGGACAAGGTCGCCGGCCACGCCCGATACGCCGTCGAGCACACGCCGTCGGACTGCGCGTACGCCTGGCCGGTGCCCGCCGCGATCGCCAGGGGGCGGGTCCGTGCGATCGGCACGGCGGAGGTCCTCGATCTGCCGGGAGTGCTGGCGGTGCTCACCCACGAGAACGCGGAGCGCCTCGGCAAGCCGGACGATCCGACACTCGCGCTTCTCCAGGACGACCGCGTGCCGCACCGCGGCTGGTACGTCGCCGTGGTCGTCGCCGACACCCTCGAGAACGCCCGCGAGGCCGCGGCGGCGCTGCGCGTCGACTACGAGGCCGAGGAGCACGACGTACGCCTCACGACCGACCACCCGGGCATCTACACCCCGGAGCAGGCCAACGGGGGCTATCCCGCGGTGCGTGAACGGGGCGACTTCGACGGTGCGTTCGCCGCGGCCGACGTCCGTGTCGACGTCGAGTACGCCCTCACCGCCCTGCACAACCATCCGATGGAGCCGCACGCCGCCACGGCCCACTGGTCCGACGGCCGGCTGACCGTCCGGGACTCGAGCCAGGGCGCCGGCGCCGTCAGGGACGCCCTCGCCCAGCTTTTCGGCCTCGAAAGGAATCAGATCACCGCGATCTCCGAGCATGTCGGCGGCGGCTTCGGCTCGAAGGGGACCCCCCGGCCGTCCGTCGTGCTGGCCGCCATGGCTGCCCGCCACACCGGGCGGCCCGTCAAACTCGCCCTTCCACGCCGTCAGTTGCCCTCCGTTGTGGGGCACCGGGCGCCGACGCTGCATCACATCCGGCTGGGCGTCGACGCCCACGGCCGGATCACGGCTCTCGCCCATGAGGTCGTCACCCAGACGTCGCAGGTGAAGGAGTTCGTGGAGCAGGCCGCGGTCCCCGCCCGCGTCATGTACGTCTCCCCCAGCAGCCGTACGGTCCACCGCGTGGCGGCCCTCGACGTGCCGAGCCCGTCGTGGATGCGCGCCCCGGGCGAGGCGTCGGGGATGTACGCGCTGGAGTCCGCGATGGACGAACTCGCCGTCGCCGCCGGGCTCGACCCGGTGGAACTGCGGTTGCGCAACGAGCCGGAGACCGAGCCGGACAGCGGTCTGCCCTTCAGCAGCAGGAACCTTGCCGAGTGCCTCCGCCGGGGCGCCGGCCTCTTCGACTGGCAGCACCGCGATCCGCGCCCCGGGGTCTCCCGCGACGGTGACCTGCTGCTCGGAACCGGGGTCGCGGCGAGCACCTACCCCGTACTGATCGTCCCTTCCACCGCGTCCGCCCACGCGGGGCGCGACGGCCGCTACCGAATCCGCATCAACGCGACCGACATCGGAACGGGCGCCCGGACCGTGCTCGCACAGATCGCCGCGCACGTGCTGGACGTGCCCCTGGAGTCGGTGGACATCGAGATCGGCAACAGCGACCTGCCGGCGGCCTCGCTGGCCGGCGGCTCCTGCGGCACGTCGTCCTGGGGATGGGCGGTCCACAAGGCGTCCACGCTGCTGGCCGGGCGCCTCGCGGACCACAGCGGAGAGCTGCCGCCCGAGGGGCTGACGGCGAAGGCCGACACGAAGGAGGAGACGGGCAAGGAACAGACCCATGCCCGGCACGCCTTCGGGGCCGTCTTCACCGAGGTCCAGGTGGACACGGTGACGGGCGAGGTGAAGGTGCGCAGGATGCTCGGCGTGTTCGCGGCGGGCCGCATCCTCAACCCCCGCACCGCCCGCTCCCAGTTCATCGGCGGAATGACGATGGGCATCGGCATGGCGCTGATGGAGGGCAGCACGATGGACGAGCGGTTCGGTGACTTCGCCGAGTGCGACCTTGCCTCGTACCACGTGCCCGTCTGCGCCGACGTCACCTCGATCGAGTCGCACTGGATCGAGGAGGACGACCGGCACCTCAGCCCGATGGGCAGCAAGGGCATCGGAGAGATCGGCATCGTCGGCACGGCCGCGGCCGTCGGCAACGCCGTCCACCACGCGACCGGTCTGCGGCTGCGTGAACTGCCACTCACACCGGACAAGGTGCTCGAACGGCTCGAGGACCGAACGGCGGTCAGCGGCCCGGGCCGGTGATGTCGGCGGCGTGCCGGAGCACGTCGACGAGCATGGGGAACGTGAGCCGCCGGGTGAAGACATTGCGCCTGCTCGGGTGGTAGCAGCCGAGCAGGTGCAGCTCGGAGCGGTCGCGACCCCCGCCGCCGTTGTCGCCGCCGCCGTCGCCGGGCAGGACGATGTGGGCGCCGTGTCCGAACGCGGGCCGGGGCCGGGGCAGTCGGCGCCCCGTGGCTTCCAGGACGGGCAGCAGCGCCTGCCACCCGAAGGCGCCGAGCACGACGACGGCCCGCAGGTTCGGCAGCAGGGACAGTTCGCGTGCGAGCCACGGCCGGCAGGTGTCGCGCTCCTTGGGTGTGGGTCTGTTCTCCGGCGGGGCACAGTGGACGGGCGCGGTGACGCGCACGCCGCGCAGTTCGAGGCCGTCGCCGCGGTGGGTGGACGTGGGCTGTGACGCGAGCCCGACGGCGTGCAGGGCGGCGAACAGCACATCACCCGAGTCGTCACCGGTGAACATCCGCCCCGTGCGGTTGCCGCCGTGCGCGGCGGGCGCCAGGCCGACGACGGCGAGGGCCGCGTCACGGGGCCCGAAGCCGGGTACGGGCCTGCCCCAGTACTCCCAGTCGGAGTAGGCCGACCGCTTCGTCTCGGCGACTGCCTCCCGCCACACGACCAGCCGCGGGCAGGCCCTGCAGCGGGTCACCTGTTCGTCGAGCGCGCCGAGGCCGGTGCAGCGGGGCGCCGTACGGGCGGGAAAGTCGTCCTCGTCACTCACCCGTGCCCCCGTACTCGTTTGGACCGGTGGTTTCCGACGAGCGGGCTGCGAGGAGGAGCGCGATGTCGTCGGGGCGGTCGGCGGAGCGCCGCGCCTCGTTGATGAGACGGTCCGCCGTGTCCGAGAGCCGGGCGGCTCCCAGGTCGGCGAGGGTGGTGCGCAGCCACTCGATGCCCAAGTCGATGTCGATGCCGGGCCGTTCGACCAGGCCGTCCGTGAACAGGGCGAGCACCGCGCCCTGTTCGAGGCACATCTCCGTCACGGGATACGTGGCGTCGGCATCCACGCCGAGCACGATACCGCCGGCCAGGTCGCAGACGTCGGTCGTACCGTCCGGGTGGCGCAGCAGCGGCTGGAGATGGCCCGCGCGCACGGCCTGCCCCACGCCGGTCACCGGGTCGAGCTCGATGTAGCAGCAGCTGGCGAACTGGCCGGGATCGAGGTCGATGAGCAGCCGGTTGGTGCCGGTCATCACCTCCTGCGGATCATGGCGGCTGAGCGCGAAGGCCCGTACGGCGCTGCGCAGTTGGCCCATGGTGGCCGCGGCCGCCACACCGTGGCCCTGGACGTCCCCGACGACCAGCGCGAGGCCGCTGCCGGTTTCGACGACGTCGTACCAGTCGCCTCCGACCTCCATGCCCTGGGTGCCCGGGAGGTAGCGGCCGACGGTGTCGAGCCGTTCGACGACGGGCAGTCGGTGCGGCAGCAGGGCGTCCTGCAGGCCGCGGGCGAGGGCGGCCTCCGAGTCGTAGCGCTGGGCCCGCTGGAGGGCCTGGGCGATGAGTCCGGCGAGCGCGGTCAGCACCGTGCGCTCCTCGGGGCTGAAGCCGCGCGGCTGGTCGAAGCCGAGGATGCATGTGCCGACGGGCCGGCCCGAGGCGATCAGCGGCAGGAACGCCCGGGCGCCGACATGGGCGTCCAGGGGGATGCCGGGGTAGGCGTCGGCGAGATGCTGCATGGACTCGAAGAAGAGGGGCCGGCCGGTGGTGAGCGTCTCGACGCCCGGCAGCCGGGCGTCGAGCCCGACGCCGTCGAACCGGCTGAGGAAGCCGCGCGGGAAGCCGGTCTCCCAGGAGAGGTAGAGCTGTCGGTTGCTCAGCAGATAGATCGCCAGCTGACGGCCGCCGAAGGCGGGCAACAGTTCCTCGGTGACCACGGCGGAGACCTGGCGGGCGGTCACCGCCTCGGTCAGCGCGATGGCGAGGGCGACGGGGCGGTAGAGCGCGACGGCCCGGTCGGCAGGCGAACCGAGGCCGGCGCCGGATGCGAGGACCGAACCGGGGGCGTAGGCGGGCCGCTCCCCCGGTGAGAGCGTGATGGTGAGCCCGTCGTGGCCGGGGAAGATGGAGATGGACATCCATTCCTCCGAACGCCGGACCGTGAAGTGGACCGGTTCGTCGGACAGCAGCGCGGCCCGGTAGTGGTCTTCTTGGGCGGCCTGGGAGAACCACGGCAGCGCGTCCCACAACACCCGGCCGGCCAGCTCCCCGCGCGGGTGCCCGAGCATCGTCTCCGCATGGCGGTTGACGTAGGTGATCCGGCCGAGCCGGTCGACGGTGCAGACGCCGTGCGGAAGCCGGTCGGCCGCTTCGGGGACGACCGGCCCGGCGCCGAGGTCGACGAGGAATCCGGTCAGATGGGTGTCGGTGTCGCCACCGGGCGGCCGGGCCCGGCGGCCGGACACCTCGAGCAGGTGGGGGCGTCCATCCGGACCCTGCAGGCGCATCCTGCGGGAGACGGGGCGGTCGGACTCCGCGGCCTGGCGGGCGACGGTCCACAGCCCGTACGCGTCCTCGGGTTCGAGCCGGGCGGCCATGGCCTCGACCGTGCCGGGGAACTCGGCCGGGTCGGTGCCGAGGATGGCACAGAGTCCTTCGTCGCCGGCCACCGTGCCGCGGTCGAGGTTCCAGTCGAAGTGGCCCACCCGTACCGGTGGTGTGGTGAGGGCGGGCAGGGTGACGGACACCGGTTCGCCGTCCCACTCGATGCGGGAGTCGTCCGCTCCCAGCCCGTCGAGCGTCTCTCCGAGCCGGAGACCGGCCTCGTGGAGCCGGCGGCGGTCCTCCTCGCCGACCGGCTGCCCGGGGGTCGCGGGGCGCAGCACCGCGAGGACTCCGAAGCGCTCGCGCCCGTGGGAGATCGGCACGTAGAGCGAGCCGAAGGGGAAGGGAAGTCCCGCCATGAACTGCGGGAAGCGGCGCATCGCCTCCTCGGCGTCGGCGAGGTGGACGGCCTGTCCGGAGCGGTACACCTCGGCGACCGGGAAGGGCCGGTTCACGTGCATGCGCCACCAGGGCCTGAACAGCGGCCCCGGCAGGCCGGCGATGACGGCCATCCTGAGCAGGTCGGGTGAGGCGGAGCGCATGAACAGCGTACCTGCGAACCCCCCGACGGCCTCGATGGCGCCCACCTCGGCCTGTGCGAGCACCAGGGCGAGTTCGTCCGGGACGAGGCCTCGGCCGCCCGCATCCGTCACTCGCGCGGGCATGGTTCCGAGCTCACCGGACGGGGCGCGCGGGGCCATGCCGTACCAGGTCACATTGCAAGGATGCTCCCCGGCGGCCGTGCGGCGCATCTCCGTGCGGCAGGGCGCCGGGGCGGTGAATGTCCCGTGGCCGCCCCGTGGATGATCTTCATGGCGGCGGGAGCTGGTGGACTATGTTGAGGGGGCTGGACATAGAAGGGGGCACACCGGTGCCATCAGGGCAGCAGGAACGTGCGCAGGCGGCCGCGATCACCCCGGGCAGACCTGCCCCGGAGCAGGAGGCCGCTCCGGCGGAGCGGGTCCTCGCGCTGCTCGGCGGCCACCGCCTCTCCCCCGGCCAGCGGCGCATCGCCCAGTACATCATCGACCATCTGACGGAGGCCGCTTTCCTGTCGATCACCGACCTCGCGGAGCGCGTCGGTGTCAGTCAGCCCTCCGTGACCCGGTTCGCGACGTCGCTCGGCTACACCGGTTTCCCCGCCCTGCGCGAGGCGTTGCAGCCGATCGCACTGAGTGCGGTGGCCGCTGTCCCGGAGAGTCGGGAGGAGATCCGCCGCAACGAGTTGCAGGCCGCCGTCGACGCGGAGATCGACAACCTGGAGAACCTGCGCCGGGTCCTCGCCGACACCGACCGGGTGCTCGACCTCGGCCGTGAGCTGGCCCGTTCGGTGCCCCTGACGATTCTGGGGCTGCGGATCTCGGTCTCGCTCGCGGAGTACTTCGCGTACGCCGCGCGGCGCATCCATCCCGATGTGCGGCTGGTGACCCGCGGCGGCAGCGTTGCCTACGACGCTCTGCTGCAGTCCCGCGAGGCGGGCGGGACCTGGGTCCTGGCCTTCGCGATGCCCCGGCACGCCAACGAGACGCTGGCGGCGCTGCGGGCGGCCCGCCGCACCGGACTGCGGGTCGCGCTGGTCACCGACATGACGCTCGGGCCGCTGGTGGAGGAGGCCGATGTGACGCTCACCGCGGGGACGGGCTCGCGGCTGGTGTTCGACTCGTACGCGGCGCCGGGTGTGCTGTCGGCGGCCGTGCTGCAGGCGATGGCCGATGCCGACCCGGAGCGGACTCAGGTGAGGCTCGAGGGGTACGAGCAGGTGGCGGACCAGCACGACTTCTTCCTCGACGACTGATCCGCCTTTCATTTGCAGCCCGAACCGGTCTCTTACCGGACTTTTTCATGCCTGGCGGCGCATGAAATTTTTCATACTCTTGCTTACTCGACGGTATATATATTTACTACGTGTGGCGCCGGTGTCCTCCGTAGCCACGAGGGCTGTACCCACGCCCTCCCCAACCGAACACTCGCGGTCCGGCGCTCCCTCCTCGCGCCGTCCCCTGGTGTTCACACCGGGCTCCGCATTCCGCCGCGGACGCCCTCGGCGGTCCCGGTCAACCCCTGGGCCGGGACCGCCGCCCCCTCTCGATCAGAGTTCATCGGCACCATGCGGAGCGACGACGATGTCCCACACCCTCACCCCGATCGGTCCGGACTGGCCCTGCCAGGTGAAGACGCCCGGCAGCCACGACTGGGAGCGCACGGCGGCCCGTTGGCTCCGCGACCTGCTGCCCGCCCGCTACGCCGGTTACTCGACGCTCACCCGCCACCCCGTCCTGCTCGCGCGTCACGCGCAGCTCCAGATCCAGCACGAGATGCGGGCGGTGCGGGTGGCCATGCAGACGTCACGGACCGACCTGCCGACACTCGGCGTCGCGGAGACGGTCATCGAGAACACGATCCGGCTCTACGCGATGGAGCTCGAGCAGCTCGGGCGGCTCGCCCGCGGTGTCAGGCTCGTCGGTGACGCGCTCCTCGCGGGCGGCGGCTCCCCGCGCAGGCGTTAGCGGTTCGCTGCGGTAGCGGCCAACGCAACTCTCCGCGGCCGCGGTTCCGCGCCCGCCGGTCACGCCAGCTGCCGCCGTACCAGCTCGTGGAGCCGGCCACCCGTGTGCGCGAGGAGTTCGGCGGGCCGGCCCTCCTCGACGACCCTGCCGTCCTCCATCACGATCACCCGGTCCGCGTCCATCACGGTGGTCAGCCGGTGGGCGATGACAACACGGGTGGCGTCGAGCCGGCGCGTGCTCTCGATGACGACGCGCTGGGTCTCGTTGTCCAGGGCGCTGGTCGCCTCGTCGAAGAAGAGTACGCGCGGGCGGCGCACCAGGGCCTGAGCGATCATCAGCCGCTGCCGCTGGCCGCCGGAGATCGCGCCGCCTCCGGCGATCATGGTGTGCAGCCCCATGGGCATGCGCTTGATGTCGTCGGCCAGGCCCGCCATTTCGGCTGCCTCCCACACCTCGTCCTGGGAGAACGTCTCCGCACCGCAGATGCAGTCGAGGATCGACCCGGTGAGCGGCTGTGCGTTCTGCAGCACCACGCCGCACTGGCGGCGCACGGCGCCGGGGTCCAGGGCGGCCAGGTCCTGGCCGTCGTAGAGCACGGTGCCGGAGCCGGGCCGCTCGAAGCCGATGAGCAGCCTCAGCAGGGTCGACTTGCCGCATCCGCTGGGGCCGACGATCGCCACGAACTCCCCCGGCCGTATCTGCAGGGAGACGTCGTCGAGGACCGGCGGTCCGTCGTCCGCGTAGCGGAAGGTGACCTTCCTGGCCTCGATCGCGCCGGACAGGGTGCCGGGCTGCGCGCTCGCGCCGCGTACTTCCGGCGCCTCGTCGAGGATGGGGCGCACCTGCTCGAACATGGGCAGCGCTGCCGCGGCCGACACGAGCACACCCGTGAGCTGGGTGACGGAGGTCAGCAGCATCGTGACGGCGGTGCTGAAGGTGAGGAACTCACCGGCCGACATGGACCCGCGGGCCGGACCCGCCAGCAGCATGAACATGATGAGCGAGCAGAGCGGCAGATAGATCGCGTCCAGCACCGTTGTCAGGTTTCTGATGCGGCCGACCCGCTGCTGCAGTTCGCGGGAGCGGGCGAAGCGCCGTGCCCAGGCCGCGTACGCGAAGCTCTCCGCCGCGGCGACCCTCAGCTTGGGCAGCCCCCGCAGAGTCTGGAACGCCTGGTTGTTGAGCTTGTTGCCGAGTTCGACGAGCCTGCGCTGCCAGCGCACCTGCCAGAGCCCCATGACGAGGAAGACCGTTCCGATGACCAGCAGCATGCCGATGGCCGCGAGGGCCAGCGGCACGCTGTACCAGAGGAGCAGCATCACGTTCATCGCGCCGACGGTGGTGGACTGCACGGCCACCGGTCCGATGCCGGACAGCACCCGGCGGATGGAGCTGATGCCCATGGCCGCGCTCGCCAGCTCGCCCGTCGACCGTTCGGCGAAGAACCTGGTCGGCAGCCTCAGCAGCCTGTCCCAGACAGCGGGTTGGAGGGTGCTCTCGATCCGGCCCTCCATGCGCAGGATGGTGAGGTTCTGCAGCAGCATGAAGGCGGCCGAGACAATACCGGCGATCATGACGGCGACCGACACCTGCACGATCAGGCCCGTCTCCGCCTTCGGCACGTACACACCGAGGATCTGTCCGGTGGCGATGGGCACGAGGGCGCCGAGTGCGACGGTGACGAGCCCGCCGAGCAGCAGGTTCCGCAGGTCCATGCGGGTGCCGCGGAGGCTGAAGCGCACCAGACGCCATATGCTCGCGGGCAGTTCGGGCAGGGGCCGGTAGAACATCACGGCGCGCGCCTCGAACTCGTCGGCGTTGTCCTTGCCGATCCGGGTTCGTGAGCCGGTGAGCGGATTGACCGCCTCGTAGCGTCCGCGGCGCCACAGCAGCGCGACCGGCGCGCCGGACGCCGCCCGGTGTCCCACGAGCGGGCCGGCGTCGCTCCGCCACCAGCGGTCCTCGAGACGGACCGGCCGGGTGCGGATCCGGGAGGCGATCGCGATGCGTTCGACCGGCGTGACGCGTTCGTCGGCCGGTCCTCCCTTGGGCGGATCGGCAAGCGTGATCCCCGCGGCCGCCGCGACCTGCCGGCACACGGCGAGGAGCGTGTCGTCGCCGTCCGCGCCCGCATGGCCGCGGCCGGCGCGGTCCCGCCGGCCGATGGACGCCAACAGTGCCTCGTCGGCCCGCGCCGAGACGTCCGCGCCCGCCTTGATGCCGGCGGCCGTACGGTCCTCGTGGGCCCGCTCCAGCTGTTCGATCCAGCCGTCGACCGCGGACAGCAGCCGGTACTGCTGGTTGACCATGCCCTGCCACATGGCGCCCTCGACGAGCAGGTCACCCGCCGCTTCCGCGCTGTAGGTGGCGCCGTACTGCACGCTCCCCGGCTCGACCTGCATCCACAGGATGTCGTCGTCGGCCATCGCCTCCTCCGCGGCCGGCCGGCCGTCGAGAGGCGCCTCGAAGAGCACGCCGAGTCCCCTGCCGACACCGAGCCCGAAGGCGTACTCCAGCTGGGTCGCGGCCGTCCGGCCGTAGGGGTCCTGGTACGCCGGCGGGTACTGCTCCGGGTACTCCGGTACGTACAGTTCCCGCAGCGGGATGCGGCGGAGCAGGCAGTCCTGCGAGGGCCGGCCGGTCAGGGTGTGCTGGGGGCCCTCGACCGGGCCGAGGAGCAGAGTGCCCGGTTCGAGACGGCCGAGGAAGTGCCAGTGGCCCTGCGCGGCGGCGTCCACGGCGAACAGGTCCAGGGTCCCGTTCACGACCAGCCACAGCACCTGCGGTCCTTCCAGGTGCAGGCTGCGCAGGCCGGTGCAGTCGACGGGTGCGCCGAGGCCGCCGAGCGCGTGGATCACCGGGTCGGTCTGCGCCGGGGCGTCCACGGGCCCGGTGGTGGCCGGGTGTACGGATGACACGTCAGTGCTCCTTGACCAGCTCTGCGTAGGCGCCTCGGGCGGCGACCAGGTCCTCGTGGCGGCCGCGCTCGACGACGGAGCCGTGGTCCAGCACCACGATCTCGTCGCTGTCGCGCACGGTGCTCAGCCGGTGGGCGATCACGACGCACGCGCAGCCGCGGCGGCGCAGGTTGTCGATGATGAGCCGCTCCGTCTCCGCGTCCAGGGCGCTGGTGACCTCGTCGAGCACGAGGATGCTCGGCCGGCGCACCAGTGCCCGTGCGATCTCCAGGCGCTGGCGTTGGCCTCCGGAGAAGTTGCGGCCGTCCTGTTCCACGCGGCTGTGGATGCCCTCGGGCCTGCGCATGATCACATCGTGGAGGGCGGCGTCCCGCAGGGCGGTCTCGACGGCCTCGTCGGGGATGGAGGGGTCCCACAGTGTGACGTTGTCACGGACGGTCCCCTCGAAGAGGAAGATGTCCTGATCGACGAAGGAGACGGAGGCGGCGAGCGCGCCGCGGGGGATGTCCTCCAGCCGCCGGCCGTCGATGCTGATGGTCCCTTCCCAGGGGCTGTAGAGGCCGGATATCAGCCGGGAGACGGTGGACTTGCCGCTGCCCGAGCCGCCGACGAGCGCCACCTGACTGCCCGGCCCCACCGTCAGGGAGAAGCCGTTCAGCAGCGGCTGGTCGAGCGGGCTGTATCCGAAGGTGATGTTCTCCAGTGTCACGTGCCCCTTGAGCCTGCGGCTGCTGGGGTCGGGTTCCTCGCGTGAGTAGAGCGGGTCGACGGGGAAGCTCTCCACGTCCTTGAGCCGGGCGACGTCCGCGGCGAAGTCCTGGATCCGGCCGGCCACTCCGTTGAGCCGGGTGATGGGTGCGGTGAAGCGGGCCACCAGCGCCTGGAAGGCGACGAGCAGGCCGATCGATATGTGGCCCTCGACGGCGCGCAGTCCTCCGATCCACAGGATGAGCGCGCTGTTGAGTGTCGCCAGGGTGGGGGCGACGACGGCGAGGACCGCGCTGGGCACACCGAGGCGCTGCTGCACGTCGAGTGTGGTCGCGTGCTGCCCGGCCCACCGGCGGAAGAAGCCGTTCTCGCCGCCCGTCGCCTTCATCGTCTCGATGAGCTGAAGACCCGTGTACGACGTGTTGGTGAGGCGTGCGCTGTCTGCCCGCAGCTTCTGGGTGTGTGTCGAGCGCAGCCGGATGACGATCCGCATCGCCACCACGTTCAACAGCGCGATCAGGATGCCGAAGACGGTGAGCTGGGGGTCGTAGCTCCACAGCAGCGCGGCGTAGAGGATCACCACGATGCCGTCGACGGCGGCCGCCGCGAGGTCGCGGGCGAGCGTCTCGGCGACAGCGTCGTTGGACTGCAGCCGCTGCACGAGGTCCGCCGGGCTGCGCTGGGCGAAGAAGGTGACGGGCAGCCGCAGCAGATGGCGCAGGAAGCGGGCGCTGCTCAGGGTGGAGGAGATGATCCGCCCGCGCAGCAGGTTCGCCTGTTGCAGGCCGGTCAGTACGGCGGTAAGCGCGACCATCACGGCCATCGCGGCGAACAGCGTTCCGAGCAGCGAGGTCTGGCCGCCGATCAGGAACATGTCGATGTAGGTCCGGCTGAGCGCCGGCACCGCGGCGCCGACCGCGACGAGCAGGAGGCTGGCGAGGAAGGCCGCGAACAGGGTCCCCCCGGTGCCGCGGAGCCGGGCCGGGACGGCCGCCATGACGCCGGGCTTGCGGCCGCCCCTGCGGAAGGTCCGGTCGGGCTCGAAGATTAGGGCCACACCGGTGAAGCTCGAGTCGAAGTCCTCCGCCGACACGAAGCGGCGGCCCTTGTCCGGGTCGTTGATGTGCACGCCACGGCGGCCGAAGCGGCGGCCCATGCCGTCGTACACGACGTAGTGGTTGAACTCCCAGAACAGGATGGCGGGCGCCTGCACGTCGGCGAGCGCCGTCGCCTCCATCTGCATGCCCTTGGCGCTCAGTCCGTAACTGCGCGCCGCCTTCAGCACGTTGCTGGCGCGCGAGCCGTCGCGGGAGACCCCGCAGGCGATGCGCAGTTCCTCCAGCGGTACATGGCGGCCGTGGTGGGAGAGCACCATGGCGAGTGCGGCGGCGCCGCACTCCACGGCCTCCATCTGGAGCACGGTGGGTGTGCGGACGGCCCTGGGCCGTCGGCCGCTGCGTTCCTTGCGGCGCGGTGCCGGTGCGGCGCGGCGGGTGCCGCGCCGTCCGCCCGGCGCGGGTTCGGGTCGGTGCCTGCGGCGGCCACCGGCGGGCGGCAACTGCTGCTGGGGCGCGGGGTTGTGGTCGGTGGACGTCACGGCAGCAGCCAATCGATCGGGCGCTGCTCGGCGAGGTGGACGGCGCCGCCGGTCAGGGTCATGGATTCGAGCGCGTACGGCGGCCCCTCGGAGGAGGACCAGGCGTAGCCGGACTCGGTGCGCGTCGAGCGTTCCAGCTCGACCAGCACGGACACGGGCTGACCCTTCTGCGAGAACTGCTCGCCCAGCTGGCTGCTGCCGAGGAAGGCGGTGATCCGCTGCCGGGTCTGGGCGGTCCTGCCGACGGCCTTCACGCTTCCGCGCAGCACTCCGTACTGCTGCGTCGCCACGGACTGGACGCTGAGGTCGACCTTCGCGCCGACGGGCACGGTCGAGCCGTTCTGCGCGGGTACGTACAGCACGGCCATCAGGGGGTCGTCCGCTTGGTCGATCCGTTCGACCGCGGCGACGTCCGCCCCGGTGGTGACGACGGAGCCGATCGTGGCGACGAGTGCGGTGACCCGGCCGGCGGCGATCGTGCGGACGACCGCGCTGCCCTGCGCGGTGCGGACCTTCACCAGGGGCGCGTCGGCGCGGACCCGGTCGCCTTCCTTGGCGAGCACCTCGGTGACCTGTCCGGCCACGGGGCTCTGCAGCACATAACTGCCCTGCGCGTGGGTGAGGATGCCGGAGGCGTCCAGCGTGGAGGACACCTTGCCGGTCAGGGCCCATACACTCGCGGCGATCATGACGACCACCGTGACGGTGAGTACGAGCACACCCTGCGGGCGGGCGAAGCGCACCGGAAGGTCGATCTGTTCCGGCGATTGCAGCTTGGAAAGGGCCTGTTGGCGGAACTGCACGTTGGTCTTCCCTCAACTGCCGGGGATTACGGGGAAACCGCACGTGTCCGGCGTTCGCCGGGAACCACGTGCGGCCGTGCGCCCCGGAACCTGGTCGGCTCCGGGGCACACGGCTCGGCACAGCCGGCAGAGGGGCGCCGGCGAGCCGTGGGTCTTACAGACCGGCGACGAGACCGGTGACCGGGCCGGTGATGGCGGCGGTGTTGATGCCGGTGGCACCCTCGACGACGCCCGTCACGGTGGCAACGGTGCCGGAGACCGGGGCGATGGTGTCAAGGGCGGCGGTGGCGTTGCCCACCACGGCGCTGTGGAGGCCACCGGCCACGTTGTCGAGCTCGGAGTCGGAGATCTCCTGGGTGGGGACGAAGCTCATGAGAAGTTCCCTTCGGGTGGATATAGCTAATTACTGCGTCCGGCCGCGCCGAATTGGCGGACCGGCCGCCGAGCGGGCGTGGGGGGATTCCCGGATCCGGGAACCCGTTCTACGAATCCCGCGGTGCGAAGGATCAAAGCACGTAAGCCCGTTGGGCAGCCAATCGCGAACAGCGGATCCAGGCCGAGAACGACATCGAATTACCGCTACGTGGACGCCCCTACATGAATTGGCAGCACCATCTTCACCGGATCCGCCAACTCCCGAACGGATCGGACCGGCGATGGCCGCCCGGCGAAGTGGACATTCCCACACAGACGCAGATAGTTGCTGGTCAGGGTTGGGTGCAGGGTTGGAAGACCGTGTGCCGCCTGCGCATTCGGTGTGCAGATTCATGGCAGGCGAAGGTCGTTTGACGGGGCCTCACAGAGCCTTCACACCGGCACGGCGAGAAGTTTCCGCCCGCTCCGGGAATCGAGTTACCGACCAATTGCGGAGCGTTGCCTCAGACGGTGTCGGACGGGGTTTTACCGGTCGGTGCGGTGATCTGGGCGTGCAGCGCCGCCGCATATGCCTCGTCGGGGTCGAGACGGCGCAGTTCTTCCGCGATGAGCTCCGCGGTGCTGCGTACTTTGAGGGCGAGCACCCTGCTGGGCTGTCCCGGGATGCTGAGCCGGGCCACCGGCCCTTCCGGACGGTCGATGTGGACCTCCCCGTCGGTGGTGTGGAGCCGGACGGCGGTGACGACCGGCCCGTCGGTGACGACCTGCTCGACCGGCACCTTCAGCCGGTCGGCGAACCATCGGGCGAGCAGCTCGGCGCTGGGGTTGTCGGCCTCGCTCTCGACCACGGCGGACACGACCTCGGCCCTGGCCTGGTCGAGGGCTGCGGCGAGCATCGAGCGCCACGGCGTGAGCCTGGTCCAAGCGAGGTCGGTGTCGCCGGGCTCGTATCCGGCGGCACGGGCGTCCAGTTCCTCGATCGGCCGCTCCACCGCGTAGGCGTCGGTGATCCGGCGCTGCGCGAGTGCGCCGAGCGGGTCCCTGGCCGGCACGGGTGGTGCGTCCACCGGCCACCACACCACGACGGGGGCGTCCGGCAGCAGGAGCGGGAGGACCACCGAGTCGGCGCGCTGGGTGAGTTCGCCGTGCAGCCGCAGCAGCACGGTCTCCCCGGCACCGGCGTCACTGCCGAGGCGCACCTCGGCGTCGAGGCGGGTGTCGTTGCGGTCGCGCGGCGAGCGGGCGTGGCGCTTGATGACGACGAGGGTGCGGGAGGGGTGTTCGCGGGAGGCATCGCCCGCCGCCTTGATGGCGTCGTAGGCGTTCTCCTCGTCGGTGACGATGACCAGGGTGAGGACCATGCCGACGGCCGGGGTGCCGATCGCGCGGCGGCCCTGCACCAGCGCTTTGTTGATCTTGCTGGACGTGGTGTCCGTGAGGTCGATCTTCATGGCTTCCGCCAGCTCCGTCCGTCTCGTGCGAGCATGTCGTCCGCTTCTGCCGGGCCCCAGGTGCCGGCCGGGTACTGTGCCGGCTTGCCGCTGCGCTCCCAGAAGTCCTCGATCGGGTCGAGGATCCGCCAGGACTCCTCCACCTCCTCCGTCCGGGGGAAGAGGTTCGCGTCCCCCAGCAGCACATCGAGGAGGAGGCGCTCGTACGCCTCGGGACTGGACTCCGTGAACGACTCGCCGTAGGCGAAGTCCATCGTCACGTCCCGCAGCTCCATTGACGTACCCGGCACCTTGGAGCCGAACCGCATGGTCACGCCCTCGTCCGGCTGGACGCGGATGACCAGCGCGTTCTCGCCGAGTTCCTCCGTGGCGGTGGAGTCGAACGGCGAGTGCGGCGCGCGCTGGAAGACGACAGCGATCTCCGTGACGCGCCGGCCGAGCCGCTTGCCGGTGCGGAGATAGAAGGGGACGCCCGCCCAGCGACGGTTGTCGATCTCGAGCTTGATCGCGGCGTAGGTGTCGGTCTTCGACTTGGGGTCGATGCCGTCTTCCTGCAGATAGCCGACGGCCTTCTCGCCACCCTGCCAGCCCGCCGTGTACTGCCCGCGCACGGTATGCAGGGCCAGGTCCTCCGGCAGCTTGACGGCCTGGAACACCTTCATTTTCTCGGTGACGAGGGAGGCGGCGTCGAAGGAGGCGGGCTCCTCCATGGCGGTCAGCGCGAGCAGCTGGAGCAGGTGGTTCTGGATGACGTCACGGGCGGCGCCGATGCCGTCGTAGTAACCGGCCCGGCCGCCGATGCCGATGTCCTCGGCCATGGTGATCTGCACATGGTCGACGTACGACCTGTTCCAGACGGGCTCGAAGAGCGTGTTGGCGAACCGCAGCGCCAGGATGTTCTGGACGGTCTCCTTGCCCAGATAGTGGTCGATACGGAAGACCTCGTCGTGCGCGAACACGTCGTGCACGATCTCGTTGAGGTCACGCGCGCTGTCGATGTCGTGGCCGAAGGGCTTCTCGATGACCGCCCGGCGCCAGGAGCCCTCGGGCGCGTTCGACAGCCCGTGGTCCTTGAGCTGCTGGACGACCTCGGGGAAGAACCTCGGCGGCACGGAGAGGTAGAACGCGAAGTTGCCACCGGTGCCCTGCGCCTTGTCGAGGTCCTGCACGGTCGCCTTCAGCTGCTCGAACGCGGCGTCGTCGCCGAAGTCGCCCTGGACGAACCGCATCCCCTCCGACAGCTGCCGCCACACCTCCTCGCGGAAGGGGGTCCGGGCGTGGTCCTTGACCGCTTGGTGGACCACCTCGGCGAAGTCCTGGTCCTGCCACTCCCTGCGCGCGAAGCCGACGAGCGAGAAGCCGGGCGGCAGCAGCCCCCGGTTGGCCAGGTCGTAGACCGCGGGCATCAGTTTTCTGCGCGACAGGTCACCGGTGACTCCGAAGATCACCAGCCCGGAGGGTCCGGCGATACGGGGCAGCCGCCGGTCGAGCGAGTCCCGCAGCGGATTCGTCCACCCGCTGTTCCGTGCGGTGTGCTGCGACCGGTTCTGGGCCATGGGGGTCAGGCCTCCTTGCGCGAACGGCGTTCGGACGGGTCCGTTCCGAGCATCGCATCTCCCACTGATCTTGTACGGGTACGTCAGCGCGCGCCCGCGGGGATTGATTCCCACGCCGCCACGAACGGCGTACCGGCCGCGCGGGCCCGCTGCGGCGGTCGGAGCCGCGGGCGGTGTCCGCCGGCCCTCTTGTCTGCTGCCCAGAATCCGCGAACAGTACGTGTCATGGCGACAGTTGTGCTGGTGGGAACGTTGGACACCAAGGGTGTGGAGTACGGCTGGCTGCGCGAGCGGCTGCTTGCCGGCGGCGTCGAGGTCGTCGTCGTCGACGCGGGCGTCGCGGGCGAGCCGCGTATCCGCGCCGACGTCCCGCGCGCCGAGGTGGCCCGTGCCGCGGGCGCCGACCTCGCCAGGCTGCGGGCGGAGGGCGACCGCGGGGCGGCCGTGACGGCGATGGCGGAGGGGGCGGCGAAGACGGTGCTGCGGCTGTACGACGAGGGCCGACTGCACGCCGTCCTCGCCGTCGGCGGCAGCGGCGGGACGTCCATAGCGACCCGGGCGATGCGCGGGCTGCCGCTGGGCGTACCGAAGTTGATGGTCTCGTCCATGGCCGCCGGAGATGTGTCGGCGTACGTGGGCGCCTGCGACATCACCATGATGTACAGCGTCGTCGACATCGCCGGCGTCAACAGCGTCCTCGCCCCGGTGCTGGCGAACGCCGCCGACGCGGTCGTCGGCATGGCGAGGGGCTTCGCCGCTGCCCGCAGGGCGCTGCGCCCGACCGAGCTCGCCGCGGGATCGCGGCCCCTGGTGGCGGCGAGCATGGCCGGAGTGACGACCCAAGGCGTCGACGCGGCGCGCGAGCGGCTGACCGATCTGGGCTACGAGGTGCTGGTGTTCCACGTCAGCGGGGCCGGCGGCCGGACACTGGAGGCGCTGGCCGGGCAGGGTCTGTTCGCGGGCGTACTGGACCTGACCCTCAGCGAACTCGCCGACGACCTGGTCGGCGGCATCCTGACGGCCGGCCCGGACCGGCTGTCAGCCGCCGGACGCCGGGGTATTCCGCAGGTGGTGAGCCTGGGCGCCCTCGACATGGTGAAGTTCGGTCCGCTCGACACGCTTTCCCCCGCTCTGCGCGACCGCCATGTGGAGGTGCACAACCCGTCGATCACCGTGGTTCGTACGACGGCGGAGGAGTGCGCGGAGCTCGGCCGCCGGATCGCGGCCAAGCTGCGGGCGGCCACCGGTCCCGCCGAGGTGTGCGTGCCGCTGCGGGGGCTCTCGACGCTGGGAGCGCCGGGCGGCGTGTACCACGATCCGGCGTTGGACGAGGCGTTGTTCGCGGCCCTGCGGGAGGGGCTGCGGGGCAGCGCCGTCGGTGTGGTGGAGTATGACGCGGACATCAACAGCCCGTCGTTCGGTCGTGCCGCGGCGGACCGTCTGCACCTGCTGATCGGCGCGGAGAGGGCGGCGGCCGGCGTCGGCTGACGGCGAGTGCCGCGGGCCTCAGCGGGCCGTGAGCAGCACCCACACCTGACCGCGGGCGAAGTTCAGGCGCTCCCCCGCCCTGTCGGTGAACACCGTGTCCCCGTCGGCGGTCGTCCGCTGCCATCGGGCGTCGTGCGCCTGGCCGTCGCGCATCACCAGCGCGGTGCCGGAACCGACCGTCTCGGTGTACGGGGACACGCTGCCCGAGCGGTCATGGAACTGCGAGGGGCGGACCTCGGTGTGCTGCACGACGACGGTCGCCGGCCCCAGAGGTCCGCCGTCCGTGGTTCGCGCGACGGTGCCGTCGATGGCCACCAGCCACCGCTTCTGCTCGGCCGACCACGTGAACGTGAACCGGGCGGACGGATAGCGCACGGTGTGTTCGGCCAGCGGTCGGCCCCGGTCGGGAGCGGGCCCGAAGCGCATGCCGATGTCCGAGGCGTCGCTCACGTCGTCCGCGGCGGCGAGAGCCCGGTCGGGGCGCACATAGAGGTTGTGGGGTGCCGGGCGGTCGCCGGAGCGGACGAACGCGCCGGGCGCCTCCCCCTGGGGGAGGGCGGCAATGGGGGCCGCGTCGATCAGGGGTCTCAGTGCCGACTGGGCGCCGGAGTACGCGAGCGCCGGCCGGCCGAACTGCCGCAGCAGCGCGATGTCGGACTCACGGGCGCTGCGTACCGGTCCGACCTGCGGCGGCAACTGCGAGGAGAACACGGCCAGTATCCGGGTGAGTCCCGACTCGACCTGCTCGACGTACACGAGGTCGGCCGCCCCGAGTCCGGTGTGCGGCCGCGCCGGAGAGACATTGTCGATCTTGACGGCGAGGACCGGCCCGGGACGTGCGGGCATACCGGTGAAGTACGAGGTCCGCAACTGCTTTTCGTGGGACGCGCTCTCGTCGGGGCCAGGCTCCCGATCGGTGCACCCGAAGAGGGACAGCACCAGTACGGCAGCGGTCGACGCGGCGACCGTCGTGCCGCCCCGTCCCGGTCCGCCTCTGCGTCCGCGGCTGCTGTGCGTGTCCATCGGCCCTCGTTCCCCCGGCCTTCCAGTGCACCACGGAAGGCGGCATGCGGACAGTCCCTGACACCGGCCGGTCAAGGCAGTAGCTGCTCCGTCCAGATGGTCTTGCCGGAGGCCGTGTACCTGCTTCCCCACCGGTGCGTCAGCTGGGCGATGAGGAACAGTCCGCGTCCGCCCTCGTCGGTCGGCCGGGCCCGGCGCAGGTGCGGCTGGGTCTCGCTCGGGTCCGAGACCTCGCAGACCAGTCGCTGGTCCTTGATGAGCCGTACGCTCACCGGGCCTCCGGCGTAACGAATCGCGTTGGTGAGCAGCTCGCTGACGATCAGTTCCGTGGTGTACGTGAGGTCGTCCAGCCCCCATCCGGCCAGCCGCTCCGTGACGAGCGCCCTCGCGTCCGACACCACCCGCACGTCCGCCGGGAACTCCCAGGCGACGACGGAGCCCGCCGGCGAGGCGGAGACACGCGCCAGCAGCAGGGCCGCGTCGTCGTCCGGTGGCCGTGCCAGGAACGGGGCGAGCATGTCGCGCCCGATCTCGGTCACCGCTCTCCCGGCGCACCCTGCGCTCCCGGCGCGAGAGGCCGTGGCCCGCAGGTACTCCACGACATGACCGTCGCCCGTGCCGGACGCCTCGGACAGCGATCCCGCGGTGAAGGCCAGCAGGTCGCCGGGCCCCAGCTCGACCTCCACCGGCTCGAAGGGCGCGCCCTCGAGGCCGAGCGCCGGGCCCGGTTGCAGTTCCACCCGGCCGGTCTCCCCGGACAGCCGGGCCAGTACGGGCGAGGCATGGCCCGCGCCGGCCATCAGGCAGCGCGCGCTCACCGGGTCGTAGACGGCGTACAGACAGGTGGCACCCCGGACGCTGCCGTCCGACTCGCCCGGCTGCTCGTCGTCGGCGAGCCGCACGACGAGGTCGTCCAGATGCGTCAGGAGTTCGTCGGGAGGAGGGTCCAGGTCGGCCAGTGTGCGCACCGCCGTGCGCAGACTGCCCATCGCCACGGCCGCGTTGAGGCCGTGTCCTCGTACGTTCCCCACCACGAACGCCACCCGGGTCGAGGAGAGGGTGATGACGTCGAACCAGCTGCCGCCGGTGCCGGTCGGCGTCCTGCCGGGCACGTAGACGCCGGCCGTCTCGGCCGCCGTCAGCTTCAGCGCCGGACGGGGCAGCAGGCTGCGCTGCAGGGTCTCCGCCGTGCGACGCTCGCGTGTGTAGCGGCGTGCGTTGTCGATGGCGAGGGCGGCACGGGAGCAGATGTCCTCCGCGACGGCGGCGTCCCGTGTGTCGAAGGGCGGCTGCTCGGCTGTGCGCCACAGCGACACCGCGCCCAGGACGTGTCCGCGGGCCTGCAGCGGCACCACCATGTAGGAGGCGGTTCCCGGCGCCAGCACCAGCCGGCGCCGATCGGGGTCCTCCGCGATCCGGGGCCGAAGTTCCTCGATGTCGGGCACGATGACCGCGGACCCTCCGCGAAGGCGTTCGCTCTCGTACGCCTTGACGCGGATGACGGAGCCCGGGGGGTACAGCTCCCCCGGCCACGGGCCGCCGTGCGCGACGGTGGAGACCCGGCGCAGCGGTGCGCCGGTGGCGAACTCGCCGGTCTCCTCGCCGATGAGCACGGCCTCCGTGATGTCCACGCAGGCGAGATCGGCGAAGGCCGGGACCAGCAGATCGGCGAGCACCTGGGTGTTGCGGCCGACCTCCAGGGAGCGGCCGAGTGCGGACGACGCCGTCCCCACGAGCACCGCGCGCCGTCGCGCTCGTTCCTGTTCGGTCACGTCGGTGAAGGTCACCGCGACTCCACGAACGACCCCGTCACGGCCGGCCAGGCGCAGAGCGGAGAGCGAGATGGCCCGCTCGCGTTCGGGCGCCTCGGCGAGACGGGCGGGGGTGACGAAGTCGATCAGCGGCTCGCCGGTCGCGACGACGCGGCGCAGCTGCGCGTCCACGGACGCCGCGTCTTCCGGCACCAGCACCTCTTCCAGCCGGCGGCCAGAAGGCGTGGTGGACAGCAGGGGGTCGTTCGGCAGCTTGTTGCCCCGTACCAGCCGCAGGTCCGTGTCGTGGACGGCAAGGCCGATACCGGTCTGCGAGAAGAGCGCTCGGAGCAGTGCGTCGTTCTCGTCCCGCCGGTCGGCGAGGTCCACGGGGACGAGCCGCAGCAGAAAGCGTGCGTCCAGGAGACCGTCCACGGGCAGCAGTTCGAGCTGCACACCGCGGGGGCCACCGGCACACTTCAGGGACGTGCGCACCGACTGCGGGGCGGGGGCGGCGGGTGCGTGATCACAGAGGGTGGACCAGGCTCCCGGGTCGGTGAGAAGGTCCTGCACGGGACGGCCCTGCAGGTCTGCGGCAGTCGATCCGGTGAGCTCCACGGCGCCGGTGGTGCAGGCGATCACACCGCCGTCGTGGTCGATGACGAGCAGCGCCGTGTCCTCCGGCCGCTCCGATCCCGTGCTCACGATGTGGCCGCTTGTGCTCACTCCTCGATCACTCCCAGGGGGCGCTCCCGAGATCGGCGCCGCCGGTGCGGCAGACGTATGAAACCCCGCGCCTCCATTCAACGCCAGAGCGCCCGGTCCCGCCCGTCGGCTCGGGGCACCGCACGGACACGAGCCCGGAGCCGCTGCTTGTCGCGGGGTCGCACGACTGATATTCGAACGTGACAGCGAGCCCAGGAAGTTTTAGGATCTTCTGCACGGCATCGCGTGTCGGTCACCGACCGGGTGAGGCATGGAGGTGCCCGTGAGTTTGCCTTACGGAGGCATTCCACAGTGTCAGTAGAGTTGAACCACACCATCGTTCTGGCCCGGGACAACCGGGAGTCCGCCGAATTCCTCGCCCACATTCTGGGGCTCGAACTCGGCGAGGAATGGGGGCCGTTCATCCCCCTCACCCTCAGCAACAACGTCACCCTGGACTTCGCGACCGTCGATCACGACGTCCCGTTGCAGCACTACGCCTTCCTGATCTCGGAGGCGGAGTTCGACGAGGTCTTCCAGCGGATCCAGGACGCGGAGATCACGTACTACGCCGACCCGCACGGCAAGCGTCCGGGCGAGATCAACCACAACGACGGCGGCCGCGGGATGTACTTCAACGACCCCGCCGGCCACGGCATGGAGGTCATCACCAGGCCCTACGGCAGCGGAAGCTGACGTCACACCCCTCGCACGCCGCGGTCCGTCGGCTCCCCGCCGCGGTCCCGGCGTGCGAGGGCCCGCTGGGTACGGCTCAGCAGCGCGGCGGGGGACAGCACGCGCAGCGCGGCACGAGCGGCGTTCGCACCCGGCGCTCCGTGCACTCCACCGCCGGGGTGCGCCCCCGCCGAGGCCAGATAGAGCCCGGCGACCGGTGTCTCGGGGCGGCCGGTGCCGGGCATCGGGCGGAATATCAGCTGCTGATGGACGGCGGTCGTGCCGCCGTTGATCGCTCCGCCGCGCAGATTGGCGTCCAGGGCCTCGAGGGTCGGTGGAGCAAGGATACGGCGGGCCATGATCCGGGTGCGGAACCCGGGCGCGTACCGCTCCACCTGCTCCTCCAGCCGGTCCGCCATGAGCTCCTGCTCACTCGGATCCCACCGGCCGGTCAGACCGTTGTCCCCCGCGTCGCCCTTGGTGTGCTGCGGGACATGCGTGTACGCCCAGGCCGATTCGGTGCCGGCGGGTGAGCGGGTGGCGTCCGCCGCGGTCATCTGGCCGAAGAGCACGAACGGCCGGTCGGGCACCTGACCCATCGCCAGCTGTGCGGCGAACCGGGTGAGCCCGTCGACGCCGTCGGCGACGTGGACCGTACCGGCGGTGGCCGCCTCAGCGGCGGTCCACGGAACGGCGCCGGCCAGCGCCCAGTCGACCTTGAAGGTGGCGAAGTCCCATTGGAAGCGCCGCAGATCCCGCAGCAACCGGGACGGCAGGTGCCGCTCGTCGACCAACTCCCCGTACAGGGCCGGTACGGACACATCCGCGAGTACGGCGCGGCCGGCCGGTACCGACTCGCCCGACGCGGTCCGTACGGCCACGGCACGGCCCGCGCGCACCACGACTTCGACGGCCCGTTCTCCGCATCTCACCGCACCGCCGCGGTGCTCGAGCCTGCGCACCAGGGCCGCCGTCAGCATCCCGGCACCGCCGACGGGTACGGGGAAGCCGTGGCTCTGACCGAGCATCGACATCAGCCAGCCGAATCCTCCGCTGCCCGCCGCCTCCGGCGCGAGATCCGCGTGCAGCGCGCTCCCGGCGAGGAGCAGCCTGGCCGCCTCGGCCCCGAACTCCTCCTCCCCCAGCCGGCGCACGGGCAGCAGCAGCGTGCGAGCGAGCCGCAGTCCGCCTCCGGCATGCAGCCGGGCG
Organism: Streptomyces sp. NPDC096176; assembly: GCF_044763255.1. Classification (NCBI taxonomy): domain Bacteria; kingdom Bacillati; phylum Actinomycetota; class Actinomycetes; order Kitasatosporales; family Streptomycetaceae; genus Streptomyces; species Streptomyces sp. NPDC096176. Next base: position 321,201 of record NZ_JBIWFV010000003.1, on the reverse strand, counting down.
GCCAGCCGGGCCGAGGCCCGCACGGGCGGGAAGGGCGTGAACAGCACGTCCAGGATGTCCGGCCGCAGCCGCTCCCACACGTCGTACAGGTCCTGCCAGGCGCGGCCGTCGCCGGAGGCGAAGGCAGCCAGGCCGGCCGCGGTGTCCTCGGCCCGGCGTTCCAGGACGGCGCACCGGCCGTCGGCCAAGGGGTGGGCGAGCACCCGGGGGGCGTGGCCCCAGCGCAGCCCGTCCCGCTGCAGCTCCAGAGCGGACAGCACGGGGGAGGCCGCGGCCAGCGGGTAGAAGGCGCTGCACACGTCGCTCACGAAGTCGGGGTGGACGCCCCGGTCGCTGCGCACGGCGCCACCCGGTTCCGGCTGCGCCTCCAGCACCTCGACGCTCCACCCCGCGTCCGCGAGGAGATTAGCCGCAACGAGACCGTTCGGTCCCGCTCCGATGACCACTGCGTCCGGCATCGCTGTCTCCTGAGGTCTCGACGACGTGTGCCAGGCGGCTGAGCATCTTGCGATGGCGCAGGACGAGGAAGGCGTCGAAGGCCGCGTTGTGCAGGGCCCCTCCGGGCCCCGTCAGGGGATGCTCGTCAACGATTACCAGGGCGTACGCGCCCCAGGGCCGGACGTCGACGGCGATGCGCGCACTGCCCAGCGGCCCGCTCTCCGCCTCCAGTTCAAGGATGCGCGGCGGTTCGCAGCGGCGCACCGTCGTCCTGCCGTTCAGCGTCCACGGGCCGATCCGCACGGTGTACTCGAGAGCGGAGCCGACGTCGGGCCAGTCGCCCGGACCGGGCCTGCTGTCCGAGGTGCCGACGACCCAGTCGCTGTAGCGGTCCCTGTCCTCCAGGACGGACCACACCGCTTCGGGTGACCTTCTGATCAGCTGGTGGTAGACGGCCATGAGTCCTCCTGCACAGGGCAGTGACGTTCCTGGACTCGCGGGTGCCCATTCCTTCACGATCCATGACCGGCCTCGGGGCGGGCCATCGGGAGCCGCGTCGCGCCGCGGTGAGTGGGACGGCTGATCCTCGTCGGGGCGCCGTCCGCCGAAAATCCGTCGACCGGCTCACTGGCGCCTTTCCCGGATGGCGCAATGTTGCTTTGTGCACATTAGATGTAACGAAGTGTGCGCGCTGAGGCGGCGCACGACGAACGACACGGTGCAAGCCACCGGATGTTCCGCGAACGGAGCCCGCGCCATGACCACCGACCCCAACGCTTCCTTCCCGTCCGACTACCAGGGCGACCGACCGCGGCCGCCCGACAGGACCTCTGACGCGGCCCACCTCGCGCCGCCGCACGCCACTCGCGCCGTTCCGCCCATACCCCCGCTCCCTCCGCACCCACCGGTGTTTCCCCCCGCCCCGACGGTGGCCGCCGGCTCGGTCGGTCCCCGGCCTCCGGATCCCGGCCACCCTGTGCCCGGCCACCCGGACCCCTTCCACCCCGCGCCCGTCAACCCGGCGCCCGTCAACCCGGACCCCTTCCACCCCGCGCCCGTCCACCCGGCGCCCGTCCACCCGGCCCCCGGGACGGGGCACCCGGACGAAGGCCCGCGGCCGGTGCCCGACGCGTTCCCGCCGCGGGACGCGGAAGAAGCCCCGAGGCCGTCCTCCGCCGCGATCGAGCAGCCCTCGCCCCTGCACGCCGCGTCCTTCCGGCCGCTGAACGGCACGTCCGAGCCGCCGTCCCCGCCGAACGGCACGGCCGACGGAACCCGGCCCGTGCGCGACATCGCCGCGGAGCCGACGCCGGTGCGCGACGCGGTCGCGGACCCGCATCCGCTGCGCACGACCCCGGTGCCCCCGCTGAGCCCCCTCTCGGATGCCGACGAGGAACGCCCCGCGTCGGACGACAGGGGTGACCTGGACGACCTGGATTCCCTTCTGGAGGACGTGGACGCCCGGAACGACGTGGAACCCGCACCGCCCGCGGGCCCGCTCCAGGACGGCCCGGTGTACGACAGCGAGCAGCCGATCCAGACGCTGCTGTGGACGGCCGCCACCGAGCGCCCCATCGCGGAGGTCGCCGCGCTGGTGAGCCGGCTGAAGCGCACCGGAGAGGTCGACAGCCCCGGCGACGTGGCCCTTCGAGCAGCGGCGGTCTCGCGTCCTCTGGAGGAGGTCAGGGAACTGATCGCCCTCCTCAAGAACGAGCACCCGAACGACCTGCACGAAGCCGCCACCACCCTGCGCGCCGCCGCCGTCGGCAGGTCCATCGAGGACGTGGTGGAGCTCGTGAACATGATCGGCACGGACGCGAGCGAGTGGCAGTGCCCGCCGAACGAGGCCGCAGCCGAGGGCCCGGAGCCGCTGTACGAGGCGGCCCCTGCCCGGGCCCCCGGCGCCACCACGGAGGCCGCTGCTGCGGGGGCCCCCGCCCCCGCCCCCGCGTCTGCGTCGCCCGCCGCCCCCGCGGAGCAGGCGAAAAAGCCGACGCCGTGGCCCGTGGTGGCGCTCAACAGCGCGCTCGCCGCCGGTCCGAGCAGCCACACCGTCTCCCCCGCGATGGGTTCGCAGCTGCGCTGGCCCGCGTCACTCGCCCTGTTCGCCTGCGGCGTCATCCATCTGCCGACCGATGTGGCGGGCCTGCGTTCCGGCGGCTACGCCGAGACGCTCTCTGTTGCCGTCATGGTGCTCTGCCTGGTCGTGGCCCTGTGGCTGGCCGTACGGGACACCGTGCTGGTCTGGGCCGCCGCCGCCGGACTGGCGGTCGGCATCATCGCGCTGCACGCCCTGACGGGCATGGGCACGCTCAATCTGCTGCAGAGCAGCCTGGGCGCTTCGTTCGGCTGGGCAACAGTGGCCGCCGTGCTGTGTGCCGGGACGGGCGCAGTCATCGCCGGCTCCGTCCTCCTGCGCCGCCCACAGCCGACGGCCGGTGCGACGCCCAACAGCTGAGCGCCCCGCCCCGCGCCGCAGAGCCGCCTTTCGGCCTTCCACGACGGCCCGCCCGTCGCGGAAGGCCTGCGGCGGGTCAGCTTCGGGGCCCGTACCTTTCGGGACCGCGCCTCCCGGGACTGTGCCCATCAGGACCCCGCCGGTCGGGAGCAGCCGTCTCCTTCCGTACCGGTTCGGGTTCCTCTTCCCGCTCCCCTTCGGCCTGCGAGGGAGTGGTGCGGGGAAAGTTCTGTCCGCGGACCGGATCGTCTTCCCGTTCGCCCTCGGCCTGCGAGGGTGTCTGCTCGCTCATGGGACAACTCCTCACCGTCTGAGCCGGATGGCACGGGTCGCCGGGTTCCCGGGCACGAAGCTGCCAATCATGGGCCAATCATGAGCCGCTCATGGGCCGCGGGCCGTGCGGGAATGCGGCCGCTCAGCGGCCCGCCGATGATGGCAAGGGCCCGACATCGCATGCCCTACCGGAGAAAGGCGATGGCAATCCGATGGATTCCGACACCGACATCCTGGCGGCGGCGGCCGATGCCGCCGCGCGGACCGGACGCGCCGTCGACGCGGCCCGCAGAGCGCTCGCGGCCACGGGCGTGTACCTCATGCCCCCGGACGACGTCCTCGCCTGCGTCGGCGCGGACGCCCCCTCCTGGGCCCGCTTCGCGGCCCACTGGGAGGACCTGTCGGAGGACGAGTACGCCGCCCGGTGCGGCACTCGCAGGCTGCGGCGCTACGGACATTTCCTTCTCGCGCCCGCGACCGGAGAGCTGAAGCTCCTGCCGCACGAGGTCTTCGTCCAGCCGGACAACACGAACCCTCTGTACGAGACGGTGGATCGTCACTTCGAGCCTCTGACCGGCGCTTTCACAGCCGACCCCGTTCTGCGTTCCGTCCTCGCGCTGCTGGGCCGGACGGCCGGTGCCCTCCACTCGCCCCAGTGGTGGAGCGTCAAGGTGCACCCCTTCCGGGTGATCGCCACGGAGGACGACAAGGGAGAGCCCACACCGGAGGGCCGGCACCGGGACGGTGTGACGCTCGTGTCGTCACTGCTGATCGGACGCGGCAACGCCACCGGCGGAGAGAGCACGGTGTACTCGCCCGAGGGCGACGAGGTGCTGTCGGCGACGATGCACGAGCCGGCGAGTCTGCTCCTGTCCGACGACCGCGCCACGTTGCACGGTGTGTCGCCGATCCGGCCGGTCGACGCCGGGCTGCCCGCCTACCGGGACGTCCTCGTCACGACCCTCACCCCGGACTGACGCTGCCGGGAGCGGCCGTGGCGACGAGAAGGCCGTCCACGACATCGTTCAACCGTGAGCGCCGTGTCCAGGCGGCCCGCTGCCGCTGCGCCCCGCAGCCGTGCTCGTCCAGGCGCCGAAGGAACGCGTCCACGCGGTCCACGTCCCCGTACTCCCGCAGCTGCGGGAGCACGTGGTCGACGAGGCGGGCCGCCTGTGCCGCGAAAGGCAGGATCTGCTCGGTGAGCGGGTCCACCCCGCGGCCCGGCCAGCCGTCCCGCGCGGCGCGCCAGTAGGCGGCGCGCAGCAGCTCGCCGCAGGTGTGCGGTCCCCGGTCCCCACGCCGGACCCGTTCCACCGAGCGCACGACCAGCGCCCTGACCAGCGCGGTGAGCGCGGCGGTGTCCGATGGGTCGGTGGGGACGTCCATCACACGGATCTCGATGGTCGGCACCCGGGGGTTGGGCCGTACGTCCCAGAAGGGGATGTTCGCGTCCAGCATCGCCTCAGAGTCCTGGAGTGCGGCCGTGAGCCGTTCGTAGTGGGCGAGGGATTCGACGTAAGGAGGGGCGCTCAGCGCGGGGAAGCGGCCGCGGATGACGGTCCGCCAGCTCGCGTAGCCGGTGTCACGGCCCTCGAAGAAGGGTGAATTGGCGCTCATGGCCACGAACAGCGGCAGCCAGGGCCGCAGGTGGTTAGCGGCCAGCACGGCGACCTCCCGATCCGGTACATGGACATGCACATGGGCGGAGCAGATGGTGAAGTCGTCCATCATCGTCCCGAACTGATGGATGCCCGCGCGGTATCGCGGGTGGTCGCCGAGGACGCGGGCTCCCGCACCGCCGATGACGGGGGTTCCCGCGGCGCACAGGCCGAGGCCGTCGGCGCGGGAGGCGTCGCCCGCGGCCCTGCGCACCGCGGTCAGCTGCCGAAGCAGCTCTGCGGCGTTGTCGCACGGTGGTGTGCGCACCTCGAGCTGGCCCTCGTGGAACTCGCCGGACACCAGGTCTCCGACGGTTTCGCGGGCCAGTGCCACGATGCGGCTGCCCGCCGGCTCTACGGTCCGGGTGATCGTGTGGACGAGGAAGAACTCCTCCTCCACGCCGATGGTGGTCGTCATCCCCTCAGAATCCTCCCGATCGTGCAGGGGTGCGAACAGGGGAATGCCCAGGTTTCCCACGAGTCCACATCGGTTACACGGGTTTGATGTGGCCCGCTTCGGTATGCGACAGGTGCGACAGCGAGAGCAGCGAATGACGGTCGTGGACAGCAGTTCGACGTCCGGGCGGAAGGGGACGCGATACACCGCGGGCGCGACCGTGCTTCGCTGGCTGACGACCACCGATCACAAGACCATCGCGAACATGTATCTGGTGACCGCGTTCGGCTTTTTCCTCTTCGCCGGGCTGCTCGCCATGCTGATGCGTGCGGAACTCGCGAGGCCCGGTCTGCAGATCGTGTCGAACGAGCAGTACAACCAGCTGTTCACCATCCACGGCACCGTGATGATGCTGCTGTTCGCCACACCGACCTTCGTCGGGTTCGCCAACGCTGTGATGCCGCTGCAGATCGGTGCGCCGGATGTCGCCTTCCCACGGCTCAACGCCTTCACGTACTGGGTGTTCCTGTTCGGCGGTCTGATGGTGGTCTCGGGCTACCTGACGAGCAACGGGGCAGCCTCCTTCGGCTGGTTCGCCTACTCCCCGCTGAACGGGCCGGTGCACTCGCCGGGCACCGGCGGCGACCTGTGGGCCATGGGTCTGGTCGTCTCGGGACTGAGCACGATCCTGGGCGCGGTCAACTTCATCGCCACCGTCCTGTGTCTGCGCGCCCCCGGTATGACGCTGTTCCGCATGCCCATTTTCACGTGGAACGTGCTGTTCACGTCGATCCTGGTGCTGCTGGCCTTTCCGGTGCTGACCGCCGCCCTGCTGGCGCTCGAGGCCGACCGCAGATTCGGCTCCCATGTCTTCGATCCGGCGAACGGCGGGGCCCTGCTGTGGCAGCACCTCTTCTGGTTCTTCGGGCATCCGGAGGTCTACATCGTGGCCCTGCCGTTCTTCGGCATCATCACCGAGATCCTGCCGGTGTTCAGCCGTAAGCCGGTCTTCGGGTATTTCGGACTGATCGGTGCGACCGTCACCATCACCGGTCTGTCCGCAGTGGTGTGGGCGCACCATATGTTCGCGACCGGTGCGGTGTTGCTTCCGTTCTTCTCGCTGGCGTCGCTGTTGATCGCCGTGCCGACCGGGGTGAAGTTCTTCAACTGGATCGGAACCATGTGGCACGGATCGCTGTCGTTCGAGACACCGATGCTGTGGGCGATCGGGTTTCTCACGACGTTTCTCTTCGGAGGGCTGACCGGGGTGCTGGTTGCCTCGCCGCCGCTCGACTTCCATACCACCGACAGCTATTTCGTGGTCGGGCACCTCCACTACGTGCTGTTCGGCACCGTCGTGTTCGCCATGTTCGCCGGGTTCTACTTCTGGTGGCCGAAGTTCACCGGCAGGATGCTGGACGAGCGGCTCGGCAGGATCCACTTCTGGACCCTGTTCGTGGGCTTCCAGCTCACCTTCCTGGTGCACCACTGGCTGGGGGCCGAGGGGATGCCCCGCCGTTACGCCGACTATCTGGCCGCCGACGGCTTCACCACCCTCAACACCCTCTCCTCCATCGGGGCCTTCCTGCTGGGGGCGTCGACGCTGCCGTTCTTCTACAACGTCTGGAAGACCTGGCGGTACGGCGCGAAGGTCACCGTGGACGACCCGTGGGGCTTCGGCCGGTCGCTGGAGTGGGCGACCTCGTGCCCGCCACCGCGCCACAACTTCGTGGCGCTGCCCAGAATCCGCTCCGAGTGCCCCGCCTTCGACCTGCACCATCCGCAGGTCGCCGCGGCTCGCACCAAGAGGGCGGGCGAGAGCACGGAAGAGGTGTCATGAAGCCGGAAGCCCTGCTCTTCCTCGGAGTCGCCCTGTTCTTCGCGGCGTCCGCCGTGATCTACGGGTGGTGGGCGGGAGATCCGACCGGGACCGCGGTGCTGGTCGTGTCGTTCCTGATGGCCGCCCTCGTCACGTTCTTCCTGTGGCGGCAGGACCGGCGGCTGGGCACCGTCCCGCAGAACCGCGGGCAGGCCGAGGTCCGGGAAACCGCCGGCCGGTTCGCCTTCTTTCCGCCGCGCAGCTACTACCCGGTGCTCGCCGCGGTGGGCACCGCCGTCCTGGCGTTGGGCGTCGTCTACGGGCTGTGGCTGTTCCTCATCGGCGCGGGGCTGCTTGCGCCCGGCGTCGTCGGCTTCGTCTTCCAGTACAACGACCCCGAGCCGTGAGCCGTTGTGCGCGGCGACGGGTCTCCCCTGTCCCGGCTACGCCCTGGCGCGGGGTTCCTCGTCCGGTTCTTCCGCCGGGCCCCCGGCGCGGTGTGCGGCGTCCGCCCGGTTGTCGGGGTGGAACCACGTACTGAGGGCGCGCCGGACCCGTTGCGGCCGGGTGTCCTCGGCGCCTTCCTCCGCCCCCGGCAGCGGGCTGGGCGGGGCACGGTGGGTCATGACGTACCGCACCTCGGGAGACAGCGGGCGATGGCGTTCGCCGTAGGTCCCTTCGACCGACTGCCGGAGGTCGCCCGTCTCCTCCCCCTCGGCCAGCAGTTCAGCCTCATGCGCCTGCAACGCCAGGCAGAGCCGTTTGGTGAGCCAGAAGGCCGCGACGGGGCCGAGAACCACCAGGACACGCATGATCCACGTCAGTGCGTTCACCGAGACGTCGAAGGTGAACGCGACGATGTCCTGGCCGCCGGCCACGAGCAGCAGGCCGTAGAAGACAATGGCGGCGACGCCCAGCCCCGTGCGCACCGGCCGGTCGCGGGGACGGTCGCACAGATGCTGTTCGCCCCGCTCCGCGGTGATCCACCGCTCCAGGAAGGGATACGCGTACAGGGCGAGGAAGAACACACCGGGGAACACGACCGCCGGAATCAGCGGGTTCCACTGGACGGTGTGACCCCACAGCCGGGTCTCGAAGCCGGGCATGACACGCATCGCGCCCTCGATGAAGCCGAGGTACCAGTCGGGCTGCGCCCCCGTGGACACCTGATCCGCACGGTAGGGCCCGTACGCCCAGACGGGGTTGATCTGCGCCAGCCCGCCGAGGGCGGCGAGCACGCCGAAGACCAGGGCGAACAGACCGCCCGACTTGGCGGTGAAATGCGGGACCATGGGGCGGCCCACCACGTTGGCGTTGGTCCTTCCCCGCGCGGCCCACTGGGTGTGCTTGAGATGGAAGACCAGGATCAGGTGCGCCGTCACCGCGGCCAGCAGCAACCCCGGCAGAAGCAGGATGTGCACCGGGTAGAGCCGGGAAATGATGTCCTCGCCCGGGAACTCGCCGCCGAATACGAACATGCTCAGATAGCTGCCGACGATCGGGACGGACAGGATGAACCCCTGGGCCGTACGCAGCCCGGTGCCGGACAGCAGATCGTCGGGCAGCGAGTAGCCCGCGAATCCCTCCAGGATCGTCACGATCAGAAGGGTCACGCCGATCACCCAGTTGGCCTCGCGCGGTCGGCGGAACGCACCGGTGAAGAACACCCGCAGCATGTGCACGCCGATCGCCGCGACCATCACCAGCGCGGCCCAGTGGTGGATCTGACGGATCAGCAGACCGCCGCGCACCGCGAAACTGATCTCCAGCGTCGATGCGTACGCCTCGCTCATGCGGATGCCGAGCATTGGTGTGAAGGCGCCGCGGTACACCACCTCGCCCATGCCCGGCTCGAAGAACAGCGTCAGGTACACGCCGGTGATCAGCAGCACCACAAAGCTGTAGAGGGCCAGCTCACCGAGCAGGAACGACCAGTGATCCGGAAACGCCTTGCGCAGCAGCGCGCCGCCGTCGAACAGCGGCAGACGGGCGTCGAGGGCGACGGACGCGTCCTTCGCCGCCCGTCCGGCCCTGCGCCTCGGTTGTTCCCGCCTCGACAGCACCCGCCACGCACCTCTCACCGACGATCCGGCATTCCGCGGCCTTGCGGCCGACGTGAGCCATACCCGGAAAAGGTGGTTTGTCCCTCACGGTCGCCGGAGAGGCGGCCCCCGTCCACGGACGGCTTGACGAGGCTGTCCTACCTGTCGTCGTCCGCACTGTCGTTCGTCGCACCCGGCCGGTCCGCGCGGTGCCGGGTTCCTGGCAGGAATTCCTGCACCTTGGCCTTGAAGCCCTGCCGGATCATCGAGCCGCGGTCACTGTCGCCGTGCAGGATCGCCGAGGCCGCGGCCTCGATCTGGTCGAGCGAGGCGTGCGGCGGGATCGGCGGGACTGCCGGGTCGGTGCGGAAGTCGATCACGAAGGGACGGTCGGCGGCGAGGGCCTGCTTCCAGGCGGCTTGGACCTGCTTGGGCTTCTCGACGCGCACTCCCCGCAGACCGATGCGCTCGGCGATGTCGGCGTAGGGCAGGTCGGGGATGTGCTGGGACTCCTCGAACTGCGGGGCCCCGGACATGGCCCGCATCTCCCAGGTGACCTGATTGAGGTCGCCGTTGTTCAGCACCGCCACGATCAGCCTCGGGTCGGACCACTCGCGCCAGTACTTCGCAGCCGTGACCATCTCCATCATGCCGTTCATCTGCATCGCACCGTCACCCACCAGGGCGATCGCGGGACGTTCGGGATGGGCGAACTTGGCTCCGACGGCGTACGGGACGCCGGGGCCCATCGTGGCGAGCGTCCCGGACAGGGAGCCCCGCATACGGCCGCGGAGCCGCAGATGCCGGGCGTACCAGTTGGCGGCGGAGCCGGAGTCGGCGGTGATGACGGCGTCGTCGGGCAGCATCCCGTCCAGGGCGTGCACCACGTACTCGGGGTTGACGGGATCGGCGTCCACGGCGGCCCTGCGCTGCATCACCTCCCACCAGCGGTCGACGCTCTGCTCGATCTCGTCGCGCCATGCGCGGCTCTGCTTGCGGTGCAGGCGCGGCAACAGGCGTCGCAGTGTTTCGCGGGCGTCGCCGACGAGGTTCACCTCGAAGGGATACCGCAGGCCGATCATGTGCGGGTCGATGTCGATCTGCACGGCCCGCGCCTGGTCGAGCTCGGGCATGAACTGTGTGTAGGGAAAGCTCGATCCGATCATCAGCAGGGTGTCGCAGCCCTGCATCAGTTCATAGGAGGGGCGGGTGCCGAGCAGTCCGATCGCGCCGGTCACATACGGCAGGTCGTCGGGGAGGACGTCCTTGCCGAGCAGTGCCTTGGCCACGCCGGCACCGAGCACGTCGGCGAGCCGTTCCACCTCGGCGCGTGCTCCGCGGGCGCCTTGGCCGACGAGCAGGGCGACCTTCTCACCGGAGTTGAGGATCTCCGCGGCCCGCTCGAGGTCCTCGTCCACGGGAACGGGTGCGTAGCGGCCGAGGCCCATGCTGGAGGGCACCATCTTGAAGGCGTGCTTCGGCGGGGTGTAGTCCAGTTCCTGGACGTCGGCGGGGACGATGATCGCGGTCACGGTGCGCCGGGCGTAGGCGGTGCGCATGGCTCGGTCGATGAGGTTGGGCAGCTGTTCCGGGACCGTCACGGTCGCGCAGAAGTCGGAGGCGACGTCCTTGTAGAGGTTCTGCAGGTCTACTTCCTGCTGGTAGGAGCCGCCCATCGCGCTGCGGTCGGTCTGCCCGACGATCGCCACGACCGGCACATGGTCCAGTTTCGCGTCGTAGAGCCCGTTGAGCAGGTGGATCGCGCCCGGCCCCGACGTGGCGGCGCAGACGCCGACCTTGCCGGAGAACTTGGCGTACCCGACGGCCTGGAAAGCCGACATCTCCTCGTGACGGGACTGCACGAACTTCGGCTTGTTGTCCGCACGGCCCCACGCGGCGAGCAGTCCGTTGATGCCGTCTCCCGCGTAGGAGAAGACATGCGTCACGTCCCATTCACGCAGTCGCTGGAGGATGTGGTCGGCTACTTTCGTACTGGCCATCCGGATCGCGCTCCTCACTGTCCGACCGGGCGGTGTGCGCCGTGGTCGTCCGGGCCTGCCCCGGGTAACCGGGGCGCGGGTGCGGGAAACATCGCGCCTCACCCGATAGGCTGGAACCCGGCGTGCCGGGGGACGCACCGGGTACTGGTCTTCGCATGAAGGCACTGGTGATCAACTGCACGCTCAAGGCGTCTCCGGATCCCTCCCACACCGATGCACTGGCTCAGGTGGTCGCCTCCCAACTCGAGATGTACGGGGTGGAGGTGGAGTTCGTCCGGACGGTCGACCTGGACATCAGGCCGGGCGTCGTCACCGAGGCGGTCGTCCCCGGTGACCAGTGGCCGCAGGTGCACGCGAAGCTGATGGACGCGGAGATCCTGGTCATGGCCTCGCCGACCTGGCTCGGCCGGCCCTCGTCCGTCGCCCAGCGTGTGCTGGAGCGTATGGACGCCATGCTTTCGGAGACCGACGACGACGGACGTCCGGTCGCCTACAACAGGGTCGCGGGGGTCGTCACGGGCAACGAGGACGGGGCGCACCATGTGATCAGCGAGATCTCGGGCGCACTGGCCGACATCGGCTGCACGATCCCCGGGCAGGCCATGGAGGTACTGGCATCTGGGGCCGGGTGCGGGACCCGACTACCTCGACGACGAGCGGGGGCACGACTGGTCGGACAAGACCGGCCGTGCGATGGCCGCCAACCTGTTCGGCACGGCGAAGGCGCTGGCGGCGAACCCGCTGGGCGCACCGCCGGAGTGAAGCCATGACTCAGACGTACCGGCGGGCGGCCGACTACGCGGCTGCCGCACTGATCTTCCTCAAGGACAACGTTCTGCTGCGCGAGCCCTTGCGCGCCGAGCATCTCAAACCCCGGCTGCTGGGGCACTGGGGCTCCTGCCCGGGCATCACGATGGTGTACGACGCGCTCAACGCCCTGATCCTCGAGCGTGACACCGACGTCCTGCTCGTGACCGGCCCGGGGCACGGCGCACCCGCCAACCACGCCAACCTGTGGCTGGAGGGCACCCATGAGCACTACGACCCCGCGCTGTCCCGGACCCGGAGCGGCCTGACCGAGCTGGCCCGGCGCTACTGTGCGCCCGACGGATTCCCCAGCCACCTCTCCCCCGCCGTGCCCGGCACCATCCACGAGGGCGGCGAGCTCGGTTACGCCCTGTCCACGGCGTTCGGCGCGGCTCTCGACGCCCCGGACCGGCTGGTGGTGTGCATCGTCGGCGACGGCGAGGCGGAGACGGGACCGACGGCCGGCGCCTGGCACTCGTCCAAGTACCTCGACCCGGTGACCGGCGGCGCCGTCCTGCCCGTTCTCCACCTCAACGGCTACAAGATCTCCTCGCCCACCGTCTTCGCGACCATGTCCGACGAAGAACTCGTCTCGCTTTTCCGCGGTTACGGCTGGGACCCTCGCATCGTCGACGTCACCGCCGGCCCGGAGGGCGAACCGGTCGCCGAAGCGGTGCGCGACGCCCACACGGCCGTCGTCGACATCCAGCGGCGTGCCCGGGAGAGCGGCCCACCGGAACGTCCCGTCTGGCCGATGATCGTGCTGCGCAGCCTCAAGGGACAGGGGGCGCCGGCCGAGGTCGAGGGAAAGCGCATCGAAGGTACGTTCCACGCCCACCAGGTGCCGCTGGACGACGTCCACGACGACCCGATCCAGCTCGCGGCCCTGGAGACCTGGCTTCGTTCCTACCGCCCCGAGGAGTTGTTCGACGAGGAGGGGCGGCCTGCGAAAGAGGTGCTCGCCGACTGTCCCTCGGGCGAACGGCGCATCGGCATGCAGGTGGCGGGCGACGGCGGCCGGCTGCGACGGCCTCTGGACCTGCCGCCCCTCGAGCCGTACGCGGTCGACGTCACGGCCGGCCCGGGCGCGGTGAGGGCAAGTCCCAACGGGGTGCTTGCGGGCTGGCTGACGGAGATCATGCACAGGACGGAGCTGCGCCGTGACTTCCGCATCATGTCCCCCGACGAGCTGGCCTCCAACAAGCTGGACGGCGTTCTCGAGGCGACCGGCCGCGGATACGTGTGGCCCGTCGAGGAGTACGCGGAGGACCTGACGCCGGACGGGCGGGTGATGGAGGTCCTCTCGGAGCACAACTGCCAGGGCTGGCTGCAGGGTTATCTCCAGACCGGCCGGCACGGGTTGTTCCCCACCTACGAGGCCTTCGCCTCCGTTGTCGACAGCATGCTCAACCAGTACGCGAAGTGGCTGAAGCTGTCCCGTGAGGTCTCGTGGCGAACTCCCGTCAGCAGCTTCAACTATCTGCTGACCAGCGAAGGATGGCGCCAGGAGCACAACGGCTACAGCCATCAGGGTCCGGGATTCATCAACAATCTGCTCACGAAGAAGGCCACGGTGACCGGCGTCCATCTGCCGCCCGACGCCAACACGCTACTGGTCACCGCGGAGCGGCTGTTCGCGGACACCGGGCGGATCAACCTGATCGTCGCGGGCAAGCATCCGGCGGCGCAGTGGCTGACTCTGGACGAGGCCCGAAGGCACTGCGAGGCCGGGGCGTCGACCTGGCGCTGGGCCTCCACGAACGCCGGCGAGGATCCCGAGCTTGTCCTGGCGTGCGCGGGCGGCATCCCCACTGTGGAGACACTCGCGGCGGCGGAACTGCTGCGCCGCGACCTGCCGGAGGCTCGCGTCCGCGTCGTCAACATCGTCGACCTGTGCGCGCTTGCCCCTCCGGACCGGCATCCGCACGGTATGACAACAGCCGACTTCGACGCGCTGTTCGGCTCGGAACTCCCGGTGGTCCTCGACTTCCACGGCTACCCGTCCGCCGTCCACCAGTTGCTGCACGGCCGCCCGCGACCCGATCGCTTCCATGTGCGCGGCTACGTCGAGGAGGGCACGACGACCACTCCCTACGACCTGCTCGCGAGCAACGGGGTCTCACGCCACGACCTGGCCATCACGGCGCTGCGGCATCTGCGTGGCCGCGCGGCGGCCACAGGCGACCTGGCGGACCGTTACGCGCTGCACCGGGACCGGCTGCGCAAGGAGCTGCGCCGTACCGGTGTCGACCCGGTCGAGATCACGGACTGGAGGTGGGGATCGTGACGGCCTCGAACCTGCTCGTCGTCGACGCCGGTTCGTCCAGCCTCCATCTGAGGGTGCTCGACGAGGAAGGCCGCGAGCTGGGCTCCCGCCATCTCGTCGAGGCCCCGGGGAGCGGAACGCCCGACGTGATCGAGGAACTGCTGCGCGAAGCGCCGCCCGTGGCGGGGACCGGGCACCGCCTCGTGCACGGCGGACCGCGGCTGCTCGGCCCCGTCCTGGTCGACGACGGGGTACGCGCCGAGCTGGACCAGGCCGCCGACCTGGCGCCCCTCCACGTACCGCCGGCGCTCGTGGCCCTCGACGCGACACGCAGACTGCTGCCGGACGTGCCACATGTGGCGTGCTTCGACACGGCGTTCCACGCCGGGTTGTCGCCCGCCGCCCGGACATATGGGCTGCCCCGCGAATGGACGGAGCGGCACGGCCTGCGCCGGTACGGCTTCCACGGTCTGTCATACACGTGGGCCCTGCGCCGGGCCGCGGCCGTACTGGGACGGCGGGCCGACGAACTGCACCTCGTGATCACCCACTTGGGCGGAGGATGCTCGGCCTGTGCGGTGCGTGAGGGGCGGAGCGTGGACACCACCATGGGCTTCACCCCGCTCGATGGTCTGGTGATGAGCAAGCGCAGCGGCAGCGTCGATCCAGGGCTGCTGCTGTGGTTGCAGATGTCGGCGGGGTTGTCTGCGGAGCGCATCTCCGAGGCGCTGAACCGCGAGTCGGGGCTGCTGGGCCTGTCCGGCACGTCCGGGGACACGCGGGATCTCGTACGGGCCGCGGCCGCCGGGGACCGGCGGGCGGACCTGGCGCTCGATGTCTTCGCCCTGGGGGTGCGGCGCGGTGTCGCGAGTGTCGCCGCCTCACTCGAGAGGGTCGACGCGTTGGTGTTCACCGGCGAGATCGGCGGCGACCAGCCGGAGGTGCGGGAGGCGGTCTGCGCCGGGCTGGGCGTGCTCGGCATCAACGGGGGCCTGCGGGCGGTCAACCCGCAGGAGGACGCCGTCGTCAGCGCGCCCGGCGCCCGGGTACCCGTGCTGGTCGTGCCGACGGGCGAGGTCCAGCAGGTGGCACTGGAGACACGAGCCCTCCTCACCCGGCGTGCCGGACTGAAGTAGCGGCCGGTTCGGACCGGAGACCGGGCGCGGTGGGCGTTTCGCCTTCCCGCCCCTTCCCCGAGCCGGGGGCGCTGCCCCGGACGCCCGTGCCTCGAACGCCGCCGGCCCTGCGGCTGCCGGCACCTTCACCTCGTCCGGGGGCACTCCCCCACGCCTGGCGGGGTGGGCAAGCCCGCTCAGGCGCTGTGCCCGGACAGTCGTTCCACCGCTGCCTGCGTCTTCTTCGCGTGGTTCCGCGCGTCCCGTGCCGTACGGTCCGCCGCCGCCGCGCGGTCGCGAGCCTCCCGCAGCCCGTCCTCCGTCCGGCGCTGCTGCTTCCGGGCCTGTCTCAGCTCCCGTTCCAGCGAGGCCACCCGCTCGCCCGACTCCTCGAATGCGGCTTGGGCCTGCTCGAGCTCGGCCGCCGCCGCTTCCCGCGCATGCTCGCCCTCGCGGGCCTGTCGCTCGGCCGCCTCGGCTTCCTGCCGGGCGCGATCGAGCTGCTCACGGTGACGCCGGTCGCGGCGGTCCTCGTCCGGCTCCGTCGCGGGCACCGGAGCCTGCGCGCGAGGGCGGGCCGGCGTGGCGACGGCCGCTGCGCTCGCTTCGAGCCCGCTGAAGCCGACGGGTGCGCTGAGCGGCTTCTCGAGGTGCCCCGCGGCCCATTCCCGCGCGGCGTGGGGATCGGCGAGGACGGCGTGCAGGGTGGCCTCGATCTCGTGCAGGGCGCTGTCGCCGACGGCCTGTCCCGCGTCCGCCGCCAGCCGCCGGGCCTCTCTGGCCAGCGCCCCCACCAGCAGATGCTGCTGTCTTCCCAGCTCGCGCAGCTGCTCGCCGTCGAGGTCGCGGTGGGCCGCGCGCAGCCCCTCGCCGAGGCTGATCAGCGGCTGGATCTTCTCCGGTTCCCGGCGTACCAGCAGATTGCACGCCCACGCAGACACCGTCGGTCTGTGCAGCGCCCGGATCCGTTCGGCCAACTCACGGTCCCCCGCCTTGCGGGCGGCTGCCGCACGCGCGTTGCGTGCTGCCGTGAACTCCTCGGGGCGCAGGGCGTACAGCTCGTCGAGAACAGTTTCCAGTTCCACGGTGCTCCTTACGGTCCGCGCCCCCGCCGGACACCGGCCGGTTCCCAGGATTCCATCCCGGCACGGCCCCGCCATCGGGCTCCGCCGGGTGCCAACGGACGAGCGGTGTCCTCGGCACACCGCTGCCCGCCCGTGCCATGATCGCCGTTATGTCTCCCGCTCCCGTGGTCTGGCCCGCCGCACTCACGACCCGACGCCTCGCGCTGCGTCCCGTCGAGCGGGCGGACGTGTCGGTGATGGCCCGTCTGTGGACGGACCCCGAGGTGCGACGGCACCTCGGGGGGCCGGTGGACAGCAACGTCGTCCGGATCCGCGAGCAGAGGTGCGTCGGCGCCCGCGGGGTGTTCGCGGTCGCACGCCGGGCGGACCACGCGGTCGTCGGCCTCGTGAGCGTGGAGCCCGATGCCCGGGACGGCAGGACCGAGGTGTCGTACCAGTTGCTGCCGGAGCACTGGGGCCACGGCTACGGGGGCGAGGCCGTCGCCGCCGCCGTCGACTGGGCCCGGAACAACGTGACGTCTCCCGTCCCCGGAGTGACGGCGTTGACGCAGGAGGCCAACGCCCGGTCCAGGCGGCTGCTCGAACGTCTCGGCGCCACGCTGGTGGACAGCTTCGTCGAGTGGGACGAGCCCCAGGTCCTCTACGCGTTCCCGCACCGGGAGTAGAGCCGGGCCGTGGTGATGTGCGCGATTGCCTGAGGGCTGGTGTCGGCCCCTCCGCGGGTGCGGCCTGCGGCTTGGGGGCGGGGCCGGGCGCGGTGAGGCCCCACAGGCGCGGGACCCTGGGCCGTCCACCTCGGCGCAGGACTCGGGAGCGGCCCCAGGGCCGTCCGCCTCGGCGCCGGGCCCGCCGGACGGCCCCTCGGGTCCGCGGGCGGCTCACTCCGCCCGGTCGGCGGCCGCGTAGAGCGCGGCCACGTCGAGCTTCTTCATGCCGAGCATGGCCGCCATCGCACGCTGGGCACGGGCGTCGTCCTTGTCCGTCAGCAGCTCCCCCAGGGCGACGGGGACGATCTGCCAGGACAAGCCGTACTTGTCCTTGAGCCACCCGCAAGGGCCCTCCTGGCCGCCCTCGCCCAGCTTCTCCCAGTAGTAGTCGACCTCCTCCTGGTCCGCGCAGTTGATCAGCAGGGAGATCGCCTCGTCGAAGGTGAACTCCGGGCCGCCGTTGATCGCGGTGTACTCCTGGCCGTCGAGCACGAAGTCCACGGTCAGCACGGTGCCCGCCGCCCGGGGTCCCGCCTCGCCGTAGTACGAGATGTGCTTGATCTCCGAGTTCGGAAAGACCGAGACGTAGAACTCGGCGGCTTCCTTGCCCTGGGTGTCGAACCAGAGGTTCGGGGTGATGCGCGGCATCGGTGCTCCTGGTGGTCGGGTCGGTGTGAGCCCTGCTCCGGTACTGACCATCGCACCGCCCGGAATTCATCGCTCGCGTCGCCACAGCGCCGGGCGGAGGATAGGAGCGATGACCGGATCTGTGACCCTGATCAGTGAGAGCCCGGAGGACCCGTACTCGCACGGTCGAGCCGCCGCCGTGGTGCTCGACCGGCACGGCCGGGTGTCCGGCTGGAGCGAACTCGCTCGGACGCTGACGGGCTACTCCGCCGAGGACGTGCTCGGCCGTTCCGCCATGGAGACCCTGGTGGACCCGGCCGACCGGGACGTGGTCGTGGAGGCCACCACCGCGTGCATCAGGAACCGCGGCTGGTTCGGGATCGTGCCGGTGCGGGCATGCGACGGCAGCACGCTCGGCCTGGGGATCCGGGCACGCTGGGTGACACGCGAGGCGGGGGCCAAGGAGTGGTACCTGGTGGCCGCGCCCGCCGAGGAGGTCCTCCAATGGGAGATCGACCGTTCGGTCATGGACGGCATGTTCCGCAGGTCGCCCATCGGTCTCGCGGTGCACGACACCGATCTGACCATTCTGCGGATCAACCGGGCGATCGCCCGCATCGGCGGCATCAGCACCGAACAGGCGCGGGGCCACCGCATCGGTGACTTCCTCATCAGCTCGGACGCGGAGACCGTCGACGAGGGGCTCCGGAAGGTGCTGGACACCGGTGTTCCGATGATCTTCACGGAGCAGCCGTGCCGGGTGCCGGGCGGGCCCGGCAGACCCGACAGGGAGCGGTATGTCTCGGTGTCCGCGTTCCGCATGGAGGATTCCGCCGGCCGGGTTCTCGGGGTGACACAGCTCGTGGAGGATGTCACCGACGGTCACCGTGCGCGCCGGAGGCTCGCACTGCTCACAGAGGCGGGCGCCACCATCGGAACCACGCTGGACGTGGAGACGACGGCGGAGGAACTGGTGCGGGCGGCGGTACCCGGCCTGGCCGACTGTGTGTCGGTCGACCTCCTCGAGCCGGTCAGCCGCGGCGAGGAACCCGTCCCCGGCGGCGTCGGCCCCGTGCGCAGGACGGCGAACAGGACGATCACGCCCGAGACCGCCCATCTCCTCTTCCCGGTGGGCACGGTGAACTCGTTCCCGAAGGACACACCGCAGGGGCGGTGCCTGTCCACCGGCCGGCCCGTCCTGAAGCCGTACATCGACTTCTCCGACTTCTCCGACTTCCTCACAGCCATGGGCCGGGGTGGGACGACCGGACTCCAGAACGTCCATTCGCTGATGGTGGTCCCCCTGACGGCACGCGGACTCGCCCTGGGGTTCGTCAGCCTGTGGCGCTGGCGGCTGCCCGAGCCGTTCGAAGAGGACGACCTCACCCTGGCGAGCGAGCTCGCCGCCCGTGCGGCGGTCTCCCTGGACAACGCCCGCCGCTTCACCCAGCAGCACCGGGCCGCGCTCGCGCTGCAGCGGCGTCTGCTGCCGCGGGAACTGCCGGCCCACCCGGCGGTCGTCGTCGCGCACCGCTACATGCCTGCGGGAGGGATGACCGGCGTCGGCGGCGACTGGTTCGATGTCATTCCGCTGTCCGGGGCCCGTGTCGCCCTCGTCGTCGGCGACGTCGTCGGGCACGGCATCAACGCCGCGGCCACGATGGGCCGCCTGCGGACCGCCGTGCACACGCTGGCCGATCTCGACCTCGAGCCCGACGAGGTGCTCTCCCACCTCGACGACCTGGTGAACCGGCTGGCCGGGGAACAGGAGCAGGACGTCGAGGGCGGGCCGGGAGAACAGGTGGTGGGCGCGACCTGTCTGTACGCCGTGTACGACCCCGTGACACAACGCTGCTCCCTCGCCCGGGCAGGACATCCGCCGCCGGCGGTGGTGTCGCCCGAGGGAGACGTGAGCGTCCCGGATCTGCCTGCCGGGCCCCCGCTCGGTCTCGGCGGGCTGCCGTTCGAGGCGGCGGAGCTGACGCTTCAGGAAGGCAGCGTCATCGCCCTCTACACGAACGGGCTGGTCGACGGTGCGATGCGCGACATGGAGGCCGGACTGGCCCAGCTGTGCGAGACGCTGGCGGGGCCGGCCCGGCCACTGGAGGACACCGCGCAGGCGGTGGTCGACCGCCTGCTGCCGGAGCGGCCCTCCGACGACGTCGCGCTGCTGCTGGCTCAGACTCACACACTGGCACCGGAGTTGGTCGCCACATGGGAGCTCCCGGCGGAGCCGACCGCTCCGGCGCGCGCCCGTCAGCTCACCACGGACCAGCTGGTGGCGTGGGGGCTGGAGGAGATGGTCTTCTCCACGGAGCTGATCGTCAGCGAGCTCATCACCAACGCCTACCGCTACGCGGGCGGTCCCCTGACGCTGCGGCTCATCCACCACCAGCGGCTCATCTGCGAGGTTTCCGACCCGAGCAGCACCTCCCCCCATCTGCGGCGGGCGCGCAGCACCGACGAAGGCGGGCGGGGCCTGCTCCTGGTCGCCCAGCTGACGACGCGCTGGGGCACACGGCACACACGGGAGGGCAAGACTGTCTGGACCGAGCAGGCGCTGCCGTCGCTCCTCAGCGGGCTGCCCGAACACGAACCCGACCCCGACCCGCAGCTGAACTCGGGCCCGAACCCGACCCCGACCCGAAACTGAACTCGGGCCCGAACCCGACCCCGACCCGAACCCGAACTCGGGCCCGAACCCGGACCCCGACCCGACGCCGTGCCCTAGCCGCGGCGGAGCCTCGTAAGGCCGGCTCGGGCCGCGCCGGGCCGTCACAGTCGAACCAGCCCCCTCGACCCGGCCATGCCAGAAGCACCACCTCGCCCAGCCCGGTGGCCGCTGCGACGAGCGGCCGCGTCCCGGCTCGCCGCGGACGGGGTCACCAGTCGCCGTCGGCGACCGCCTTGCCCGGCCGGGGGGCGTCGCCCAGGGGCAGGACCTGACCGGGCGCCGGGGGCTGCCACGGGACGTGGTCGTCACCGAGCCAGTCGCCGACCGGCTGCACGTCGCTCAGGGTCTGCGTGGGCGGGAGGTCGGCGGCGTTCTCGTCGTAGTACTCGAACCAGGGCAGCCCGGCCCGCGTGTAGGCGGCACGGTCGACCGGGGACGGCGGCGCGTCCTCGCCAGTGATGCGGCGCCACTCGGGCGGGGTCACCAGGTGGACGAACACCCGGCCGGCCGGCTCCTTCGCCCAGTCGGAGAAACGCCGGTCGTCGCGGTGGACCTCCTGCCGCATGGAGCCGCCCACGCCGAGACCCATCGCCGCGGCACGCGCGGGCGGCGGCCCGCCGAACTGGGCAGGTGGGACGACCGCACCGGGCGCCGGGGGTGCGGCCCCGTACGCCGCGGGCGGGGCGGGCGGGGCACCGGGCGCCTGCGGCGCGGCGGGCGGCGCTCCCGCCGCGGACCACGCGGTCCGCGCCGCACGCTCCGCGCGTACGCGCTCCTCCTCGCGCCAGGCCGCCAGCGCCGAGCCCGACAGCCCGAACGCCTGCAACTGGACGCCGCCCCACGTCTCCTCGCCGGTGACCTGGCCCTCCACGGTGGCGCCGAGTCCCAGCGGGACGGCGACGAACTGACGAACCGTGCCCTTGCCGGAGTTGATGCCGTCCAGCCACGGCTGGCAGGGCAGCACCACGTAGTTCTGCGGCTTTCGCGTCAGCTTCCCGCGCCACGGTTCGCCGGAGACGGCGCACACCTTGCCGACGCCGACCTGGAGCGCGGCGGGCTCGGTGGTGCCGGCGAAGCTGAGCCACATGGCCTCGCGCAGATACACGGGCAGCATCACGCCGCCCCGCTCGAGCATCTGCGGCGGCACGGTGCCTGCGTGGTCCTCGACGCGCCGTACCGGGAACTCGCCCAGCCCCGGCGGCAGCGGATGTGTGCCCGATTCCGGCAGGCGCAGCGTCCTGATGAACCGGACCCGCACTCCGTCGCCCAGCAGCAGGCTGTTTCCCTCGATCCGCACGGCGCTCTCGGCCATGGCGAACTCCCCTTCTCCCGGCACCCTTACGCTTTCGCTGGTACCACGACGCCCGGCCGGTCCTGGTTCCGCTCCGGCCGCACGACCCCGGGACTCTCACGCGGATGCCGGCACGATGTCCTGTTCCGCCCAGACGACCTTGCCGTGGGAGGTCCGGCAGGAACGCCAGCGGCGGCAGAGCATGTTGATGAGCTGAAGTCCCCGGCCGCCTTCGTCGTACTCTGTCGCCGGCCGAGGGCGGGTACGTCCTCGACGGGCGCCAGGATCTGCCGGCCGGCGTCGGCGTCGCCGACCGGCTGGTCATCGGCGCGCGCTGCTCCCGTCAGCGGCGACCGGCTGATCGCCCTGGTGGATCCCGCCGGTCCCGGGGTGTCCACGCAGGACGCGCACGACCTCGTCGGGCAGCGCCTCACCGGGGCGGGCAGCGTCCTTTTCGATCGTGTCGCGGTCCCGGCGGAGCACATCCTCGGCTCCGCGTCCCGCGACGAGCACGCCGTGCGGCCCGGCGCGGCACTTGCCCCTCTCGGGACGTGAGCCGCGCCGCGAGTGCCGCACCGCCCTCCGCCACCATGGACGACGGCAGCTTCGGCAACCGGCAGGGCGAGGACCCGTACGTCCTCCTCGCCTACGGAGAGCTCGCCACCGCCTTCCACGCCGCCGTGGCAGTCGTCGAACGGGCGACGGACGCCGTCGCGCAGGGGTTGCTCACCGGACCGGACCTCGCGGTGGACGACTGCGCCGACATCGCCGCCCTTGTCTCGGCGGCCGAGACGGTCACCGCCCGGTCGGCCGTACGGATCACCACCCGAGTCCTCGAGCTCACCGGGGCGTTCGGCGCCGCCTGTCACAGCACCCAGGGGTTCGACAGGTTCTGGCGGGACGCACGCGCGCTGACCCTCCGCGTCCCGGAGGCCCACCGGTTGCGGGACATCGGCGACCACTACCTCAACGGGACGCGCCCCGGGCTCGCCCGGCACCCCTGACCGCGCCCGCGCGAGCGGGGTGTCCGGGCTGCGGGCCGCGGGGGTCCCGCGGGTCCCGCGGGTCATCGCAGACGGGAGGCGGCGTCGCGCATCGCGGAGGGGCTCGTGCCGAACCAGCGTGCCACTGCACGCCGCAGGGTCCGCGCGTCACTGAATCCGAGCATCCTCGCGATCCTGTGCAGCGGCAGGTCGCTGGTCATCATAAGTTCCTCGGCCCGGACCAGACGGACCGAGTCGACGAGCGCCTCGTAGGTCGTGCCGTGTTCGGCGAGCCTTCTGCGCAGAGTCCGTTCGCTCATCCCCCGGGCCAGCGCCTGTTGTGCAAGCGGCGGCACGTGGGGCAGGCCGCGGGCGACGGAGACTTCCAGTCCCTGCACCAGGTCCTGGCGTTCGCGTCCGTGCGTGCGCGCCGCGTCGAGCAGTCCGACCACCTGGGCGAGGGTGTACGCGTCCGCGCCGGGCAGGGGGCTGCGCAGATCATCTGCGGCGAACACGAGGCGGTCGTCGGGGGCATCGAAGGTGACGGGGCAGCGGAAGTGCCGCTCGTACTCGTCTCCGTACGCCGGGCGGTGGTGCCGTACGGCGACGGAGTGCGGCGTGAACTCCTCCCGCCAGGCGTCCCTGATCAGGGCCACGATGCTGCCGAACGCCTCTTCGAGGAGAAACGCCCGCAGTTCGGAGTCGGTGTACCGGGCGGTCGCCAGGATCGCGGCGCCGGCCGGCACGGTCTCGAGGCGGTAGTCGAGCATGGATCCGGTGACGCCGTGGTGACGGACTCCGAGCTCGACGGCATCGCCGAGCGTGGCGCTGGCCTGGAGACCGAGGCCGACCAGCCCCCACGCGGTCACCCGCTGACGGCGGCCCACCGCCAGGCCGAGGGCGGGGTCGCCGAGGTCCCGCACTGCCGCCCTGATCACCGAGCTGCCCTGCCGGTAGGACACCCGCAGGCCGACGGAGCTGAGAGCTGCCTCGCTGAGTCCGGCGCGACCGAGGGCCGGGCCGAGGTCGTGACCGCGCTCGGCGGCCACGAGGGAGAGATACCGCAGGAGATGGGGCGTGATGGTCGCGGATCCGCACCGCGGGTCGGCGAGGCTCGCCGGCAACTGCCCCGGTGCGGGCATCCATCCCGTTGTGTGCGGCACCGTGGCCTCACCTCCGGGCGGCCACTGTAGGGATTTCGGCAGCGGGAGGACAGGGCCCGTGGCCGCTGAAGTCCCGTTACTGGCCGGTTGAGTCCTCTCCACCGGCCTCCCGCCCCCCTTACCGTCGGTCACACCTGTCACGAACGGCATGGCTCGAACGGCAGGGCACGACGCGGCGCTTCACCCACGACACGGGCCGCCGCACACTCGGTCGGCACGGATTGCAGCACGAGGGAGTGGACATGCGGTTGTTCCCCGGTTCGGACGCGAAGGCGCTCTCCCTGCTGCTGGCGGCATCGCTCGGCGCACTGACCCTGGCGGCCGTGCCGGGAGCCGTCCCCGCGGGCGCGGCTCCGGCAGAGGCGACAGCCGCCGAGCCGACGACCTATCTCGTCGGCCGGGGCATCTCCGACGTCACCGGGGAGGCCGCGGAAGTCGGCATGATGGGCTACTCGAGCTTCGACCAGAAGGCGAGCGGCATCCATCAACGGCAGCGCTCACGGGCGTTCATCGTGGCGGACCGGACCAGCGGCAGCCGCGTCGTGTACGTCAACGCCGACCTGGCCATGATCTTCCAGTCCGTGCGGCAGGGTGTCCTCGCGAAGCTCCGGGAACGCTACGGCTCGCTCTACGGGGAGCAGAACGTCCTGCTCTCCGCGACGCACACCCACGCGGGCTCCGGCGGCCATTCGCACCACCTGGCGTACAACCTGGCTTCGCTCGGCTTCCAGAAGGAGACCTACCGGTCGATCGTCGACGGCATCGTCGAGTCGGTGGCCGAGGCACACGAGGACCTCGCACCGGGCACGATCACGCTGGGCAGAGGCGAACTGACGAACGCGAGCGTGAACCGCTCCAGAACCGCGTTCGACGAGAACCCCGCCGGCGACAAGGCGGCCTTCCCGGGCGCCATCGACCCCGCGATGACCGTGCTCCGCTTCCGGCAGGGCGACAGCGACATCGGTGCCATCAGCTGGTTCGCCACGCACAACACGTCGCTCACGAACAAGAACACCCTCCTCAGCCCCGACAACAAGGGCTACGCGGCGTACGAGTGGGAGCACGACGAGAAGGGTGTGCGCTACCTCGACAACCGGAAGGGCTTCGTCGCGGCGTTCCCCAACACCAACGCCGGCGACATGTCGCCCAACCTGAACCTGAAGCCCGGCTCGGGGCCGACGGAGGACGAGTTCGAGAACACGCGCATCATCGGCGACCGGCAGTTCCGCAAGGCACAGGAGATCTACGCCGGGGCGGCCACCCCGGTCAGCGGCAGCGTCGACTCCCGCCTGCGGTACGTGAACATGGAAGAGGTCACCGTCGCCGGGAAGTACACCCCGGACGGCAAGGAGCACCGCACCTGCCCTGCCGTGGTGGGCGCCTCGACCCTCGCGGGCAGCGTCGAGGACGGTCCC
The DNA here is from genome assembly GCF_044763255.1 of Streptomyces sp. NPDC096176. Taxonomy (NCBI): domain Bacteria; kingdom Bacillati; phylum Actinomycetota; class Actinomycetes; order Kitasatosporales; family Streptomycetaceae; genus Streptomyces; species Streptomyces sp. NPDC096176. Next base: position 295,983 of record NZ_JBIWFV010000003.1, on the reverse strand, counting down.
GCGATCCCCGGCTTCACCGAGGGCATGAACAGCCCGGTGGCCGAGCTGCTGAAGCCGTTCGACATCGATCCGCCCGAGTGGCTGGTGAGCTGCCAGTATCCGAAGGCGAGTCTGGTCCCCACCGGGCTGGTCAACGCGGTTACGCCCACGACCCCCACGATCCTGCCCGTGCAGATCGTCAAGATCGGCCAGTTCTACCTGGTCGCCGGGCCCGCCGAGTACACGATCGTCTCGGGGCTGCGCATCCGCCGCTCGGTCGCCGGGGAACTGGGCGTGCCGCTCGAGAACGTGCTGATGCAGGGATACGCGAACGCCTACAGCCAGTACGTGACGACACCGGAGGAGTACGACCTGCAACAGTACGAGGGCGGCTCGACGCTCTTCGGACGTCACACACTGCCCGCGCACCAGCAGGAGTTCGCCTCTCTTGCCGCCTCGTTGCGGGACGGCACGTCCGTCGACCAGGGCCCGACGCCGCCCGACCAGTCGAACCGGCAGGTCTCGCTGCAGACCGGCGTGGTGATGGACAACCCGCCCTCGGGCAAGAAGTTCGGTGACGTACTGAGCGGTCCTGCGGCTTCCTACACGCGGGGCGCCACGGTGACGGCCGAGTTCGTGACCGGGCATCCCAAGAACGACCTGCACCGCAACGGGACCTTCCTCGAGGTGCAGCGCCAGGTGAACGGCTCCTGGGTCCGCCACCTGGACGACGGCGACTGGGACACCACGTATCGCTGGGTCCGGCTCAACGGCCTGACGGGCACCTCCAAGGCCGTCGTCACCTGGAAGATCGCTCCCGGCACACCGGCGGGGACGTACCGGATCGTGCACCACGCAGACGCGAAGAGCCTCCTCGGCAGGATCACCGCGTTCAGCGGGGCGACGGGGACGTTCACGGTCGGCTGAGTGTGCTGGTGCGCACCCGGTGTTCGCGCCGGGTGCGCACCCCCGCGACGATCGGGAGCGCAACCCGGCCGCCGTATCCGGAATGTGATGCTCAATTTCAGCTCAGATGTAATGACGCTGCGCCCTGCGACTCCTTACTCTCCTCGCAAAATCGAGTGAAGGATGTCGCACCATGAAGGCCTACAAGTCCGCCGCGACCGCGGCTGTCACCGTGCTCACCGTCGCCCTCACCGCAACCGCCTGTGGTGGCGACTCCGAGACCTCCGGTGACGGGCCGACGACCCGCGCGGACGCGAGGGACCTTCCGAAGCTGCCCACCTACACGGTCGCCAGGAACGTCGAGATCGACTCCCCGACCCTGAAGAAGGCCCAGGCGGCCGGCAAGCTGGTCATCGGCGCCAAGAACGACCAGCCCTTCCTCGGCTTCGAGGACGAGACCGGCAAGCGCTCCGGCTTCGACATCGAGATCGCCAAGATGGTCGCGGCCGACCTCGGTTTCCCCGCCGACAAGATCGAGTTCAAGACGGTCGACACCGGCGTCCGCGAGCAGGCCATCTCCAACGGCGAGGTCGATCTGTACGTCGGCACGTACACCATGAACGACGAGCGCAGGAAGAAGGTCGGGTTCGCCGGCCCTTATTACATGGCCGGCGCCGACCTGCTGATCCGCGAGGACGACAGGACCATCGCGGGACCGTTCTCCCTGCAGGGCAAGAAGGTCTGCTCCGCGAAGGGTTCGACTGCGCTCCGGGAGATCAAGAAGCCCGAGTACAACACCACGACGGTCGAGACCGCCAAGTACACCGAGTGCGTCCGGCTGCTGCTCGAGTCCGAGGTCGACGCCGTCACCACGGACGACGCCATCCTCAAGGGCTACGCCGCCCAGCACCCGGGCCAACTGAAGGTCGTCGGCCGCCCGTTCACGGAGGAGCCCTACGGCATCGGCATGGCCAAGGGCGACAAGGCCCTCCGCGATGCCGTCTCCGACGCCATCGTGGCGCACGACGAGAACGGCGACTACAAGATGGCGTACGACGCGACGCTCGGCCTCTCGGGCTCGCACTACGTGGGCCCGCCGATGGTGCTGCGCCCCTGACGCCGGCCGGCGGGCGGGGCGCATCGGCGCACCGCCCGCTCGGGCGGGGCTGTCCCGGTCCGACCTGCCCCACGCGGCCCGCTCGGACCGCGCTCCCTCAGGCCTCCCCCAGGTCCGAGCTGATCCAGCGCTGCGGGCGCATCCGGATGACCAGTTGCTCACCGTGGTTCTGCCAGGCGAAGTCGACGTAGGCCTCGACCTTCCCCGGTTCCAGATAGCGCGCCGAGATCTCCACCAGCTGCTCACGGGTCGCCGCGACCGTCTCGACGACGGGGCCCTCGACCGAGACGTAGCGGATCGTCGGTTCCACGCGGTCGACCATCAGCGAGAACCGGCCGGCGGACGCGATCGCCCGCGCCTTCCGCGAGTCGCGGCCGGTCATGATCCAGATGTCGCCGCCGGGTTCGTACTGATACCAGATCGGCACCGTGAGGGGAGCCCGGTTCTCCTCGCCGGCATCGGCCGCGAGTGCTGCGACATGCGGCTCTGCCAGGAACTTCTCACGGTCTTCACGGGTGAGCGCCATGGTGACTCCTTCGTACGGTTCGGCCGCGCGCCGGGCGGGTGGTGCCCATTCCGGCTCTCCTCCCCTGTGTCAACAGCAGCCCCGCAGTGCCGTGTTCCCGCCCTGGCCGGACAGACTCGATCGCGGCCGCAGACACGACCGCCCCGGCCGGGCAGAAGTGCCGGCCGGGGCGGTGCGAGGGGCGGCGGACCGCCCGAGCCTTTGTCAGCTGAGGGTCGCCAGAGCCTGGTTGAAGGTCTTCGACGGACGCATGACGGCCGAGGCCTTCGCGACGTCCGGCTGGTAGTAGCCGCCGATATCGGCCGGGGAGCCCTGCACCGCGATCAGCTCGTCGACGATGGTCTGCTCCTGCTCGCCCAGCGTCTTGGCCAGCGGCGCGAACGCCTCCGCGAGCTGCTTGTCCTCGGACTGCTTGGCCAGCTCCTGGGCCCAGTACAGGGCAAGGTAGAAGTGGCTGCCGCGGTTGTCGATGCCGCCCAGCTTGCGGCTCGGGGACTTGTCCTCGTTGAGGAAGGTGCCGGTGGCGCGGTCGAGCGTGTCGGCGAGGACCTGGGCGCGGGCGTTGCCCGTGGTCGTCGCGAGGTGCTCGAAGCTGACGGCCAGCGCGAGGAACTCGCCGAGGCTGTCCCAGCGCAGGTAGTTCTCCTTGATGAGCTGCTGCACGTGCTTGGGGGCCGAGCCGCCGGCGCCCGTCTCGAACAGTCCGCCGCCGTTCATCAGCGGGACGATCGAGAGCATCTTGGCACTCGTGCCGAGCTCCAGGATCGGGAACAGGTCGGTCAGGTAGTCGCGCAGCACGTTGCCGGTCACGGAGATCGTGTCCTCACCGCGGCGGATGCGCTCGAGGGAGAACGCGGTCGCCTCGACCGGAGCCATGATCTCGATCTGCAGGCCCTCGGTGTCGGGCTCGGCCAGGTAGGTCTTGACCTTCTCGATCAGCTGCGCGTCGTGGGCGCGGCCCTCGTCGAGCCAGAACACGGCCGGGACGCCGGTCGCGCGGGCGCGGGTGACGGCGAGCTTGACCCAGTCCTTGATGGGAGCGTCCTTGGTCTGGCACATCCGGAAGATGTCACCGGCGCTCACGACCTGCTCCAGCACCGCGTTGCCGGCGGCGTCGACGACGCGGACCGTGCCCGTGGTGGGGATCTCGAAGGTCTTGTCGTGGCTGCCGTACTCCTCGGCCTTCTGCGCCATCAGACCGACGTTCGGCACGGAGCCCATCGTCGACGGGTCGAAGGCGCCGTTGGCGCGGCAGTCGTCGATGACGACCTGGTAGACGCCCGCGTAGCTGCTGTCCGGCAGGACCGCGAGGGTGTCGGCCTCCTGGCCGTCGGGGCCCCACATGTGGCCGGAGGTGCGGATCATCGCCGGCATGGAGGCGTCGACGATGACGTCGGACGGCACGTGCAGGTTGGTGATGCCGCGGTCGGAGTCGACCATCGCGAGGGCCGGGCCCTCGGCGATCTCGGCGTCGAAGGAAGCCTTGATCTCGGCACCCTCGGGGAGGGCCTCGAGGCCCTTGTAGATGCCGCCGAGGCCGTCGTTCGGGGTCAGGCCGGCCTTGGCGAGCGCCTCGCCGTACTGGGCGAAGGTCTTCGGGAAGAAGGCGCGTACGACGTGGCCGAAGATGATCGGGTCGGAGACCTTCATCATCGTGGCCTTCAGGTGCACGGAGAACAGCACGTCCTCCGCCTTGGCGCGGCCGACCTGGGCGGTGAGGAACTCGCGCAGGGCGGCGACGCGCATGACGGACGCGTCGACGACCTCGTCCGCGAGGACCGGGACCGACTCGCGCAGCACGGTCGTGGAGCCGTCGTCACCCTTGAGCTCGATGCGCAGGGTGCCGTCCTCGGCGACGACCGCGGACTTCTCGGTGGAGCGGAAGTCGTCCACGCCCATGGTGGCGACGTTCGTCTTCGACTCGGGGGTCCAAGCGCCCATGCGGTGCGGGTGGGCCTTGGCGTAGTTCTTGACCGAGGCGGGGGCGCGGCGGTCGGAGTTGCCCTCGCGCAGGACCGGGTTGACGGCGCTGCCCTTGACCTTGTCGTAGCGGGCGCGGATGTCGCGCTCCTCGTCGGTCTTCGGGTCGTCCGGGTAGTCCGGCAGCGCGTAGCCCTGCTCCTTGAGTTCGGCGACGGCGGCCTTCAGCTGCGGGATCGAGGCCGAGATGTTCGGCAGCTTGATGATGTTCGCTTCGGGCGTCTTGGCCAGCGCCCCGAGCTCGGCGAGGGCGTCGTCGATGCGCTGGCCCTCTTCGAGGTACTCGGGGAACTGGGAGATGATCCGTCCCGCGAGCGAGATGTCACGGGTCTCCACGGTGACACCGGCCGTCGATGCGTACGCCTGGATCACAGGCAGGAACGAGTACGTCGCCAGGGCGGGCGCCTCGTCAGTGTGCGTATAAATGATGGTCGAGTCAGTCACCGGGTGCTCCGCTCTCCACGTCTGCAACATTGCTCGACATCAAGATATCCCGTGATCGCTCCCCACTCGACAGGGCCCTGCCTCGCGGCGGCGCCACCCGGACCGCACGGGAGTTCCGGGGCGCCCGCAAGGGTGTCGTGGTGGCACGACAGGATCGTGGTGAGGCCGTAAAGCGGTGGGCCGACGGGCTCGGCGCGCGTAGGCTCCGGCTCCGTGGACGTGACGAGCAAGGACGGTTTCCGCTCGGCCGTCGTCGCATGGGCGGCCGGCGGACCGGGCGCCCATGCGGCGGCAGCGGCCGCGCATGAGCTGGCCGTGGCCGCCGGACTGCACACGCTCGTGCTCGTCGAGGGCCGCAGCGACAGGGCCGCGGTCGAGGCGCTGGCGCTGCGCCACGGACGCGATCTCGACGCGGAGGGCGTCAGTGTCGTCCCCATGGGCGGTGCGACGAACATCGGCCGCTTCCTGGAGCTGCTCGGCCCAGGAGGGCTCGACGTCGAGCTCGCGGGGCTGTGCGACGCCGCGGAGGAGCGCTTCTTCCGCCGCGCCCTGGAGCGGGCGGGCCTTGGCGCCCAGCCCGACCGTGACGCGCTGCAACGGCGCGGCTTCCAGGTATGCGACGCGGACCTCGAGGACGAGCTCCTGCGCGCCCTGGGGGCCGACGCCGTGGAGCGGGTGCTTGCCGTCCAGGGCGATCTGCGGTCGTTCCGTACTTTCCAGAAACAGCCCGCTCAGCGGGAGCGGACCGTTCACAGGCAGCTTCGGCGTTTCATGGGCACCCACAGCGGACGCAAGATCCACTATGCCCGCATGCTCGTCGAGGAACTGGACGAGGAGCGCGTCCCAGGGCCGCTGCGCCGATTGCTCGACCAGGTCTGAGCGAAACGGCCGACGGGGCCGGACAGGGCACGGAGGCAAAGGCACGAAGGCCTCCGGCGAAAGACCCTAGCGGCGGCCGGCGGAGGCCATGCCGTCGCCGAAGTCGAAGATCCGCCCCATCTCGCGCAGCGTCTCCTCGGCGGTGCGTCGGACGTCGGCGGGCACATCGCCCCGCTCGTCCACCAGATCCGCGTAGATCGGTGCCTCGGTGCGGTCTGCGGAACTCATCTCGAACAGGGTCCTTTCCCAGGGGTCGCTTCGTGCCGCCATTGGCGACGGCCGAGAGCAGTGACCGAGTGTAGGAGGTGGCGTGTGCGCTCCTTGCGGCACCCCTTTCCCCCGCTGCCGCCGCTGGCCCGCGCGACTCCTCCCTCACCGCTGTGACCTGGGAGAACGGCGGTCAGGGTACCCGGCGAGGGCGAGTGGGCGGGGTCAGGAGCTGTCTCACAGAGCGGTCGCGTCGGATTCCGGGAGGGCCTGCTCGGCCCAGATCGTCTTCCCCGAGGGGCTGTGCCGGGTCCCCCAGCGGTCGGTGAGACTCGCCACGAGCAGCAGTCCGCGTCCGCCTTCGTCGAAGATCCGGGCCCGGCGCAGATGGGGCGCGGTGCTGCTGCCGTCGGACACCTCGCAGATGAGCGAGGCATCCCGGATGAGGCGCAGTCGGATGGGGTCGCCGCCGTAGCGGATGGCGTTGGTGACGAGTTCGCTGACGACCAGTTCGGTGGTGAAGGCGGCGTCGCCCAGGCCCCACTCCTCCAGCTGGGCCGAGGCGTGCCTGCGGGCGTCGGCTACGACCGAGGGATCGGCGGGCAGGTCCCAGGAGGCGTGGCGGTGGGCGTCCAGCCGGTGGCTGCGGGCAAGGAGCAGGGCGACGTCGTCGGGCGGGCTCTCCACCAGCATGGCGCCCATGACGGTGTCGCAGGTCTCCTCGAGCGACGCCGGCGGACGGGCGAGGGTCTTGCGCAGCAGGGCGAGCGAGGTGTCGACGTCCCGCCCCGACGCCTCGGTCAGGCCGTCGGTGTACAGGGCGAGCAGGGTGCCCTCCGGCAGCTCGAACTCCGCCGCTTCGAACGGCAGCCCCCCGACGCCCAGGGGCGGGCCGCTCGGCAGGCCGAGCAGGGGCGCGGCGCCGTCGGGCCGGACGAGTACCGGCTCGGGATGGCCGGCGCTCGCCATGGTGCAGCGCCCCGAGACCGGGTCGTACACCGCGTACAGACACGTCGCCCCCGCCACGGGCGAGCTGTCGGCGGCGTCCCCCGCCTCCTCGCGGTCCAGCTTCTGGACGAGGTCGTCCAACTGGGTGAGCAGCTCGTCCGGAGCCAGGTCCACCTCGGCCAGGGTCCGTACGGCGGTGCGCAGACGTCCCATGGTCGCCGAGGCCTGGACACCGTGGCCGATGACATCGCCGACGACGAGGGCGACCCTGGCCCCCGACAGCGGGATGACGTCGAACCAGTCCCCTCCGATGCCGGCGCCCGTGGAGTTCGGCAGATAGCGGGAAGCAACTTCCACCGCCCGCTGCCGCGCCGTCCGGCGGGGCAGCAGACTCCGCTGCAGGGCGAGGGCCGTGGCGCGCTCGCGGGTGTAGCGGCGGGCGTTGTCGACGCACACGGCGGCGCGGGCCGCGAGTTCCGCGGCCAGTTGCCGATCGCGTTCGTCGAACGGATCCGGCCTGCGGTGGCGGCAGAACAAGGCCATGCCGAGGGTGGTGCCCCGAGCCTGGAGCGGTGCCATGATCGCGGAGTGGATCCGGTGGTCGCGCATGCTGCGGACCCGCTGGGGGTCGGCTCCGCTCCACGTGCGCAGGACCTCCTCGTCGACGGCGTGTCTCGCGGCCTCCCCCCGGGCCAGCGCGCGGCCCACGGCCGAGTCGCGGTCGAAGGAGTGCGTCGCCCCCAGCGGAACCACCGCCTCCGGACAGTCCTCCAGCACGGACGCCTGGGCCGTCCGGCAGAAGACGATGGTGTCCGTGCCGCCGACCGGCCGTCCTTCCTCGCCCACGAGGACCGAGGCGAGCAGGTCGACGGCGACGAAGTCGGCGAAGTTCTCCGTGGCGAGCTCCGCGAGCTCCTCCGCGGTACGGCCCAGATCGAGCGTGCTGCCGATGCGCCGACTGGCCTCGTTCAGCACGGCCATGCGCTGCCGCGCCCGGTACTGCTCCGTGGTGTCCTGCGAAACCATCGCCACCCCCTGGACGGCGCCCGTGTCGTCCTTCACAGGGGACAGAACGACCACGCTCGCGTCCTCCGGGCTGCCGACGGGACGCAGGCAGGTCGCGTGGGTCCGGGGCTCGCCGATCCTCATCACCTGCTCCATGGCCTCTTCGAGGCCTTCCGCGCCGTCGGCCAGGGCGCCCGGGGCCACCTCGCCCGTTCGCAGACCGATCAGCTGCTCCACCGGTCTGCCTGCCCTGCCGCAGGCTGCCGTATTGGCGGCGACGAGCCGCAGGTTGCGGTCGAAGAACGTGACGGGGACGGGCAACTGCTCCAGGATCCGCCGCTGCAGTTCCGGGCCGGGCAGCACCGGGTTCCGCCCGGCGCTGTCGTCCGGCGGACCGGTCACGTGTTGGGCCATCGGGTCTCCACTCGCCCTCTCGCACCGCGCCGCACACTGTCCCAGGAACCGCTCCCGGCTCTCCCAGCATGCTCCCGCGCCGCTGCCCGCTCAACTGCCGGTTCCGGACATCAGGGCGGCCTCGACGCACGGAGCCCGGCCCGGGCTTCGCCTCCCGCTGTGCTGCGAGAGGGCTCACCCGCGATGAGCCCAGGGGCAGCGGCCGACGTCGGACCGACGGGCGCGATGGGCCGACTGGAGTACGCCTCGGCGCGTGCGCCTGACGTCCTGCCCGCGTCCCCTGCTACGACCGCCGGAGCCGCGCGGGCGCTGCGCGACCACCCGGCCGCTCAGGCTCCGTGATGCGCGAGGAGCAGGTGGGGGTCGGGGGCGTCCGGGGTCGGGGCGGGGTCGGTGTGGACCAGGGCCGCGGTGAGTCTCGGCACGGCGTGCAGCAGCGCGTGCTCGGCGTCGACGGCGACCTGATGGGCCTGCCGTACGCTCAGTTCGCCGTCGACGACGACGACGAGTTCGGCACGGAGCCGGTGCCCGGTCCAGCGCAGCCTGAGTTCACTCACCGCCTGTACGCCGGGCACCTCGCGGAGCGCCCGCTCGGCCGCGTCGACAAGTGCGGGATCCACCGCGTCCATCACGCGCCGGAACACCTCGCGGCAGGCGTCGCGCAGCACGAACAGGATCGCGGCGGTGATGGCGAGGCCGACCACGGGGTCGGCCACCCGCCAGCCGAGGGCCGTACCGGTCGCGGCCAACAGGACTGCGAGGGACGTGAATCCGTCCGTACGGGCATGCAGGCCGTCCGCGACCAGTGCGGCCGAACCGATCTCCCGGCCGACGCGGATCCGGTAGCGGGCCACCCACTCGTTGCCGAGGAATCCGATGACGGCCGCCGCGGCAACGGCGGGCAGGTAGCCGATCTCGCGCGGGTTCAGCAGCCGGTCGACGGCCGTCCAGGCGGCGAACCCGGCGGAGGCGGCGATGGTCAGCACGATGACGATTCCGGCCAGGTCCTCCGCTCGCCCGTAGCCGTACGTGAAACGCCTGTTGGCAGCGCGGCGGCCGAGGACGAAGGCCACGCCGAGGGGTACGGCGGTGAGGGCGTCCGCGGCGTTGTGCACGCTGTCGCCGAGCAGGGCGACCGACCCGGAGAGCACCACCACGACGGCCTGCGCCGCAGCCGTGATCCCCAGAACGCCCAGGGAGATCCACAGGGCGCTCATGCCCTTGGCGGAGGATTCCAGGGCGCTGTCGACCTTGTCCGACGCGTCGTGCGTGTGAGGCTTCAGCAGGTGGCCCAGCCGGTGCCGCCACGACGCCCGGCGGCCCGGCACACGATCGTGGTCGTGGGTTCGGCCGTCGTGATGGGCGTGCCCGGGGTTACGACCGTGCTCGTGGTGGTCGTGGTGCTGGTGGCGCTCGTGCTCGTGGTGCCCGTGGTGGTGGGTGCTTCCGTGGTGATCGCTCACGAAATCGCCTTCCGACGCGAGGCTGAGGTCGACGTGGGGCTGCGCCACCCATTATCCGGCCGGATCCGCCCGAAGGGGCACGGCGGGCGAACTGCTCGCCGCCGAGGGCCCCGTGCGGCGGACGGTCCCCGGATTTCCGCCGACGGATTTCTTACTCGGGGGTAGGCCGGCCCGACGCCCTTGCTATACAGTCCGTCTAACAAGCGGCCGGCACAACCGGACCGCTCCACTCCGCTGCCTCCGTCCCGCCGAGCGGGGCAGCACGGAACGACCGACGCCCGTGACAACGCCCCGTACACCACAGCGAACAAGGAACGTCACACACCCGAATCGAGGAGCCCCAGCATGGCAAGCAGCACCGTTCGGCCGCAGGACCGGAGCCGACTCGACGACGACGTCGCCCGGCGACTGCTCGACTCGGCCGCGACGCTGGCGTACGACCCCGCCACGGAGGTCGACTGGGAGACGCCGCCGGACGAGGACTTCCACGGCGCGAGCCCCGAGTGGAGCACGCTGTACGGCACGCCCTACTGGCACGAACTCACCGATGCGCAGCGCAAGGCGCTGACGCGCCAGGAGGCCGCGTCCGTCGCCGGCACCGGCATCTGGTTCGAGCCGCGCAGACCGGCGGATCTGATCACGGACATGTCGTCCAGGGTCAAGGATCTGTCGCGTCAGGCCAATTGTTACTGAATGTGGTTCCGGACACTGGGAAGCATGACGCACACCGCAGACACCTCCACCGCCGGCTCCGACGCCCCCGCCGAGCACATCGACGTCGTCGTCGTGGGCGCCGGTCTGTCCGGCGTCGGCGCGGGGTACCGGCTCCAGACGGAGTGCCCGGAGCGCTCGTACGCGATCCTCGAGGCGCGGCACTCCATGGGGGGAACCTGGGACCTGTTCCGTTACCCGGGTGTGCGCTCCGACTCCGACATGTTCACGTTGGGCTACCCGTTCAAGCCGTGGCGGGCTGCGAAGGTGCTCGCCGACGGCAGGTCCATCCTGAGCTACATCGAGGAGACGGCGGCGCAGTTCGGCATCGACCGCAGGATCCGCTACGGCACCAAGGTGGTCGGCGCCGACTGGTCCACCGAGACGGGCCGTTGGACCCTGACCCTCCAGCGCACCGGTGCGGACGGCAGCGTCACCCTGACCACCCTGACGTGCGACTTCCTGTACTGCTGCGCGGGCTACTACGACTACGACCGGGGACACGCGCCCGAGTTCGCGGGGATCGACGCGTTCGAAGGCACGGTGGTGCACCCGCAGTTCTGGCCCGACGGGCTGGACTACGCGGGCAAGCGGGTGGTGGTCATCGGCAGCGGCGCCACCGCCGTCACTCTGGTGCCCTCGATGGCGGAGAGCGCCGCGCATGTCACCATGCTGCAGCGCACGCCGACCTGGATCGGCTCGCTCCCGTCACGGGACAGGCTGGCCGACGGCATCCGCGCCGTACTGCCCGCGGGCGCTGCGCATCGGCTGGTGCGGACCAAGAACATCCTCTTCGCCATCGGCCTCTATCAGTTCTGCCGGCGCAACCCGAAGGCGGCGCGACGCCTGCTGACAGGGATCAACAAGCGCATCGTTCAGGACGACCGGCTGGTCGAGGACCATCTGACGCCCACCTACGACCCATGGGACCAGCGGCTGTGCGCCGTCCCCGACGCCGATCTGTTCAAGGCGCTGAAGACGGGTACGGCCGCGATCGTCACCGACCACATCGACCGGTTCGTCCCCGAGGGCGTCCGGCTGCGGTCCGGCCGTGTCCTGGAGGCGGACGTGGTCGTGACCGCCACGGGGCTGCGGCTGCTGGCCTTCGGCGGCATCACTCCGCACGTCGACGGCGAACCGGTTGAGCTGAGCAAGCAGTTCGTGTGGCGCGGGGCGATGATGACCGGCGTCCCCAACTTCGCGATGTGCATCGGCTACACCAACGCCTCGTGGACCCTGCGCGCCGACCTCAGTTCCCGGCTGGTGTGCAAGGTGCTCAACCACATGCGCGACAACGACTACGCGGCGGTGGAACCGCGGCCCACGACCACGCTGAACGAGCGCCCGCTGCTCGACCTGGCCTCCGGGTACGTCCAGCGCGCCATCGACGCGTTCCCCCGCCAGGGCGACCGCAGCCCGTGGAAGGTCAGGCAGAACTACGTGCTCGATGCCGCGACGACGATGCGCGCCAACCTGCACAGGACCCTCGCGCCCACTCCTGCGGACGCCGTGCGCCGGCCCGGTGGCGTACGGGCGTGACCGGCCCGGGAAGCGTTCAGCGGTGTTCGGGATTGGGGAAGTCGAATCGGCAGCCCGCGTCCCACTCGGACCGCTGGTTGCCGTGGGCGGGGATGCCACCTGCGCGCTTGAGCATGGCCGCCAGATGCATCAGGTTCCAGGTCATGAAGGTGGTGTTGCGGTTGGTGAAGTCGTTCGCCGGGCCTCCGGAACCTTCGTCGAGATACGAGGGTCCCGGCCCCGCCTCACCGATCCACCCCGCGTCGGCCTGCGGGGGAATGGTGTAACCGAGGTGCTGGAGGCTGTAGAGGAGATTCATCGCGCAGTGCTTGACGCCGTCCTCGTTGCCGGTGATCAGACAGCCGCCGACGCGGCCGTAATAGGCGTACTGCCCACGGTCGTTGAGCAGGCTCGAGCAGGAGTAGAGCCGTTCGACGACCTGTTTCGTCACCGAGCTGTTGTCACCCAGCCAGATCGGCCCCGCGAGGACCAGGATGTCGGCGGCCAGCACCTGCTCGTAGAGCGCAGGCCACGCGTCCGTGGCCCAGCCGTGCTCGGTCATGTCCGGCCAGACGCCGGTCGCGATGTCGTGGTCGACGGCCCGGACGAGTTCGGTGGTGACGCCGTTGGCCTCCATCACCGCGCGGCTCTTGTCGATGAGCCCCCCGGTGTTGCTGACCTCCGGGGAGCGCTTGAGGGTGCAGTTGACGAACAGCGCGCGCAGGTCGTCGTAGCGCAGGCCGCCGTCGGTGGACGGCGAGGCGGCGGGGACGGTCATGGAGTCGCTCCTGGGGTGGGGCTGCCGTCGGGAGCGTACTGTCGCCGGCGGCGCACGCGTGCGAGGACGAGCACCGTGTCGTCGTCGGGAGGGTCGGGCCGCAGACGGGACAGGATGGTGTCCGCCGCTTCCTCCAGGTCGGCCGGTGCGCGTTGCAGTTCGGCGCGGGCCGCGGCCATGCCGCCCTCGATGTCCCGGCCGCGGTCTTCGATGAGGCCGTCGGTGTACAGCGCGAGAACAGCACCGTCGGGCAGGTCGATGTCCGTCGTGCCGAAGGGAAGGCCGCCGACCCCGAGGGGGATTCCCAGCACCTCGCTGATCGTCCTGACCGTGCCGTCCGGGTGAAGGACGAGCGGCGGCGGGTGGCCGGCGTTGGCGATGCGGGCGCGGCCGGTCTCGGGGTCGTAGAGGATGTAGAGGCAGGTCGCCAGTTCGATGCCTGCCTCCTGGGCGCAGGCGTCCAGTTCGCCGAGGAGAGCGTCCGGTTCCTGGTTGCTCCTGGCGAGTGCCTTGGCGGTGATGCGCAGCCTGCCCATGGCCGCGGCGGCGGGAACTCCGTGTCCCATGACGTCGCCGACGACGAGTGCGACGCGGTCGTCCGGCAGGTTGATCACGTCGTACCAGTCGCCGCCGACCTCGGTGATATGGCTGCCCGGTACATAGCGGTGGGCGACGTCGACGTAGGAGCTGGCCGCGAGGGCAGTGGGCAGCAGCGCGCGTTGGAGGGTGAGCGCGATGTGCTGGACCCGGCTGTAGAGCCGCGCGTTGTCGAGACACAGCGCGGCACGGGAGGCGAGCTCCCCGGCGAGAGTGAGGTCCTGCTCCGTGAAGGGCGGGCGGGCGGCGGAGCGGCCGAACATGGTGACGCCCTGGACCGTGCCCCGGGCGACGAGGGGTGCGAGGAGGATGCACTTCAGACCGCTGTCGATCAGGAGCCGGGCCCGGTCCTGGTGCATCACGGTCGTGGTGACGAAGTCCGCGTTCACCGCGACGGAGACGGGCCTGCCCGTGCGCAGCATCCGGTGGATGCTGGAGCCCGGCGGGTACGTCACCGTCTCGAGACCGCTCACGAGCTCGGTGGCGGGCGGCGGCAGGACCGTTCCTGAGGCGATTCTGTGGGTGACCAGTGGTAGTTGCGGGTCGAACACCTCGGACTCGTCCATCCACTGCACGACTTCGACGACACAGGCGTCGGCGAAGTCCGGTACCGCGGCCTCGACGAGTTCCCGGGCAGTCACCTCCACGTCGAGGGTGGTGCCGATGCGGGCCGTGGCGCGGTCGAGCAGTGCCAGCCTCTGCCGGGTCGCCGTCGCTTCGACGATGGCCTGTTCGCGGTCGGTCACGTCCACCAGCAGCCCGCCCACTCCGGGCCGGGTGTCGCCCGCCTGGCTCAGGGGGAACAGACTCACCGACCGAACCTGGTCGCGATCGGGGTGGCCCGGGGTGCGCAGACCGACCAGCGCGCCCACGACAGGCGGGCCGCCGGCGGCGACTGCGCGGAGCATCCGAAGAAATTCTTCTCCGTCAGTGGTGAGCATGACCTCGTCCATGCGCCGGCCGAGGTGCTCCTCGATGGGGAGACCGTCCATCTCGGCGAGCGCATGGTTGAGGTGGACGTACCGCAGCTCCTCGTCGAGCCTGACCAGGCCTATGGGGCAGGTCTCGAAAAGGGCGTCGAGGAAGACCAGGTTGGTCTTCACCCGGTCGAGCTCATCGCCGCGGCTCGCCAGGACCATGACGACGGAACCGGTGCCGGCGCCGGTCACGGGGAAGGCCCGGAAGCCGCACGGGAAGACCGTGCCGTCCCGGTGCCGGGCGGCAAGCCGGACCCGCCAGTATCCGAGTGTCCTGCCCCGCTCCCCCAGCCGCACGGACGCGGGCGGTTCCCCCCGGGGCGGCTTGGGGAAGAGCATGCCGGCGGGCCGGGAGAGCGCCGAGGCGGCGTCGTGCCCGAAGAGGTCCTTCGCGCCGGGGCCCCAATAGCAGATCCGGTCGTGCTCATCCATTCCGAAGACGGCGACCGGGATGTGCTCCAACAGTGTCCCGTGCTCGGACCAGAGCGGCGGGGGGCCCTGCGCGTTCCCCGCCCGGTCTGACGGCACGTGACTGTCCCTTCTGCTGCACGGCGCCTGGGCCCCTGCCGTGCCCACGGGAGGCGGGGCGGGGGCAAGACGTCCTTTTCGTCCATTGTGCAGAGGTCGAAGCCTGCGCGTAACCGAGGACGCCGCCCCGAGGTGGGGCCGGTGCCGTGCCGCGCTGTTGCCGAGGCCGGTGCCGTGCCGCGCTCGTCCTGGGGCACGTGCCGTGCCGCGCTCGTCCTGGGGCACGTGCCTTGCCGCGCTCGTTGTGGGCGAGCCGTTCAGCGACGGGACTCGGCCCGGGTGGCGCCGATACCGGCGGTGACGACCAATGCGGTGCCGGCCACCTGCAGGATCGCGGGCGTCTGCGCGATGAGGACCATGCCGGCCAGCAGGCTGACGGCGGGCTCCAGGCCGGCGAGCGTGCCGTAGGTGGTCTTGCCGATGCGCTGGAGCGCCTTCATCTCCAGCAGGAACGGCACCAGCGGCATGAGCACGGCGATGCCCGCCGCCGCGGCGGCCGTCTGCCAGGTGAGGGCCGCCAGGGCGCCCGGCGCGCCGAACGGCGCGGCGACGACCGCGGCGACCGCCAGGGACACGGCCAGTGCGTGCGGTGCGGAGAAGCGGCTTCCGACGTGCGCGGTGCCGACGACATAGAGCGCCCAGCAGGCCGCCGAGCCCAGACCGAAGAGGACACCGGTCAGGCTTGTGTCTCCGCTCCACGGCGAGGTGAGCAGGACCACGCCGGCTGCGGCGAGCCCCACCCAGACCAGGTCCTTGCGCCGGCGGGACGCGACGACCGCGACGGCGAGCGGGCCGAGGAATTCCAGCGCGGTGGCGGTGCCCAGGGGCAGACGCGCGGCGGCTTCGGAGAAGAACAGCATCATCCCGGCGCTGACCACGCCCAGCAGGCCGGTGACCAGCAGATCGCCGCGCGGGGTGGCTCGCAGCGTCCGCCACAGCGACCTGCCGGCGAACGCGACGAGGAAGAGCGCGGCGAAGGTCAGCCGCAGCCATGTCGTGCCTGCGGGGCCCAGGGATTGGAACAGCTCCGTCGCCAGGGCGCTGCCGGTGTGCAGCACGACCATGGCGACGAGAACGAGCGCAGGCCCCGGCAGACGGCGAGGGGCGGGCGCGGGGCCGGTGGCCGTCGGGGCCGGGACGGCGGCGGCGTCGGGGGCGGGTGTGTTGGTGGCGGTCACCGGGCCCATTGGACCGGGCACGTTATGTTTCTGTCCACGGGCTGAAAGTGGATCGATCAGCCACCATTGGTGGACAATGCCGCCATGACTGCGGACAGCGGCACAGAGAACCTGCCCGACCTGGGGCGGCTGCGGCTGCTGGTCGAGCTCCACCGACTGGGCACCATGGCGGCGGTGGCCGCGAGTACCGGTTACGGGACATCGGCCGTGTCCAAACATCTGGCCGTCCTGGAACAGGAAGTCGGTGTGCGGCTGCTGACCCCGGACGGCCGCCGGGTGCAGCTGACACCCGCCGGCGAGCGTCTGGTCGAGCACGCGGTGGGCATCCTCGCGGCGGTGGAGGAAGCCCAGGCGGAGCTGCGCGGGACGGCGGAGCCGGTCGGACGCGTGCGATTGGCGAGCTTCTACACGGCGGTCGAGCCGGTGGTGCTGCCGGCGCTGGCGCGCCTGCGGCAGCTGTATCCGCGGGTCACCGTGGAGGTCCACGAGCACGAGCCGGAGCACACGGCACGTCTGCTGCGCTCAGGCGGCATCGACCTGGGTGTCGTGTACGACTACAGCCTGGTGCCGCGGACGGTGCCGCCCGAGCTGAGCGCCCGCCCGTTCGAGGAACAGCCGCTCCACCTCGCCGTCCCCGCCGGCCGCCCCGATGCCGACCGTCCCGTCGCCGTGTCCGAACTCGCGGAGTTCGCCGGAACGGGCTGGATCGCCAACTCGCGCGGCACTGATGACGACGAACTGGTGCACCGGGTGTGTGCGATCGCCGGATTCGTTCCCGGGATCGCTCACCGCGTGGACAGCTTGCACCTGGTCAACAGCCTGGTGGGAGCCGGCCTCGGGGTGGCACTGCTGGCCCGGTCGGGGATCGAACGGCACCGGACGGACGTCGCCTTCCGGCCGTTGGACCCGCTGGCCGGCATGCGCCGCAGTTCCCTGCTGGCACGTGCAGGCCAGTGGTCATGGCCACCGATCGCTGCTCTTGCCGAGGCCATCACGGACGGCCGACGGTGACCGCCCGGGGCGACCCGGGTCGTCGGACGGACGCGACCGAGGCCGATCGCAGAGGGCCTGCGGGATCAGTTGCCCCTTGAGCACGGGCCGCGCCTCTCAGCGCGCCTGACCCGGCACTCGTCCGACCCCCGGCACCGGGCGTCCGGTCACTGCTCTCACTGCTCGCGCAGGCCCCAGGGAGAGCCGTACTCCTTCAGCAGGTCGAGGAAGGGCACCGGCGGGAGGGCTTCCGGGCCGCGGACGCCGGTTTCCGCCCACACACCGCTCGCGACGAGTTCCAGGGCGACGACCGGGTTGATCGCCGTCTGCCAGACGACCGCCTGCGATCCGTACTCGCGCATCGACCACTGGTTGTCGACCACGTGGTACAGGTACACCTCGCGCGGAGCGCCGTCCTTGGTTCCCTTCACCCACGTGCCGGCGCAGGTCTTGCCGTGCATCCGGTCGCCGAGCGTGGCCGGGTCCGGCAGGCAGGCGGCGACGACGTCGCGCGGGGACACCTGTGCCCCGCCCGGGACGGTCACCTTGTCCGTCCGGTCGAGGCCGAGCTTGTGCAGCGTTTTCAGGGTCTCGATGAAGTCGTCACCGAGCCCGTACTTGAACGTGACCCTGCCGGCGTCCACCCAGCGCGGGATCAGCAGAACCTCCTCGTGCTCGACGTTGACGCACTCGACCGGGCCGATGCCCTCGGGAAAGTCGAAGACCTCGGGCTCGCTGAAGGGTGCCGTGGTGAACCAGCCCCGGTCCTTCTCCCAGATCACCGGCGGGTTGAGACATTCCTCGATGGTGGTCCAGATGGAGAAGGAGGGGGCGAAGTCGTAGCCGTCGACGGTGAGGTTCGCTCCGTCGCGGACGCCGATCTCGTCGATCGTGTCGAACAGTTCGTCCGCCGCGTACCGGGCGAACACGTCGGAGAGCCCCGGCTCGACCCCCATGCCGACGAGCGCCAGCCGCCCCACCTTCTCCCAGTCCGCGGCACGCTCGAACTGCGCGTCGCCGAGCTTGATCCCGCACTCCTCGTAGGGGCGGTCGCGGTGCGGATACGACAGCGACATCGCCATGTCGATGTAGTGGGCCCGCGCCTCGAGCGAGGCCTCGAAGAGCGGCATCACGAACCGCGGATCGGTGGCGTTCAGCAGCACGTCGCACCGTTCGGCCACGAGCAGCGCGGTGACCGCCTCCCGGTCGGAGGCATCGACCCGGACCGCGGTGAAACGGGCCCCGTCCTCGTCGAGCGCGGCGACCGCCGCCTCGGCGCGCGACAGGTCGTAGTCGGCGACGAGGATGTGGTCGAAGAAGGAGCGGCGGGCGGCGATCCGGGTGATCGCGGTGCCCACACCGCCGACGCCGATCAGCAGTACTCGCATGAGGAACGCCTTTCGTCGGGGGCCAGGGGCCCTGGTGCCGCCATGAAACGCGCCCTCGCCGGAACACGTCAATCGCGTTGGCATAAGCTCGACGGAGACGGAGGGAGCCCTCGTGGCGAAGCGGGTGGTGACGGAATCGGCGCGCCGGCGCAGGCGGCCGACGAAGAACGGCGTCGTTCTCTCGGAGCAGCTGATCGTGGAGACGGCGCTGCGGATGCTGAAGGAGCACGGCCGGGAGGGGTTGACGGTGCGGCGCCTCGGCACCGCGCTGGGAGCCGACCCGAGCAGCCTGTATCGGTACTTCCGCGGCACCGACGATCTGACGTTGGCGATAGCCGACGAGCTGATGGGCCGGGCGATGCGGGGGCGGCGGCCCGTGGGCGACTGGCGGGGCGATCTGCGAGATCTCGGGCTGCGGATCCACTCCGCCTATCTCGCGCACCCCCAGGCCGCCGTCCTCACGGCGAGTCGGGTCAGTGGCCGTGCGAACGAGATCGCCGCCGACGAGACGATCCTCGACGTACTGCGCTCGGCCGGATTCCCCGATCCGGAAGCGGTGCGGATCTACCAGGCCTTCATCGACCAGACGCTCGCCTTCGCGGCGCTCGACGCTGCGAGCCTCGCTCTTCCGGACACGGCGCGGACCGCTGACGAGACGGTCTGGCAGGCGACCTATGCCCGGCTGCCGGCGGACACCCATCCGAACATCGCCGCCACTGCGCCGCTGCTCGTCGCCCGCATGAACGAGAGCGCGTATCCGCACGCGCTGGACATGCTTCTGGACAGCGCCGAGGCGACGCTCACGGCGCTCACGGCGGTCCGGCGGTGAGGCGGTCCGGCGGTCCGGCGGTCCGGCGGTGAGGTGATCACGGCCCGGACGTGTATCGCTGAGCGCTGACTTCACCTTGACATGACGTCAATTTCCGCCGCGGGGCGCGCCCGTCGTGGGAGCGCTCCGTCTGAGCCCAACGCTCCGTCTGAGCCCAGGGCCTGTCCGACGAGTCGCACTCGGACAGGCCCTGGGCGCTACGTTTTCGGCCGCCGGAGGTCAGCCCCTGCCCCGCCGCTGAGCCTTGCGGCGAAGACGCAGGGGCAGCACGTACCAGCACAGTACGAACCACAACATGACGCCGCCGACGAGCAGTTCGGCCAGGAGGCTCGGCAGTACGACGTGGAGGATCAACAGCAGGGTGCAGCCGATGGTGAGGGCGAGCAGGACCATGCCGCAGACCATCAGCCGACTTGCGGCCTCGACGACCTCGTGCTTCATCCGCAGCCCGGACAGGAAGCGATGGATCGACACCGGTGCTATCAGCGCCCCCGTCGCCGAGGCGCCGAGTACCACGGTGACGACGTAAACGCTGCGGTCGAAGGTGGCGAGGTCACGGAAGGCCGGTGTGAAGGCCAGACTGAGCAGAAAGCCGAACAGAATCTGGACTCCGGTCTGTGCGACCCGCGTCTCCTGAAGGATTTCGTTCCACCGGCGATTGACCCGCTCGCGCGAACTCTCGGGCGGGCAACCGTTGTCAGCGGTTTCGTCGGGCGCGTCCCCCGTTCGGCTCGTGATGGTCGCGGACCGTTCCAGCATGGCCATAGAACCTCCTCGGTGGTGCGCGTGTACCCGCACGTCCGCGTCGTACGCCGACCTGCGCATATGGCGGGCAGTCACGCCCGGTGCCGCTTCTCTCCCGCACACACAGCCACTGATTGGGTGGTCCGGCCTCGCGGCCCATTCGGCATCCGGAACGGCCGGAACGGCGCCATGCCCGAGCCGTGCCGGACATGGTCGGCACGGCTCACACGGCTCACATCGGCGGAAGGAGCAGGAAGACCGGATGGCGCCTGGACTCGGTGGCGAACTCCTCGTCCGTACAAGTCGCGTTCACATCGAAGTACGGACGGGTCACCGGGACCTCCCGAAGGTACTGCCTCAGCACCGGGACGCTCTGCTGCGCATCCAGCTCCACGACGCGCAGACGCTCCGAGCGGCCACCCCGGCCGAGGGTGACGTCGCCGTTCACCCGCACATTGCGTACCCAGCTCGTGACTCCGTAGGCCGCCACCAGCCAGCGACGCCCGTCGGCCGCCATGACGTCGACCGGAATCGCGTACGGACGGCCGGTCTTCCTGCCCACCACGGTCAGCACATGCCGGTATCCCTTCCCCAGCCCCAGGCGCGTCATCGCGCGGAACACAGCGTTCACGGCCTTCGTCCCCGCACCGATCCGGTAGGTCTTCGCCATCACCGTTCCTCGTTTCCGCCGCCGCACTCCACGTCCCGCTCCCTCGCACAGCCGCCCTGCCCGGGGGCCCCGCGGCCACGCGACTGCGGATCAAGGGTCCCACAGGGCTGTGCCGCGCAAGTCCCGCCCTGGGGTGGTGCGTTGCACCGCAGGGCGCCAGTGAAGCAGCGTCGGCAGTGCGGTCAGGGCTCGATGTCGATGTCGTCGCGGTGGCTCCATGCTTCTTCCGGGGCGGCGGTCATCGCCGGCCAGTGGCGGTCGGTGGGAGGGGACATACCCGCGACTCATGGCGTCCCGGCCGGTAGGCGGGTTCGAAGAAGCAGTCCGTGCCGTAGGTACTCGGCAGCGCCACAGCCGTAGCCACGGAAGCGGGGGCCGGCCTGCGGCCGGTCTCGACCCAGCCCGCCGGCGAACGGCGGTCGGTGGCGTAGCCGGAGCCGCTGAGTCATGACGCCGGGACGCGGCGATGGCAACAGCCCGCCCTGGGACCGAGGTTGCGTTCTTGAAGTACGCGGCCCGCTGATGCGGCGGAGCCATGGCGCGGCGGCGGTGAATGGTCGGCCGGGACCCCACCCCTCCCATTCGTTTGCCAGAACAGCAAGTACGCTTGCCGTCATGACCGGCAAGCGAGCATGGTCGTCGTGGAGGTGGTCAAGGTGACCGATCAGCTGAGAGACGGGTATGACGTGGTGGTACTCGGCGGCGGGGCCGCCGGGCTGAGTGGGGCGATGATGCTCGCCCGGGCACGGCGGTCGGTGGCGGTGATCGACGCGGGCGCTCCGCGCAACGCCCCGGCGGCGGGCGTGCACGGATTGCTGGCCCGGGACGGTATGCGGCCGGCCGAGCTGCTGGCGCGCGGCCGCGCGGAGGCCCGCGAATACGGCGGTCATGTGGTGTCCGGTGAGGTCGCCGCGGTGACCCGTCACGGCGGGGAACCCTCCGAGCAAGGTTTCGAGGTGACGCTGGCCGACGGCAGGTCCGTCCGGGCCCGCCGGCTGCTGGTGGCCAGCGGTCTGGTCGACGAGCTGCCGGACATTGCCGGGCTGCGGGCCCGCTGGGGCAGGGACGTGGTGCACTGCCCGTACTGCCACGGCTGGGAGATCCGCGACCAGGCCATCGGAGTGCTGGCCGCCGGGCCGCTGTCCGTTCACCAGGCGCTGCTGTTCCGGCAGTGGAGCGACGACGTCACGATTTTCTCCCACACCACGGCTCCGCCGACCGCCGAGCAGGCGGAGCAACTGGCCGCCCGCGGCATCCGCGTGGTGGACGGCGAGGTGGCGTCACTGGAGATCGTCGACGACCGGCTCGTGGGCGTACGACTGAGCGACGGCACGGTCGTCGGCCGCGAAGCCGTCGCGGTCGCGCCGCGGATGGTGGCGCGCGCCGGATTCCTGGCGGACCTCGGGCTGCGGCCGGAGCAGCACCCGTCGGGGGCCGGTGAGCACATCCCGTGCGACGCCGGGGGCCGTACCGAGGCTCCCGGGGTGTGGGTCGCGGGCAACGTCACCGACCCGGCCGCCCAGGTCGGCGCGGCCGCGGCGGCGGGTGCTGCCGCAGCCGCCCAGATCAACGCCGACCTGATCGCGGAGGAGACCCGGCAGGCGGTGGCCGCCTACCGGAACCCGTTCTCGGCGGAGAACGAAGCACGCGTCGGCGTACTGGCGACGGGCGATCGTCGCCACGGTCTGTGACAGCGGAACGCGTCCATCGGTGACGGTCCTGTTCCCGTCGCGGCCGCGACGGCACTGAACCCGGAGCTCACCGCTCTGTCAGTGGTGGCTGCGATGCTTCCATGCATGGACGAGCAGATCATGCGGGGGCGTGTCTACGGAGCCGATCACGACGATCCGGATCCTGGGCCCCGACCGGGGCGCGCCTACGTCGAACTGGTCGGCGGGCCGCTCGACGGGCTGCTGCTGGACGTCACCGGCTGGACGGCCGGGCAGTTCCACGAAGGCGCGGCCCTGCCCACCGAACTCGGCCGCTACGGCGCCGGCGGTCGGGCACTGTACGGGCCGCGTATCGCGGATGCGCGGCGATTCGACTGGGAGGGCGACAGCCCCTGACAGCCGAGCCTGGAGCCGCCTCCCCCGTACGCGTGCCGGGGTTCCCACCGCGCGGTGGGAACCCCGGCACGTGCGTCAGGTCCTACGGTCCGGCGCTCACCCAGGAGTCACGCGGCCGCGCCAGCCGCCCGACTCTCCGCCCTGGTGCTCGATGAACTCCTTGAAACGCTTCATGTCGCCCTTGACGCGTCGGTCGATCATGCCGGACGCGCTGGCGGCCTTCTCGGCCATACCGTGGGGTTCGACGTCCATGACGAGCTCCACACGGGTGTGGCTGTCGTCCAGAGGCTGGAAGCGGACCATGCCCATCTGGCGGGTGTCGCCGCTGATGGTACGCCAGGCGATTCGATCGTCGGGCAGCTGGTCGATGATCTCGGTGTCGAACTCCCTGCGTACCCCACCGATCTTCGTCGTCCAGTGATTGTGCCGGTCGTCGATCTGCCTGACCTCTTCGACACCCTCCATGAACTGGGGGAACTCCTCGAACAACGTCCACTGGTTGTAAGCGGTGTGAAGCGGGACGTCCACGTCCACGGTTTCCTTCACCATGCTCATCGTTGTGCCTCCTCCCGCTCGACCGTCACGCGGGGGCTTTCCGCCGCGCGGTCGGTGACGAGAAGGCGGGTACCCAGGGCTCACGCGATGATGCCCGCGCACTTGGGCTCCGTCAGCGGCGCCGCCTCCGTGGTCGTCGTCGAAGGCATCACAGCTGCGGGAACTCCGGGGCGACCTTCAGCTCCCTGGCTGCCGTCGCCCAGATCACGGCCTGCGCCGACTCGACGGTGACCCGCGGGTCGCCCAGCATCAGTCGAATGCCGAAACCGTCGCAGAGGGCGAGCAGTGTGGTGCTGACGGCGTCGACGTCGAAGTCGGCGAACTCGCCCGCATCGATGCCGCGCTTGAGGGCCTGGCCCACCCAGGTGTGCAGCTGGTCGTAGAGGTCGACGGCCAGGCGCTGGGCGGTCTCGTCGCGCAGTGCCCGTACCCACAGTTCCTGCCACAGCCGCCAGTCCTGGCGCAGTTCCGGGTCGGTCGGCAGGAGACTGTGCAGGATGCGGGCGAGGATGACGGAAGCGGGCACCGAGTCGGCGTCCCGTTCGAGTTCGGTGCTCGTGTGGGCGAAGGAGTGCGTCATCGCCTCGGCGAAGAGCTTCTCGCGGTTCTCGAAGTGGTAGTGGAGCAGCGCCGTCGAGACCCCGGCGTGCTCCGCGACCATGCGCATGCGGATCTTCTCGAAGCCGACCTCTGCGATCACTTCGATCGCGGCGACAAGGATCCGCTCGCGTGTCTCGCGAGTGCGTTCGGCGCTGGACACGTGCGTGCTCCCCTGGTCGGTCTGTCGGTGCGGTGGCCGGGAGTGCGCCGGCCTCCGCCGTGTCCCATCTTCCCGCATCGGCGCGGGGGCTGGACGGGGCGGTGTGCGGTCAGTGGCAGGTCGGTCGATGGACGGTCAGTGGTAGGTGTGGAATCCCCGGCCCGATTTCCGGCCGAGCAGGCCCGCGTCGACCATGCGGGCCAGCAGCGGCGGTGGGGCGTGAAGGGGCTCGCGGAACTCGTCGTACATCGACTCGGCGATGGCCTGGGTGGTGTCGAGTCCGATGAGGTCGATGAGGGCGAGCGGGCCGAGCGGGTGGGCGCAGCCGAGCGTCATCGCCCGGTCGATGTCCTCGACCGACGCGGTTCCCGACTCCACCATGCGGACGGCCGCGAGCAGATAGGGCACGAGCAGGGCGTTGACGACGAAGCCCGACCGGTCGCGGGCGCGTACGACCTGTTTGCCCAGCACGCCGGAGGCGAAGGCCTCGGCGCGGCGGGCGGTGGTCTCTCCGGTGAGCAGGGACGGCACCAGTTCCACCAGCGCCAGGACGGGCACGGGGTTGAAGAAGTGCAGGCCCACGACCTGTTCGGGCCGCAAGGTGGCGGCGGCGAGGCGGATGACGGGGATGGATGAGGTGTTGGTCGCGAGGATGGCGTCCCGGCGCCGTACCAGGGCGTCCAACCGCGTGAACACCTCCACCTTCGCCGCCTCGTCCTCCGCGACCGCCTCGACGACGAGGTCCCGGTCCGCCAGCCGTTCCAGGTCGTCGGTGACGGTGATCCGTGCCAGGGCGGCGTCCCGGTCCATCGTGGTGAACTTGCCCGCGGCGGCCGCGCGTGCGAGGGATGCGGCGATTCGGGACCGGCCGGCGTCCGCGGCCCTGGCGCCGGATTCGGCGACGACGACGTCGAGTCCGGCGCGGGCACACACCTCGGCGATGCCGGAACCCATCAGGCCGCAGCCCACGACGCCGACGCGTTCGACGGGGGCCCGGCTTTCCGAGGGCCCGGGCTCGCGTTCTGCGGTGAGGGGCTCGGTCCCGGTCATGTGTTGCTCCTTTCCGAGCGGTCGGCGGCACCGGAAGCCCGGGGCGGCACGTGTGCGAGGAGTGACGGCACCGGACGAGGGCCGTGCCCGAGGGGGTGGCGGCCCCGGCGGGAGGGGCCGGGGCCGCCGGTTTCAGCGGCTCTCAGGCGGACGGGAGTTGGAGAACGCCGGTGCCGCGCTTCACGAGTTCGCCCGCGACGATGAGCCGCTGGATCTCCGAGGTGCCCTCCCAGATCCGGTCGACGCGCAGTTCGCGATAGAGACGTTCGACCGGGTAGGAACGGTCGTAGCCGCGGCCGCCGAAGATCTGCAGGCAGCGGTCGACGACACGGCCCGACGCCTCGCTCGCCGCCAGCTTGGCGATGGCCGCCTTGGCGTGCAGGGTCTTGCGGTCGACGGTGCCCTCGGTCACCTCCCAGGCGACCTGGTGGGTGTAGGCGCGGTTGACGGCGATGTCGACGGCGCAGTCGGCGAGCATGCCCTGGATCAGCTGGAACTCGGCGATCCGCGAGCCGAACTGGCGCCGCTCGACGGCCCACTCACGGGCCAGCTCCAGCGCACGCTCCGCGGCGCCGATGGTGCGGGCGGCGATCATCAGGCGTTCCTCGGTGAACCAGGAGCGGGTGATGTCGTAGCCGTTGCCCACGCCGCCGAGCACGGCGTCGTCCGGGACCCGCACGTCGGTGAGGGTGAACTCGGGGTGCTCGTAGACGAAGGTGTGCATGAAGCGGGGCACGCGCGTCATCTCGATGCCGGGGGTGTCCTTGTCGACGAGGAAGAGGGTCGGGGCCCGGTCCTCGCCCGCCGCCGCGAGAACGATCAGGAAGTCGGCGTGGTCGCCGACGGTGACGAACCACTTCTCACCGTTGAGCACCCACTGCCCGTCGGCGGTTCGGGTCGCGGTCGTCATGAGGTTCTGCGGGTCGGAGCCGGCTCCCGGCTCGGTGACGGCGTAGCAGTCGCGGCGCTCGCCCCGGATGACGGGGACGAGGAAGCGTTCGCGCTGCTCGGGGGTGCAGAAGCGGAGGGCGTTGGCGGGGCGCCAGACCATGTCCCACAGGGCGCCGGTGAGCCGGCCCAGCTCCTCCTGCACGACGGCCTGTTCGAAGATGGTGAGCCCGGCTCCGCCCCATTCGGCGGGCATGTTGACGGCCTGGAGGCCGCTGTCGAGCACGGCGTCGCGGATGTCGGCGTGTGCCTGCGGCGACAGGCCGTTGTTCTCCTCGCAGTCGAGTTCGTACGCCGTGATGACGTCGGTGAGCCGGCGGGCGGCGGCCTTGAGTTCCTGCTGGCGGGCGGTGAGGCGGAAGTCCATGTCGGTCCTCGGGGGTGGCAGGTGGCTGGCGGGGTGGGGCTTGACGGCCGGAGCGATCAGTGACGAGGCAGGGCGAGGGCCCGGGTGCCGCGCTTGATCAGTTCGTTGGCGATGATCAGGCGCTGGATCTCCGAGGTGCCCTCCCAGATCCGGTCGACGCGCAGCTCGCGATAGAGACGTTCGACCGGGTAGGAACGGTCGTAGCCGCGGCCGCCGAAGATCTGCAGGCAGCGGTCCACCACCCGGCCGGCCGCCTCGCTCGCCGCGAGCTTGGCCGTCGAGGCCTTGGCGTGCAGGGTCTTGCGGTCGGTGTCCGGCTGGTCCGCCTCCCACGCGACCTGGTGGGTGTAGGCGCGGTTGACGGCGATGTCGACGGCGCAGTCGGCGAGCATGCCCTGGATCAGTTGGAAGTCGGCGATCCGCGAGCCGAACTGGCGCCGCTCGAGGGCCCATTCACGGGCCAGCTCCAGCGCACGCTCCGCGGCGCCGATAGTGCGGGCGGCGATCATGAGCCGTTCGTCGGTGAACCACTCCTTGGTGAGTTCGTAGCCGTTTCCGACGCCCCCCAGCACGTCCTCGTCGGCGACGAACACGTCCTCGAAGACGAACTCCGGGTGGCCGTTGACAGCGGAGTGCATGAACCGCGGCACGCGGGTCATCCGCACGCCCGGCGCCTGCTTGTCGACGAAGAAGAGCGTCGGCTGCCGCTCGGGTCCCGCGTCGGCCTGCACCAGCAGGAAGTCCGCGATGTCGCCGCAGGTGACGAACCACTTCTCACCGTTGAGCAGCCAGCCGCCCTCGACCCGGTCGGCTGTGCTGGTGCCGGAGCCGGGGTCCGATCCGGCGCCGGGCTCGGTGACGGCAAAGGCGTCGAAGCGTTCACCGCGGATGACGGGCAGCAGGTACTTCTCGCGCTGTGCCGGTGTGCCGTACGCCAGGACGTTGGCCGGGCGCCAGGGGATGTCCCACAGGCAGTTGGTGACCTTGCCGAACTCCTCCTCGACGATGACCTGGTCGAGCAGGCTGAGTCCGGCGCCGCCCCACTCCGCGGGCATGTTGATCGCGAACACGCCGGCGTCGATGGCCTCGCGGGTCAGCTCGCGAACGGTGTCGGCGGGCAGCGGTCCGCCGGCCTCCTCCGACTCGTTCTCGTACTCCATGAGCCGCTGGGAGTAGGCGGCGGCCCGGGCCTTGAGATCGGCCTGCTGGGGGGAGTAACGGAAGTCCATGGGCGTCCTTCGGGGCGTGGGTGACGGTGGTCGGGCGGGTCAGGCGGTACGGCGATTACGGCTGGTCAGGCTGGTCAGGCTGGTCAGGCGAGTACGGCGCGGGCGTCCAGGGCGAGCACGCCGTCCGGGCGGGCCAGGAGGGGATTGACCTCGAGTTCGGCGAACTCGGGGTGGGCCGCTGCGACTTCCGTGATACGGGCGACGGCGTCGGCGGCCGCGGCGATGTCGACTGCCGGCCGGCCGCGGACACCCGCGAGCAGCCCGGCGGTGCGCAGCCCCCGCAGCAACCCCTCCGCGCGCGCCGGTGGTACGGGAGCCAGCGCGAACGCGACGTCGTGCAGGGTCTCGGTCAGGATGCCTCCGAGTCCGACCATCGCGACGGGGCCGAAGCGGGGATCCCGGTCGACGCCCACGATCAGCTCGACGCCGTCGGTGAGGTCGGCCATGGCCTCGACCGAGTAGGAGGGCGCGCCGAGCCTGGCGTGCATCTCCCGGTACGCGGCCAGCAGCGCGGCCGCGTCGGGCAGCCGCAGGGCGACACCGCCCGCGTCGGACTTGTGCAGCACGTGCAGCGCCTTGAGGACGTACGGGCCGTCGAACTCAGCTGCCACGCAGAGGAGTTGGGCCTCGTCGGTGACCTCGCGGGCTGCGGGGAAGCGTACGCCGGCGGCGGCGAGGAGCGTCCGGACGGAGTGGTAGCCGGGATCGGTCAGGGGCACTGAGGGCGGCGGCAGCGGCGGGATCCCGGTCGACCCGGCGGGCTCGGTGACGGTGAGCGCGGCAAGTGCGCGCGCCGCGTCCTCGGTGGCGCCGAAAACGGGGATGCCTGCATCGGCGAGGATCCGGCAGCTGGGTGACGCGGGGTACATGGACTGCACGACGAGGGGTTTGGGGCGCTCGGAGCGCAGCCGGGCGATCTCTCGGGCGGCCCGAACCTCGCCCTCGGACAGGGCCGTTCCGCCGCCGCCGAGACCGCCCGCCGAGGCGGCGTAGCCCCCGAAGTAGCCGGTCATGAGGACCGCGTCCGTCTCGTCGGTGGCCAGCAGGGCGCCGGCGGTGGCGGCATACGAGCGGGGATCCTGCTCGCCCATGCCGGCCAGGTCCACGGGGTTGCCGACGGCGGACTGCTCCCACAGCACGGTGCGCAGTCGGTTCTGGGTGCCCTCGCCGAGTTCGGGGACGTCGAGTCCGGCGGTTTCTGCCGCGTCGGCGGCGATCGCGCCGTGGCCGCCGCCGTCGGTGAGGATCGCGGTGCGCCGCCCGGCCCCGGGTCGCTGGGCGTCGAGGGCGGCCAGCACGACCGTCATCTCCCGGGGTGTGTGGACGAGGTGGACGCCCGCGTCGCGGCAGGCGGCGGCGACGACGTCGGCGGAGGTCGTCAGGGCGCCGGTGTGGGACTGGGCGCTGCGGGCGGACGCGGTGCCGCGTCCCGCGGTGAGCAGCACGACGGGCTTGCCCGCGGCGGCAGCGGCCTCTGCGAACGCGCGGCCGTCGCCGAAGTCCTCGGCGTACACGGCGATGGCGGAGGTGCCGTCGTGGTGGGCGCAGTCGTCGACGAGATCGACGAGAGTGATGTCGGCCTGGTTGCCGAGGGAGACGAAACGGGAGAAGCCGGAGCCGTGCGGGGCGAGCCGGAGCTGGAGTTCGAGGGCGAGGTTGCCGCTCTGACTGAGCAGCGCGACACCGCCGGGGGCGAAGGTGTCGGAGGCGAGATACAGCTCGGTGGTGTTGTCGGCGATGCCGAGGCAGTTGGGGCCGACAAGGACGGCTCCGGCGTCGCGGACGCGGGCCGTGATCGCGTGCTGTCGGGCGAGGCCGGCGGCGCCGGTCTCGGCGAACCCGGCGGTGATGGCCACGAGGGCGCGGGCGCCGCACGCCAGCGCGTCGTCGACGGCTGCCTCGAACCCGGCACCGGGAACGGAGATGACGGCAAGGTCGACCGGCTCGCCGATGGCGGCGACGCTGGTGGCCGCGGTACGGCCCAGCACGGTGCCGCCGCGGCGGTTCACGAGGTGGACGGGGCGGCGCCCGGGGGCGCGCAGGGCCTGGGAGGCGATCGCGTGGCCGTACTTGGCGGGGTCGTCGCTGGCGCCGACCACGGCGACGGACTTGGGGTCGAAGAGGGACGTCAGGTCCCGGCCGGGGGTGCGGGCCATCTCACGGCGGGGCATGTCACTTCTCCAGCCGGAGCGCGGAGTTGGGGCAGCTGTCGGCGCAGGCGCGGGCGGCGTTCTCCTCGCCGGGCGGGACGTCTGTGGCGACGACGGAGGCATAGCCCCACTCGTCGAGTTCGATCCGGTCGGGGGCGTGTTCCCGGCACAGGCCGTAGCCCTGGCACCGGGTGGAGTCCAAAAGGAGTTTCACGGTGGTCCTTTCGACGGTCCGTCTCAGGGACGGCGGGCGGGCGCGGCCGTGGGGACGGGGACGGGCGGGAGAGTGTCGGACACTTCAGACACTTCGGGCACGGGGACGGTGAGGCGGGGGACGGGGGTCGCCGGATGTGCTTCCGCGTCTGCACCCGCATGCGCTCGCGACGTGTCGGCGGCAGCGGCGCAGGCGGGACAGGGTGCGGCGAGGTGGGCGTCGACAAGGGCGGGGAAGGTGTGGAGCAGGCTGCCCGCGGTGCCGGCTGCGGCGTCGAGGAGGCCGCAGGCGCCGCGGCCGGGCAACCCCGCGGCCCAGCGCCCCAGCGCGCCGACGACGTCGTCCGCGGCGGTCCCGGCGGACAGCCTCTGCAGGGCGTCGCGGATCGATCCCGAGCCGGCGACGCAGACACCGCACTGGCGGGCGCTCTCGGCGGCGAGGTGCGCGGCGGCCTCTGCGGCGGCGGTGACGGGGCAGTCGTGCGGGCCGAGGAAGTGGACGGCGCCGCAGCCCAGGGCGGTGCCCGCGTCCGCGAGGCGGCCGGGGTCGACCGGCAGGTCGAGTGAGCGTTCGGCGACGAGACCGCCGAACAGACCTCCCATGAGCGCGGCGTGGACGTCCGAGCCGCCGTGGGCGATCGCCAGGCTGCGCAGCGTGGTGCCGTAGGGGACCTCGGTGAGCAGGGGGGCGGCGCCGGCCCCGGAGAGGGTCATCAGGGTGGCGTCGGCGATCCGGCGGCCGAGATCCGGGCGGGCGGCGATGAGCGCGATGCGGGCGAGTGTCTCGACGTTGGAGACGAGAGTGGGCTCGTCGCCGACGCCTCGTTGGAAGGGCCGGGGCGGCTTGGCAAGCGGCAGCGCCGGGCCGCCGTTGATGCGGCGCACCACCGCGGTCTCCTCGCCGGCGACATAGGTGTGCTCGGTCTCGACGACCTCTACGGGCAGGGGCGGCGGATGCTCCGCGAGGGCACGTCGCACGCGAACGGCCGCGAGGGGGTCGGCGAGGTAGACGTACGCGCGCCGGGCCCCCACGACGGCGGCGGCTCGTGTGAGTCCGTCGAGCACGAGGTGGGGGCGGGCCCGGAGCAACCAGCGGTCCTTGACGGAGCCGGGCTCCCCTTCCTCGCCGTTGGCGACGACGACGGGGGCACCGCCGGCGTCGCACACGGCCGCCAGCTTGGTGGCGGCCGGGAAGCCGGCACCGCCGCGGCCGCGCAGCCCGGTCGCGGCAAGGTGCCCGAGCAACGCGTCGGGAGTGGTGGCCGCGCCGTATCCGCCCAGGGCGATGTACGCGGCGGCGGTCTCGAGGCGGTCGGGCCGCGTACCGAGGACCGTGCTGAGGTGGGCGGGCGCCTCGGTTACCGGGCCGTGATCGGGCACTTCGGTTACGGAGCCCCGGCAGGGCCCGGGCACAGGACCGTGGCCGTGCACTTCGGTCATGGGGCGGACGGCGGGCATCAGGGAGCGGACGGCGGTCCGCATCAGCGTGAGGGCTCGCGTCGTGGTCATGCGCGCTCTCCGGGGTGTGGGGTGGCGGGGTGGTCGGCTGGGTCACCGGCGCGCAGGGCGCGGAGCGCCGACTCCAGGGCGTGGCGCTGTCGGGCCGTGCGGGCGTAGGCGCTGCCCGGCAAGCCGATGAGCATGTGGTGGTGGTCGAGGACCACCTCGGCGGCAATCCGGGCCGCGCGGCGGTCGCCCGGCCGGGTGCCGTCCGCGACAGCGGTCACGAGGTCGGTGACTTCGGCGAGGTACTGCAGCCAGCTGCGTTCGCTGCCGTGCAGGATCAGACGCTGCACCCGGCGGTTTTCGGCGGCGGATGCCGTCGGCGGGCTGCGCAGGGCCGCCACGTTCGCGGGCAGTTCCCGTTCCGGCTCGGGCGTGAGGCCGAGCCAGACCAGACTCCGACGACCGCTCATGCGTGCCTCCGGGGAGAGGTGTCCGGAACCCGGTCGATGCCGGGAGTGACCTGGGGGTGCCGAAGGGCCCGGGGGTGCCGGGCGCCGGCGGGTGCCCGGAAGTGCCGGGCGCCGGCGGGTGCCCGGAAGTGCCGGGCGCCGGCGGGTGCCCGGAAGTGCCGGGCGCCTCGGGCACCGCGAGAAGGGAGGGAGAAGTAGGGGCAAAGGGCCGTGACAGGTCGCGGCGAGGCCGGGCGGTACGCCCGGGACGGGCCGCGTACGGCGGCTGGCCCGTCGCGGCGACAACCGGAATACTAACTAACTGATTAGTCAGCACGCAACCCTTGACAAGAAACAGGCCAGATCCTCAGGCTAACTAACCAATCAGTCAGCGTTGGGCGCTCACCTTGGAGTCAGCCGATGCACGCGAAATCCCCCGTCACTGCTCCCGCGACCACGGGGCCCGCCCCCGCCGCACCGCCGGGCCCTCCCCCGCCCCCGGCCACCGAGGCCGCCCCGCCCTCCCCCGGCGAGGCACTGGCCGCCCGCTACTACACCGACCCGGCCGTGGCCGCCGAGGAGAACCGGCACATTTTCGCCACGTCCTGGCAGCTCGTGTGCCACGAGTCGGACCTGCCCGGCCCGGGCGCCCGGCTCGCCGCGACCGCGGCCGGCCGCGAGGTCCTGGTCGTCCGCACCGAGGACGGCGGTCTCGCCGCTCATCTCAATGTCTGCCGGCACCGCGGCACCCGCCTGGTCTCGGCGCCCGAGCCGGACGGCAAGGCCATTCGCTGCCCCTATCACGGCTGGACGTACAAACTCGACGGGCGGCTCGTCGGCGCCCCGGAGGCCCGGCAGATCCCGTGCCTGGACAAGCCGAAGCTCGGGCTTTTCCCGGTCCGCGTCGAGTCGTTCCTCGGCTTCGTCTTCGTGAACCACGACCCCGGCGCCGTGCCGCTCGCCGAGCAGTGCGCCGGACTCGCCGAGGCCGTGGGGCACTACGCGGGGACCGACCTGGTGCCGGTGGGCCGCAGCCGTATCCACGACCTCGACGGCGCCGAGGTACAGCACGCCAACTGGAAGGTGGCCGTCGACAACTACCTGGAGGGCTATCACGTACCAGTCGCCCACCCCGGCCTGATGCGGCTGCTCGACTACCAGGGCTACACCTGCGAGATCGACGAGGCCTACGCGCTGTTCGCCTCCCCGCTGCGCGACAAGCCCTCGTCGAACTGGCCCGAGCGCCTCTACCAGCGCATCGCCGCTCCCATGCCCGGCCTGACCGAGGCCGACCGCCGGGTCTGGCGGTACGCGGTGATCTATCCGAACACACTCATCGACTTCTACCCCGACCATGTGCTTGCCTGGACCGCGATCCCCACGGGCGTCGACCGCGTCGCCGTACCCGGCGCGTTCTACACCCGGCGCGGCACCTCGCTGCGGACCCGCATCGCGCGGCGGCTCAACATCCGCATCGGCTGGATCACCAACGACGAGGACGCCGAGCTCGTGGCCCGCGTACAGAAAGGACTCACCACCCCGGGATTCGAACCGGGTCCGCTGTCCCGGCGCGAGTCGGCGGTCGGCTGGTTCGCCGGACGGGTACGGGCGGATCTCACCGCCGATTCCGCAGACGTCACGGCCTGAGCCGCTGCCACAGGCGACGCCGCCCGCCCCGGCACACCGGCTTCCCCACCCTCACCCCTCACGGCACAACACCGCACCCGATGTCGAGCCGCGTCCACAACGGCACCGCCCCCGACCGGCGCCGGCTCCCAGGTCCCGCACGACCCACGCCGCCCCACGTGCGCACAGGGGCCCCCGCTCACCTAATCCGTGTCCGTCCCCAGCACGGACCCCACGGAGAGGACCACCGATGTCCCCCGAGGCACTCCCCCTGTCCCGCCGATCCTTCCTGCGCACCGGTTCCGCCGCGGCCGTCGGGCTCGGTCTCGGCGCGACCTCGGCCGGCTGCGGGTTCACCTCCGCCGCCCCGGCCTCCCAGGAGGTCCGCGACGAACCCATCGAGATGAAGGTCGACGGCGACCTGGTGTACTTCAACTGGGCCGACTTCGTCGATCCGGCGGTCTTCGCCGGGTTCGAGAAGGAGTACGGCGTGAAGGTCGTGCAGTCGAACTTCGACTCCATGGAAGGCATGGCCGCCAAGCTCAACGCGGGCAACCGCTACGACATCATCTTCCCGACCGCCAAGTGGGCCCAGCGGCTCGTCGACGGACGCCGGCTGCGCCGTATCGATCACTCCCGGCTGCACAACGCCGACGCCGTGCTCGCCCACTACGACTACTTCGCCGATCCCTGGTACGACCCCGGATCGCGTCACACTCTGCCGTTCACCATGTACAAGACGGGCATCGGCTGGCGGAAGGACAAGATCGGCGACGAGCTGTCCGGCTCCTGGGACGACCTGTGGTCACCGCGCGCGAAGAGCCGTGTCTTCGTTCTCGACGACCGTGACGAGGTCCTCGGCATGGCCGCGCTGAAACTCGGCCTCGACGTCTCCACCACAGACCCGGACGGCCTCGGCGAGATCACCGAGACGCTGCGTTCGCTCCGTCCGCATCTGCGGGGGTTCTCGAGCGACAGCTACAACAACCTGCTCACCGGCAACGCGGTCATGACGCAGGCCTGGAGCGGCGACATGGCCGCCATGCTGAACCAGGCCGAGGACCCGTCGGTGTTCGGTTTCCAGGTGGCGAAAGAAGGCGCGCCCATCAATTCCGACTGCTACGCGATACCGTCCGACGCCCCCCACCCCGGCACGGCGATGCTCTTCATCGACTACATGCTCCGGCCGGAGAGCGTCCGCAGGAACATCGAGTACATCGGCTACCCGATGCCGGTCAAGGGAACAGAGGACATCTACACGGCGCTGGTCGAGCCCTTTCCCGAGTGTGTGGTCTCACCCGGCGATCTCAAGGACGACCTGTACTTCCGCAACGGCGACGCGCAGGGCGAGCGGGCCCGTGACGCCGCCTGGACCCGAGTGAAAGCCGGCTGACGCCATGGCCCGTCAGATGCCAGGGGGCCCGGCGCGGCCCGCCCCCGACACCGACACCGACGCCAACACCGACACCGACGCCAACACCGACACCGACACCGACAGACTTCCTCCCGAGAAGCACGCCGGCGAACCCGGCGGTAAGGGCACTGCGGCATCATTCGCACGCTCCGGCCCCTCCGCCGCGGGCAACCGTCTGTGGACCGTGCTGATGCTGCCCGGCACGCTGTGGATGGCCACTTTCCTCATCGGCTCGCTGGCCTTGGTCGCCACGCTGGCCTTCGGTACCACCGACCCGCTCGGCAATCCCCGCTTCGGCTTCAATCCGGAGAACTTCGCTGCACTGGCCGAACCGGCCTACCGGTCCGTGATGGTGCGCTCACTCGGATACGCACTGCTGACCTGTCTGATCTGTCTGGTGGTGGCGTATCCCGTCGCCTACGCGATCGCCCTGCACGGCGGACGCTTCAAGACGCTCCTGATCGCCGCGATCGTCGTGCCGTTCTTCGCCAACTACCTCGTGCGCATGTACGGCTGGTCGGTGGTCCTGTCGGACGACGGGCCGCTGCTGAAGGCGCTGCGTGCGATCGGGCTCGTCGGCGACGGCACCAAGATCCTTCAGACCGGGACGGGAGTTGTGGCTGGGCTGGTCTACGGCTTTGTCGTCTTCATGATCATCCCACTGTACGCCGCGCTGGAGCGCATGGATGTGTCCCTGATCGAAGCAGGACGCGATCTCTATGGCGGCCCGTTGCGGACCTTCTTCCACGTCACGCTCCCTGCCACGCGACAGGGCGCGGCCGCCGGCTGTGTCCTCGTGTTCCTGCCCGCCATGGGCGACTTCGTCAGTGCCCAGTTGATGGGAGGTCCCGACCAGATCATGATCGGCAACCTGATCCAGGACAAGTTCTTCCAGGGCCAGAACTGGCCGCTCGGCTCGGCGCTGACCATGCTGATGATGGCGGTGCTCTTCCTCGGCATGCTGGGCTACCTGCGGCGGACCCGCAAGGACGAGGCGGAGGCGGTCCGATGAGGTCCCGTTCCGCCGCCCCCCGGAGGGCGCGCCGCGGCACCGACCGCAAGCCGCGGTTCGCGATCGCCGTCACCGCCGCCTTCTTCGCACTGCTGTATCTGCCCATCGGCGTGGTGGTGCTCTTCTCGTTCAACTCGCAGAAGTCGCTGACCGTCTTCAAGGACTTCAGCCTGCGCTGGTACGGGGCGTTCTTCCGGGACCAGGTGCTGCTCGACTCGCTCGGCATGAGTCTGCGGGTGTCCCTGGTGGCGATGGCGGGCTCGCTGATCCTCGGCGTGACGCTCGCCCTCGGCCTGGTCCGCTGCCGCAGCCGCCTCGGTTCCCTGGCCGGCCTGATCATGCTTGTTCCGCTGGTCACTCCCGAGATCGTCACCGGCGTCGCGGCGATGCTGCTCTTCAAGGGCATCGGAATCCCGTTGTCCACGGGCACGGTGATGCTGGCCGAGATCACCTTCTCGATCTCGTACGTGACCGTCATCCTGCGCTCCCGGATCGCGGCGTTGAACCCGGAGGTGGAGGAGGCCGCGATGGACCTCGGCGCGACGCGGTGGCAGTCGTTGCGGCTGGTCACCCTCCCCGCGCTGCTGCCCAGCATTCTGGCGTCTGCCGTGCTGATCTTCGCGCTGGTCTTTGACGACTTCGTGCTCGCTTACTTCACGACCGGCGTCGATCCGCAGCCGCTGTCCGTGCGCATCTACTCGGCCATCCGCTTCGGGGTGCAGCCGACCATCAACGCGGTCGGCACGCTGATGCTCGTCGGGTCGATCACGCTCATCGCCCTCGCGTTGTTCATTCCGCGTCTGTTCGGCC
Source organism: Streptomyces sp. NPDC096176 (assembly GCF_044763255.1). Taxonomy (NCBI): domain Bacteria; kingdom Bacillati; phylum Actinomycetota; class Actinomycetes; order Kitasatosporales; family Streptomycetaceae; genus Streptomyces; species Streptomyces sp. NPDC096176. Next base: position 259,112 of record NZ_JBIWFV010000003.1, on the reverse strand, counting down.
GGCGCGGCGGCCTCGATCTCCTCTCCGGGAAGTGACACCCGTGACCACAACGACCACCACGACCGCTGCCACGGCCGGCACGGGCGACGCGCCCGCCGTCCGGCTCGACAACATCTGCAAGAGCTACGACGACTCCTACGCCGTCAGAGACCTGTGCCTGGACATCGCGCCGGGCGAGTTCTTCTCACTGCTCGGCCCTTCCGGCTGCGGCAAGACGACGTCGCTGCGGATGATCGGCGGGTTCACCGATCCCACCGAGGGCGCGATCCTGCTGAGCGGCAAGGACGTGACCGCGCTGCCGCCGAACAAACGGGAGGTCAACACCGTCTTCCAGAGCTACGCCCTCTTCGACCATCTGTCGGTGGCCGACAACGTCGCCTTCGGCCTCAAACGCAAGGGGGTGGCCCGGGCCGAGATCCGCGAGCGGGTGGCCACGATGCTGGACCGGGTGCAGCTGGGAAGCCTCACCGGCCGCAAGCCCGCCACCTTGTCCGGAGGCCAGCGCCAGCGCGTCGCTCTGGCCCGGGCGCTGGTCAACCGGCCTCAGGTGCTGTTGCTGGACGAGCCACTGGCGGCGCTGGACCTGCGGCTCCGCCGGCAGATGCAGGTCGAACTGAAGCAGATCCAGCGGGAGGTCGGCATCACGTTCGTCTTCGTCACGCACGACCAGGACGAGGCGCTGACCATGTCGGACCGTATGGCGGTGATGAACGAGGGCCGCGTGCAGCAGTGCGGCACACCCGAGGACGTGTACGAGCGGCCGGCGAACAGCTTCGTCGCCTCCTTCATGGGAACGTCCAACCTGGTGCCCGGCACCTATCGGGCCGGTGCGGTGGTCATGGATGAGGGCCCGGCGCTGCCCGTCGGTCCTCGGGAGGGAATCGCCGAGGACAGCCGGGTGAATCTCGCGATCCGGCCCGAGAAGATCTGGCTGTCCGACCTCGGGCCTGGGATGGCGCGGGTGAACGGGGTCGTCCGGGAGACCGTGTACTCGGGTCCGACCACGACCTATCTGATCGAACTCGCGCCGGGTGTCGCCGTGTCGGTGCTGGAGCAGAACACCGACCGTTCGCGGATGGAGGACCGCTGGAGCGGCGGCGAACACGTGGAGATCGGCTGGCTGCCGGAACACTGTCTGGTCCTCGACTGAGGCGCCCTCTTCCCCCGGATCGAGCTCGAACGAAGGAACGCTTCTCCATGCATCATGACGTGATCGTGCTCGGCGCCGGACTCGCCGGTCTCGCCGCCGCTCGAGACCTCGCGGCCGGCGGCGCCGACGTGCTGGTCCTCGAGGCCCGTGACCGGGTCGGTGGCCGGGTCGAGCAGGCAACCCTCCCCGACGGGCGGCTCGTCCAGCTCGGCGGCGAGGTCGTCGGGCGCGCCCACACCGCCTATCTGGCCCTGGCCGCCGAACTGGGCCTCACGCTGGTTCCCAGCTACGTCGCCGAGCCAGGGGTCATCGCCAGGGCCACGCCCGAGGGCGTCTCGGCGGGGGACCCGCCGCACTGGTTCGGCCCCGGCGACGACGCCTGCCACCGCCGTGTCACCGGCGCCTTCGCCACCCTGGCCCGGACCGTCGACCCCGACGATCCCTGGAGCCACCCCGACGCCCCCGCCCTCGACGAGGTCTCCGTCGCCGGCTGGCTGCGGGCCGAAGGCGCCTCCCCCGGCGTCGTACGACTCTGGGAAATCGGCCAACTCGCCCTCGCGAGCGGGTCGTACGAGCGGACGTCCCTGCTGTCCGCCCTGCGCAAGCACGCGGCCGTGCCCGGCGGCGACCGGGCAGCCGCGGGCGGGCACTCCTCGGACCCGGTCGAGCACTACGACTACGAGGACTGGGAGGGCCTGCGGATCGCGGAGGGCTCCGCGGCCGTGGCCCTGCGCATGGCGGACGAACTGGGCGCACGCATCAGGCTCGGCGCGCCCGTCGAAGCGGTCGACGTCCGACTCGCCGGCTGCTCCGTACACCTCTTTGGCGGCGAGAGACTGACCGCGGACGCCGTGGTCAGCGCGCTGCCCGTCGGCCCGCTCCGGTCCGTCGCCGTCACCGGGGTGTCGGACCGCCGGCTCGCTTCCCTGCACCGCCAACGACAGGCCGTGGCAGCCAAGTTCGCCGCCGCGTACGACAAGCCGTTCTGGCGCGAGTCCGGGCACAACGGTCTCTCCGAGTGCGAGGGCGTCCTCGGCAGCACCTGGCCGCAGAGCGAGGGCGTGCTGTCCGCCCTCGTCCCGCCCGAACGGTACGGCGTGCTGCTGAGCACGCCCGAGGAGCGCAGGGAGCGGGAACTGCTGGCCGAGATCGCCCGCCTGTACGGCGACGACGCACACCGCCCGCTCCGTTGCTGGGTCCGTATGTGGGGCACCGATCCGTGGACGCAGGGCTACGTCACGCAGTGGACACCCGGCGACGTCATGGCGGTCGGACCGCTGCACGGCACCCACGAACCGCCCTTCTACGTCTGCGGTTCGGACCAGTGGGTCGCCGGCTACATGGAGGGCGCGGTCCGTACCGGACGCGGCGCCGCGAGGGAGGCGTTGCGCCGTGGCTGAGCGACGACACCCCACCGTGCACAACCACATCGGCGGCGACGACCTGCCCGCAGCGACCGGTGCGACCATGCGTCTGACCGACCCGGCGACCGGCACCACCCGCCGCACGGCGCCCCTGTCGGGGCCGAAGGACACCGACGCCGCCTGTGCGGCGGCGGCCTCGGCGTACGAGCGCTGGTCGGTGACGACGCCGGCCGAGCGGCAGACCGCGCTGCTGCGCATCGCCGACGCACTGGAGACGCACGCGGACGAGCTGGTGGCCGCGGAGACGGCGGACACCGGCAAGCCGGCGGAACTGTTCCGCTCCGACGAGTTGCCCGCGATCGTCGACTCCGTGCGGTTCTTCGCCGGCGCCGCCCGGAACCTGCCGGGTGCCGCAGCAGGCGAATACACCGAGGGGCGCACCTCGTTGCTGCGCCGCGAGGCGGTCGGCGTCTGCGCGCAGATCACCCCCTGGAACTACCCGCTGATGACGGCGGTGTGGAAGGTGGCACCGGCGATCGCCGCCGGGAACACGAGTGTTCTCAAACCGGCGGACACGACCCCCTCGTCGTCCGTGCTGCTGGCCCGTATCGCCGCGGAGCACCTGCCGCCGGGCGTGCTGAACGTGGTGTGCGGCGACCGGAACACCGGACGGGCGCTCGTCACGCACCCGTCGATCCGGCTGATCGCGGTTACCGGCAGCGTGCGGGCGGGGCGCGAGATCGCCACCGCCGCGGCCGCCGATCTGAAGCGCGTGCATCTGGAACTGGGCGGGAACGCCCCCGTCATCGTGTACGACGACGCCGATGTGGAGTCGACCGCCGCGCAACTCGCGGCAGTCGCGTACTACAACGCGGGCCAGGACTGCACGGCGCCGACACGGCTGCTGGTCCACGCGTCCCTCCACGACGCTTTCGTCGACGCGTTCGCAGCCCATGCGTCGGCGCTGCGGCCCGGAGTCGACTTCGGCCCGCTCAACAGCGCGGGCCGGCTCGCCGACGTGGAGGGCCTGCTGAGCAGGCTGCCGGGCCGGGCGAAGGTTCCCCTGGGCGGTGCGCGGATCGCAGGGCCCGGCTGCTTCCACGCCGCGACGGTGGTCACCGGGGTCCGGCAGGACGACGAGATCGTGCAGGAGGAGATCTTCGGCCCTGTCGTCACCGTTCAGTCCTTCACCGACGAACAGGAGGCTCTGCGTCTCGCGAACGACACCCGCTACGGCCTCGCGGCGAGCGTCTGGACCGCCGATCACGACCGCGCCATGCGGGCGACGCGGGCGCTGCACGCGGGCATCGTGTGGGTGAACACGCATGGGACCACGGTGTCGGAGATGCCGCACGGTGGCGTGCAGCACTCCGGATACGGCAGCGACCTGTCGATGGCGGGGCTGCTGGACTACACGCAGGTCAAACACGTGATGCTGTGAACGGAGGCCGTGCTGTGAACGGGCACCACCCACCGGGAACGGGTGGCGGCGCGTGTCAGCGCAGGGGGTCCTCCACCTTGGCCGGCGAGAGCAGCTCGAGGGAGAGGTCCCACAGCTGCGCCGCCAGATCCTGCCGGCGTGCGGTGCGGCTGGGCGTCTCCGGTCCGGCGGGCCCGAAGGCGATCCAGCGCGGACCGTACAGGGTGCCGTTGCGTGCGGCCGGGTCGGTCGCGGCGCGCAGGGTCGGCCAGGCGCCGGCGTCGGCGGGCTGCGCGGCGACCCTGTCGAACAGGGAGAGGACTCGCGCCTGTACGCCGGTGTCCTTGCCGAGCTCGGTCGCCGCGTAGCCGGGGTGCGCCGCGAGCGACAGCGCGCCGCGGCCCTCGTTTCGGCGGGCGAGTTCTGCGGCGAAGAGCATGTTCGCCAGCTTCGACTGGAAGTAGGCGATCCAGCGGTTGTAGCCGCCGCGCTCGAAGTTCGGGTCGTCCGGCCGGATACGGCCGGGGCGGTGTCCCATGCTGGTGATGGTCACGACGCGGGCGCCCGGTGTGGCGTTCAGCCGCGGCAGGAGCCGGAGCGTGAGGGCCATGTGGCCCAGGTGGTTCACGCCGAACTGGGTCTCGAAGCCGTCGACCGTCCGGGAGCGGGGCACGGCCATCAGGCCCGCGTTGTTGATGAGCAGGTCGACGCGCTCGTCCGGCAGGTCTTCGGCGAATCGCGCGATCGACTCCTGGTCCGCGAGGTTCAGCGGTGCCGTGCGCAGGCGGGTGGGGTCAATGCCGACGCCGACGAGCGACTGGCGTGCGGCAGCGGCCTTCTCCTTGTTGCGGCAGGCCATCACCACGGTCGCCCCCTGGCGGGCGAGGACGCGGGTGGTGTGGAGCCCGAGTCCGGTGTTCGCGCCGGTCACCACGGCGAAGGTGCCGTCGGCGAGGCGGGGGACGTGTTCTTCGGTCCAGCCGGTCATGGCGCTTCTCCTAACATGAACTCTGGTTCACCATCTATAGTGAACCTGAGTTCATGTTTGGTCAAGCAGGCAGCAGGCAGGCAACAAGCAGCCAGTGGGAGGCTCCAGTGGTCCGTGCCGACTCACTGCGCAATCGGGAACGCATCCTCACCGCCGCCGGCGCTCTGCTCGCCGCCCGGGGCGAAGGCGTGGGGATGGACGAGATAGCGGCGGAGGCCGGGGTCGCGGTAGGGACGCTGTACCGCCACTTCCCCACAAAATCCGATCTGATCGCCGCGGCCCTGGCCGAACTCACGGAGCGGCTGGTCGCCGACGTCCGGGCAGCGGCCGACCGGGTGGAGAACGGCGCCGACCCGGCCGCGGAACTCCGTGGCCTGCTCGAGTGGCTGATCACCAAACCCGCCGCCGACAAGGCGATCAAGGCGGCCGCGACGGGGCTCGCCTCCGACGCACTGCAGGAGATGGAGAGCCGCGGTTTCGCCGAACTGGATCGCATCACCGCCGTCGCGCACGCCCATGGTCTCCTCCGCCCGGACATCACCACGGCGGACTTCGCCCTCATCGCCGCCACGGCGCCCGACGACACCCTGCCCGCGGCGGCCCGCGACCGGTGGATCGAACTGGCGCTCCGCTCCGTCCTGGCCTGACACCGACATGGCACGTGAACCTGCACCAAGGCCACCGCGGGTGACCTCTGACGTACGCCCTGCGGCGCCATGACGCCGACAGAAACCCACCCGGCCGTCGATCTCTCTGTGATCGGGCCGGCATGGTCAAGGGTGTGCCTCTTCCTGGCGGCCGGACCGGGGCGTACGCCGAGCCACCGTCGCCCTCGCGGCATCAGCGCCGGCGCTGACCGCCATGGGCGCGGCCGTCGACACGTGGTGGCTCCTCGGCGTCGGAGTCTGGGTGCTGATCGCCGCCCTCCCGACAGAGCTCGTCCACCGACCCTGAGCGCCGGCCGACGCCTGCTGGTCTCGTCGTCCGTGGCTGATTCGTTCGCGCCCGTTGCATCAGCGCGGTCACCAGCAGGCTCGGCGCCTGCCGGCTGCCGGACGACCGTCCCGCCCTGTGGAGCCCGACGACCGTCCCGCCCTGTGGAGCCCGACGGCCGTCCCGCCCTGTGGAGCCCGACGACCGTCCCGCCACTGTGAGGCGCGGCGGTGCCCCGCACGCGACACGTGCGGGGCACCGATCGACCACAAGTCCCGTCAGGCGCTGGCGAGGGAGATCTCGGTGGACTTGACGAGCGCCACGACCGAGGTGCCGACCGCGAGGCCGAGGGCCGAGGCCGCGTCCTTGGTGATGGCTGCGGTGAGACTGCCACCTTCGATGTCCACCTTGACACTGGCCATGGCGCCACCGGTCGAGACATCGCTCACCGTGCCGGGCATCTGGTTGCGGATGCTCACTCCGTCCACGGGGCCGGTGGCCAGGGCCACTTCGGTGGCCTTCACCAGGATGCGCACCGTGGCGCCTTCGCCGAGACCGAGTTCCTTGACGGCGTCGGCCGTGACGGCGGCGGTGACGTTCTGGCCGCCCTCGAGGCGGACCTTGACGGTAGCCATGGCTTCGCCGGTGGTCACCGACGTGACGGTGCCGGGAAGCTGGTTACGAATGCTCAGGCTCATGAATGAACGCCCCAATTTGTGCTGGAAAGCAGGTTTTCGCACGCCTATTCAGCACTGTAGCCACACCCCGTGGATCATTCCCACCGCGCGCCGCAAGCGCGAGGAGGGCGACGCGTACCGACTGGCACGTGCAGCTCACCCCGCCGCGCCGTTTCAACGGCCCGAGGTTCAGGCCGGGGGCAACAAGGATCCGGGCTTCTGTCGCTGTTTGGCGGTTTCTCCAAGCGAGCTGGCATCTGCCGTGAGAAATCCACGAATCAATTGCATTTGAGAGGCCAAGGGCCCTACGGTGGCGCGCATGCAGTCCTACACCATCGGACAGGCGGCACGTCTGCTCGGCGTCAGCCCGGACACAGCCCGCCGCTGGGCGGACGCCGGCCGAGTCGCGACCCATCGCGACGAGGGCGGGCGCCGCCTCATCGACGGCCGCGATCTGGCCGCCTTCTCCATCGAGGTCGCCCAGGGCGGCGGGAGCAGCGACGAGGACACCCCCTACACCTCCGCGCGCAACGCGTTCCCCGGCATCGTGACCGCGGTCAAGCTCGGTGACGTGGCGGCGCAGGTGGAGATCCAGGCGGGCCCCCACCGTCTGGTGTCCCTGCTGACCAGGGAGGCCGTCGAGGAACTGGGACTCGAAGTCGGCATGCAGGCCACCGCCCGCGTGAAGTCGACCAGCGTGCACATCGACCGCACCTGACCCCTCACGCATACAAGCGGCGCCACCCGTCACAGGCGCGGCTCACCACCATCCGCCCGGACGGCCCACCCCGACCGCATTGCCGAGGAGAACCACCCGCATGTCCTTCAACTTCACCGGACGCCGTGCCGCCACTGCCGTCCTGACAGCCGCTCTCCTCATGCCGCTGGCCGCCTGCGGCAACGACGACACCCAGGACTCCGGCGCCAAGGCCGCCGAGTCCGCCACCGGCACCTCCAAGGCCGATCTGACGGTCCTGGCCGCCGCTTCGCTGACCGATGTGTTCAAGACCGCGGGCGCGGCGTACGAGAAGGCGCACCCGGGGACGAAGGTGACGTTCTCCTTCGCCGGGTCGCAGGAGCTCGCCGCGCAGGTGAAGCAGGGCGCGCCCGCCGACGCCCTGATCACCGCCGACACCAAGACAATGGACGGACTGAAGGCCGACACCGGAACGCCGACCGTCATCGCCAAGAACCGGCTGGTCATCGCCACCGGCGAGGGCAACCCGAAGAAGGTCGACGAGCTGAAGGACCTCGGCGACCCGCAGCTGAAAGTCGTCCTCGCCGCACCCGAGGTGCCCGCCGGCCGCTACAGCAAGAAGATCCTCGACGCCCAGAAGATCACGGTGAAGCCGGTCTCCCAGGAGCCGAACGTCCGTGCCGTCCTGAGCAAGGTCGAACTCGGCGAGGCCGACGTCGGCCTCGTCTACAAGACCGATGCCGAGAAGTCCGTCGACAAGGTCGACGCGGTCGCGATCCCCGACGACCAGAACGCGATCGCCGAGTACCCGGCCGCCACGCTGAAGGCGTCGAAGAACTCCGAGGCCGCCGCCGCGTTCGTCGCCTGGCTGAGCACTCCCGAGGCGCAGAAGATCCTCCAGGACGCCGGCTTCCAGCAGCCGTAACCGCACCGTGCCCGCCTACACCGCACCGTGCCCGCCTGCTGGGGGTGCCCGGGTCTGCGGGCCCGGCAGCCCCAGTGTGGCTGTCCGACGCTTTCCTCCTCCTGTGAGCCCGGGAACCTTCGATGAAACGTTTCAGCACCCTTGTGCCGACATCGGCGGAGAGGCCGCGTGCCGCGCGGGCTCGCGCGCCGCTCGCCCTGGCGATCCCGGCGTTGCTGGCCGTCGCGTTCCTGTTGCTCCCACTGATCGGGATCCTTGTCCGCACCTCCTGGGGCGAGCTCGGCGCACATCTGACCAGCCCGGGTACCACCCAGGCGCTGCGGCTGTCGCTCGTCGTCTCTCTCTGGGCCCTCGGCCTGTCCCTGCTGCTGGGTGTGCCGTTGGCCTGGCTGCTGGCCCGGGTGGACTTCCCCGGCAAGGCGTTCATCCGCTCACTCGTCCTGCTGCCGATGGTCCTCCCGCCGACCGTTGGCGGAGTTGCCCTTCTCCTCGCCTTCGGCCGTCGCGGTCTTCTCGGTCCGTGGCTGGAGAACACCTTCGGCATCACCCTGCCGTTCCACACGTCGGGCGCGGTTCTCGCCGCGACCTTCGTCGCCATGCCCTTCCTCGTCATCAGCCTCGAGGGAGCGCTGGGCGGACTGCGCCCGCGTTACGAGGAGACCGCCGCCTCCCTGGGGGCCTCGCCGATACGCGTGTTCTTCACCGTGACGATGCCCATGGTCGCTCCGGGGCTGGTCGCCGGCGCCGCCCTCACCTGGGCGCGGGCGCTGGGTGAGTTCGGCGCCACCATCACGTTCGCCGGAAACCTTCCCGGAACGACCCAGACGCTGCCCCTTCAGGTCTATCTGCTGCTGCAGGAGCAGCCGGAGGCGGCGACGTCCGTCTCGCTCCTGCTGCTCGTCATCGCCATGCTCGTGCTCGTCGCGCTGCGCGGCCGTTGGACCGGAACGCCGAGCGACCGGGCTCAGCACGCCCCACGCCCGGCGGACGAGCCCGCCCCGGTCACAGCGGCGCATCCCGCGGATCCCGAACCGCTGGTGCCGGAAACCCTGTGGCCCCTGCACGCCGAGGTCACGGGCTTCACCCGACTGACCCTGGACGCCGAGCCGGGCACCACGATTGCGGTCGTCGGCGCCAACGGCGCGGGCAAGAGCACACTCCTGCGCGCCCTCCTCGGCCTCACCCCGCGCGCGCACGCCACCGTGCACCTCGGCGACACCGACGTCACCTCGCGGCCTCCGCACCGCCGGGGAGTGGCCTGGGTCCCCCAGGACGGCGCCCTCTTCCCCCACATGACCGCGTCCGCCAACACCGCGTACGGCCTGCGTGCCAACGGCGTCCCCCGCGCCGATGCCCGCCGCGAGGCGCAGCAGTGGCTCGACCGGCTCGGCGTCGGTCACCTCGCGCGCCGCAAGCCCGGACAGGTCTCCGGCGGACAGGCGCAACGGGTGGCTCTCGCCCGCGCGCTCGCCGCACGCCCACGGCTGCTGCTCCTCGACGAACCGCTCGCCGCCCTCGACCAGACCACCCGGGCCCATGTCCGGCACACCCTGCGCAGGCATCTCGACGGTTTCGGCGGTGTCTGTCTGATCGTCACCCACGATCCTGTCGAGGCCGTCTCCCTCGCCGACCGAGTCCTTGTGCTCGAGGACGGACGGTCCCTCCAGGACGCCCCGCCCGCCGAGGTCGCCCGCCACCCGCGCTCGCCCTGGGTGGCCCGGATGCTCGGACGGAACGCCTGGCCGGGCACGACCACGGCCGAAGGGCTCGAACTGGACGGCGGTGGACGGCTCGTGATCGCGGACTCGCTGCCGGCAGGCACCGAAGCGCTGGCGATCATCGCCCCCGAAGCCGTGTCCGTGTACCGCGACAAGCCCGGCGGAAGCCCACGGAATGTGTGGCCCGGCACCGTACGGGAGATCACCACATCGGGCAGCAGGCTCCGTGTGCTGATCACCTCCGACCGGGCCCCCGACCTCGTCGCGGAGATCACCCCGCAGGCGGCGGCGGACCTCGGCCTCGCAGACGGCACGGCGGTGTGGACGAGCGTGAAGGCGACCGAAGTGACCACCGTGGCCCTGTGACACGGGAAATCGTGGGGAATCAGGCAACTCGGACGCCCCCTTCTACGGCCGGTCCAGAGCCTCGCGGAGGCCCCGCCCCCGGCCCATGGTGGGCACGCGCACTCCGGACCCCGTAACTATGGTGCCCCGCCACATGTGACCCTGACCTGCCTCTTCCTACGGTGTGGCGACACGGAAACGTCCCCGCCAACTGTCCGGAAGTGGTGTCCATGGCCGCCCCCGCAAGCGCTCCACCCGCGCCGAACTCGCTCAAGCGCATCGTCGCCGCGAGCCTCATCGGCACCACCATCGAGTGGTACGACTTCTTCCTCTACGGCTCGGCCGCCGCGCTCGTCTTCAACAAGCTGTTCTTCCCGGAATCCGATCCGCTGGTCGGCACGCTGCTCTCCTTCCTCACCTACGCCGTCGGATTCGCGGCACGGCCGCTCGGCGCCCTGGTCTTCGGGCACTACGGCGACCGACTCGGGCGCAAGAAGCTGCTGGTGCTCAGTCTGCTGCTGATGGGCGGCGCCACCTTCGCGATCGGTCTGCTGCCGACACACGCGACCATCGGCTCCGCGGCTCCGGTCCTGCTGACCGTACTGCGGCTCGTGCAGGGCTTCGCGCTCGGCGGCGAGTGGGGCGGCGCCGTACTGCTGGTGTCGGAGCACGGTGACGCCAAGCGGCGTGGTTTCTGGGCTTCCTGGCCGCAGACGGGCGCACCGGCCGGGCAGTTGCTCGCCACCGCCGTGCTGTCGGCGCTCACCGCGCTGCTCTCGGATGCCGCGTTCACCTCATGGGGCTGGCGCATTCCGTTCCTGTTGTCCGGTGTGCTGGTGATCGTCGGCTTGTGGATTCGTCTCTCTGTCGATGAATCACCAGTCTTCAAGGCGGCCTTGGCCCAGGCCGAGCAGCGCAAGGCGGAAGCCGGCCAGGTGGAGAAGATGCCGCTCGTCGCCGTACTGCGCCACCACTGGCGCGATGTGCTGATCGCCATGGGCGCCCGGATGGCCGAGAACATCAGCTACTACGTGATCACCGCGTTCATCCTCGTCTACGCGACGACCGCCGTGGAGATGAGCAAGCAGACCGCGCTCAATGCCGTACTCATCGCATCCGCCGTGCACTTCGCGGTGATTCCGATGTGGGGCGCGCTGTCCGACCGGATCGGCCGGCGGCCGGTCTATCTGATCGGTGCCATCGGCGTCGGGGCCTGGATGTTCCCCTTCTTCGCGCTCATCGACACGGGCGGCTTCGGCGCCCTGCTGCTCGCGGTCACGGTCGGACTGGTGCTGCACGGCGCGATGTACGCGCCCCAGGCGGCGTTCTTCTCCGAGATGTTCGCGACGCGCATGCGCTACTCGGGTGCGTCCATCGGCGCTCAGTTCTCCTCGGTCGCGGCAGGCGCACCGGCTCCGCTGATCGCGACGGCGCTGCTGGCCGACTTCGACTCGTCGGCGCCGATCGCCCTCTACGTCATCGCCGCGGCGCTGCTCACCGTGGTGGCCATCGCCTGCGCCCGGGAGACGAGGGACCGGGACCTGACGGCCATGGACGCCGGAACGGACCCGGCCGACAGCGCTGTGGCCGCGAGGACCGCGGACGCACGGACCGCCGACGTGCCGACCGTCTGACCCGGCGCTGCCGATTCGGCGGGCGTCGAGCACAACCACGCGGAACCGCGCGGACTCACAGGAGTCCGCGCGGTTCCGCGTGGGTCGCGACGCACGGAGACCGGCGCCCGGGCCGGAATCGGCATCGGGTCCGGTTCAGTTGTCCGGGGCCGGGTCCCTGGCTGCCGACGCGCACTCATGCACTCAGGACGAGACCGCCGACGACATCGCGTGCAACCGCAGCGCCAGCTGGATCTCCAGGGACCTCGCCGGCGACTGCCAGCCGGGGCCGAGCAAGCGCCCGATCCGCTCCAGCCGTTGGGCCACGGTGTTCACATGGACGTGCAGATCGTCCTTCGTACGGGCCGGACTCATGCCGCTCGCGAAGTACGCGTCCAGGGTGCCGACGAGGTCGGTGCCGCGCCGGCGGTCGTAGTCGACGACCTCGCCGATCGTGCGCTGCACGAAGCCGTCGATGTCGCCGGGGTCGGCGAGCAGCAGCCCGAGGAATCCGAGGTCCTGCGCAGCCGCTCCCTGTCCGGAGCGCCCGAGGAGGCGCAGGGCGTCGAGGCAGCGCCGTGCCTGGGCGTACGCGTCGGCCACCGGGGTGGGGTCACCCGCCGGTGAGGGGAGGGGGGACGACGCGCCGACGGTCACCATCTCCCGCAGCGTGCCGCCGAGTTGCCGGGCGGTCTGGCGTGCCAGGTCGGCCGGGCTGTCGTCGCGGCCGAGCGGCAGCAGCAGGACGGCGCCGCCGTCGCGGGCGGCGGCGAGGCCCGAGCGGGTCGCGGCCAGGTGGGAGGCGGCGGACCACAGGCGCTGCCGGTCCGCCGTCTCACGCGCGGACGAGTCGGAGCCGGTGACCGGACCGGCGTGGGGGCCCGACGCGTCGCGGGCGGCGGCTTCGCCGACGGGCCCGTCGATACGCGCGGCGAGCACAACATGCGGTGCGTCCAGGTCCGCGCCCAGCCGGGCGGCCCGCTCGCGCAGCATCCTGGGGTCCCGGTCGGGGGCGTCGAGCAGGTCGTCGAGGAGCTCGCCGCGCACCCGCTGCTCCGCGTCGTGGGCGGACCGCCGGGCGAGCAGCAGCAGTGAGGTGACGAGCGCCGCGCGCTCGAGGGTGCGGCGGTCCACAGGGTCGAGGTCGGGGTGGCCGTGCAGCACGAGCGCGCCGAAGACCTCACCGCCGGCGGACACGGCCGCGACCCAGTCGTCGCCGTGCCGGGTGGCGTGGCCGCCTGCGCGGGTGGTGTCCGGGCCGCTCTCAGTGAACTCGACGGTGCCATCGAGGACTTCGGAGAGTGCGGCGGCCACGTCGTGTACCCCTCCGCCGCGCAGGACGAGCTCGGTGAGGCGGTCGTGCACGTCGGACGCCCGCTCGAGGACGCTGCTGTGGTCCTGGATGATCGCGTTGGCCCGCTCGAGATCGGCGAGCGCGGAGCGGGTCTCCGCCAGGAGGTTCGCGGTGTCGATGGCGACGGCGGCGTGCGCGGCGAAGGAGGCGAGCAGCGCGACCTGTTCCCGCTCGAAGACTCTGGCGCGCCGGTCGGCGGCGAACAGGACGCCGATGACCTGGCTGCCGAGCATGAGCGGCACACCGAGGATGGCGACGAGCCCCTCGTCCCTGACCGCGGCGTCGATGGTCCTGGTGTGCTCGAAGCGGGCGTCGTCGAAGTAGCTGTCGGTGACATAGGGCCGGGCGGTCTGGGCGACGAGACCGCCGAGCCCCTCCCCCATCCCCAGCCTCACCTGCTGGAAGCGTGCCGACACCGACCCTTCGGTGACCCGCATGTAGGTGTCGCCCGCGGCCGGGTCGTTGAGGCTGAGGTACGCGACCTCGGTGCCCAGCAGTGACCGGGCACGCTGCACGATCGCCCTGAGGACGGCATCAAGGTCACGCAGACCCGCGAGGTCGTGCGCGGTCTCGAAGAGGGCGGACAGTTCCGCCTCTCGGCGGCGCCGCCCCTCGAGCTCGGCACGCACGCGCAGGGCCAGTTGCTTGGCGTGCTCGAGCGCGGCCAGCTCCTCGGGCGCCGCACCGTCCGCGCGCGCGACCAGCAGCGGCCGGTCGTACGCCTCGATGGCGGCGCCGCGGGCGAGGAGCTCCAGGTAGGGGGCTTGATCGTGGGACATGGACACAGGATTACCTGCCGTACGGGTGGTCGCACCAGCCCTGTGGACAACGATCCCTAGTGAGCCGTCCATCCGCCGTCGAGGGCCAGCGAGGTGCCGGTGATGAAGGAGGCGTGCGGCGAGCACAGGTAGAGAGCGGCGTCCGCGACCTCCTCCGGCTCGATCAGCCGTTTGATCGCGGAGTCCTTGAGCAGGACCTCGGTGAGGACCTGGTCCTCCGGGAGCGCGTGCGCGGCGGCCTGGTCGGCGATCTGCTTCTCGACCAGTGGTGTGCGCACATATCCGGGGCTGACGCAGACGGACGTCACTCCGTGCGGGGCGCCTTCGAGGGCGGCCGTCTTGGAAAGACCTTCGAGGCCATGTTTGGCGGCCACATAGGCGGACTTGTATGCCGAGGCCCGCAGCCCGTGCACGGACGAGATATTGACGATACGGCCCCAGCCCTGCGCGTACATGTGCGGCAGAGCGCCTCTGATCAGCCGGAACGGTGCTTCCAGCATCACCGTCAGGACGGTGTGGAAAACGTCCGGCGGGAAGTCCTCGATGGGACGGACCAGTTGCAGGCCGGCGTTGTTCACGAGGATGTCCGCGTCGGCCGCCGCCTCCTCGGCGGCGTCGAGCTCGGTGAGGTCGAGGACGTACGGCTCGACAGCACCGGCCAGGCCCTCGGCCGGCCCGGCGAGCGCCGCCAGCCCTTCGGCGTCCCTGTCGACGGCTCTGACCTTCGCGCCTGCGGCAGCGAGCCGGAGCGCGCACGCACGGCCGATGCCGCCCGCGGCACCGGTGACGAGGGCGGTACGGCCGCCGAGATCGACGGAGACGGAAGAGGCACCGGCTGCGGGGCCCGAGGTGCCGGGGGGTGTGCTGGGCGCGGTCATGTGGGGCACCCTAGGCAGCGATCACCTGGCTACCGATATGGTCCCGACCCATACTTGACCCTCAGATGGTGGGTTGGAACCATGCTGGTCCCTCCATGAGGGCCTGCTTGATCCGGAAGATCGCAAACTCCTTGAGCTCCGGCAGCGCGTCGACGGGGAACCAGCCCACCTCGAGGGACTCCTCGTCGTTGACACGCGCTTCCGAGGCACCGCTCACGGCACGGCAGCGCATGGTGATGTCCATGTACTGGCACACGTCGCCGTTGGGGTACGTGACGGGCCTGGGCAGTGCCTGGACGAGGGCCACCCGCTCGGCGACGCAGCGCACCGCGGTCTCCTCGTACACCTCACGCTCGGCCGTCACGGCCGGTTGTTCCCCAGGCTCCGGGATACCCCCGATGATCGACCAATTGCCCGTGTCGGCGCGCATGCCGAGAAGCACCCGCCCCTCGTCGTCGAACACGACGGCGCTGACACCCGGGAGGTAGAGCAGCTGGTGGCCGGCGTTGGCCCGGATGTCACGGATGAAGTCGGGAGTTCCCATGGTCAGGACCCTAACGGGCCGACGCCGTGTGGGCCCCGACGGGCCTCTCGCCACCCCGGAGCCCGTCTGCCCGGAGGGCCTCCGGGAACGCGATGGCCGTCCCGGCGCCCGTCTGCCCGGAAGGCCTCTGCCACCCCCGGCGCCCACCTCCCCCGAGGGCTTCCGGCAGCGGGTGGCGGGCCCTCGTCAGCGCTTCACCGCCGCGGCGTCCATGCGGGAACCCTCGTCCGCGGTCCGGCGCCGCTTCCGTACGGCACCTGCGGCGACCGTTCCCAGGCCGCCCGCCGCCAGCAGCACAACGATCAGCTCGGGCCACCCGGCGAGCCGTGTGGCGGGCGTGAGCGACGAGCGCAGCGGCACCTCGGCGACGAGCGCGCCCGGGGTGAACATTCCCGTCGTCTCGACGATCTCCCCGTCCGGGGTGATGACGGCGCTGACCCCGCTGGTGACGGGGACGACGACGGACCGGCTGTGTTCAACGGCCCGCACCCGCGACATCGCCAGCTGCTGGTAGGTCATCTCACTGCGGCCGAAGGTGGCGTTGTTGCTCGGTACGGAGATGAGCTGCGCCCCGTGGGTGACGGTGTCGCGCGCCGCGTCGTCGAAGGCCGCCTCGAAGCAGGTGACGAGGCCGACCTTCGTACCGGCCAGGTCGAAGACGCCGACCTCGTCCCCGGGCCCGAAGTCGCGGCGGACGCGGTCGACGTCGGAGTTGAAGATCCGCACGAGGGACCGCATCGGGATGTACTCGCCGAACGGCTGGACGTGGCGCTTGTCGTAGGTGTCCACGGGGCCACGAGCCGGGTCCCACTCGATCAGGGTGTTGCGGAGTTTGCCGGTCTCCGGGGTGACCACGGCGCCGACGACGGTGGGCACGCCGATCGCCTCGACCGCGTCGTCGATGACCTGACGGGCGTCGGCGTTGCGGTAGGGGTCGAGGTCGGAGGAGTTCTCGGGCCACAGAACGAAGTCGGGCCTGGGCTCCTTGCCCGCCTCGACGTCCTCCGCGAGCTGCTCGGTGCGGCGGGCGTGATTGTCGAGGACGGCCCGGCGCTGGGCGTTGAAGTCGAGACCGAGGCGGGGGACGTTGCCCTGGATGGCGGCGACGGTCGCCGTGCCGTCCTCGGCGGAGTCGTCGACGAGGGGCCGGGCGGCGAGGGCGGCGGCCATGGGCATGAGCAGAGCGAGGAGGGCCGCGGCAGCCGCGCCGCGCGGCATCGAGCGGGTGCGCCGGAAGGCGAGCGCCTGCCGCCCGGTCTCGTAGAGGCCGAAGCCGCAGAGCACCACCGCGAAGCCGAGCACGGGTGTGCCACCGACAGCCGCGAGTGGCAGGAAGAACCCGTCGGCCTGACCAAAGGCGATCTTGCCCCAGGGGAAGCCTCCGAAAGGCATCCGGGCGCGGGCCGCCTCGCCGACGATCCACACGGCCGCGGCCCACACCGGCCAGGCGGGCAGGCGGGAGACGGCGGCGATCCCCATGCAGGACAGGGCGACGAACAGGGCCTCCGCCGCGACCAGGGCCAGCCACGGCCCGGGGCCGACCTCCTCGCCCGTCCAGACCAGCAGCGGAAGCAGGAAGCCGAGGCCGGCCAGGTAGCCCAGACCGAAGCCCGCCCGCAGCCGGCGTCCCCGCAGGGCCCAGCCGAGGAGGGCGAACGCGGGGAAGGCGAGCCACCACAGCGGACGCGGTGGGAAGCTCGCGAAGAGGAGTCCGCCACCGAGCGCGGCGGCGCCCGCGCGGGCGAGGCGCCACAGCAGCGGCCGGCCTGCGGCGGGGGCGGGCCTGGGGGCGTCGACGGATGTCATGGTGGCGCTCACCTGGCGGATTCTACGGCCGGGGCCTGTGAGCGGCGCAGCCGCGCCGATCAACCCCGCCGGACCCGCACCTTCCAGGCCCCGGTAACGCCGTCAGGCCTTGGTGGCCCCGTCCGTCTCCATGTGGCTGAGCCTGGCCTGAATGACCCGGACCGCGGCTTCCGCGTCGTCGACGGTGACCGTGAACTTCCCGCCGTCGCCGAGGGTGACCACGAGGCCTTCGCCGCGCCGCACGACCACCGCGGTGCCCTGCTCCGGGCGCCAGCGGCAGCCCCAGCCGCCCCACTGCCGGGGCGTCACCCTGGGGGCGAACTCGGCGCTGACCATCTGGGTGAGGGGGATGTGCCGTCGGGGCACTCCGATGTGGCCGCAGCGCACGTCCAGCGCGTTCTTGTCGACCTTGACCGTCACGTGCACGAAGGCGAGCGTGCCGTAGAGAATCATCAGACCCGCCGCTACGCATCCGATCACGGCCATCAGCAGCGCGGCGGCACCCGTGGTCCATGTGGCGCCGACGGCCAGTTTGACGCCGAGCGCCAGACAGGCCGCACCCGCCACCGCGAGGACCCACTGCATGCGGTTGGTCGCCCGGCCGGTCCAGACCTCTGGAAGGGGCTCCGAGCTGCGCCCCTCGTGGCGGAAGTGGTGCCTCATGTCTAGGACAGTACCCACCATCCGCAGAACGAGCACTGCTGAGTCCAGCCGGTCGAATCGGGTGAAAGCGTTTGTGGCGCGCGTCAGCGCACCGGCGTCACGGTCGGCAGCAGCCGGCCCTCGGCGTAGTTCAGCGCCTCCGCCGGAAGGGGGGATTCCGTCCCGCTCAGCAGGACTGTCAGGCGACTGCTCGGCACCGCGTCGGGGGCGGGCGGGAGCCCGATCCTGCGCAGCGCCTGGGCGGCCACGGCGCCGGCGGAGCCGTGCAGAACGATGGGCGGCAGCTCGGACGGGCGGTCGGGGTGTGTCACCGCGGCCCGGATGCGCTCGGCGACCAGTTCGTAGTGGGTGCAGCCGAGGACGAGGGCCCGCACGTCGCGCGGCGTGAGCGCCGCGGCCGCGGCCACCGCCCTGTCGATCGCGCTCTCGTCCGCCTGTTCCACGGCGTCGGCGAGGCCGGGGCAGGGAACTTCGGTCACGTCGGCGGAGCCGGCGAACTCCTCGATGAGCCCTCGCTGATAGGGGCTGCCCGTGGTCGCCGGAGTGGCCCAGATGGCGACCGAGCCGCCGCCGGCGGCGGCCGGCTTGATCGCCGGGACGGTCCCGATCACCGGAAGCGCCGGCTCCAGCTCCGCACGCAGTGCGGGCAGCGTGTGCACGGACGCCGTGTTGCAGGCGACGATCAGCGCGCCGGGGCGGTGCGCGGCGGCCGCGCGGGCCACGGCCAGCGCGCGCTCGGTGAGGTCCTCCGGCGTACGCGGGCCCCAGGGCATGCCGTCGGGGTCACAGGAGAGAACCAGATCGGCGTCGGGCCGCAGGCGGCGTACCGCGGCCGCCGCCGGGAGCAGTCCGATACCGGAATCCATGAGCGCGATCTTCACCCGGTCACCATAGTCGACCGCCGCCACGGCCCGTCCGGCGTGGTGCAGACTGCCGCAAATGAGCGCCCTTGCCTGGATCGCCATGGGATCACTGACCGCCTGGGGATGGCTGCTGCTGGGCCAGGGTCTGTTCTGGCGGACCGACCAGCGTCTGCCGCACTGCGGCGTCTCCGAACAGCCGCACCGCGACGTCCCCGCACAGTGGCCGGATGTCGCCGTGGTGGTGCCGGCCCGCGACGAGGCCGAGGTGCTGCCGCTGAGCCTGCCCTCCCTGCTCGCTCAGGACTACCCGGGGCGGGCGGAGATCGTCCTCGTCGACGACAACAGCACGGACGGGACCGGGGACCTGGCCCGGTCGCTCGCCGGACGGCACTGGGGCCTGCCCCTGCGGGTCGTGACACCGGGCGAGCCGGAGCACGGCTGGACCGGAAAGCTCTGGGCGCTGCGGCACGGCATGGCCGTCGCGAGGACGGGTGAACCGGAGTATCTGCTGCTGACCGACGCCGACATCGCTCACGAGCCGGACAGCCTGCGCTCGTTGGTCTCCGCCGCGCGGACCGGAGACCTGGATCTGGTGTCGCAGATGGCGCGGCTGCGCGTGGCGAGCGGCTGGGAACGGCTGGTGGTGCCGGCGTTCGTCTACTTCTTCTCCCAGCTCTATCCGTTCCGGTGGGTCAACAGGCCGGGTGGGAGGACCGCTGCCGCGGCCGGCGGCTGTGTCCTGCTGCGCACCGAGACCGCGGCGCGGGCGGACGTGCCCCACTCGATCCGCCACGCGGTGATCGACGACGTCTCCCTGGCGCGCGCCGTGCGCCGTGCGGGCGGCAGGATCTGGCTCGGGCTCGCCGACCGGGTGGACAGTGTGCGTCCGTACCCACGGCTCGCGGACCTGTGGCGGATGGTGTCGCGCAGCGCCTACGCGCAACTGCGGCACAGTCCGCCGCTGCTGGCCGGGACCGTGGCCGGGCTGGCGCTGGTGTACCTCGCTCCGCCGGCGGCGCTGTGTGCGGGGCTGTGGGCGCATGACCCGGCGGCCGCGTGGGCCGGGGGTCTGGCGTGGGCCGTGATGACCGGGACGTACCTGCCGATGCTCCGCTACTACCGACAGCCGCCGCTGCTGGCGCTCACCCTCCCGTTCACCGCCGTGCTCTACCTCCTGATGACGGTGGACTCCGCGGTGCAGCACTACCGGGGGCGGGGCGCGGCTTGGAAGGGGCGTACGTACGCCCGGCCGGAGACCGCGCCCGACCAGTAGACGGGCGGCCGAGCCGCCCGACCGGCGAGGACTATTTACGGCCCGGCGTCCAGTTCATGCCCCAGCCGTAGGCGTAATCGATGGTGCGCTGGGGACTGACCCCGCGTTCGGGGACCAGGAAGCGGGCCTCGCGCTGGACGACCAGGTCCGAGCCGGTGTTGGTGATGAGGGCGAGGGCACAGACCGTGGAGGGCACGGTGCACTCGCCGAGGGAGAAGTCGATGGCCGCGCCGTGCTGCGGTTGGAGGGTCACCGTGGCGTCGAGGTCGGCGAAGCTGCGGGCGCCTTCGTAGATGGTCACGAAGATGACGAGGCGGCGGATGCCCTGCCGGTGGTCGAGGTTGACGGTGAGGTTCTCGCCCGGGGTGCCGCCGGTGCGGTCGTCTCCGTCGAGGTGGATGTACGGGGGTCGGTCCAGCGCTCCAAAAGCGTTACCGAGGGCCTGGACCACTCCCTTGCGGCCGTCGGAGAGTTCGTACAGGGCGCAGAGGTCGAGGTCGAGGTCGCCGTGCATCGCGACGGCGCGGCCCAGCTTGGCACCCCAGCCCTGGAACTGCTTGCGCACCTGCCAGCTGAGGTTGACGCGCAACGCGCCGGAGGTGCCGCCCTGCTTGGTCAGGGAGACGCTCGGCGTCTCCTTGGTCAGCGTCACCTTGGTGAGACGCACCGGAGCCGCCGGTGCGGCAGGCGGAGGCGACGCGACGGCAGCGGGGGCCTGGGCGACAGGGGCGGCAGTGGGGGCCGGGGCGGCGGCCGCCTGCTGGGGTTCGTCGACCGTGATGCCGAAGTCCGTGGCCAGGCCGTCGAGTCCGGTTCCGTAGCCCTGGCCCACCGCGCGGAACTTCCACGCTCCCTGGCGGCGGTAGAGCTCGCCCAGCACGAAGGCGGTCTCGACGGTGGCGTCCTCACTGTCGTACCTGGCGATCTCGGCGCCGGACCCGGCGTCGAGCACCCTGATGTGGAGGCCCGGGACCTGCCCGAAGGCGCCCCCGTCGGCGGAGGCGGCGAGCACGACCCGCTCGATCTCGCCCTCGACCCGGTCGAGGTCGACCGCGACGACGTCGGTCACGGCGTCCGCTCCGGCGCGTTTCCCTTCGTGCCGTACGGCACCGGAGGCGTGCGACGGCTGGTTGTAGAACACGAAGTCGCTGTCCGAGCGGACCTTGCCGGACGCCAGGAGGAGGGCCGACGCGTCGACGTCCGGCACCCCTGGACCTGTGCGCCACCCCAACTCGATGCGGACGCGCTGCGCCTGCACCGGGGTGTTGGCTCCCTTAAGCATGGACATGCTCGCCCCCATCACGATTCGGTGCGCCCGGAAACTCATTCGTCGTCAACCTATTCGGCAAACGTCCCCCACAGGTGGGCCGACCCGTCGGTAACCCTCTCCCAGCTTGCCCTTTACACGATCTCGAGACATCGGGAAGTCCGTTTTCCCCAAGTTCGCTCACATTGGCGATCCCTAGTCACTCACTGCAGCCAAAACAACCCTCTTATCGGACTCCCCAACCAGCACATCGTGGGCTTAACTTATGTGCCATGACCTCCCCCCGCGCCACCTACGGCGGCGGTTACTACTCCGCGCCGGCGTTTCCCGACACCCCCATCTACGACTCCCTGGTCGCGGAGCGGGGCACCCCTCAGATCGCCCCGATCCGAGTCCCTGCCGCCTACGACACCGGCAACAGCTATCTGCCGGCGCTGCCCTCGGCGCTCCCCGCCCTCCCGGCGGCTCCCTCCTCCTCCGCTCCCGCCTACGGATATCCGCAGCAGATGCAGCAGCCCGTGCCGCTGCAGCAGGCGCCTGCGCCGTACATCCCGCAGCAGGCCGCCCCTCGCGGCTATCCCGGCCAGCAGTACCAGCAGCCCCAGCCGCAAAGGCCGGTCGCGACGGGGTACGAGGCCATGCGGCCGGCGGCGGCACGTCCCGCTCCGACTCCCGCCCCCTACGAGGATCCGTACAACCGCCCGTACCAGGGCCGGGGGTACTGAGAGCGGGCGGCCCGTCCCAAGAGCGCTCCTTGCGCGGGGGATGCGGCCGGGCCGCCGGCTCGAACCGCTCGGTACTCCAGGACGACGAAGTCCAGAATGCCGCGCACGCTCCATCGCTCGTTTCCTCACTCGTTCCATGATCACGCAGAGCGACCGCCGGGTCGGCTCCGTTCGTGGCCGACCACGCCGTTCACCCGATTCGGGACGTGCTGCGAAGGGCGGGAACCGATCGCGGTGGCAGACTCGTTGCCACATCGCGGAGACCGCTGCCCGAGGTGACGTTCCTCTCTCTTCGCGCCTCCCGGGCGTGTGCCGTGCCGTATCGGGCTATCACGGACGCGGAAGGGGGTGCGGACAGTGCGTGCAGCAATGGGCCTTTGGCGCTGGCGCCACAATCCCCTGCGCCGTACGACCGATCTGTTCGAGGCATGGCTGGCGCTTGCCGCCGCCGTGCTCGTCGTCACGGCCGGGCCCGCCGTCGGATGGATCACCGGCGCGCTGACGGAGGAGTCGTTGCGCCAGTCGGTCCGTGTGCAGTGCCTGCAGCGCCATGCCACCACCGCCACCGTGATCGGCGCCGCGTCCACCCCGCGGCCCGTCGCCTTCGACACCGAGGCCGCGGTCAACGAGGAGCGCAGAGCGGTCAGGGCGAAGTGGGCCGCCCCAGACGGAAGTACGCGTACCGGCACGGTTCCCACCGCCCTGCGGACCGCGGGCCCCGGCGACACATTCTCCCTGTGGACGGACGATTCCGGCCGAATAGCGCCCCGCCCCATGGACATGGCCACGGTCGAGGTCCATGCCGCACTCGCGGGTGTCGCTGCCTCGATGGCCTGGGGTGTGCTCGTCGAATGCACCAGAAGACTGGTCGTGTGGCGGCTCGTGCGCCACAGACACGCCGCACTGGACCGGGCCTGGGCCGCCGTGGGGCCGGACTGGGGACGGACCGGCGCGGGAAGCTGACCTGCCACATCCCGTCAACTCCCGCGGCCCGCGCGCGCTACGGTGGTGCGACCCCTTCGGGGCCAGGGCCTGATCCGAAAGAGAAGCCCTGGGGGCGGCGTCCCCCTCAGCGACGCGACGGTGCACGGATCACGAGGTGGGGGCAAGGCAGCACGATGGCACAGGGCACGGTCCAGGTGACGCACACCGGCACATCGCGGTGGCGGCGCCGCACAGGCGAGTACGCCTCCCTCGCCGCTGCTCTCGAGGCCGCCGGCGACGGCGACATCCTCACCGTGGCCCCCGGTACGTACCGCGAGAATCTCCTGGTCCAGCGCGCGGTCACCCTGCGCGGCCCGGAGGGGGCAGTCGGATCGGTGCGCATTGCCCCGGTTGACGGTGTGCCGCTGACCGTGCGCGCCTCCGCCGTCGTGCGGGACCTGCATGTGGAGGGCCAGGACTCGGCCGCGCCCGCGCTGCTCGTCGAGGACGGCACACCCGAGCTCTCGGACCTGCGGATCGTCACCCGCTCCGCCGTCGGCCTCGAAGTGCGCGGCGGCGCTCGGCCCACGGTCCGCCGTTGCACCGTCGACAATCCGGCGGGGGTCGGGATCGGCGTACTGGAGGGCGCGGGAGGTGTGTTCGAGGAGTGCGAGGTGGTGGCGGCCGGCCAGTCCGGCGTTTCCGTGCGCGGCGGTGCGCACCCTCGGCTGGAGCGGTGCCGGGTGCACCACGCCTCGGGGGCCGGCCTGACCGTCACCGGCGAGGGCAGCGGCCTGGAGGCCGTCGGCTGCGAGGTGTACGAGATCAAGGGCACCGGAGTCCAGATCGCGTCGCGCGCCGCGGCCCACCTCACCGACTCCTCGGTGCACCGCACTTCGGCCGACGGCATCACCCTCGACACGGACGCGGTGCTCACGCTCTCGGACTGCGACATCCACGACATCCCGGAGAACGCGATCGATCTGCGCTCCCGGTCGGTACTGACCCTGACCCGCTCCACCGTGCGCCGTTTCGGGCGCAACGGCCTGTCCGTGTGGGACCCGGGAACCCGTGTGGACGCCAACCAGTGCGAGATCCACGACAGTACGGGTGACTACCCGGCGGTCTGGGTCAGCGACGGCGCGACGGCCGTGCTGGACGCGTGCCGCGTGCATGACGTACCCGACGCGCTGTTCGTCCTGGACCGCGGCTCGCGCGTGGATGTCGTCGACAGTGACCTCTCGCAGGTCCGCAACACGGCGGTGTCGGTGAGCGACGGCGCGACGGCGCAGCTCGACGACTGCCGTATCCGCGAGGTGTCCACCGGCGCCTGGTTCCGCGACCACGGCAGCGGCGGCACCCTGAACGCCTGCACCGTCGACGCCGCCCAGACCGGCGTGATCGTCACCAAAGGTGCCGACCCCTTGATCGAGCGATGCACCATCACGTCGCCGGCGGAGGCCGGTTTCTATGTGTCGGCGGAGGGCCGCGGCACGTTCCGCGGCTGCCGGGTCACCGGCAGCGGTGGTTACGGCTTCCATGTGATGGACGGCTGTCGTACGACGCTGAGCCGCTGCCGTACCGAGCGCTGCTCCCGCGGAGGTTACGAGTTCGGCGAGGAGGAAGGCCCGGTCGTCGAGGACTGCACCAGCGACGAGAGCGGGGTGGCTCGTCAGGGCGCGGAGGCGGCGCCGGCCGTGATGACGGCGACCAGGTCGCCCGGTCTGCTGTCGGCCGTCCCTGCGCAGAGTGCGCAGCCCGCGCCCCCGGTCCGGCAGGACGTGCCGGCGGAGCCGGGACGCGACCCGGGCGCCGTGCTCGGCGAACTCGACGCGCTGGTGGGGCTGGACAGCGTCAAACGCGAGGTCCGTACGCTCACGAACATGATCGAGGTGGGCCGGCGCCGTCAGGAGGCAGGGCTCAAGGCCGCCTCTGTCCGCCGCCATCTGGTCTTCACCGGCTCCCCCGGCACGGGCAAGACGACGGTCGCCCGGCTGTACGGCGAGATCCTCGCCTCCCTCGGGGTCCTGGAGCGCGGCCATCTCGTCGAGGTCTCCCGTGTGGATCTGGTCGGTGAGCACATCGGCTCCACCGCCATCCGCACCCAGGAGGCGTTCGACCGGGCGCGCGGCGGTGTGCTCTTCATCGACGAGGCGTACGCGCTGTCGCCGGAGGACTCGGGGCGGGACTTCGGCAAGGAGGCCATCGACACGCTGGTGAAGCTGATGGAGGACCACCGGGACGCCGTCGTGGTCATCGTGGCCGGGTACACGGCGGAGATGGAGCGCTTCCTCGCGGTCAATCCGGGTGTGGCGTCCCGTTTCTCACGGACCATCACCTTCAGCGACTACGACCCCGAGGAGCTGCTGCGGATCGTGGAGCAGCAGGCGGAGGAGCACGAGTACCGACTCGCCGAGGGCACCCCGGAGGCGCTGCTGAAGTACTTCACCGCATTGCCCAAGGGGCCCGCCTTCGGCAACGGCCGCACCGCGCGCCAGACGTTCGAGTCGATGGTGGAACGGCATGCCGGGCGGGTCGCCGAGCTCGCGGAGGTGAGCACCGACGACCTCACCCTGCTCTACTCGGACGACCTGCCGGAACTGCCCTGAGTCTGCCGGGGGACGACCGGCGTGAGCCTCTCGAGCAGGTCTGCGCGTTCCTTGGCGAACAGCGGGTCGGCCTGGTAGTCGGAGTGCCCGAGGATCGGCTCCGGAAGCGGATGCCGCTCCGAACGCCCGTACACGACGGGGTCCTTGAGCGCCTCCCGGTCGACGTCGGCCGGGTCCTCGCAGCCACCGCCGTCCCGTTGGCGCCCCGAAGCGATCAGCATCGGCCCGCCGATCGGGTCGGTACGCCGCCACAGGTTGCGCCAGCAGTCCAGTTCGCCGCTGAGTTGCAGGAGGGCCTTGGGCCCGAAGTACGCGGGGAACCAGCGGCCGTAGAGGCGTTCCAGAGGCGACCCGTACGTCAGTAAGGCCACCCGCTTGCGTGTGGCGGCGGGCAGCTGCCACACGGCGGCCGCGGCGAGCACGCTGCCCTGTGAGTGGCCCGAGATCACGAGCCGGCCGCCCGTGCGCGCGGTCCAGGTGCACATGCGCCAGGTCAGGTCGGGGACGGCCCGCTCGGCGTAGCAGGGCGGCGCGAAGGGGTGCGCGGCCCGCGGCCAGAAGGTGCCGACGTCCCAGAGGATGCCGATGGTGCGGCGTGCGGAGGCGTCGCGATAGGCGCGGCGGCCCATGGTGACGAACAGTATGAAGCCGAAGCCGACCAGCCAGGACCCCAGCGCCTGAGCGGTCTCCGCGGCGGACTCCGCGGGGCCACCGTCACCGAACGACCGTCCCGGTACCTCGCCGCTCAGCCACGCGCCGCCGACGGCCCCGGCTCCGAGCAGCAGTGTGGCCCCCGAGACCACACCGACGATCAGCGGCGCGACATCGGTGAGGGCGGCGCGGGCGCGGGTGCCCGCGATCCGCCGCGTGCGGACGACGTCGCGGCGGCCTTCGCCGGGCGCCCCGTCGAAGTACTCGGCCTCGACGGTCGGAGCGAGGCGGCGGCCGGCGAGCCATGTCCGTACCGCCAGCACCAGGGCGGGAATCAGCAGGACGACGAGCAGCACGGGAATGACCGACGCCTGCCAGCTGAGCAGCACCGGGGGCCCGGGGATGGTGCCCTCCCCGTCCATGCCGGGGGTGCCGGGACCGTCGAGCCAGTCGGCGACGCGCTGGGCCACCCCGCCGGTCATCACCCCGCCCAGGGCGCAGGCGAGCATGGCGACGGCCGGCCCGCCGAGTCCGTGCAGCACGGTGCGCGGATGGCGGGCGTGGCGGTGCAGGATCCGGGCGGTGACGGCGAGGGCGACGACGAGGCCGCCCTGGGCGAGGACGATGACGCGGAAGGTGACGTCCCCGGGAAGGGTGGCGCTCGAGGCCCAGCCCGGCCGCGACCAGGAGGCGTAGAGCAGGGCCAGGACGAGCAACGCCAGTGCCGCGCCGGGCAGACAGCGGACGGCAGCACGGTCGAGGCGTGCGTCGATCCGCCGCTCGCTGCGGCCGCGGTGGAAGACCACCCACAGCACGGCCGCCGCTCCGACGACGAGGGCGGCTTCGAGGAGCACGCCGCAGATCTTCAGGAGGGCGTCGTCGGCGGCCCGGTCGTGACGGGCGGCGGCGCCGGCGACCGCGGCGGCGACAGTGAGGAGGCCGGCAGCGGTGTGTGCGGCGCGCAGCCGGGCGACGAGCCGGCGGCCGTACCAGAAGCCGGGCCTGCCGAGCGCGGGCCGTACGTGCGGCTTCGGCGGCTCGGTGGCGTCGGGACCGCAGCTCACCTGCCCGAAGTCGTCCCGGCCGTCCGCTTCGCCGCTGTCGCAGCCGGCGTCCTCGTCCTCGTCCTCGTCCGTGTCGGCGTCGGCGTCGGCGTCGGCGTCGGCGTGGACGTCCACGACCACCGCGTCGTCGCCGGTCGGCGGACGCTGGGACTCGTACGCGCTCCAGGTCCGGTTGGAGAGGTACCAGAGCAGCCCGACCAGCGCCGCCGGGATCACCGCGGCGAGCGCCAAACGCCTCCCCGGCTGTGACCACCAGCCGCCCTGGGCGCTCGACATGAAGCCGAGCCAGGACCGCTCGCCGCTGCACTGCCGGGACCCGGCGCACTGCCAGGCGAGCAGGTCGAGCGCGACTTCGCAGGCCGCGGCCGTGAGGAGCACGGTCAGACTGAGCGCGACCAGCCGCACCAGCGCCCCGTAGAGCCGTGTGGTCCTGCGCCTGCCCCTGGCCCTGGGCCGCATCCAGTGCGCGAGGTTGACGACCATGAACGGCAGCAGGAGCAGCCACAGAGCACGGGCGCCGTTGCCCGAGGTGAGGTTGGACCAGCAGTACGCCTCCGGGATCGGCCGGTTCCGGTACTCGTGCGGGCGGCTCTCGGCCTCCGCGTCGTCGGTGCGGCGGTACACGGCGGCCTTCTCGTCACCGGTTATCCGCACCGTACGGGGATCGCCGAGCATGTCCTGCGGGGTGGCTCCGCCGACGCCGTGAACGAGCAGCTCGAGCGCGGGCCCGCCGCTTCGCGGCGCCGGGGTCTCAGGGGACACAGGGGGACTCCCTCTCTCGGGACCCGTTACCGATCGGGAATCGGCTGCCGGGAGGCGGTTCGTGGCCAGAATTGCGGATCATGACGGTTCGCGGCACTGCCCTCACGGAATCTCCCCGAGCCCGCCCGGCAATACGCGTGCGAGGATGAGAAGCCTTGGCCACCAGGGCTGTACAGCGGCCTGGACGGCCGACGACAACAAGGAAGGACCGGCCCGAGCGGTGAGCGACAACCAGAACCTCCTCGCGGAGCAGCGGCGTGCTCTGATCCTCGACGAGGTCCGCAGGCGCGGCGGGGTCCGGGTCAACGAACTCACCCGCAGGCTCAATGTCTCGGACATGACCGTCCGCCGGGACCTGGACGCTCTCGCACGCCAGGGCGTGATCGAGAAGGTGCACGGCGGGGCGGTGCCGGTGGTCGAGGCGAGCACGCATGAGCCGGGGTTCGAGGCCAAGTCGGCGCTGGAGCTGAGCGCCAAGGAGGACATCGCGCGGGCGGCGGCCCGGCTGGCCGTGCCCGGCAGCGCGATCGCCCTGTCCGGCGGCACGACGACGTACGCCCTCGCGCACCATCTGCTGGAGGTTCCGGACCTCACGGTCGTCACCAACTCGGTGCGGGTGGCCGACGTGTTCCACACGGCGCAGCGGGCCGGCGCGCCGGGCGGGCGGCGTCCCGGGGCCGCGACGGTGGTCCTCACCGGAGGAGTGCGCACGCCGTCGGACTCGCTGGTGGGACCGGTCGCGGATCAGGCGATCCGCTCGCTCCACTTCGATGTGCTGTTCCTCGGTGTGCACGGCATCTCGGTGGAGGCCGGCCTGTCCACGCCGAATCTGGCGGAGGCCGAGACCAACCGCCATCTGGTGCAGGCCGCGCGCCGTGTGGTGGTGGTCGCCGATCACACCAAGTGGGGGACGGTGGGCCTCAGTTCGTTCGCCGAGCTCGCCGAGGTGGACACCCTGGTGACGGACTCGGGGCTGCCGGCCGCGGCCCGCGAGGAGATCGCGGAGCATCTGACCGGTGTCGTGGTGGCGGGTGAACCGGAAGCCGCGGACGGTCAGGCGTGAGCGCGTTCCGCATCGGCAGGGTCACCGCGCTGCCCGCCGGGGAGTGCTGGCGGCGGGTCACCGACTGGCCGGCGCACGCGGCGCAGGTGCCGCTGACCGCGGTCTCGGTGTCGAAGCCCCCGCGGAGCACCGGTGTGGGCACGGTGGTCGTGGCACGCAGCGCGCTGGGCCGGTTCGGCTTCGACGACCCTATGGAGGTCGTGCTCTGGGAGCCGCCCTCGCCCGGCCGGCCGGGCCGCTGCCGACTGGAGAAACGCGGACGGGTGATCACCGGCTGGGCCGAGATCTCGGTGCATGCGAAGGGCTCCGGCTCGGTGGTGCTGTGGGTGGAGGAGCTGCGGCTCCCGCTGGTGCCCGGGGTGTTCGACCCGCTGGTCGCTCGGGTGGGCAGGCGGGTGTTCGGCCGCGCGCTCGACGGGCTCCTCGGCGCGGGATCCGCCCGCTGAAGGGCGGACATCGAGCCGCGCCACGACTATGGTTGCGTGCCCACCCCTCGCCCGCCGCTGGAGGTACGATCCCATGGCACGTCAACTCCGCCTCGTAGAACTGGAGTTCGTGGAGAGCGCCCCGCTGCGCCTGGTCTTCTCCACGCAGGTGTCCGCGTCGCCGAAGGGACTGTACGCGGCACTCGCCGACGATGTCGCCGGCTGGCCGGGCTGGTTCACCGCCGTGACCGCGGCACGGCCCACCGACGCGGGCGCGGGCCGGGAGATCCGGTTGAAGGGCGGCACCGTGTTCACGGAGACGATCCTGGCCAGGGAGCCGGACACCCGTTACGCGTACCGTGTGGACCAGACCAACGCCCCTGGTCTGCGGGCCCTGTTGGAGGAGTGGCGGATCACGCCGACGGCGACGGGCGCCCGGGTGCAATGGACGTTCGCCGCGGACGGGCCGGCGCCGCTGCGGATCGCGCTGCGGCTCGGCCGCCCGGGTCTCGGCCGAGCCTTCAGGGACGCCGTGCGCAACCTGGACCGCAGACTGGCCCGCTCCGCCGACCTCTGACGTCCGGCGGAGTGTTCGGCATCGCCGAGGCGGCGCAGGCAGGCCCGGACCGTCAGCAGGGCCAGTCGCCGGTGGCGAGGAAGTGCTCGATCGCCGCCGTGTACGGGCGGACGTCGAGCCCTTGCTCGGCGAGCCAGTCGTCCGAGTAGTACTTGTCGAGGTAGCGGTCGCCCGGGTCGCAGATCAGGGTGACCACACTCCCCCTGTCCCCCGCGGCCACCATCTCGGCCACGATCTTCAGCGCGCTCCACAGTCCGGTGCCGGTCGAGCCACCCGCCTTGCGTCCGATGGCACCTTCGAGGGCCCGTACGGCCGCGACGCTGGCCGCGTCGGGCACCTTCATCATCCGGTCGATCGCGCCCGGCACGAAGCTCGGCTCCATACGGGGCCGGCCGATGCCCTCGATGCGGGAGCCGCAGTCGCTGGCGGCGTGCGGGTCGCCGTGCGTCCAGCCGTCGAAGAAGCAGGAGTTCTCCGGGTCGGGGACGCAGATACGGGTGTCGTACTGCATGTAGCGCACATAGCGGGCGACGGTCGCCGAGGTGCCTCCGGTGCCCGCCGTGGCGACGATCCAGGTGGGCTCCGGGTAGCGCTCGAGACGCAACTGCTGGTAGATCGACTCGGCGATGTTGTTGTTGCCGCGCCAGTCGGTGGCCCGCTCGGCGTAGGTGAACTGGTCCATGTAGTGGCCGCCGGTCCGGTCGGCGAGCGCCGCGGACTCCTCGTACATCTTCCGCGAGTCGTCGACGAAGTGGCACCGGCCGCCGTGGAACTCGATCAGCCGGATCTTCTCGGCGCTCGTGGTGCGCGGCATGACCGCGACGAAGGGGACACCGATCAGCTTCGCGAAGTACGCCTCGGACACGGCGGTCGAACCGCTGGACGCTTCGATGACGGGCTTGTCGGGTCTGATCCAGCCGTTGCACAGGCCGTACAGGAACAGCGAGCGGGCGAGCCGGTGCTTGAGACTGCCGGTGGGATGGGTGGACTCGTCCTTGAGGTAGAGGTCGATCCCCCACCCCTCCGGCAGCGGGAAACGCAACAGGTGGGTGTCGGCAGAGCGGTTGGCGTCGGCCTGTACCTTGCGTACGGCCTCTTTGAGCCATGCCCGGTAGTGCGGATCACTGCGGTCCACGTCGGCGGTCGCCACCGCCCGGCCCGGTGCGCTCCGGTCCGCCGTGCTGTCCATTGCGTTCCCTTCGTTGTGCCGACTCTGCCGCCACTGGTAACAGTAGGCCCCTCACCTGCGTAAACGTTCGCTTTGGGTATCCATAGGCGTCGCTTGTGGCGGAGCGGCGACAGGCGTACTGGCATGTGCGGCGCGAGTTGTGCACACTTCCAGGAGAGTTGCTGCGAAGGGGGCGGACACGATGGCCATGACAGAGCCGGATTTCAGCGCCACGGGTGTGCGGATCGAGCGCTGGCCCCGCTCGCTCACCCGGGCCGGCCAGGTGCTGATCAAGGACGGCAGGCTGGCGCTGATGACCAGTTACGGCCGCGTCATCGAGAGCGCGCCCGTGCGGGCGGTGACCGCCGGCAGGCCGTGGTTCGCCGGTGACGACAGCACGGTGGCGACGCTGAACGGCAAGCGGTACCGCCTGACGATGGGCCAGCGCAGCCGGCGGCCCGAGGGGCGCGCACTGGCCGGGCGGTTCCTGGAAGCGGTGCGCGGGGCGGGCGGCTCGGAGCACTGAGGACGCGCGTGTGGGCTCCGCGAGTTGCGGGGCACGGGGCGATGGTTCACGCTGGTTCCACATCACTCAGGGTTCACCGGCGGTCACGCTGAGATCCAGCCCCGCCGGTCTGATCAGCAGGTCGGCCGACTGCTGGATCGCTTTTCTCGTCTTCTTCCGGACTATTTCGGGGAGTCGCAGCCGTGATCAGCCAGCCAAGCAGGCACTGCACGGTGGAGCTCCAGGCCCTGCCGTCGCGGATCGGTCAGGTCCGCAGAATCATTTCGGCGCAACTGCGCTACTGGCATCTCGATCCTCTGATCGACCATGCCGCGCTGGGCGTCACCGAGTTGCTGACCAATGTCCACCGGCATGCCCAGCCGGACAAGATGTGCACCGTGGACGTCGAGCTGCTGCTCGACCGGCTCACGATCTCCGTCCACGACCACGACCCGCGACTGCCGACCGTGCGCGACCCGGGCATGGCCGCCACATCCGGGCGTGGACTCGCGCTGGTGGCGGCCATGAGCGAGAGCTGGGGCGCTCGGCCCCAGGGCGATACGGGCAAGGTCGTCTGGTTCACGCTCCCCGCCTCGTCGTCCCCCGTGACGCTGCCCGCGTACCGGGCGGTGTACGGAGCGACGACCATCGGCCCCTTCTCCGGCACCCAGGAGGCCGAGGCCGTGCTGCTGCTACCGGAGACGGAAGCGGCTTCCGTCCGGTCGGCCGTCGCGGGCTGACGCAGCGGACGCGGCGCGCGGGCCGTCTTCGGGCGCCTCCGCCACCGCGCCGACCACGAGCGGCACACGCAGTACTCCTCGTCGTCGATCTCGGCCGCCGCGAAGCCGCGGCCGAGTACGGCGATCGGAAACTCTCGGCGATCGCCGGCCGGACTCCCTGCCCGCGGGTGCGGCGGCCGCACCAGAGGCCGGTGCGGCGCAGGACGATGACGACGGCCGCCCAGACCAGGGGGAAGAACAGGACCCACGGGCCGGGCCCGACGTTGGCCAGTGCGTTCATCTCGGCTCAACTCCTCGGTGACGTCGGTCGTGCTGTCCCTTGTCGCTGTCGGCACTCCCGCCGACAGGGGCGCCGAGTCGTCGTACGGGCAGCGGCAGCCCACGTACGCAGCCGGGAGCGCACCGCGCTGCGGCAGGGCAGGCACTGGTGAGCTCACGCGGGGGCGACGAGGCCGATCACACAGGCCGGCGTCAGCGTTTGTCCGGCAGGAACCAGCGGTGCGGCGCGATGAGGCGGTCGATCCCTTCGGGGCCCCAGGAGCCGGGTGCGTAGGGTTGCACCGGCGGCGGGTTCTCCAGCAGCGGGGTGGAGGCCTCCCACAGGCGCTCGATGCCGTCCGAGCGCGTGAACAGGGCCTGATCGCCGACCATCGCGTCAAGGATGAGACGTTCGTACCCCTCCAGGGCGTGCCTGGTGTTGAAGGACTCCGCGTAGTTGAACAGCATCTCGGCCTCGCCGAGCCGCATGTCGGGGCCCGGCTCCTTGACCAGGAAGCGGGCGGCGATCCGGCCGGGGTCGTCGAAGTCGATCACCAGCTCGTTGTTCCGGGGGGCATGAGCGCCGTGCGGGGTCGCGGGGAACATCCGCAGGACCGGTTCCCGGAAGCCGAGCGTCACGACGTGCCGCCCCTGCTCCAACGCCTTGCCGGAACGCAGGTAGAAGGGCACTCCCGACCAACGCCAGTTGTCGACGTGCACGCGCAGGGCGACGAACGTCTCGGTGTCGGAACGCGGGTCGACACCGGGCTCGTCCCGGTAGCCGTCGTACTGACCGCGGACGACGTGGGCGGGGTCCACGGGCCGCAGACTCTGGAAGACCTTCTCCTTCTCGTCCCGCAGGAGCCGCGCGGCAAGGGTGGCCGGGGGTTCCATCGCGACGAACCCGAGGAGCTGGAACAGGTGGGTCACGATCATGTCCCGGAAGGTGCCGGTCCCTTCGAAGAACTTGGCGCGGCCCTCGATGGCGATCTTCTCCGGCACGTCGATCTGCACATGGCTGATGTGGTCGCGATTCCACACCGGTTCGAAGAGCCCGTTGGCGAAGCGGAGGGCGAGGATGTTGTCCACCGACTCCTTGCCCAGGAAATGGTCGATGCGGAAGACGCGGGACTCGTCGAAGACGGCGTGAATCGTCGCGTTCAGCGCCTGGGCCGAGTGCAGGTCCGTGCCGAAGGGCTTCTCCACGATCAGCCGGGCGTTGTCCGCCAAGCCGGAGGCGCCGAGCATGTCGACGACGGAGGTGAACGCGGCTGGCGGGACGGCGAGATGGAACAGCCGCCGTGGACTGCCGCCGATGGACCGCTCGGCCTCCTCGACCGCGGAGAGAAGCGGCTCGAGAGCATCGGGGTCGGCCGCTCCGAAGGTCAGCGCGTCCTCGAACTGCTGCCAGGCCGGGCCCTCCGGCTTCGATCTGCCGAACTCGGCGACCGCGTCCCTCGCGTGTGCGCGGAAGCCCTCGGGGCTGGGCGCGACGGCGGCCGGAGCCGAGCCGACGATGCGGTACCGGGCCGGCAGCAGTCCCGCTTTGGCCAGGTGGAAAAGGCCGGGCAGCAGCTTGCGCCGGGCAAGGTCGCCCGTTGCGCCGAACAGTACGATGACGTGATCGTCGGGCAGTGGGCCGTGCTTCCCCGTCCTTGAGCCGGAGTTCGGCACAGTCACCCCGCCTTCTCGGCGTGGCCGCCGAATTCGCCGCGCATCGCGGACAGCACCTTGTCGGTGAACTCCCCCAGACCGCGCGACTCATAGCGCTGTGTCAGGGCGGCGCTGATGACGGGCGCGGGCACGCTCTCGTCGACCGCCGCCACGACGGTCCAGCGTCCTTCTCCGGAGTCCGAGACCCGGCCCGTGTACGTGTCGAGTTCCGGCGAACGGGCCAGGGCGTCGGCGACGAGATCGACGAGCCACGAACCGACCACCGAGCCGCGGCGCCACACCTCGGCGACCTCGGCCACGTCGATCTCGTACCGGTAGGCCTCGGGCTCGCGCAACGGGGCCGTCTCCGCGTCGACCGAACGCTTCCGCAGGCCGGCGTCCGCGTGCTTGATGATGCTGAGGCCCTCTGCGACGGCGGCCATCATCCCGTACTCGACTCCGTTGTGCACCATCTTCACGAAGTGGCCGGCGCCGCTGGGTCCGCAGTGCAGATAGCCCTCGGGGGCGGTCCCGTCGGTGCGGGTCCTGCCCGGGGTGGGTTCGGCGCTGCCGGAGCCGGGGGCGATGGTGCGGAAGACCGGGTCCAGCCGGGCCACCGCGTCCGCGTCGCCGCCGATCATCAGGCAGTACCCGCGCTCCAGGCCCCAGACTCCGCCCGACGTGCCGCAGTCGAGGTAGTGGACGGCGTGCCGGGCGAGTTCCTGGGCGCGGGCCATGTCGTCCCGGTAGTACGAGTTGCCGCCGTCGACGACGATGTCGTCCGCGTCCAGCAGGCCCGTCAGCTGTTCGAGTGCTCCCTGCACCACGCCTGCGGGCAGCATCAGCCAGAGATTCCGGGGACGCTCCAGTTTCTCGACGAAGTCCTCGAGGGAGGAGGCGGCTGTCGCTCCTTCCTTCTCCAACTCCCGTACGGCAGCGGCATCGAGGTCGTACACCACGCACCGATGGCCGCCGCGCATCAGCCGGCGTACGAGATTGGCTCCCATCCGGCCGAGCCCGATCATGCCGAGCTGGAGTGTGCTGCCGGTGTCAGAGGTCATGACCGAACTCCTCGTTCTCCGCGGCTCGTGCCCGCGTCCGTACGTGCTGCCAGCAACTCGCGCGCCACCTCGGTGATCCGCTGGGTGGTGAATCCGAACTTCGTCAGCAGTTGTTTCAGCGGTGCCGACGCGCCGTAGGTGTGCATACCGATGAGGGCGCCGCCGTCCCCCACGTACCGGTCCCACCCGAACGTCGATGCCTGCTCGATGCCGATCCGTGCGGTCACCGCGGGCGGCAGGACCTGGTCGCGGTACTCCCGCGGCTGACGGTCGAACAATTCCCAGCACGGCAGGCTGACCACCCGGGCCTCGATGCCCTCCGCGGCGAGTTCGTCGCGGGCGGACAGCGCGAGGGACACCTCCGATCCGGTGGCGAGGAGGATCAGCTGCGGCTCTCCTGAAGGCGCGTCGGCCAGGACGTAGCCGCCGCGTGCGACTCCGGACGCGGCGGCGAGCCGCGACCGGTCGAGTGTGGGCAGAGCCTGGCGGGACAGGACGAGCGCCGCCGGCTCGTGGCGGAGCGCCGCGACCACTCGCCATGTCTCGACTACTTCACCGGCGTCGCAGGGCCGGAACACCAGCAGACCCGGCATCGCGCGGAGTCCGGCGAGTTGTTCCACGGGCTGGTGGGTGGGCCCGTCCTCGCCGACGCCGATGGAGTCGTGGGTGAAGATGTGGACGGCCGGGATCTCCATCAGCGCGGACAGCCGGATGGCTGCCTTCGCGTAGTCGGAGAAGATGAGGAATCCCGACCAGAACGGCCGCAGCTTCGTCAGCGCCATGCCGTTGACGACGGCCGCGGAGGCGTGTTCCCGGATGCCGAGGTGCAGATTGCGGCCGGACCAGTTGTCGGGTTCGAAGTCGCCCGCGCCGTCGAAGGTGAGCCGGGTCTTGGTCGACGGCGAGAGGTCGGCGGAGCCGCCGATGAGCCACGGCACGCGCTGCGCGAGAGCGTTGAGAACCTGGCTGGAGGACTCCCTTGTGGCGAGCCCCTTGGGGTCGGCGGGAAAGTCGGGCAGCCCACTGTCCCAGCCGTCGGGGAGTTCGCGGCGCTGCATGCGCTCCAGTTCGTCGGCCAGTTCGGGCCAGGCAGCCCGGTAGGCGTCGAACCGCTCCTGCCACGCGGTGCGCAGCGCGGCGCCCCGGGCGCCGATGCCCTGGTCGAACCAGTCACGCACTCCGTCGGGAACGAAGAAGATCTCGTCCTCCGGCATGCCCAGGAAGCGTTTGGTGGCGCGTACCCCGTCGGGCCCGAGCGGCGAACCGTGGGCCTTCGGCGAGTCCTCGACGGGTGAGCCGTAGCCGATGTGGCTGTGCACGACGATCAGGGTGGGCCGCTCGCTCTCCGCCCGGAAGGAGTGGAACGCGCGCTCAACGGCGTCGAGTTCATTCGCATCGGCGACGGTGGTCACGTTCCAGCCGTAGGCGAGGAACCGGGCGGCGACGTCCTCCGTGAACGTGATGTCCGTGTGGCCCTCGATGGTGACCCGGTTGGAGTCGTAGATCCAGCACAGGTTGGACAGCCCGAGGTGCCCGGCGAGGGAGGCGGCCTCCGAGGCGACGCCTTCCATCATGCAGCCGTCGCCGGCCAGCGCGTACACGTCGAAGTCGAAGAGCGGGAAGTCGTCCCGGTTGTACCTCCCGGCCAGCCACCTGCCCGCCATCGCCATGCCCACGGAGGTGGCGACCCCCTGACCGAGCGGCCCGGTCGTGGTCTCGACACCGCTCGTCCACCGGTACTCGGGGTGGCCGGGGCAACGGGAGTCGAGCTGGCGGAACGACTTCAGGTCGTCGAGCGTGACCGACGGGCGTCCCAGCACCTCGTAGTCGGGGTCGACCGCACGGACGCCGGTCAGATACAGCAGCGACCACAGCAGCACCGACGCGTGTCCCTCGGAGAGAACGAAGCGGTCGCGGTTGGGCCAGATGGGGTCCTGCGGGTCGAACCGCAGGAACCTCTGCCACAGCGTGTACGCGACGGGCGCGATGCCCATCGGCGTACCCGGATGGCCGGAGTCGGCCTGCTGCACGGCGTCCATGCAGAGGCCTCGGACGGTGTTCACCGACAGAGCGTCCAGGTCGGTCATGGGCCTTCCCTGATGTTCGGCAAGATCCGGCCAGTCCAGTACACGCCGCTTCACGACGACCTGCATTCCGGCACTCGACCGGCGACTCCACCGGCTGGCCGTACCGCCGTGCCGGGTGGTGGAGCCGCTCCTAGACTCGTCGCATGCTGGGGCTCCCGGATCATGTGCGTGCGTGTCTGTTCGACCTCGACGGCGTCCTCACTCGGACCGCGACCGTCCACGCGGCGGCGTGGAAAGAGATGTTCGACGATTTCCTGCGCCGCAGAGCGGAACGCGACGGCACGCCGTTCGTCCCGTTCGACGAGGTGCGAGACTACGACGAGTACGTGGACGGCAGACCGCGCGCCGACGGAGTCCGCACCTTCCTTGCCTCGCGCTCCGTGGAGCTGCCCGAGGGGACGCCCGACGATCCGCCGGATGCCGAGACGGTGTACGGCCTGGGCACCCGCAAGAACGAGTTGGTGCTCCGGCTGATCCACGAGCAGGGCGTGCAGCCGTACGAGGGCTCGGTGACGTTCGTCCGGGCGGTACGGGACGCAGGTCTGCGGCGCGCGGTGGTCTCCTCCAGCGCCAACTGCCATGACGTGCTGGTCGCCGCGGGCATCGCCGACCTGTTCGAGGAGCGCATCGACGGGATCGTGGCCGCGGAGCAGCACCTGCGCGGGAAGCCGGCGCCGGACACCTATCTGGCGGCGGCTCGCGCGCTGGGCGTCGAACCGGGCGAGGCCGCCGTGTTCGAGGACGCGCTGGCCGGCGTGGAGTCCGGGCGGGCCGGAGGGTTCGGGCTCGTCGTCGGTGTCGACCGGGCCGGGCAGGCCGACGCACTGCGCCGGCACGGCGCCGACACCGTGGTCGACGACCTCGCCGAGCTCCTGGAGGTCCGATGATCAGCCACCCGAGCTTCGCGGTGGAACCGTGGCGGCTGCGTGAGGCCGAGCTGAATCTGGATGTCCTGGCCCAGAGCGAGTCGGTCTTCGCCCTGGCCAACGGGCACATCGGCTGGCGCGGCAACCTCGACGAGGGCGAGCCGCACGGGCTCCCGGGCACCTACCTCAATGGTGTGCACGAACTGCACCCGCTGCCGTACGCGGAGGCCGGCTACGGCTACCCGGAATCCGGCGAGACGATGATCAACGTCACCAACGGGAAGATCATCCGGCTGCTCGTCGACGACGAGCCGTTCGACCTGCGCTACGGCGAACTGACGGCCCACGAACGGGTCCTCGACTTCCGCTCCGGGCTGCTCACCCGTACCGCCGAGTGGACCACGCCGAACGGCTGCTCACTGCGCATCACCTCCACCCGTCTGGTGTCACTCACCCAGCGGGCGGTCGCAGCGGTCGCGTACGAGGTGGAGCCGCTGGACAGCGACGCACGTGTCGTCCTCCAGTCAGAACTCGTGGCCAACGAGAAGCTGCCGGCCAGCGGAAACGACCCGCGGATCGCCGCCGCCATCGACTCCCCGCTCCGCTCGCAGGAGCACTACGCGCAGGGCACCCGGCTTCGGCTGGTGCACTGCACCGAACGAAGCAGACTGCTCGTGGGAGCGGCGGCGGACCATCTGGTCGAGGGGCCGGAGGGCACCACCTGGGCCGCCCACAGCGAGCCGGACATCAGCCGGCTCACCGTCATCAGCTCGCTGGCGCCCGGCCGACGGCTGCGGCTGGTGAAGTTCGTGTCGTACGGGTGGTCCGGCCAGCGGTCCCTGCCGGCCGTCCATGACCAGGTCGATGCCGCGCTCGCAGCCGCGCGCGCCACTGGGTGGGACGGCCTGCTCGCCGAACAGCGTGCCTATCTGGACCACTTCTGGGCGGGCGCCGACGTCGAGGTGGACGGCGACGCCCAGATCCAGCAGGCAGTGCGGTTCGCCCTCTTCCACGTGCTGCAGGCGGCCGCTCGGGGCGAGGAACGAGCCATCCCGGGCAAGGGGCTGACGGGGACGGGCTACGACGGCCACTCGTTCTGGGACATCGAGTCCTTCGTCCTGCCGGTGCTCACGTTCACGGCGCCGAGGGCGGTCGCTCCGGTGCTTCGGTGGCGTCATTCGACGCTCCCGATCGCCCGTCGGCGGGCGCGTCAGCTCGGTCTCGCCGGGGCTGCCTTCCCGTGGCGGACCATCACCGGGCAGGAGTGCTCGGCGTACTGGCCGGCCGGAACGGCGGCCTTCCACGTCAACGCGGACATCGCCGACGCGGTGCAGCGCTATGTGAGCGCCACCGGCGACGAGGTGTTCGAAAGAGGGCCGGGTCTCGATCTGCTGGTGGACACGGCCCGGCTATGGCACTCGCTCGGCCACCACGACTCCCAGGGCACCTTCCACATCGACGGCGTCACCGGGCCCGACGAGTACAGTGCCGTGGCGCGCGACAATCTCTACACGAATCTGATGGCTCAGCAGAATCTGATGGCGGCGGCGGAGGCCGCCGTACGGCACCCGGACCGGGCCCGTGAACTGGGAGTCGACGAGGAGGAGACCGCGGCCTGGCGGGACGCGGCGGCGGCGGTCGCGATCCCGTACAACGAGGCACTCGCAGTACACGAGCAGGCGGAGGGCTTCACCCGCTGCCAGCAGTGGGACTTCGACGCCACTGAAACGGAGCAGTACCCGCTGCTGCTGCACTTCCCGTACTTCGACCTCTACCGCAAGCAGGTCGTCAAGCAGGCCGACCTGGTGCTCGCCATGCAGATGCGCGGGGACGCCTTCACCGCCGAGGAGAAGGCCCGCAATTTCGCCTACTACGAGGCGCTGACGGTGCGCGACTCCTCCCTCTCGGCGTGCACGCAATCCGTGATGGCCGCGGAGACCGGCCACCTTCGGCTGGCCTACGCGTATCTGGGCGAGGCGGCCCTGATGGATCTGGAGGACCTGGAGCACAACACCCGCGACGGGCTGCACATCGCCTCCCTGGCCGGCAGCTGGATCTCTCTGGTCCTCGGCTTCGGCGGTCTACGGCTACGGGACGGGGTGTTCGGCTTCGCGCCCCGGCTGCCCGAGCAGCTGTCCCGGCTGGCCTTCAGCGTCGTGGTGCTGGGACGGCGGCTGCGCGTGGAGATCGGTGGCGGCCTCGCCCGCTACACCCTTGTCCACGGCGAGCCGCTGGACATCCATCACCATGGCGAAGCGCTGACGGTCGCTGCCGCCGCACCGGCCGAGCGGCCACTGCCCCCGGTGGCGGCCCGGACCGAGCCGGAACAGCCGAGGACACGTCGCCCCGCGGACAGGCAGGGCGACCGCTTCGGCGGAGTGCTGGGCCCGGAGGCCGACGCACCTGCCTGAGGACCTCGGCGCTCCGTGCCCCGGCGCAGCCCGCCTCCACAGAGCCCACCCCGCGGCACCCGGCGCTGTGCGATGGTGGTCGCGTGACACTGGAGGACCTCGTCCGGCTGCGCCGGGCCCGTGACCTGATGGACCGCGCATACGCCGAGCCGCTCGACGTTCCGGCGCTGGCCCGCATCGCCCTCATGTCGCCGGGCCATTTCTCCCGCAGCTTCCGCGCCGCATTCGGGGAGACGCCGTACAGCTACCTGATGACGCGGCGGATCGAGCGGGCCAAGGCGCTGCTGCGGCGGGGCGACCTGGCGGTCACGGAGGTCTGCTTCGCGGTCGGCTGCACCTCGCTGGGGTCGTTCAGCTCGCGGTTCACGGAGCTGGTCGGCGAGAGCCCGAGCTCCTACCGGGCCCGCCGCCACGACGAGGGCGCCGCCGTCCCGGCCTGCATCGCCAAGATCCACACGCGACCGGTCAGGAATGGAGAAGCACAACCCGTCCCCCCGCCCGTAGCGTGACGCGCATGGACATCACACTTTCGCAGTGCTTCATCGCCGTCGACGACCACGACAAGGCCCTCGCCTTCTACCGGGACGTTCTCGGCCTGGAGGTGCGCAACGACGTCGGATTCGAGGGGATGCGGTGGGTGACCGTCGGCTCGCCGTCGCAGCCCGATGTGGAGATCGTCCTCGAGCCGCCGCTTGCGGACCCGAACGCCTCGCCCGCCGACCGGGAGGCCATGGCGGAACTGCTCGCGAAGGGTCTGCTGCGTGGTGTCATCTTCAGGACCGACGACTGCGACGCGACCTTCGAGCGCATCCGCGCCGCCGGCGGGGAGGTGCTGCAGGAGCCGATCGACCAGCCCTACGGCGTCCGCGACTGCGCCTTTCGCGACCCGGCCGGCAACATGCTGCGCTTCACTCAGCCTCGCAAGCAGTGAGCTCCGGTCCCGCGGACCGGCCCACCCTGCCGGTGATCCGCGCGCCGCGTTCAGGCTGCGCGTGAGGTGAAGGAGAGCCCGGCCGGTGCAACCCGCCCCGGCCGGCAGACGCCGGCGCAGGAGATCAAGACGTACTGCTCGAAGCCGGGCAGATCGAGCCAGGCGACGCCCGAGG
Source organism: Streptomyces sp. NPDC096176 (assembly GCF_044763255.1). Lineage (NCBI taxonomy): Bacteria > Bacillati > Actinomycetota > Actinomycetes > Kitasatosporales > Streptomycetaceae > Streptomyces > Streptomyces sp. NPDC096176. The sequence continues at coordinate 217,200 of NZ_JBIWFV010000003.1, read as the reverse complement.
AGCCGCGAAGGCGGCTCCGACCGACAGAGGGAGACACAAAGAGCATGACCAAGAGGACGAGCACGCAGTCGCCTGCGCCGCACGCTGCCGACAGCCACGATCTCATCCGTGTGCACGGTGCGCGCGAGAACAACCTCAAGGACGTCAGCATCGAGATCCCGAAGCGCCGCCTCACGGTGTTCACCGGCGTCTCGGGCTCGGGCAAGAGCTCGCTGGTGTTCAACACGATCGCCGCGGAGTCGCAGCGGCTGATAAACGAGACGTACAGCACCTTCGTGCAGGGCTTCATGCCGACCCTCGCGCGACCCGAGGTCGACGTCCTCGACGGACTGACCACCGTGATCACCGTCGACCAGCAGCGGATGGGCGCCGACCCCCGTTCCACGGTCGGCACCGCCACGGACGCCAACGCGATGCTGCGCATCCTCTTCAGCCGGCTCGGCAAGCCGTACATCGGCCCGCCCAGCGCCTACTCCTTCAACACCGCCTCGGTCCGGGCGAGTGGTGGGATCACCGTCGAGCGCGGCTCCGCCAAGACGAAGACCGTGAAGGCCACGTACAACCGCACCGGCGGCATGTGCACGCACTGCGAAGGCCGGGGCAAGGTTTCCGACATCGACCTCACACAGCTCTACGACGACTCCAAGTCCATCGCCGAGGGCGCGTTCACCATCCCCGGCTGGAAGTCGGACAACGTGTGGACCGTGGGAATCTACGCCGCGTCGGGGTTTCTCGACCCGAACAAGCCGATCCGCCGGTTCACCAAGGAGGAGATGCAGGACTTCCTCTACCGCGAGCCGACCAAGGTGAAGGTCAACGGCGTCAACCTCACCTACGAGGGGCTGATCCCGAAGATCCAGAAGTCCTTCCTGTCCAAGGACAAGGAGGCGATGCAGCCGCACATCCGGGCGTTCGTGGAGCGGGCCGTCACCTTCACCACCTGTCCCGAGTGCGAGGGCACCCGGCTCAGCGAGGGGGCCCGGTCGTCGAAGATCAAGCAGATCAGCATCGCCGACGCCTGCGCGATGGAGATCCGCGACCTGGCCGAGTGGATCCGCGGGCTCGAGGAGCCTTCGGTGGCGCCGCTGCTCGCCGCACTGCAGCGGACCCTCGATTCGTTCGTGGAGATCGGCCTCGGCTATCTCGCACTCGACCGGCCGGCGGGCACGCTGTCGGGCGGCGAGGCGCAGCGCGTCAAGATGATCCGCCACCTCGGCTCCTCGCTCACCGACGTCACCTATGTCTTCGACGAGCCCACCATCGGCCTGCACCCCCATGACATCCAGCGCATGAACGACCTGCTCCTGCGTCTGCGGGACAAGGGCAACACGGTGCTCGTCGTGGAGCACAAGCCGGAGGCGATCGCGATCGCCGACCACGTCGTCGACCTCGGCCCCGGTGCCGGTACGGGCGGCGGCACCGTCTGCTTCGAAGGCACCGTCGAGGGGCTGCGGGCCGGTGGCACCGTCACCGGCCGCCATCTCGACGACCGGGCCGCCGTCAAGGAGACGGTACGGAAGCCCACCGGCGCGCTGGAGATCCGCGGCGCGTCGGCGAACAACCTGCGCGACGTCGACGTCGACGTCCCCCTCGGGGTGCTCACCGTCGTCACCGGCGTCGCCGGCTCCGGCAAGAGCTCGCTCCTGCACGGGTCGCTTCCGAATCAGTCGGGAGCCGCCGACACCGGTGTGGTGTCGATCGACCAGAGCCCGATCCGCGGCTCGCGACGCAGCAACCCGGCGACGTACACCGGACTGCTCGACCCGATCCGCAAGGCGTTCGCGAAGGTCAACGGTGTGAAGCCGGCCCTGTTCAGCGCCAACTCAGAGGGCGCCTGCCCCACCTGCAACGGCGCCGGCGTCATCTACACCGACCTGGCGATGATGGCGGGCGTCGCCACCCCCTGCGAGGACTGCGAGGGGAAGCGGTTCCAGGCATCGGTGCTGGAGTACCGTCTCGGCGGCCGGGACATCAGCGAGGTGCTGGCCATGTCGGTGACCGAGGCCGAGAAGTTCTTCGGTTCCGGCGATGCGCACACGCCGGCGGCGCACAAGATCCTGCAGCGGCTCGCAGACGTCGGGCTCGGCTACCTCAGCCTCGGCCAGCCGCTCACCACCCTGTCCGGCGGCGAGCGGCAGCGCCTCAAGCTGGCCACGCACATGTCCGAGAAGGGCGGTGTCTACGTCCTCGACGAGCCGACCACCGGCCTCCACCTCGCCGATGTCGAGCAGCTGCTCGGCCTGCTCGACCGGCTCGTCGACTCCGGCAAGTCCGTCATCGTGATCGAGCACCACCAGGCGGTCATGGCGCACGCCGACTGGATCATCGACCTCGGCCCCGGCGCAGGCCACGACGGCGGCCAGATCGTTTTCGAGGGCACGCCCGCCGACCTCGTCGCCGCCCGCTCCACCCTCACCGGCGAACACCTCGCGGACTACGTCGGCGCCTGACGACCGGAGCGTCTTCGCTGCGGGCCCGCCGAATGGGCATCCAGTCGGTGGGCCCGCAGGGCCGGGTCGGGCTCGGCGGGGGCGCGGTCCGGCCGCGTCCTTCGTGTCAGTGTGCGCGCGGCGGTTTGTCGTGGTGGAACAAACGCCGCAAGGTCAGCAGGTCGTGGGCCAGGCGTCCGGCGATCGCACCGCCGTAGACGATCACCCCGACGCCGGTGAGCCAGGACTGGATCACCAGCACCGTGCCGAACGGGCCGTAGGTCACCGCGTTCGAGGCGATCAGCGGAGAGAAGACCAGCTGGGAGAAGACCCGTAGCCCGAGCATGCCGATGGCGGTGGCCAGGGCACCCGGCAGCAGGGCCCGCCAGCGGACCCGTCCGCCCAGCAGGACGCGTTGGGACGCCCAGAAGAACAGGACCGTGCCCCCCAGGTCGCCCAGGAGGGCGATCGCGGAGGCCACGAGCGATCCGTCGGGCAACGGCGTGCTCACGAAGATCATCAGATAGGCGATGAGCATCGCCAGCCACACGACATGCCGCCACATCGTGTGCCAGCGGGCCGCCGGGAGGTCCCAGATCTTCTCGTAGCAGGTCTGCACCGCGGAGCCGAAGGTCAGGCCGAAGACGGTGAGCGCGGCGAGACCGAAGGCGGTGGTGCGCTGCAACGCCTGCCCCGGCAGGCCGAAGAGCCGCTCGACCTCGTCCTGCGAGGATTCGGTGAGTCCGAGCGCCTGGCTCAGCCAGAGGGCGAATCCCCGGCCGCTCGCCGGATCGGTGGCCGCGACGACGACGAGCAGCGGTACGAGCGTCAGGAACGCGAGCGCGGCGAAGCCCATGGCTCGGTGCATCAGCTCGATCTCACGGCCGCTCTTCCAGGCGAGCCCGAGCCACGAGTCGGCCAGCCTGTGCCACAGGCGCCGAAGGCGGTGCGGGCGTGCCGGCTCGTTGATCACATGTCGTGGCCTACCCGCAACCGTCTCGCCTGCTGCCGACCATGCCCCCGGACGGGTGGCCGTCCCCGCGGGGCGCAGGATGCCCGCCGCGGCTGGAAGCCGAACTGCGGCGGCGGGCCTTCCGCTCGTGTGCGCGCGGCCGTCAGCCGAGCGCGGCCAACGGGTCGTCGAGTACCGGCTGCCAGGCCAGTTCGGCCGCCCCGACGAGGCTGTTGTGGTCGAGGGTGCAGGCGAGGATGGGGACTCCGCCGCTCTGGCCCCACAGGCTGCGGTCGGCGACGACGGCACGCAGGCGCTCCGGGTCGGCGTCGAGGAGTTCGCGGTGGAGCCCGCCCAGGATGATCCGGTCCGGGTTGAGGATGTTGACCAGCCCGGCCAGTCCCAGGCCCAGACGGTCGACGAGCTCCTCGCCCGCGCGCCGGACGGCGGGATCGTCGTACTCCTCCCGGAGCAGGTCCCGCGACTGCTGCAGCAGGGAGACCTCCGGGCCGGCGGCTCGGCCGGCGGCCGTGAGGAAGGCGAGCGGGTCGGCCTCGACGTCGAGGCAGCCGCGGCTGCCGCAGTGGCAGGGGCGGCCCTCGGGGTTGACGGTGAGGTGCCCCACCTCCAGCGCGAGGCCCGAACTGCCGCTGTGCAGCCGCCCGTCGAGGACGAGCGCCCCGCCGACGCCCCGGTGGCCGGTGGCGACGCACAGCAGGTGGTGGGCGCCCCTGCCGGCGCCGTGGCGGTGTTCTGCGAGTGCGGCGAGGTTGACGTCGTTGCCGGTGAACGCGGGGCCGGTGATGCCCGCGGCGCTCACCCGCTCGGCGAAGATGTCCCGCACCGGGGCGCCGGCCGGCCAGGCGAGGTGCAGCGGGTTGAGCGCGGTGCCCTCGGGCTCCGCGACCGCTGAGGGCACGGCGAGTCCGGCGCCCACGCAGCGGCGGCCGCTGCGGCGCAGCAGTTCGGCGCCCGCCTCGACGACCTCCCCCAACACCTGGGCGGGGTCGGCCTGGACGGTGACGCAGCCGGGCGCGGTGGCGACGATGCTGCCGCCGAGGCCGACGAGGGCGGCGCGGAATCCGTCGGCGTGGACCTGCGCGGCGAGGACGACCGGGCCGGTCTCGTTGACCGAGAGCCGGTGCGAGGGCCTTCCCTGGGATCCGGCGGCGGCACCGGGCCGGGAGTCGACGCGGATCAGCCCGAGGGCTTCGAGCTCCGCCGCCACTGCTCCGGCGGTCGCACGGGTGACGCCGAGCTCGGCGGTCAGCACGGCACGCGTGGGCGCCCGCCCGGTGTGAACCAGTTCCAGGGCGGGGCCGAGCGCGCTGCGACCTCTCTCCAGTCGTGTCCGGGTGGTCGTCCCCTTGCCGTTCATGCAGGTGAGTCTCCCATGATCCTGGTGGTGCGCCGCCCCGGCGGGAGGTAATCCGGCCGCCTTGAACGGATGGGCCCCGAGGCCCTATCCTGCTTTTGTGCCGCTACTAAACAAAGTCAGGACGGCCGTACCGGGGGTACCTGGCGGAGATCCCGCCCCGACCTCTCCGTCCCGCCTCCGCATCGCCCTCACCGTCTTCTTCGCCCTCGACGGCTTCCTCTTCGCGGGGTGGGTCGTCCGCATCCCGGCCATCAAGCAGCAGACCGGCTCGTCCGCGAGCGACCTGGGCCTCGCCCTGCTCGGGGTGTCGGCCGGCGCCGTGGTGACGATGACCCTCACCGGGAGGCTCTGCCGCCGCTTCGGCAGCCACCCCGTCACCGTCGCCAGTGCCGTACTGCTGGCACTGAGCATGGCGCTCCCGCCCCTGACGCACTCCGCCCTCGCGCTCGGCCTCGTGCTGCTCGTCTTCGGGGCCGCGTACGGCGGCATCAACGTCGCCATGAACAGCGCAGCCGTCGACCTGGTGTCGGCCATGCGACGGCCCGTCATGCCGAGCTTCCACGCGGCGTTCAGTCTCGGCGGGATGCTCGGCGCGGGCCTCGGCGGCCTGGTCGCGGGTGGCCTGTCCGCCGCCGCCCATCTGCTTGCCCTCACCGGCATCGGACTGCTCGTGACCGCGGTGGCCGGGCCCGTCCTGCTGCGTCATCGGGCGCCCTCGACGGGCACAACGCGGGCACGCACGGCACCACGGCGCATCGAGGGCCGCACGCGCCGGCTCGTGTTGCTCTTCGGCGTGATCGCCCTGTGCACCGCCTACGGCGAGGGTGCGATGGCGGACTGGAGCGCGCTCCATCTGGAGCAGGACCTTCACGCCCACCCGGGGCTCGCCGCCCTCGGCTACTCGCTGTTCGCGCTCACCATGACGGTCGGCCGGCTCAGCGGCACGGCGCTGCTGGAGCGGCTCGGCCAGACCCCCACGCTCGTCATCGGCGGGGCAACAGCCGCCGCGGGCATGCTGATCGGTGCGCTCGCCCCTTCCGTGTGGGCCGCGCTGGCGGGTTTCGCGGTCGCCGGCCTGGGGCTCGCGAACATCTTCCCCGTCGCGGTCGGCAGAGCGGGCGAACTCGCCGGCCCCGGTGGCGTCGCCGCCGCGTCGACTCTCGGCTACGGCGGAATGCTGCTCGGGCCGCCCGCGATCGGCTTCCTCGCCGACTGGTTCTCATTGCCCGTGGCACTGACGACGGTGGCGGCGCTGGCAGCGGGCGCGGCCGTGATCGCGTACGGCGCGCGGGGGGCCGCCGCACCCAGGGCGGTTGAGTAGCCGTACTCAGGCGCGCGCCGGGCTCGCGGGCGCAGCATGGAACCACCACGACCACGGGAGAGGCCATGCACGACCGACTGACCACGCTTGCACGACTCGCCTTCGGCAACCGCGCCGCCCAGGCGTATCTGGCGCTGGTTGCCGTCGCGGCCGTCTACGTCGCGATCGACACCGCGTTCGTCCATCACGAGGACGCCTCGTTCGCGGGGATCTGGCTCTTCCTGCTGGCCGCGCCGACGATCTTCGGTTTCATGGCCGTCGGCACGCTCCTCGGGGACACGGTGGCCGAGTCGGCCGCCTTCCTCTATCCGGCGCTGGCCCTGTCGGTACTGATCCAGGCACTGGCGCTGGGTCTCTTCGTACGGATGCTGACCGGCGGACAGCGCGCCGCGCGCCCGCACGGAGCCTGACGCACCCCCGCTCCCGGGCTGTCCGTGCCCTCTTCTCGAGGAGAGCGCCGTCCGCTGGCACAATCTTCGGCATGGAGACCTCCGCCCTGATCGGTTCGCTCGTCCGAGAGGGACGTCTGCTGGCCGAGTCCGCAGAGGAGGCGGGGCCGGACGCGGCGGTGCCGACGTGCCCCGCCTGGCAGGTGCGTGACCTCCTGCGACACACCGGCATGGTGCACCGCTGGGCTGCGGCCTTCGTCACTGAGGGCTACACCGATTACCACCCCGACGAGGGCGAGCCCGACCTCGACGGGGACGAACTGCTGGTGTGGTACCGCGAGGGCCATGGGCTGCTGGTGGGCGCGCTGCGCGAGGCCCCCGCGGATGTGAACTGCTGGTCGTTCCTGCCGGCGCCGTCGCCGCTCGCCTTCTGGGCGCGACGCCAGGCGCACGAGACGGCGGTGCACCGTGTGGACGCCCAGGCGGCGGCCGGTGGCGAGCTCGGACAGGTGCCGGCGGATCTCGCGGTGGACGGCGTCGACGAACTTCTGTCCGCGTTCCACGCCCGGCCTCGGAGCAGAGTCCGTACCGACAGCCCGCGAGTACTACGGGTCAGGGCGACGGACACGGAAGACGTGTGGACCGTACGACTGTCCGCCGAGCCGCCTCGTACCGAGCGCACCGCCGGGGAGCCCGCCGACTGCGAACTGCGCGGCACCGCCGAGCGGCTCTATCTGACGCTCTGGAACCGACTGCCGCTCGACGCGGTGGCCGTCGTCGGCGACACCGGGCTCGCACGGATGTGGCGCGAGCGTTCGGGCATCACCTGGTCGTAGTGGGGCGGTGGGCAGCCCTCGTTCGTCGGCGTGCCCCGAGGTCAGGACTGGGTCTCGGGCAGCATCCTCGACAGCACCGCGCGCTGCACGGGCTTGACCGCGGCATGCCGCGAGCGGCCCTCCTCGGTGAGTGCGACCCGCACGCCGCGCCGGTCCTCCGGACACATGCCGCGGGTCACCAGACCGTCCTTCTCCAGCCGGGCGATCAGACGGGAGAGCGCGCTCTGACTGAGATGGACACGGGACGCGAGCTCCTGCACCCGGTACGAGCAGTCGCCGGGCCGGGCGTCCTCCGCCCGCATCTCGGCGAGCACGTCGAGCACCTCGAAGTCGCTGGCACCGAGTCCGTGCCGGTGCAGCTCGCGGTCGAGCTCGCACATCGTACGTGCGTGCAGCGAGAGCACGTCCCGCCACTGCTCCACGAGCGCCTGCTCGGACTTCGTCGCAGCCATGACCGCACGTTAGCAGAAAAGCCGCACTTTGTTGCACCGGAATTAAATGCGCTTGCAGTCAATGCATGCGCATGTAATCTGCAGCGCATGACCTCTCCGCTCAACGTCCCCGAAACGCAGGAGCGCTGGAGCCCACGTCTGTGGGGCACCCTCCTCGTGCTGTGCGCCGCGATGTTCCTCGACGCCCTCGACGTGTCGATGGTCGGCGTCGCCCTGCCCTCGATCGCCACCGACCTCGACCTGTCCACTTCGACCCTGCAGTGGATCGTCAGCGGCTACATCCTGGGTTACGGCGGGCTCCTGCTCCTCGGCGGCCGCGCGGCCGACCTGCTGGGCCGCCGCCGTGTGTTCCTGATCGCCCTCGCCGTCTTCGCCGTCGCGTCTCTGCTCGGCGGGCTGGTCGACTCCGGACCACTGCTGATCGCCAGCCGGTTCATCAAGGGCCTGAGCGCGGCATTCACCGCCCCGGCCGGTCTGTCGATCATCACGACGACCTTCCAGGAGGGGCCGCAGCGCAACCGCGCGCTGTCCATCTACACCACGTGCGCCGCGACCGGCTTCTCGATGGGCCTCGTACTCTCCGGTCTGCTCACCGAGGTCAGCTGGCGTCTGACGATGCTGCTTCCCGCGCCCATCGCACTGCTCGCCCTCGTCGCGGGCATCCGGCTGATCCCGCGCAGCAGCCGCGAGGACTCCGGGAAGGGTTACGACCTCCCCGGCGCCGTCACCGGCACCGCCTCCATGCTGCTGCTCGTCTTCACCGTCGTACAGGCCCCCGAGGCCGGCTGGGCCTCCGCGCAGACACTGCTGTCCTTCCTCGCCGCGGCGGTGCTGCTCGCCGTCTTCGTCACCATCGAGCGGCGCAGCACGCACCCGCTGATCAGGCTGGGAGTGCTGCGCTCCGGGAGCCAGATCCGGGCCAACCTCGGTGCCGCGTTCTTCTTCGGGTCCTACGTCGGGTTCCAGTTCCTCGTCACCCAGTACATGCAGTCCCTGCTCGGCTGGTCCGCGCTCGAGACCGCACTCGCCTTCCTGCCGGCCGGTGCGCTGGTGGCACTGTCCGCGACGAAGATCGGCTCCGTGGTGGACCGGTTCGGCACGCCACGTGTGATCGCCACTGGTTTCGCACTGCTGGTGGTCGGATACGCACTGTTCCTCCGCGTCGATCTGAACCCCACGTACGCCGCCGTCATCCTGCCGTCGATGCTGCTGCTGGGCGCGGCCTGCGCGCTGGTGTTTCCCTCGCTCAACATCCAGGCCACCAACGGGGTGGAGGACCATGAACAGGGCATGGTCTCCGGGCTGCTGAACACCTCGATCCAGGTCGGTGGCGCGATCTTCCTCGCTGTCGTCACTGCGGTGATCACGGCGGGCGGCGAGACGGGCCGCTCCGCGCAGGATGTGCTCGACAGCTTCCGGCCCGGTCTGGTGGTCGTCACCGTCATTGCCGCAACCGGACTGCTCATCACGCTGACCGGGCTGCGCACCCGTCGCGGGACGGAGGGCGTGGTGGTGGCCAAGTCGCTGCCGGAGCAGGAGCCGCAGCGGGTGGCCGTCGGCGACTGACCGGCTGCTCTCGAAGGCGGGGCCGACGGGACCGACCGGCCGGACGCGGTCGTGGCTGGGGGCGATGAGCCTCCGGCCACGGCCCCGTCCTGTGTTCGGAACGAGGCCCAGACCCCTGGCCCCGGCCGCGCGGCGCTCCTCAGCCGAGCCAGCCGGGGCGCACCAGCCCCGACTCATAGGCCAGCACGACCAGTTGGGCGCGGTCGCGGGCGCCGAGTTTCACCATGGTGCGGCTCACGTGCGTCTTGGCGGTCAGCGGGCTGACGAAGAGGCGGCGGGCGATCTCCTCGTTGGACAGGCCCATGCCGACCAGAGCCATCACCTCCCGCTCCCGCTCCGTGAGGTCCCCGAGTCCCTGCGCCTCGGCGGGCCCCTTGGAACGCGCCGCGAACTCGGCGATCAGACGGCGCGTCACCCCCGGCGACAGCAGTGCGTCCCCGGACACCACCGCCCGTACCGCGCGCAGCAGCTCGGCCGGTTCCGTGTCCTTCACCAGAAAGCCGGAGGCGCCGGAGCGGATGGCCTCGAAGACGTACTCGTCCAGTTCGAAGGTGGTGAGCATGACCACCTTCACGTCCGCCAGGCGCTCGTCACCGGTGATCCCGCGGGTGGCGGCCAGTCCGTCCAGGTTCGGCATCCGGATGTCCATCAGCACGACGTCCGGACGGACTTCGCCCACCAGCCGCACCGCCTCCTCACCGTCGGACGCCTCGCCCGCGACCTCGATGTCCGGCTGGGCGCCCAACAGGGCACGAAAGCCTGCCCGGACCAGGATCTGGTCGTCGGCGAGCACTACACGGATCACGTCGTCTCCTTGGGCCGCACGGGCAGTTCGGCTCGGACCCTGAAGCCGCCGTCCGGCCGCGGCCCCGCCTTGAGGGTGCCACCGAGAGCAGCGGCCCGTTCCCGCATGCCGGCCAGGCCGTTGCCGCTGCCGCCCGCGTCCGAGCCGGTCGCGGGCCCGTCGTCGTCGATCCGGAGGTCGAGCCTGCCCGGCGCGTAGGCGATCCGTACCCGCGCGGTGCGTGAGCCCGAGTGCCGCAGGACGTTCGTCAGCGCCTCCTGCACGATCCGGAACGCGGCGAGGTCTGCGCCGGGCGCGAGCGCTGCCGGTTCACCGACGGTTTCCACGTCGACGGTGAGCCCGGCGCCCGCGGCCTGTTCGACGAGTTCGGGGAGGCGGTCCAGGCCGGGCGCGGGGGCGCGGGGGGCGTCGCCGGGGGTGCGCAGAGTGTCGAGGACCTGCCGCACCTCGCCCAGTGCCTCCTTGCTCGCCGCCTTGATGGTGGTCAGGGCGGTACGCGCCTGTTCGGGGTCGGAGTCGAGCAGCGCCAGCCCCACGCCTGCCTGCACGTTGATGACGGAGATCGAGTGCGCGAGGACGTCGTGGAGTTCGCGGGCGATGCGCAGCCGTTCCTCGTCCGCGCGGCGCTTCTCCGCGGCGGCGCGCTCGGCGCGCTCCCGCGCCCACACCTCGCGGCGTACGCGCACCAGCTCGGACGCGGCCACGATCGCCATCACCCAGGCGGTGATGAACACCTCCTGACCCCAGGGCGCCGCGTCGTCGCCGGCCGGAGGCAGATACCGGTACAGCCAGTGCGCGATCAGCAGATGCCCCACCCACAGCAGGCCGATGGCCCACCAGGCGGCCCGCCGGTGTCCGGCGACGATCGCGGCGAAGCAGGCGACGGCGATGGTGAGGAAGACCGGCCCGTACGGATAGCCCGCCGCGAAGTAGACGAAGGCCGTGCCGCACACGCCGAAGACGGTGAACACGGGATACCGGTTGCGCAGCAGGAGCAGCGCCGGGCCGAGGAGGAGCAGGACGCGGGCGAAGGCGTCGAGGGGTTCGCGTTCGGGCTGCCCCTCGGCGGCAAAACCGGAGCCGACCATGACGATCACGGCGATCGCCAGGGTCGACGCCCACGGGATGCGGGTCCTGTCGCGCCGGTCCTCGAACGGGTGCATCCAAGAAGGCCCGCCCCGTCGCCAGGGCGGACCTCCGCAGGTGCCGGTGCGCTGCTGTTCCATACGGCCACGCTAGATCGGAGTGGGGGCGTGGGCGTCAGCCCGGCGTGGCGATCACGCGTACTCCCTCGGGAGTACGGGCTCGGGTGGCGGCCTGCGGCAGGCGTCCGCCGGATGGTGCTCCAGCCGGTTCAGCTGCTCCAGCCGCTCCAGCCGGGCGCGAATCCCGGCCCGCCCACGGAGCGCGCCGCCCGGGAGGGAGTGGCAGAACGCGCCCGCATGAGCCGACGCGCCCACGGGCCGGCGCGCCGGCCTGACCCGACGCGCCGCCGGGACAGAGCGCGCCCGCCGGGCAGCCGCACGCCGCACGCCCGTCCCGCACGGGCCCGCGTGCCTCCCACCCGTCCCGCCCCCAGGGCGACCGCGCTACGCCCGCTTGTCCAGCATGTCCAGCGCCCGCCGCGCCAACGGGTGCGTACGCACCAGGCCGGCCAGGGTCGTCGACCCGCGGGTGATGTCCGCGAACGCCTTCCACGCGGGCCGGAATCCGGTGAGCACCGCGTGCAGCAGCCCCGGCCTGCGCTCGAAAGCAGCAAGCATGCGCCGCCCGACAGCCATTTCGACACCCAGCCCGGACTTGACGGCGAACGCGTAGTTCAGCGCCTGCCTGCGCGCGTCGACGGCGTCGTGGGCCTCGGCGATCCTTACCGCCCACTCCCCCGCGAGCCGGCCGGAGCGCAGCGCGAAGGAGATGCCCTCCCTGGTCCACGGCTCGAGCAGCCCGGCCGCGTCGCCGCACACCAGCACCCGGCCGCGCGACAGCGGCGAGTCGTCGCTGCGGCAGCGCGTCAGATGGCCGGACGAGACGGCGGGCTCGAAGCCGGCGAGTCCCAGCCGGGCGATGAAGTCCTCCAGATACCGCTTGGTGGCGGCGCCTTCGCCGCGTGCCGAGATCACACCGACGGTCAGCGTCTGTCCCTTGGGGAACACCCAGCCATAACTGCCGGGCATCGGGCCCCAGTCGATGAGCGCCCGGCCCTCCCAGTCCTCCGCGACCGTCGCGGGGACCGGGATCTCGGCCTCCAGACCCAGATCCACCTGGTCGAGCTTCACACCGACATGAGCGCCTATCCGGCCGGCGCTGCCGTCAGCGCCGACGACGGCGCGGGTCAGGATCGTCTCCCCGTCGGAGAGCACCACGGCGACCGTACGCCGGTCCGGCACGGCGGGCCCGTGCTGTTCGACACGGGAGACGGTCGCGCCGGTGCGCAGCACCGTCCCCACCTTCTGCGCCTGTTCGACGAGGCCGGCGTCGAAGTCGGGCCGGTTGATGAGCCCGAAGAGCATCCGCTTGGAGCGTCGGGTGCGTGCGAGCCTGCCGTTGAGCGAGAAGGTGACGGCATGCACCCTGTCGCGCAGCGGCAGCTCGAAGCCGGGCGGGAGACTGTCGCGCGACGGTCCGATGATTCCCCCGCCACAGGTCTTGTAGCGGGGCAGTTCGGCCTTCTCCAGAAGGAGCACTCTGCGCCCGGTCACCGCCGCCGCGTACGCCGCCGATGCCCCCGCGGGGCCTCCGCCGACCACGACGACGTCCCAGACGGGGTCGCCAAGCTCATTTGCCGCCTCTGCTCCGGTGGCATCGTTCTCGCTGCTCACGATGTACTTCTGCTCCCGATCCGACCTGTGGCCCAAGCTCTCGACGGCATCCTACGGCGCGGTCGTGTCCCGCCCGTTGTGGGAGGATCGACCACACATTCGCCGTACACACATCGCACAACGACGTGCCCACGAGGAGCGTGCCCATGACCGCCGTACCGATCGCCGAGACCGTCGCATCGCTGCTGCCCCGCGCAAAGGCGGAGCTGACGGAACTGGTGGCGTACCAATCGGTGGCGGACCCGGCACAGTTCCCGAAGAGCGAGTGCGAGGCGGCGGCAGCATGGGTGGCGCGGGCGCTCGGGGCGGAGGGGTTCACGGACGTGGCCGTCCTCGACACCCCGGACGGTACCCAGTCCGTCTACGGCTTCCTGCCCGGCCCGGCCGGCGCCCCGACCGTGCTGCTGTACGCGCACTACGACGTGCAGCCCCCGCTGGACGAGGCGGCCTGGGTCTCCCCGCCGTTCGTGCTCACCGAGCGCGACGGCCGGTGGTACGGACGCGGTGCCGCCGACTGCAAGGGCGGGTTCATCATGCACCTGCTCGCGCTGCGCGCTCTCAAGGCCAACGGCGGAGTGCCGGTGAACATCAAGGTCATAGTGGAGGGCTCGGAGGAGCAGGGCACGGGCGGTCTCGAGCAGTACGCGGAGGCTCACCCCGATCTGCTGACCGCGGACGCCATCGTGATCGGCGACACCGGCAACTTCCGCGTCGGGCTGCCGACGGTGACGGCCAGTCTGCGGGGCATGACACTGTTGCGGGTCCAGATCGACACCCTCGAGGGCAATCTGCACTCCGGGCAGTTCGGTGGCGCCGCGCCTGACGCGCTGGCCGCCCTGATCCGCGTACTGGACTCGTTGCGTGCCGAGGACGGCTCGACGACCGTCGACGGGCTGGCCGCCGACGCGACCTGGGACGGACTCGCCTACCCCGAGGAGGAGTTCCGCAAGGACGCCAAGGTCCTCGACGGTGTGGGGCTGATCGGAGAGGGCTCGGTCGCGGACCGCGTCTGGGCACGGCCCGCCGTCACGGTGCTCGGCATCGACTGCCCGCCCGTGGTGGGCGCCACACCGTCGGTACAGGCGGGCGCGCGTGCACTGATCAGCCTTCGGGTGCCGCCGGGCCAGGACGCGGCCGAGGCGACCAAACTGCTCGCCGCGCACTTGGAGGCGCACGCGCCGTGGGGCGCGCGGGTGGCAATGGAGCAGATCGGCCAGGGCCAGGCGTTCCAGGCGGATGTGACGAGCCCTGCGTACATGTCGATGGCGGAGGCGATGCGGGTGGCGTACCCGGGCGAGGAGATGCAGGCGTCCGGCATGGGCGGCTCGATCCCGCTGTGCAACACGCTCGCCGCGCTGTACCCGCAGGCGGAGATCCTGCTGATCGGTCTGAGCGAGCCCGAGGCGCAGATCCACGCCGTGAACGAGAGCGTGTCGCCCGAGGAACTGGAGCGGATGTCGGTCACCGAGGCGCTGTTCCTGGCCAACTACGCGGAGTCCAAGCGCCACTGAGCGCTCGCGCAGATCCCCCGCAGTCCCGCTCCGGTGCGGCGCGTCCTACGACGCACCGCCTGGAGGCGGGCCGGTCCGCGGGCGGGCCGGTTCGTAGCCGAGCCCCGGTCCGCGGGCGCGCGGGGTCTGCCGGCGGGCCGGTCCGCAGTCAGGCCTCGGTCGGCAAGCGGGCCAAGACCGAAAGCGCCCAAGGGCTATCCGACAGGAACTCCGGCTTCGAGGTTGAGGACCGTGCTGCGTTCGCGGGCCCGCAGGGCCCAGCGCAGTCGTTCGTAGCGGGCGGGCGGCAGCAGGTCCGCCGCCTCCTGTTCGGCGACGAACTTCCAGCCGCGCAACTCGGAGCCGGGGAGCAGCACCCGCGCGGCGTCGGCGTCCGCGAGCCGGCCGCCGTCGAAGAGCAGCCGAAGTCCGCCGTAGCCGGGCGAACGCGGGGGCTCCCAGTCGACGACCAGCAGCCGGGGTACGGCGGTGAGTTCGATGCCGAGTTCCTCCGTGACCTCGCGCATGCCCGCGCGGGCCGGTGCCTCGCCCCGCTCGACGACGCCGCCGGGGAATTCCCAGCCGGGCTTGTAGGTCGGGTCGACGAGGAGTACCCGGTCCCGCTGGTCGAAGAGGAGCACACCGGCGGCGAGCGTCTCGCCGGCCGGCTCCGGGGTCTGAACGATGTCGCTGACCGCCGCCGAGCCCGTGCGTACGGCTTCGGCCACGGCGGCGGCCGTCTCGTCGGTGCCGAGTCGGCTGTTGTCGATCACATGGGCGTCGGCGGTGATCCAGCCGAGCGCGGCCTGGTATCGCTCAATGTTGTCGAAAGCCCACCGGCGGGTGCGTTCGCTCTCCGTCGGGTCGTCCCCGAAGGCCTCACGTCCGGCGATCCGCTCGCGCAAAATCGTTTCGTCAGGCGCCAGCAGCACATGCCGCACGGCTATCCGGCGAGCGGCGAGCCCGCCGAAGATCTCGTCCCGGTAGTCCTGCCGCAGCAGCGTCATGGGAGTCACGAGCACCCCGCCCACCTCGGCGAGCAGCGCGGCGGCCGTGTCCACGACGAGCCGCCGCCAGATCGGCAGATCCTGGTAATCGCCCACCTCGGCCAGGCGTTTGGCGGGCAGCAGGCGGCCCATGCCGCTGCCGATCAATTCGGGGTCGAACAGTGTGCTGTTGGGGATCAGGTCGATCAGTTCGCGCGCGGTACTGCTCTTGCCCGCACCGAACGCACCGTTGATCCAGACGATCACGGGTCCCCCTCTTCCGTAGCCCACAGTGGATTGCCCGCAACACCCTGCCACGGAAACCCCGTGCCGGAACCGGTTGGCCGATCACGCACCCCAACTGTGGCCGGGCCGTGACACCGGCCGCACAGCATCGTTGGAGCGGGAGAGACAAGGGGGTGCGTCATGCGCCGCACGGTGTTGGAGAAGTTCCCCGCGGGTGACCCGCGAGGGAGTCGGCAGGCGGAGGAGTACGCCCGCCACCGCAGGGACGAGGGCCTGGCGGCCGAGGTCGTCATGGACCTGGAGTCGGACGCGTTCCTGGTCGTGGTCCCCCAGCAGCAGGGCTCGGACCACGGTTGGTGAAGCCGCCGGGCTCGGTTTCGTCCGGCATCCCCATGGATGCCACGCCCGGGGGCACAGCGCCCCGGACCGCAACACCGGACCGCAATGCCCCGGCGTCCCGTCAGGCGTGCCCCGCGGGAATCGCCCGGGATTCACACCCCAGCATCGCCGCGGCGGCCGCACCCACCAGCCCGGCGTCCGTCCCCATCAGAGCCGGGGCCACGCGCAGGCGCCGCACGAAGGACAGCGTCGCGTAGTCCCGCAGGGCACGGCGCAGCGGGACGAAGAGCACCTCGCCCGCCCCGGCGACTCCCCCGCCGATCACGGCGATCTCGATCTCGACGAGCGTCGCCGTGGCGGCGATCCCCGCGGCGAGGGCCTGGGCGGCCCGCTCGAAGGAGGCCACGGCCACGGTGTCGCCGGCGCGCGCGGCGGCGGCGACCGCCGCGGCGGAGGTGTCTCCGTCCGGTCCGGCGCGCCAGCCGTTCTCCAGGGCCCGGCGGGCGATGTTGGGCCCACTGGCGATGCGCTCCACGCACCCCCGGGCCCCGCACGGGCACAGGTCGCCGTCGAGGTCGACGCTGATGTGGCCGATGTGGCCCGCGTTGCCGGTGGGTCCGGCGTGCGGCTTGCCGTTCAGTACCAGACCGCCGCCGACGCCGGTGGAGACGACCATGCACAGCGCGTTGTCGTGGCCGCGTGCGGCACCCTGCCAGTGTTCGGCCGCGGTCATGGCGACCCCGTCGCCGACCAGCGTGATCGGCAGCCCGCCCACGGCCCGTGACACGCGGTCGACGAGCGGAAACCCGCGCCAGCCGGGGACGTTGACCGGGCTGACCGTACCGGCGGAGGCGTCGACAGGCCCCGCGCTGCCGATGCCGAGCGCCGTGGCCCTCGGCCACAGCGGGGAGGCGGTCAGCTCGGCGAGAACGTTCTCGACCGCGTGCATCACCGTGTCGCCGTCCTCGCGGGCAGGTGTGGGGCGCTGCGCGCGGAGAAGAATCGCGCCGTTGCCGTCCACCAGCGCCCCGGCGATCTTGGTGCCACCGATGTCGAGCGCGGCGACGAGGCTGTTATGCATCGGTACGGGATCCCCCGGAGCTGTCGGACCTGCGGTTTCGATAACAGTCTCCATTCCCCTGACAACGTTGTCCAGGCCCTATGCTCGACGCCACACGCTACATACACGACGATCGCGACCGCCAAGACACCGCCAAGACCCAGACAGGACAGCGCACTGTGGCCGATTCGACCCGCCCCCTGCCGCCCCCGGGCAGCCCTCGCGGCCCCGAGCCCCGCTACGGGAATCGGCCCACGATGAAGGATGTCGCCGCGCGGGCCGGAGTCGGACTGAAGACGGTTTCCCGCGTGGTCAACGGCGAGCCCGGCGTCACCGCGGACACCGAGCGCCGGGTGCAGGAAGCGATCGAGTCCCTCGGCTTCCGCCGCAACGACAGCGCCCGCGTGCTCCGCAAGGGCCGCACCGCCTCCATCGGCCTGGTGCTGGAGGACCTCGCCGACCCGTTCTACGGCCCGCTCAGCCGCGCCGTGGAGGAGGTCGCCCGCGCCCACGGCGCGCTGCTCATCAACGGCTCCAGCGCCGAGGACCCGGACCGCGAGCAGGAGTTGGTGCTGGCGCTGTGCGCCCGCAGGGTGGACGGCCTGATCGTGATCCCCGCCGGACACGACCACCGCTACCTGGAGCCCGAGATCAAGGCGGGCATCGCGACGGTGTTCGTCGACCGCCCGGCCGGGCGGATCGACGCGGACGTGGTGCTGTCCGACAGCTTCGGCGGCGCGCGGGCAGGCGTGGCGCATCTGATCGCGCATGGTCACCGTCGCATCGCCTTCATCGGCGACCAGCCGCGGATCCACACCGCCGTGGAGCGGCTCCGCGGCTACCGTGCCGCCATGGAGGACGCCCGTCTCCAGATCGACGACTCGTGGGTCGCGCTCGGCTCGACGGCTCCGGAGCGGGTGCAGGCGGCCGTCACCGCGGTGCTGGAGGGGCCCGAACCGGTCACCGCGATCTTCGCCGGCAACAACCGCGTCACCGTGACGGCGGTCCGGGCCCTCGCCGCGTACGAGAAGCGCATCGCCCTCGTCGGGTTCGACGACATCGAGCTCGCGGACCTGCTCGGTATCACCGTCATAGCCCAGGACGCCGCGGCGCTCGGGCGCACCGCGGCGGAGCGGCTGTTCCGCCGGCTCGACGGAGTGAACGAGGAGCCGGCCCAGACGGCACTGGAGACGGTGCTGATTCCGCGCGGTTCGGGGGAGATCCCGCCGGCGTCGTGATCCGGTGCGGCGGACCCCGTCAGCAGACCGGCAGGCCAGGCACCGGCTGATCGTTGTCACCGCCTTGCATGTAGACGTCGCTGACCCAGACGTTGTGGTTGCCCTTGTCGTCGTCCGTCTTGGCCCACCAGACGTTCGTCCACTGGCCGGAGGTCTCACGGCGGCCCAGATTCGCCTGGCAGTAGAAGTCGTTGGTGCCCGAGTTGAGGACGCCGACCTGGGCGCCGCCGTCGTTGTAGGAGTTCGCGGTCCGCTTTGCTCGACCAATAGATAGCGCCCGGCCAGACGCTCGCTGTTCCCCGTTGCCACCGCTGCCCCGCTCCTGGGTTCCGAAAGTGACGGATCACGGCCTGGAGGGACGAGCCTGCTCGACGTAGCGGGGAAGGCCCTCCGGGGATGGACGGGTTGGCTGCGAGGGACCGCACTCGAGCACCACGAACCGTCACCGGGTCCGGGGCCCACGACGACAGCCCCCTGGGGCACCGGCGACGCGGCTGTTCAGGGACGTGCCTCTCGGCGCGGACGTGGTGCCGCTTCCCGGTAGAGGTCGGCGAGCAGGGCGACGGGGGCGTGCGTGGCGGGTGGGGGGCACCTTGGCCTCACCTCGTGGCCGGCCGTCACCGTGATCGTCTCCGCCACGCCACCGCCGTGGGCACGGCCACCGGGCGGGCGCAGGGGCGGTGGCCGCAGGGCCGCGAACGCTCCGCGCCGTGACGACCGTCGCGACGCGGGGCAGCAGGGAATGTCACCCGGCCGTGGCGGTCAGGTCGCCGCGCCGGGGCCGGGCGAAGCCGTCGAGGTCGGCGGGGGTGAGGCCCGTCAGGCGGGCGACCTCCGCGGTGTCCAGGGCGCCGCAGTCGATACCGCGGAGCAGGTAGGAGCTGAGGGCCTTTGCGGTGGCGGGCTCGTCCATGACGTCGCCGCCGGCGTGGTTGGCGTAGGCGGCGAGGCGGGCGGCGGCCTGCTCGAAGCCCTCGCGGTAGAAGGCGAACACGGCGGCGTACCGGGTGGGCAGGTGGCCGGGGTGCATGTCCCAGCCCTGGTAGTAGGCGCGGGCGAGTGCGCGACGGGTGAGGCCGTAGTGGAGCCGCCAGGCGTCGTGGACCTTCTCGGTGGGGCCGACGGGCAGGACGTTGGTGGATCCGTCGGAGACGCGTACGCCGGTGCCCGCGGCGGCGACCTGCATGACCGCCTTGGCGTGGTCGGCAGCGGGGTGGTCGCTGGCCTGGTGGGCGGCGCTGACGCCGAGGCAGGCGCTGTAGTCGAAGGTGCCGTAGTGCAGTCCGGTGGCGCGGCCCTCGGCCGCGTCGATCATGCGGGCGACGGTGGCGGTGCCGTCGGCGCCGAGGATGGACTGGCTGGTCTCGATCTGGATCTCGAAGCCGATGCGGCCGGGCTCCAGACCGCGGGCCTTCTCGAACTCCTCGAGGAGCCGCACCATGGCGGTGACCTGCTCGGTGTAGGTGACCTTGGGCAAGGTCAGGATGAGCCCGTCGGGCAGTCCGCCGCGCTCCATCAGGCCGGTGAGGAAGATGTCGAGGCTGCGGATGCCGCGGTCGCGTACGGCGGCCTCCATGCACTTCATCCGGATGCCCATGTACGGGGCGGCGGTGCCCTGTCCGTACGCCTCGGAGATCAGCCGCGCCGCGCGTGCGGCATCGGCGTCCTCGTCGTCGCCCGCGTAGCCGTCCTCGAAGTCGACGCGCAGGTCCTCGATCGGCTCGCGCTCGAGCTTGGCGCGGACGCGCGTGTACACCGGCTCCGCGAGCTCGTCCGAGAGGCCGAGGACGCGCGCGAAGGTACGGGCGTCGGGCGCGTGCTCATCGAGGGCGGCGAGTGCCTTGTCTGCCCAGGAGCGGATCGTGTCGGCGGTGAAGTCGTTGCCGGGGACATAGACGGTGTGGACGGGCTGGCGCGTGCCCGGATCCCCGGGGTAGCGGCGGGCGAGTTCCGCGTCCACCGTCGCCAGGGAGGCGCTGATGCCCTCGCTGACCGCGCCCGCGAGGCTCGTTGCCACCTTCTCCTGCTGACCCATTCCCACACCCTCCGCACACTTCGGGACCCGTGGTTTCCGCATCACGGATTCAACATTCTGTTGAATGAAGTTAATGCGGCGCCGTGATCTGCGTCAATGGTGCGCCTCAACGAGCCGGGGCCGCGCGGTGAAGATCACCACGCGGCCCCGGGCCGGACGACACGCAGATCAGCCCTTGCGGGTCTTGACCTCGTCGGTCAGCTGCGGGACGACCTCGAAGAGGTCGCCGACCACGCCGTAGTCGACCAGGTCGAAGATCGGGGCCTCGGCGTCCTTGTTGATGGCCACGATGGTCTTCGAGGTCTGCATGCCGGCCCGGTGCTGGATCGCGCCGGAGATGCCGGAGGCGATGTACAGCTGCGGGGAGACAGACTTGCCGGTCTGGCCGACCTGGTTGGTGTGCGGGTACCAGCCGGCGTCGACCGCGGCACGCGAGGCACCGACCGCCGCGCCGAGCGAGTCGGCCAGCGCCTCGATGATCGCGAAGTTCTCCGCGCCGTTGACGCCACGGCCACCGGAGACCACGATCGCGGCCTCGGTCAGCTCGGGGCGGCCCGTCGACTCACGCGGCGTGCGCGAGACGACCTTGGTGCCGGTGGCCTTCTCGGAGAACGACACCGACAGCGCCTCGACGGCGCCCGCGGCCGGGACGGCCTCCACGGCGGCCGAGTTCGGCTTGACCGTGATGACCGGCGTGCCCTTGGAGACACGGGACTTGGTGGTGAAGGAGGCGGCGAACGCGGACTGCGTCGCGACCGCGCCCTCGTCACCGGCCTCGAGGTCGACGGCGTCGGTGATGATGCCGGAACCGATACGGACCGCGAGACGGGCCGCGATCTCCTTGCCCTCGGCGGAGGACGGCACGAGCACGGCGGCCGGCGAGACGGCCTCGTACGCGGCCTGCAGCGCGTCGACCTTCGGGACGACGAGGTAGTCGGCGAACTCGGGCGCGTCGGCGGTCAGCACCTTCACCGCACCGTGCTCGGCGAGCGCGGCGGCGGTGTTTTCGGCACCGGCGCCCAGGGCGACCGCCACGGGCTCGCCGATACGACGGGCCAGCGTCAGCAGCTCCAGGGTGGGCTTGCGGACGGCACCGTCCACGTGGTCGACGTAGACGAGAACTTCAGCCATGGGACTTCTTCTCTCCTGCTTGCGAAGTGTGAAGGGGGCGGTTGGGGCCGAAGCCTTAGATGAACTTCTGGCCGGCCAGGAACTCGGCCAGCTGCTTGCCGCCCTCGCCCTCGTCCTTGACGATCGTTCCGGCGGTGCGGGCCGGACGCTCCGCGGCCGAGTCGACCTTGGTCCAGGCGCCCTCGAGGCCGACCTCTTCGGCGTCGATCTCGAGGTCCTCGAGGTCCAGGGACTCCACCGGCTTCTTCTTGGCGGCCATGATGCCCTTGAAGGACGGGTAACGCGCCTCGCCCGACTGGTCCGTCACGGACACGACGGCCGGCAGCGACGCCTCGAGCTGCTCGGAGGCGGTGTCGCCGTCACGACGGCCCTTGACGGTGCCGTCCTCGACCGAGATCTCGGAGAGCAGCGTGACCTGCGGGACGCCGAGGCGCTCCGACAGGATCGCCGGCAGCACGCCCATCGTGCCGTCGGTGGAGGCCATACCGCAGATGACCAGGTCGTAACCGGTCTTCTCGATCGCCTTCGCCAGCACCAGCGAGGTGCCCATCACGTCGGAGCCGTGCAGGTCGTCGTCCTCGACGTGGACGGCCTTGTCGGCGCCCATCGACAGCGCCTTGCGCAGCGCGTCCTTGGCGTCCTCGGGGCCGACGGTCAGCACGGTGACCTCGGCGTCGTCCGCCTCGTCCGCGATCTGCAGCGCCTGCTCCACCGCGTACTCATCCAGCTCCGACAGCAGGCCGTCGACGTCGTCTCGGTCGACGGTCAGGTCATCGGCGAAGTGCCGATCGCCGGTGGCGTCGGGCACGTACTTCACACAGACAACGATCCTCAGGCTCACGCCGGCTCTCCTACTGCATCGTCTCTACTGGACTGCCTTGTGAACGCAGCATAGGCGTCCGATGGGGCGGATCCCGGTCGGGGCGGGCCGCGCTCCGAACGAAATATTACTCGTCAGTACACCCAGTGCGTTCCCGCTAAGCAAGCGCTTTGAACTGTGACCTTGACAACGGCATGACCGCTGGCCCACTGGGCTCAGTCCCTCAGCGCCGTGAAGCGCCCCTGGTGGTACACCAGCGGACGACCCCCGCCCGCCGGATCGCCGACAACGGCCTCGGCGATCACGATGCGATGGTCCCCCGCGGGCACCCTGGCGACGACGCGGCACGCCATCCACGCCAGCACGCCGTCGAGCACGGGAACGCCCTCGGGCCCCGTGCGCCAGCTCGTGGGCGGCGCGAACCGGTCGGCGCCGCTGCGCGCGAAGGTGGCGGCCAGCTCCTGCTGGTGCTCGCCGAGCAGGTGGACGCCGACGTGTTCGGCGTTCGCGACGACCGGCCAGCTCGAAGAGCCCGTTCCGACACCGAAGGAGATCAGCGGGGGGTCCGCGGCCACGGAGGTGAGCGAGGTGGCAGTGAAACCCACCGGGCGCGAGCCGCCCGCGGTGATCACCGCGACGCCCGCCGCGTGCTGTCGGAAAACGGAGCGGAGGAGGTCGGGGGAGGCGAGCCGAGCGGTGCCGAGATCGGGCGATGCCGTCATCGAGATGTCCTTCTGGGTGTGCGAATCATGCGGCTGTGGCTGCTCGGACAGCCGGACAACGCGCGCTCGCGTTCCGGGCGAGGTCGACATGGACCCGCCCGTGCTGAAGGAGTACTGGAGGCACGGGACCAGCCTGGCGATACTTGGCGTGCACAGTCAAGTGCGCACAGGGAGGTGCGACCAGCGTCACGGATGCCGCACCGAGCGTTCGATCCCGTTGCCATGGCGCCTGCCCAGGTGCGGGTCACACCGCCCGCCCGAGCGCCGCGATGACATCGGCTCTGCGGGGGGCGCCGGAGGCTCTGGTGACAATCCGTCCGCCCGCATCGAGGACCAGCACGGTGGGCGTCTTCACGATGTCCAGCCGGCGCACGAGCGCGAGGCGCTCCTCCGCGTCGACCTCGACATGGACGACCCCGTCGACCATGGCGGCGACGTCGGCCAGGGTGCGGCGGGTGGCCCGGCACGGCTGGCAGAAGGCGGTGGAGAACTGGACGAGTGTCGCCCGCTCCCCGAGTTCCGCGCCCAAGTCCATTCGGCCGAGCCGCCGTTCCGCGCCCAGGCCTGTTCCACCGAGTTGCCGTTCCGCGTCCTGAGCCCGCACCTTCGTCCTTTCCCTCGCCGGGGTTCTTCCCTCGGAACTGCAGCGTTCACATGGCGGCAAGGATTCCCGCAGCCCTCAACCCGTACCGGAGTTCCCTGGGACGACGTGATGAGAATCTCGCCCTCGCAGGCCACCAGGGCTGGTCAGTACGCCACACATGGGGGACGATCGCGCTATGCCGCAAACCTACGGCGGCGTAACTTCCACCGGGCGAACCCTCCCCGGGCATGACGAAAGGGTCCTCCCCCCATGGCAGAGCTCGTCTATCGGCCGGTCATCGGCGCCGCTCGTACGATGTTCAAGGCGCTCGACCTGAAGATCGACACTCAGGGGTCGGAGAATATTCCGCGAACCGGCGGAGCAGTGCTGGTCAGTAATCACATCAGCTATCTGGACTTCATCTTCACCGGCCTCGGCGCCCTGCCGCAGAAGCGTCTGGTCCGCTTCATGGCGAAGGACTCGGTCTTCCGGCACAAGATTTCCGGGCCGCTGATGCGGGGCATGAAGCACATCCCGGTGGACCGCAAGCAGGGCGAGGCGGCCTATGCGCACGCGCTGGACTCGCTGCGCTCGGGCGAGATCATCGGCGTCTTCCCGGAGGCGACGATCTCCCAGTCGTTCACGCTGAAGTCGTTCAAGTCCGGTGCCGCCCGGCTCGCGCAGGAGGCCGGCGTGCCGCTCATCCCGATGGCGCTGTGGGGCACCCAGCGACTGTGGACCAAGGGACGGCCGCGCAACTTCAAGCGGTCGCACATCCCGGTGACGATCCGGGTGGGCGAGCCCGTCGAGGCGCCCGCCGACCAGTACGCGGGCGCGATCACCCGCCGGCTGCGCGAGGGGGTGCAGGAGCTGCTGGAGGCGGCGCAGCGCGCCTATCCGGTGCGCCCCAAGGACGCGACCGACACCTGGTGGGTGCCCGCGCACCTCGGCGGTACGGCCCCGACGCCTGCAGAGGTCCGCGAGGCCCACTAGACCCCGCGAGGGCGCACGTCGGCCCGGACCGCGGCCGACACGCCCCGGGGCAGTCAGACCCGGCGGTGGACGGTGATTCGCGCCCCCGGGCTCAACTTCTCCAGCGATCCGGCGAGTTCGGCGGCTGCGGCCTCGAGCTCGCCGTCCACCTCCGGAGCCATTCCCTCGAGCAGCAACAGCCCGTTCACCGACCCCTCGGTGAGACGCTGTTGAACCTTCGTCGAGGCGGGCGCAAGGAAACGGCCCGCGCAAGAAAACGGCCGATCGACAGTCAATGACTTTTCGATCGGCCGTCCCCTCTGCACGCTGGAAAGCGCGGGCTAGCGCGCCATCTCTTCCTTGAGCGCCTGCACAAAGGCGTCCACGTCCTCTTCCGTGGTGTCGAACGAGCACATCCAGCGCACGTCGCCGGCCGCCTCGTCCCAGAAGTAGAAGCGGAACCGCTTCTGAAGTCGCTCGCTCACTTCGTGCGGGAGGCGGGCGAAGACGGCGTTTGCCTGCACCGGGTAGAGGATCTCCACGCCGTCCACCTGGTGCACACCGGCGGCGAGCCGCTGGGCCATCTCGTTGGAGTGGCGGGCGTTGCGCAGCCACAGGTCCTTGGCGAGCAGCGCTTCCAACTGCACCGAGACGAAACGCATCTTGGAGGCGAGCTGCATGGACAGCTTGCGCAGATGTT
The DNA here is from genome assembly GCF_044763255.1 of Streptomyces sp. NPDC096176. Classification (NCBI taxonomy): domain Bacteria; kingdom Bacillati; phylum Actinomycetota; class Actinomycetes; order Kitasatosporales; family Streptomycetaceae; genus Streptomyces; species Streptomyces sp. NPDC096176. The sequence goes on along the minus strand of NZ_JBIWFV010000003.1, from coordinate 191,931 downwards.
TCATGTGGCTGACCGCGTCCGGGTTCAGAACGACGACCGCTTCACCGAAGAGCATGCCGTTCTTGGTGCCGCCGAAGGTCATGACGTCGACACCGGCGGCGTTGGTGAACGTCCTCATCGGGACGTCCAGCGAGGCCGCGGCGTTGGCTATCCGTGCCCCGTCGAGGTGGACCTTCATGCCGTGGCCGTGCGCGTGTTCGACGATCGCGCGGATCTCGTCCACGGTGTAGACCGTGCCGAGTTCCGTGTTCTGGGTGATCGACACGACCTGCGGCATCGCACGGTGCTCGTCGTCCCAGCCCCACGCCTGGCGGTCGATGAGCTCGGGGGTGAGCTTGCCGTCCGGCGTCGGTACGGTCAGCAGCTTCAGGCCGCCCATCCGTTCCGGAGCGCCGCCCTCATCGACGTTGATGTGTGCGGTCTCGGCGCAGATCACGGCGCCCCAGCGGTCGGTGAGGGCCTGGAGGGCCGTCACATTGGCGCCGGTGCCGTTGAAGACCGGGAAGGCCTCCGCCGTCGGGCCGAAGTGGCTGTGCATGATCCGCCGGAGGTGGTCGGTGTACTCGTCCCCGCCGTAGGCGACCTGGTGGCCTCCGTTGGCGAGGGCGAGCGCCGCGAGCACCTCGGGGTGGGCGCCCGCGTAGTTGTCGCTGGCGAACCCGCGCACGGACGGATCGTGGTGGCGCCGGGCGTCGGTCTTCACGGTTTGGGGGTCAGCCACAGACGCTGTCCATTCACTTCCGGGGCGGGCCGGTCCCAGACTCCGGCGATGGCCTCGGCCAGCTCCGTCACGTCGGTGAAGCCCGCGAACTTCGCATTCGGGCGCTCGGCGCGCATCGCGTCGTGCACCAGTGCCTTGACGACCAGAATGGCAGCCGCCGACGTGGGGCCCTGCTCGCCCCCCGCCTTGCGGAAGGCGTCGGCGAGGGCCAGCGTCCACGCCTCGGCGGCGGCCTTGGCCGCCGCGTAGGCGGCGTTGCCCGCGGTGGGGTTGGAGGCGCCGGCCGCGCTGATCAGCACATAGCGGCCCTTGTCGCTGCGCTGCAGCCCCTCGTGGAAGGCCAGCGAGGTGTTCTGGACGGTGCGGATCAGCAGCTTCTCGAGCAGTTCCCAGTCCGCGGGGTTGGTCTCGGCGAACGTGGCACCGCCGCGCCAGCCGCCGACGAGGTGGACCAGACCGTCGATCCGCCCGAACTCCTTCTCCGTCTTGTTGGCCCAGTCGCGGGCGGCGTCCAGGTCGAGCAGGTCGACGGTGTCACCGGTGACAGTGGCCCCGCCGTGGGCGTACCTGGCGGCGTCCACCGCCTCGGCGAGCCGCTGGGGGTCGGCGTCGGAGGCGACGACGACGGCGCCCGCCTCCGCCAGCCTCAGCAGCGCGGCCCGGCCGGCCGGGCCGGCCGCACCCGCCACTGCGACCACTGCGCCGTCCAGAGCACCGCTGCCGTTGGTCTTCATGGTCGCCTCCTGGATGCGAGAGCTCATGCGGCAGCGCCGGAAGCGGAAGCGGCGGTGATCCCCTTGGTGGAGGCGATCACGTTCTTCAGCTTCTTGGAAAGCGCCTCATAGAACATGCTCAGCGGAAACTCGTCCGGAAGCACGTCGTCGACGAGCTTGCGGGGCGGCTGGGACAGGTCGAGAGCGTCGGGGCCCTTGGCCCAGCGCGAGCCCGGGTGGGGCGCCAGGTAGGTGGAGACCAGTTCGTACGCGGCGAACCAGTGGACCAGCTTGGGGCGGTCGATGCCGTCGCGGTAGAGCTGCTCGATCTCACCGCAGAGCTGGTTGGTGACCTGCGGGGCACGCTCCCAGTCAATCTTCAGGGTGTTGTCCGTCCAGCGGACGACATCGTGCTTGTGCAGGTACGCGAAGAGGAGCTGGCCGCCGAGGCCGTCGTAGTTGCGGACCCGGTCGCCGGAGACGGGGAAGCGGAACATCCGGTCGAAGAGCACCGCGTACTGGACGTCGCGGCCGTGCTGGTTGCCCTCGGCCTCCAGCTTCACGGCCTCCTTGAACGCGGTGAGGTCGCAGCGCAGCTCCTCCAGGCCGTACATCCAGAACGGCTGGCGCTGCTTGATCATGAACGGGTCGAAGGGCAGGTCGCCATGGCTGTGGGTGCGGTCGTGGACCATGTCCCAGAGCACGAAGGCCTGCTCGCAGCGCTTCTGGTCGGCGACCATCTCGCGGATGTCGTCGGGCAGCTCCAGGGCGAGCACGCGCACGGCCTCTTCGGTGACGGCGCGGAAGCGGGCGGCCTCGCGGTCGCAGAAGATGCCGCCCCAGGTGAAGCGCTCGGGCGCCTCGCGCACAGCGATGGTCTCGGGGAAGAGCACCGCGGAGTTCGTGTCGTAACCGGCGGTGAAGTCCTCGAAGGTGATGCCGCAGAAGAGCGGGTTGTCGTACCGGGTGCGCTCCAGCTCGGAGAGCCACTCCGGCCACACCATCCGAAGGACGACGGCCTCGAGATTGCGGTCGGGATTCCCGTTCTGCGTGTACATCGGGAAGACGACCAGGTGCTGGAGGCCGTCCTCGCGGTCCGCTGCCGGGTGGAAGGCGAGCAGCGAGTCCAGGAAGTCCGGCACCTCGAAGCCCGCACCGGCCCACTTGCGCAGGTCGGCCACGAGGGCGCGGTGGTACGCGGCGTCGTGCGGGAGCAGCCGGGACAGGTCCTCCACGGCGCCGATCACACGGTCGAGGGCGGCCTCCACCGTGGCTCGGCCCGGCGCATCCTCTGCGTCGAAGTCGATCGAGCCGTCCTTGGACTGCCAGGGACGGATCTGCTCGACGGCATTCTTGAGCGTCGGCCAGCTCGGGTGCTCGATCACCCTGTCGGCCCGGGATATGTCCCCTGCGGCCACGTCCTGCACAAGAATTTCCGTCATGTCACTTCCTTCACGGGAGAACCTCGCGTCAAGACACCGTATCCATGCGCGGTTCTCTCTCACAAGTAGAGGCTTGGGAAATTATCCTGCGCGACCCCCCTGATCGCCGCAGTTTTTGCGGCGAGAGACACGTGAGGCGGCTGCATCGGCGGCCCTGGTCGGGACCGAGGGTGATCGCTCCGTCAATCCGCCTCAGGACGCGCCCACCCGCGGGTGAAGCGCCCCGACGGCCGGGCCCCCGCGGTGCGCGGACACGGCCCGGGCACGGCTTCCGGACACCCCGCGCGAGAGCGGTTACGTCACCGGGACAGGCCGTTAGGCTGCGTCCTTACCGCCGGGCGCCAGGCTGCGCCCCGCGGGAGCCGCCGTCGACGGAAGCGAGAGAATCTTGACTTTCCTCACCATCGGTCATCGCGGGGTCATGGGCGTCGAGCCGGAGAACACCCTGCGTTCCTTCGTCCGCGCCGAGGAGTCCGGCATGGACGCCATCGAGCTGGATCTGCACCTGAGCAAGGACGGCGCACTCGCCGTCATGCACGACGCCGACGTCGACCGCACGACCGACGGCCACGGCCCGATCGCCGAGAAGACCCTCGCCGAACTGCGCCAGCTCGACGCGGGCGGGGGCGAGCGGGTGCCGGTGTTCGAGGAGGTCCTCGACGCCGTGAAGTCCCCGATCCAGGCGGAGATCAAGGACGTGGCCGCGGCGCGCGCGCTGGCCGAGGTGATGCACAGGCGGGATCTGGTGCCGCGCGTTGAGGTGTCCTCGTTCCACGACGAGGCGATCGCCGAGATCTCGGCGCTGGTGCCGGGTGTGCGCACTGTGCTGATCGCCAGCCGCTGGGGAGCCGACATCGTGGAGCGGGCAAAGACGGTGGGCGCGCACTGCCTGGCGTTGAACATCCGCCGGCTGACGCTGGAGACCGTCGAGCGAGCCCACGCCGAAGGGCTGCGGGTGATCGGCTGGGTGGTCAACACACAGGATCACCTGCGGCTGGTGCGCGCTCTCGAGCTGGACGGCGCGACGACCGACTTCCCCGAGATCCGGCGGACCGGCCGCTTCACGGCCTGACGGCCGCCGTCCGTGCGAGGCCTCACCGGCCTCGCACGAGATCCCTCGCCAGGGGCGTTCAACCGCCCGGTACGAGATCCCTCGCCGGGGGCGTTCAACCGCCCGGTACGAGGTCACTCGCCAGAGGCCTTCACCCGATCCGTACGAGGTCCTTCACCAGCAGCTCGAAGGCGAGGTCATCGCGCTGCGGGATACCGAAGCGCTCGTCGCCGTACGGGAAGGGGCTCATCCGACCCGTACGACGGTATCCGCGGCGCTCGTACCAGGCGATGAGCTCCTCGCGCACGGAGATCACCGTCATGTGCATCTGCGTGACGCCCCATGTCCGGCGCGCGCTGCGCTCCGCCTCCGCGATGATCCGGCGGCCCAGACCCGCACCCTGGAGTTCGGGGCGCACCGCGAACATGCCGAAGTAGGCTGCCTCGCCGCGGTGCTCGAGCTGGCAGCAGGCGATCGGCACGCCGTCGCGTTCCACGATCATCAGCCGACTGCCGGGCGCCGTGATGACCTCGAGGACGCCCTGCGGATCGGTGCGCTGCCCGGCGAGGATGTCAGCCTCCGTGGTCCAGCCCGCTCGGCTCGAGTCACCGCGGTACGCCGACTCGATCAGCGGGACGAGTACCGGGACATCGGCCTCGACCGCGTCGCGGTAGGTGAGTTCGCCGGAGTCCTTCGGCGGTGCGGTGTCCATCTGGCGGGCCCTCCCTCTCCCTGTGTGCAGAGGCCACGACACTATCCCGCCCCGCGGCCCGGCCTTCGGGCCGGTCACCGCCGCGGCGGCGCTTCTGCGCCCTCGTCGCGCTCCCCCTGTACCCCCGTGCGCTCGCGTACGAAGCGCGCCTCGGGGCATCGAGTTCTCGACCGCCGTGGAACGCCGGCCGGAGGGGGAGGTGCGCCGTGCACGGACCAGGGATGTCCGGCTGGCTGCTCATGGTTCTGTGCGCCGCGACCGGGGCGTACTGCCTGGTGCGGATGCGCAGATCCTCCGGGCGGGCGCGGGAGGCGGCCGGAGCGGAGGCGCTGATGGGTTTCGGCATGGCCGCGATGTCGGTTCCCGCCACCGTGTTCACATCGCCGCGGTGGCACTGGGTGGTGTACGCGGCGGTCTTCGGCGCGGCCGCGGTTCGGGCCGTGCGGCCACGGCGGCACGCGGGCCGTCACCTGCACCATGTGGTCGGCTGCCTCGCGATGATCTACATGGCGGTGGCCATGGCCACCGGCGGCACATACGGAGGCCACGGCGGACACGCGACGGGTGGAGTGCCCGTCGTCACGGGCGCACTGCTCGTCTACTTCACCGTGTACGCGCTGAGATCGGGCCCCCAGCTGCTGATACCGCTCGCCACCGTCGGGGGTGGCGCGCTCGTGATTCAGACCTCCCCGGGGTCACCGTCGACTCTCGTGCCCGCCTGCAGACTCTCGATGGCGATCGCCATGCTGGCAATGCTGCTGGCTCTCTGAGCGGGACCGCGACGGCCGGCTGCGCCGCCCGGCAGGGCGTCGATCACACCGTGGCGTGCGTCACTTGACGTACGCGGCCATACCCGCAAGTAGCCCCGCGCTCATAGGCTGCAGTCCATGATGGTCTCGCTTGCGCTGCTCATGCTCGGCGCACTGGCCGCCGTCGTCGCACCGCGCCTGTTGTCGCGTGCCGACTGGCCGGAGCGCGAGCCCGTAGTCGCCCTCTGGGTGTGGCAGTGCATCGTGGCTGCCGTGCTGCTGTCGTTCGCGCTGTCGATGACCTTGAGTGCGGCCGCCGCGTGGCAGCTCGTGCGAGGCCGTGTCTTCGCGTCCGCGCCGACCGGGGTCGTCGAGGCGTACGCCCTGGGAGCCGGCGAGCCGTGGTCCGCGGTGCTCGCCGTGATCCTGGCCTGCGGCGGTCTGTGGACCGGCGCCATGCTTGCCCGGGAGATCCGCAGGTCCCATCTGCTGCGCAGGCGCCGTCGTACCGAGCTCCTCGTGCGCTCCCCGCTGATGCCCGGCGAGGTGCCCGGCAGCGAGCCGCTGGTCGTCCTGGAGGGCGAGCGGCCCGACGCGTGGTGGCTGCCGGGCCCGGCCCCCCAACTGGTGATCACCACGGCCGCGTTGCGCCGCCTGGAGGGCCGCCGGCTCGACGCCGTCCTCGCCCACGAGCAGGGCCATGCCCGGGCCCGGCACGACTGGCTGCTGCACTGCTCCGCCGCCCTGGCCAATGGCTTTCCGCGGATCCCGGTGTTCGCCGCGTTCCGTGATGAGATGCACCGGCTGGTCGAGCTGGCGGCGGACGACGTCGCCTCGCGGCGCTTCGGCCGGCTGACGATCGCCCTGGCGCTGGTGGACCTGAATGAGGAGCGCGGGGTGTTCGGGCCGTGTCCCACCCCGGACGCGGAGTTGCCGCACCGGGTGAACCGGCTGCTGGCACCGGTCTCCCGGCTCACCCCGGCCCGTCGGCTGCGGCTGACGGCCGCCGCCGCCCTGGTGCCGGTGGTGCCGCTGCTGGTGGCCTTCGTCCCGGGGCTGCGCGCGCTGGGATAGATGACCACGAAAGGGACAGGATCTGTTCATGTCCTCCCTCCACCCCACCCGCACCTCCTCCCCCACGACGCGACCGGGCCCGGCGGCCGGCCCCGCGCGCGTCTGCGCCGTGTTCGCTGCCCTGTCCGCACTGCTGCTGGTGCCCGTCGCCCTCTCGTGGGCCCCGCTGATGTCCTTCGACCGGGCGGTCGTGGACGCGCTCCACGGCTCCGCCGTGACCGAACCGACGTTCACACAGGTCAATCGCGTTCTGACCGACTGGGTGTGGGACCCGTGGACGATGCGGTTGCTGTCCGCGGTGGCCGTCGTATGGCTGTGGCTCCGCAGGGAACGTCTCCTCGCCGCCTGGGTGGCGGTGACGAGCACCGCCGCGACGGCCCTCCAGCAGGCCGTGAAGGCCGTCGTGGGACGTGATCGGCCCCAGTGGCCCGACCCTGTCGACTCGGCCCACTACGCGGCCTTTCCGTCCGGGCACGCGATGACGGCCGTGGTCACGTGCGGGCTGCTGCTCTGGCTGTCGCGGCGGTGGGGCACCGCGGGACGTGTCTGGGCATGGTGCGTGGTGGCCGCCGCCGTCTCCGTGGCGGGGGTCGGCTTCACCCGGCTCTACCTGGGCGTCCACTGGCCCTCGGACGTGATCGGCGGCTGGCTGCTCGGCGTATGCGTCGTTGCTCTCGCCGTGGCCACGTACGAGCGCACGGTCTTGTCCCGCGGACGCTGACCCGCCGAAGATCGGGCCATGGTGCTCAAAACTGTGCTCTTCGACTTCTCGGGGACGCTGTTCCGCATCGAGTCGGCGCGCGACTGGCTGCGTGCCGTACTCGACGAGCGCGGACACTCCATGGCGGGGAACGAACTGGACGAGTGCGCCGTGAGGTTGGAGGCGGCCGGCGCACTGCCGGGAGGGGCCCCTCCCCGGCGCCTACCCCGCCCTCTGACTGACCTGTGGGCGGTGCGGGACACGAGTACGGAGCGGCACAGGGCCGCGTACACCGGTCTCGCACGCGAGGTGCCCCTGCCGGACGACGGCATGTACGACGCGCTCTACGACCGCCATATGACGGCTCGGGCGTGGCATCCCTACCCCGACGCGGCCGAGGTACTGCGCGGCCTGCGAGAGCGGGGCGTCGGCGTCGGTGTGGTCAGCAACATCGGCTGGGATCTGCGGCCGGTCTTCCGTGCTCACGGCCTGGACCCGCTGGTCGACACGTACACGCTGTCGTTCGAGCACGGCGTGCAGAAACCTGATGCGCGGATCTTCCGGTCGGCGTGCGAGGGCCTCGGCCGTGATCCGCGCGAGGTGTTGATGGTGGGGGACGATCGACGCGCCGACGGCGGGGCCGCCGATCTGGGCTGCGAGGTCCACTTCGTGGACCACCTGCCGACGTCGGAGCGGCCCGCGGGGCTCCGTCCGGTGCTCGAGGCCGTGGACCGGAGCGCCGCGCGGTAGGGAACCCGGAACGCCGCACCGTAGGAGACGGCGAGGGGCTGTAGGAGACTGAAGGCAGAACAAAGCCACCCGAACCGGACGATCCCCCGCGTCGCCCGGTTCGGGCAGCAGACCGCCGACCTGCCCCGAAGGCCGGACGGCGGGACGCGCTGAGTATATTGGCTGAGAGCCAGTCAACGCAGGAGTCAAGCATGTCCCCGCGGAGCGCATCGGTCAATGAAGAGCTTCGTCGACGTTCTCGCGAGCGGCTTCTGCAAGCGACGGTGGAGCTCGTCGACGAGCGCGGTTACGAAGCCACCACGCTCGGCGACATCGCCGACCGGGCGGGTTCCGCACGCGGGCTGGTCTCGTACTACTTCCCGGGCAAGCGTCAGCTGCTTCAGTCGGCCGTGCACCGGCTGATGCACCGGACGCTCGAAGCGGCGCTGGAACGTGAGCCGCATACCGAAGACGGGCGTGAGCGGCTGGCGCGGGCCATCGACGCCATTCTCGGCCTCGCCGTCGACCACCCCGTGCTGATGCGCACACACATGGCGGGGATCCTTCAGGCCGACGGATTCGTGCAGTGCCCGGAGCAGCAGCGGCTCGCCGCCCTGCTGAAGGACACGGTGCAGCGCTACGGATCGCGGGACGTCGACAGGGACTATCCCCTGCTGCGTGCGCTGCTGATGGGAGCGGTCTTCGCGGTGCTGCTGCCCGGCGTGCCGATGCCCCGGGCACGGCTGCGCGCGGAGTTGTTCCAGCGGTACGGGCTGGAGTGGGAGCTCGGCGCCCCGCCGGACGATTTCCCGTCCGGCGGGGCACCTGGGCACATCCCGGATCAGTCGTCGAAGTCGTCGAAGTAGTCCGGCTGCGTCTGCACATTGAGCTCGTGCATGCGCACCTTCTTGCCGGCGTCGGTGCGCCGGTCGCTGAGCTTCAGCACGTCGAAGCCCTTGGCCATGTCGTTCGAGTAGATGTAGCCGTTGTAGTAGTACGCGGACCAGGATCCACCGCTGGAGATGGTGGTGGCGCTCAGCGGGCCGCGCTCGAAGTAGGCGATCTCCTTGGGCTTCGAGGAGTTGGTGAAGTCCCAGACGGAGACGCCGCCCTGGTACCAGGCCTGGACCATGATGTCGCGGCCCTTGACCGGGATCAGCGAGCCGTTGTGCGCCACGCAGTTCTCGGTGTCGGCCTGGTGGCGCGGGATCTTGAAGTAGCTGCGGAAGACAAGCTGGCGCCGGTCGCCCTTGCCCACGATGTCGTAGATGCCGTCGGCGCCGCGGTCCGGGCCGATCTCGGCGTTGCAGGTGGCCGCGCCGCCGCCGCCGAGCTCATCGGTGAAGATGACCTTGTCCGCCCGCTGGTTGAAGGTCGCCGAGTGCCAGAACGCGAAGTTGACGTTGTCCTGGACGCGGTCGATGACCTTCGGGTGCTCCGGGTCCTCGATGTCGAAGAGGATGCCGTCACCCATGCAGGCACCCGCCGCCAGGTCCTTGGAGGGCAGGACCGTGATGTCGTGGCAGCCGGTGGTCTTGGAGACGCCGGGGTTGGTGGGTGAACCCGGGTTGCCGCCGCCGTCGGGACCCTCACCGGGGAAGAGCACCGGGAAGTTCACGATGGCCGACTTCTCCGGCGCCTTGCGCGGCACCTTGATGACGGAGATTCCGTCGTGAGGCGGCTGGCAGTCGGGGAACGCCGCGTTCGGCGAGTACGAGGAGACGTACACGTAGACGTTCCTGCGCTCCGGCACCAGCGTGTGCGTGTGCGAGCCGCACGCCGTCTCGACAGCCGCGACGTACTTCGGGTTCCGCTTGTCGCTGATGTCGAAGATCTTCATGCCCTCCCAGGACGACTTCTCGGTCGCCGGCTGCGAGGTGCTGTTGCAGGAGTTGTCGCTCCGCGAGGAGTCGGTGGACAGGAAGAGCAGGTCACCGGAGACGCTGATGTCGTTCTGCGACCCCGGACACAGGACCTGCGAAACGGTTGTGGGCTTCTTCGGGTTGCTGATGTCGAAGATGCGGAAGCCGTCGTAGTTGCCTGCGAAGGCGTACCGGCCCTGGAAGGCCAGGTCCGAGTTGGTGCCCGCGAGCGCATCCTTCGGGATGTTCGTCACATGCTCGATGTTGTCGCTGTGGACGACCTCGTCCACGCCGGGTATCTCGCCGTTCCGGATGGCCGACCTGGTGTCCGCCGCCTGACCGGCGGAGACCTTCTCCCGGGCAGTCGCGTCGCCCGGGTCGGGGACGGCAACCGCTGGTCCCGACGCCAGCAGTGTGGCGAGAAGTCCGGCCGCGGCCGCGCCGACACCCAGTCGTCTGCGTCGCACTTGGGTGGTGTGCAACAAATTCACTGCGTCCTCCCCTGGTAGCCGTTCATGGTTGAACGGTTCACGGACCCAGGCAGTATGTTGCCTAGCATGCACATCTCAACAGATGGCAACACGGAAGTCATCAAGGTTTCTGATCAACGACACACGTGAAGTAAGTGAGGGCGGTCGTCGATGAGGCCCAAACTCCCCAGGAGGTAACCGTGTTGAACCGCCGCCCTACCAGGCCGGCCCACAGCTTCGCCGTGAGCGCGGCGGTCGCCGCGGCTCTACTCGCCCTGGGCGCCTGCGAGTCGGGATCCGACGGCTCATCCAAGGCGGCGGCATCCGGAGGGCCTTCCGTGGTGGCGCCCGGGAAGCCCGGCGAGCCGGCCAAGACCCTGTCCGCGGAGGAGGCCGCGAAGGCGGCACCCGACGACAGTCCCAATTCGGCGGACTTCGGCTATGCGCAGATGATGATCCTCCACCATGAGCAGGCCGTGGAGATGACCGCCCTCGTCCCGGGCCGCGCCGAGTCGACACAGGTGAAGCGCCTCGCGGAACGCATAGCCGCTGCGCAGAAGCCAGAGGTGGACGCGATGCGCGGCTGGTTGAAGAACAACAGCGGGGACGCCAAGGCGGGCGGACACGCGCACGACCACGGCGCGATGCCCGGAATGGCCACCGCCGCGCAGCTGAAGCAGCTGCGGGCAGCCAAGGGCGGAGCTTTCGACGAGCTCTTCCTGAAGCTCATGATCACTCATCACCAGGGGGCGATCACCATGGCCTCCGATGTCCTCTCCGACGGCAACAACGTCCTGGTCGAGGAGATGGCGAACGACGTGATCGCACAGCAGACCGCCGAGATCGGCCGGATGCGCGAGATGTGAGACGGGCGGACACGGCGGGCGGGCACGGCGCGCGGGCACCGGGCTCGGACACCCGGGGTCGGACACGCCGCAAGGAGACCCCGCCCAAGGCTCCCCAGCGATGCGATGCGATGCGATGCTGGAGTTCCCCCTGCGGGAAGGAGCGCAGCCGTGCTTCGCGTCGCCGTCGTCGGTTCCGGGCCCAGCGGCGTCTACGCCGCCCAGGCCCTCGTCCAGCAGACCGCCGTGCCGGATGTCCGGGTGCACATCCTGGACCGTCTCCCCTGCCCGTACGGACTGGTCCGCTACGGGGTGGCCCCCGACCACGAGAAGATCAAGTCGCTCCAGAACAATCTGCGGTCCGTGCTGGAGGACGAGCGGATCGACTTCCTGGGCAATGTCGAGGTGGGCGCGCACGGCCTCGGTCCCATGAAGCTCCTGGAGCTCTACCACGCGGTCGTGTACTGCGTCGGCGCCGCCAGGGACCGCAAACTCGGCATCCCCGGCGAGGAGCTGCCCGGTAGCCACTCGGCCACCGACTTCGTCTCCTGGTACAGCGCCCACCCCGACGCCGCGCCGGACGCCTTCACTCTCGGCGCACGGTCCGCAGTCGTCATCGGCGTGGGCAATGTGGCGGTGGACGTGGCACGCATCCTCGCGCGCGGCGCGGACGAGCTGCGCGCGACGGACGTCCCCCAGGCCGCACTCGGGTCACTGGCGGCAAGCCAGGTGCGCGACGTCTACATGGTGGGCAGGCGCGGACCGGCCGGAGCCAAGTTCACCACCAAGGAACTGCGGGAGCTGGGCGCCCTGCCCGCCGCGGACGTACTGGTGGACCCGGCGGACCTCGCGCTCGAACCTGCGTACGCCGATCCGGCGGCCGTGCCCGCGATCGTCCGCCGCAACCTCACCGTCGTACGCGAATGGGCCGCCCGCCCGCCGCAGGGCCGGCCGCGCCGTATCCATGTGCGGTTCTTCCTTCGGCCCGTGGCACTGCTGGAGCGTGACGGGCGGGTCGGCGGCGTCCGCTTCGAACGGACGGTGCCGGACGGCACGGGCGGCATCCGCGGCACCGGCGCGTACGAGGATGTGGAGGCGCAGCTGGTGCTGCGCGCGGTGGGCTACAAGGGCGTGCCGACGGAAGGTCTGCCGTTCGACGCCGAGCGCGGCGTGGTGCCCAATGCGGCGGGGCGGGTACTGCGGGACGGCGCCTTCTCGCCCGGCGAGTACGTGGCGGGGTGGATCAAACGGGGGCCGACCGGAGTGATCGGCAGCAACCGGCCGTGTGCGAAGGAGACGGTGAACTCGCTGCTCGACGACGCGTCGGCGCTCGCGCGGCGGCCGGTCGCCGCGGACCCCGTGGCCGAGCTGTGGGCCTCGGGGCACCGGCCGGTGCGGTGGACGGGATGGCTGGCCATCGAGGAGGCGGAGACGGCACTGGGCCGCAGCCTGGGGCGGTCGCGCGTCAAGATCTCCGACTGGGCGGGGCTGCTGAGCGCGGCGCACGTCGGGGGGCCGGACGATCCGGGCGACCGGGAGCAGTGACGCGGGCGGTGTCGCCTCGGCGGCCGGTCGGGGGGCGGCGGGGGCGTCTCAGGCGTCGCCGAGGCGTCGCGCCTGGCTTTCCGCCCCTTCGAGCACTCGGTCGAGCAGACCGGGGAACAGCGCGTCGAGGTCGTCGCGCCGCAGGCCGTTCATCTTCGCGGTGCCCTGGTAGGTCTGTCGGATCACGCCGTTCTCCCGGAGCACGCGGAAGTGGTGGGTCGTCGTCGACTTGGTGACGGGCAGGTCGATGTCCGAACAGGTCAGTTCGGCCTCACCGGCCGCGAGTTCTCTCACGACCCGCAGCCGCATGGGGTCCGCAAGCGCGTGGAGCACGTCCTCGAGGCGGATCTCGTCACGCGCGGGATGGGCGAGCACTCGGGGGCTGGTCACGGTGGTCACGGCGGCTCCGCTTCGTCCGGGGTTCCCATCGTAACGTCGTGGTTCGATACATCTCGTAGTTCGACGCGTACCGTAGTTCGATGTACTTCGTAGTTTGACAAACTCCGTACTACGACGGCTATCGTACGAGCACTACACCGGCCCCGCCCCGAATGGAGTCCGCCGTGAGCGCGTTGTTCGAGCCCTACACCCTGCGGTCACTGACCGTCCCCAACCGCGTCTGGATGGCGCCGATGTGCCAGTACAGCGCGGAGGTCTTCGGTCCGAACGCGGGCGTCGTGCGCGACTGGCACTTCGCCCACTACGCCGCCCGTGCCGCGGGCGGCACGGGCCTGATCCTCGTCGAGGCGACGGCAGTGAGCCCGGAGGGTCGCATCAGCCCCGCCGACCTCGGCATCTGGAACGACACCCAGGTCCAGGCGTTCCGCCGCATCACCGCGTTCCTCGGGAGCCAGGGCACGGTTCCCGGCATCCAGCTCGCCCACGCAGGCCGCAAGGCATCGACCGACCGCCCCTGGAAGGGCGGTGCACCTGTCGGGCCCGAGGAGCACGGCTGGCAGCCGCTCGCACCCAGCGCCATCGCCTTCGACGAGGGGCATCCCGTGCCCGACGAACTCACGAGCACCGAGATCGCGGAGATTGTCGGGCAGTTCGCGGACGCGGCCCGCCGCGCCCTGGACGCCGGTTTCCGGGTCGCGGAGATCCACGGCGCCCACGGCTATCTGATCGGGGAGTTCCTCTCCCCGCACAGCAACCACCGCACCGACGAGTACGGCGGATCGTTCGAGAACCGTGTCCGCTTCGCACTCGAAGTCGTCGACGCGGTGCGTGCCGTATGGCCCGAGGAGCTGCCGTTGTTCTTCCGTATCTCCGCCACCGACTGGCTCGAGGGGAGCGGCTGGACACCGGACGACACCGTCCGCTTCGCGACACTCCTCAAGGCGCACGGGGTCGACCTGCTCGACGTCTCCAGCGGCGGCAACGCCGTCCGGGTCCATATTCCGACCGGCCCCGGCTACCAGGTGCCGTTCGCGGCGCGGGTGAAGGCGGAGACGGACCTGCCGGTCGCCGCCGTCGGGATGATCACCGATGCGCAGCAGGCGGAGAAGATCCTGGCGAACGGCGAGGCCGATGCCGTACTGCTCGGGCGAGAGCTGCTGCGCAACCCCTTCTGGGCCCGGCACGCTGCGCGCGCACTCGGCGGCGAGGTCCATGTCCCACCGCAGTACCACCGCTCCGTCTGAGGAGAACCGACGGGCGCCGCCGCGCGGCGACGACGTCGCGCCGACGAGTTCGCCGATGAGTTTCGGCCCGGCAGGCGGTCTGTACTTGCATTGCCGGGTCGACCTGCGCGAAGCGTCCTACCGGCCACTGTCAGTGGTCGGGTGCAGACTGGCCCATAACCGAGACAAAGGCGTCCTGGAGGTATCGGGCCATGACCGATGTTCTGCTGACCGTAGGCACGCGCAAGGGACTCTTCATCGGCCGCAGGAGCGGCGGCACATGGGAGTTCAACGGCCCGCACTTCAACGCGCAGGCGGTGTACTCGATCGGGATCGACACCCGCCGCACTGTCCCCCGGCTGCTGGTCGGCGGCGACAGCGCGCACTGGGGCCCGTCCGTCTTCCACTCCGACGATCTGGGCGCGACCTGGATCGAGCCGGAGAAGCCGGCGGTCAAGTTCCCGAAGGACACCGGAGCGTCTCTGGAGCGGGTCTGGCAGCTGCACCCGGCCTCCTCGGGGGACCAAGAGGTGGTCTACGCGGGCACGGAGCCCGCCGCGCTCTTCCGCTCGGAGGACGGCGGCAGCACCTTCGAGCTGGTCCGGCCCCTGTGGGAGCACCCGACCCGCTCGCAGTGGGTGCCGGGCGGCGGCGGTGAAGCGGTTCACACAGTGATCACCGACCCGCGCGATCCGGAGGCGGTGACGGTGGCCGTCTCCACGGCCGGGGTGTTCCGCTCCCGCGACGGAGGGCGGAGCTGGACACCGTCCAACCAGGGTGTGTCCGCGGTCTTCCTGCCCGATCCGAATCCGGAGTTCGGCCAGTGCGTCCACAAGATCGCGCAGGACGCCGTCGATCCGGACCGGCTGTATCTGCAGAACCACTGGGGCGTGTTCCGCAGTGACGACGCGGGAGCGAAGTGGACCGACATCGGGACGGGGCTGCCGTCCGACTTCGGCTTCGCCATGGCCGCCCACCCCCACCGGGCGAACACGGCGTACGTCTTCCCGATCACGGCCGACGCGGACCGCGTCCCGGCGGGGCGCCGCTGCCGCGTCTATCGCACGAGTGACGCGGGCGACACCTGGGACGAGCTGTCGGCGGGCCTCCCCGAGGGCGAGCACTTCGGCACGGTGCTCCGGGACGCCCTGTGCACGGACGACGCGGACCCGGCCGGCGTCTACTTCGGCAACCGCAACGGCGAGGTGTACGCGAGCGCGGACGACGGCGACACCTGGCAGCTGCTCGCCTCGCATCTGCCGGATGTGCTGTGCGTGCGGGCGGCCGTCATGCGGTGACGCGTCTGTTCTCTCAGGTCCAGCGGCCGTTGGAGTACCGCCCGTGATTCATCAGGGGCGGGACACGGCACAGGGTTCGGAACAACGACGGTGGAGGGTGCCTCACATCGAGACGCAGCACGGCGCATCGACTCCGCAAGCCACTGGCCCAACGCGCGCCCCGTCGACCCGATTTGCGGTGGACCATGGTCGTCGTGATGGGATGTGCCGATGCGACCCCCCACACGCATATCGACTCATTCATACAATCCGTACGAGGAACTGGCCCAACTCGCAGATCCAGAACCGGATTCCATCCTTCCACCGGGGCGCCCGCCTCGGCTACCCCCAGTCCGGGCCATCCCGTCGGATGACGAGCCAGAGCACTGGGCTCCGCCCAATCACCGGGGCAAAAGCCGTCTGGCGGCCGTCCCCATCACCCTCAAGTTCATCGTCGCCGTCGTCGTCGCCGGTACTCTCTTCGTCCTCTGCGACCGCCTCGCCCTGATCTACGCGGAGGAGAAGGCCGAAGAAGGGATACAGGACTCCCTCGGCCTCGCCGCCCAGCCCGACGTCGACATCAATGGATTCCCTTTCCTGACGCAACTGGCCCGCAACCGGGTCGACCATGCCGACCTCGACCTGCCGGACCTGCCCGCCGACAAGGTCTCCATCGCCGAAGTGCATATAGCCGCCAGGGACATCCGCCTGGTCGGTGACCTCCCGACCTCGGTGCAAGGTGCCTTCGTCGCACGCATGCAGGGCGATGTTCTGCTGTCCTTCGACGACCTCAACCGGGAACTGGGCGCCTCGCGCCTCGAGTTCACCAGTTCCGGACCGGATGCGGTTCACATCGCCGGATCGCTGCCTGTCGCCGGCCGCACGGTAACCGTGGCGGCACAGGCACGCGTCGGCAAAAATGGTGACCGCGCGGTGTCCACCACGCTCGAGAACATACGGCTCGATGTCCCGCGCCTGTTCACCTACAGGCCCGGCAAGGATCCCGATCACGCCGGCCTGCGCCTGCATCCCGAAGCAGCCGGCCGGATCAGCCGCGAAACAGCCCGCATCAAAGCGCTGTTCAACCTGCCTGCGGTCGTGGAGCGCCTCGGCATCCCCCAGTCCCATATGGACCGAGCCCTGCGAAGCGAGAAGGAGCTCCATCGGCTCACGGGCTCACCCCGGTTCCTCCAGAGCCTGACGAAGGTCAACCTGATCGACCTTGTCGTCGACCACCCCGTGATCCTGGAGACGGTCGGCATCGACCCGGACCTCGTCGGAGCGCTGTTGCAGCTGCGCCTGCCGGAACTGGCCGACCGGTTCTCTCTGTCCGTCGCACTGCCGAAGACGGTGCCGGGAGACGTACGCCTGCGCGACATCGTCGTGGAACGTGACGGTGTCCGCGTGGATCTCACCGGCAGCGGTTTGAGCTTGGGCGCAGCGCTCAGCCCGGAGCGACCCAGGACGCGATAAGGACGCGCAGCCCCTGCCGCCGGTTCGTCCAACCGGTGGCAGGGACGTCTGTCGTGTCGCGACCGGCTTCCTTCAAGGGGAGAACACCGACGCGCTGCTGAAGCAAACAAGGGCACACTGCGTTCGCGGGTGACGCTCCGGACTGGATGGTCGACCAGCCGGTGGGGCACATCGACGCGACGCGAAAGTTCTACCTCGAGGCGCCGGCCGCCGGTGACGCGGTGACCAAGCGCGTGTACGGCTGACCATCCGAGAGCCGCAGCCCGGCGAGCCGCCTCAGGGGGCCGTGACGGCCACGGCCGCCAGGCCGGTCACGATCAGAGCAGCGGCGATCGTGGTGCCCAGCACCTGCACCCACCAGGCCCGCACCGGCACCGCAGGCTTGGTCCTCGGTCGACTGAAAAGGTCCTCGCACAGGACGCAGCCGCCACCAAAATCGTTTTTCCTTCCATCCATATCCGCTTCAACGGACGGCACGCAGCCGAGGCAACTCACCACCGTGTGACCGCAATCAGATCGTCACCTGGAGACTCCTGGAGGCCCCCGGCAGGCGCCAGGGTCGGCGAGTCGACGTGAAGCGGCCTTCCGTCCGTGATACGTCCGCCGGCCTGCGGCCCGGACACCGATCCGCAGACACACCGAGGAAGCCACCAACCGCCTCCAACGCAGCACCATCAAGGACCATGGCCTGGCCAGGTACGGCGACGGCAGGGCCGGCTCGCCGAGCGGAAGCCATTGCCTGGCGAGCCAACGCGGCAGAGGAGAGAGCATGACCGCCAGCGGATCATTCGTGATCGTCGGAGCCGGCCTGGCCGGTGCGAAGGCTGCGCAGACGCTCCGCGAAGAGGGCTTCGACGGCGACGTCGTTCTCCTCGGAGAGGAGAACGAGCACCCCTACGAACGCCCGCCGCTCTCCAAGGGCTACCTGATGGGCAAGGACGGACGCGACGTCGTCTACGTCCACCCCCGCGAGTGGTACGGCGAGCATGATGTCGACCTGCGCCTCGGCACCACCGTCACCGCGATCGACCCCGCAGGACACGAGGTGGCTCTGGCCGACGGCAGCCGCATCGGCTACACGAAGCTGATGCTGACGACCGGCTCCTCACCGCGCCGACTGCCCGTGCCCGGAGACGACCTCGACGGAGTCCTCTACCTCCGCCGCCTCGCCGACAGCGACCGCATCAAGGAGACCTTCGCGTCCGCGTCCCGCGTCGCGGTGATCGGGGCCGGCTGGATCGGCCTGGAGACGGCAGCCGCCGCCCGCGCGGCCGGTCTCGAGGTCACGGTCGTGGAGATGGCGGAACTCCCCCTGCTGCGCGTGCTGGGCCGCGAGGTTTCCCAGATCTTCGCCGACCTCCACACCGATCACGGGGTCGACCTGCGCTTCGGCGTTCAGGTCGCCGAGATCACCGGAGTCGACGGCCGGGCGAGCGGCGTACTCCTGTCCGACGGCAGCCGCATCGACGCCGATGCGGTCGTCGTCGGCGTCGGCATCACCCCCAACACCCAGCTGGCCGACGCTGCCGGCCTCGACGTCGACAACGGCATCCGCGTCGACGCCCAGCTGCGCACCTCGCACCCGGACATCTTCGCCGCCGGGGACGTCGCCAACGCCCTCCATCCGCTGCTCGGCAAGCACATCCGTGTCGAGCACTGGGCCAACGCCCTCAACCAGCCCCAGGCGGCCGCCAAAGCGATGCTCGGCCAGGACGTGACGTACGACCGGGCGCCGTACTTCTTCACCGACCAGTACGACCTGGGCATGGAATACACCGGATACGTCGAACCCGGCGGCTACGACCAGGTCGTCTTCCGCGGCCGGACGGACACCCGAGAGTTCATCGCCTTCTGGCTCGCCGAGGGTCGGGTGCTGGCCGGGATGAACGTCAACGTCTGGGACGTCACCGACGCGGTCCGCGCCCTCGTGACCTCCGAGCGACCGGTCGACCCGACGAGGCTCGCCGATTCCGACGTACCTCTGGGTGACCTCCTCGGCTGAGCGGCCTCCTCGCGCCAGGACCTCACGGTCCTGACACCCCCGGGCCCACGAGCTCCCCATCTCGCGCCACGACGCGTCCACCGTGGACGACCATGTCGCGTCGCGGCATGTCCACCACGGTCTGCGGCAGGCACTCACCGCGCACGAGGACGAAGTCGGCAGGGGCACCGGGGGCGAAGTCCGCGTGGGCGAGCCCGAGGATGTCCGCGCCGAGCTGTTCGTGTGAGTACACCTGCGTCAGCGTGCCCTGGTCGGGCAGCCCCGCACGCTCGTTGACGCGGGTCTTGATGACGTCGGCGCCGCGCGCGAGGTTCACTTCGACAACCCGGCGCAACGCCTCCGCCGAACGTACGCCGTCCCGCAGACGGACGAGCGGCCTGAGCGCCGGATCGGCCAGTACCGTGTCGCCGAGTGCGGCGTGACGAAGACGCCCGCGGCCCGCAACCGGGGCGCCTGCGCGGGAGTGTGCCGGGCCAGTTCCCGTACGGCGATGTCCTGGTAGAAGGTCGTCGATCCGCTGCGCGCGCTGGTCGCGCCCCCCAGGACCGCGTCGCGGGCTTCGGCGGCGGTACTCAGGTGGATGTGTGCGTCGTCCAGCCCGGGCAGGATCCACCGGCCGTGGGTGTCGAGGATTTCGTCCCCCCGGGGGCGCGACTTCGCGCTCGACCAGGCGGGAGCCCTGCGGGTAACGCCGGTCGACGATGCGCTGCCGGACGGCCTCACGCGCCTGCGCGCTGAGCGAGGCGGAGGGACGCGAACCGCCGTCCGCGCCACTCGAAACGCTCTTCCTGCTCTCCGCCACCTGTACGGCCCTCCGCTCGACATGCCCCGGGGAGAATATGTCCCGTACGGCATGGCTCCGTCCGAGCCGTCCCTTCGCCAACTCACAACATTCCCGAGGGTCGCTGCATGCCGAGCTCGTCGCAACGATACGGGCCGGCTCAGCAAGATCTCACATCGACAGCTGCTGCACACGGCGTCCTGCCACAAACCAACCGACGGCGGTCACATCACGGGCTCCATGCCACAAATCAAACGCATCGGCCGTACCCTGCATCACAACAAACAATGCCCCTTGCCCAACCCACCCCCAGGGAGCCCACCATGACCAGCGCCAGCAGCCTCGCCGACACGACCACCATGCTCCAGGCCGAACTGCCCCAACTGGAAGCACACCAGCAGGCGCTGCAGAAGGAACTGGCACAGGTGACCGAGCGGTTGGAGTCCGTGCGCGGCGCTCTGACCGCGCTGAACGCACTGGCAGGCACCACGCTCCCGCAGCCCCGCGCCGAAGCCGCGGCGCCGACCGTTGAGGAGGCACCCGCCGAAGCGGTCGCCGATGCCGCACCCGAACCGGCCCCGGCTGCGGAGGCACCGCAGGCAGCCGAAGTCACGGTGCCCGCACAGAAGAAGTCGGCGGCCCCGCGCCCCTCCACAACACGCAAGGCGGCTGCTGCCCCGCGCAAGCCCGCCCCGAAGGCGGCAGAGACGCGCCGTCCGAAGAAGAAGGCCACCGCCATCGAGGCGGTCAAGGCCAAGACGGCCAAGGCCCCTGCTGCCGCCGCGACCTCGGTCCAGGACGCCGGCGGTCTCACCGAGCAGGTGATCGCCGTCCTGACCGGCAGCGCCGACACCCCGCTGCGTGCCCGCGACGTCGCTGAGGCCCTCGGCCGTGACAACAGCGCGGGCGCCATCAACACCGTCCGCAGCACCCTTGACCGTCTGGTCGCCACATCCCGCGCCCACCGCGCAGGCCGCGGTCTCTACCAGGCCCCTGCCAACTGACACCTGACACACTGCCGTTCGACCGGGGCGTGACTGCCGCCCCGGCCGGTCGGCCACTGCCGCACGACAAAAGCCGGCAGGCCGCGACACCCCCGTCAGCCGTGGCCGTGGCCGTGACCGCGACGGCGGCGTGCGAGGAGGAACGCCCCCGCGCAGGCAGCAAGGCCGGTCATCGCGCTGCCGGCGGCGATCTCGCCCCCGCTCGGCGTCTGGGAACCACCGACACCACCCTGCGCGGCGGCGCCCCTGAGAACGGTGAAGGTGGCATTCGCGCTGCGTCCGCCGCATTGCACGCTCAGGGTGGCGGCACCGACGGTGGCGGTGTTGTACACCCGCGCCGTTGCCGATGTCCGCGCTCCGGCAGGCAGTGTCACAGTGGGGAAGGCGGCCGATCTCACCGTGCCGCCGCTGGTGCAGCCCGACACGGAGACCGACACTGTCGCACCCTGGTGCACCTGCGACGGACTCACTCTCACATCCCTCGGCCCGCTCGCTGTCGGACCGTCCGCCCACGCGAGCGCAGAGGGTGAAAGCAGCAGAACGGCAGCTGCTCCGGCCAGGCCTGTACAAGTTCGTGAAACACGCATGGCGCTCCTCATCGGGAGGCATCTCCGGCACGGCGCCAAAGATTCGTCGGCATCCGCCTCCCGTACACAACAGTCGGCACGATCGCCCGCAACGGCACGCCCACTTCACCCCCGCCGGAGACCGTCGGAAGGAGAAAGCGCAGGTGGCGGTGGGGAACCGGTCAACAGATCCCGTGACGGCCGGTTAGTGCGGACGGCCCCGTCGGATCCGCCGGGACGCCTGCGGGCATGCGTCCTTGTTCCTACGGCAGCTGCCAGTCCACCGTCTGTGCTCCCTGCCGGACGAGGAACTCGTTGGTGCGGCTGAAGGGCCGGGAGCCGAAGAAGCCGCGGTCCGCGGACATGGGCGATGGATGTGCCGACTCGATGGCAGGGAGATCGCCGAGCAGCGGGCGCAGATTGCGTGCGTCCCGCCCCCACAGCACGGACACCAGCGGCTTGCCACGTCCGGCCAGAGCCCGGATGGCCTGCTCGGTCACTTCCTCCCAGCCCTTGCCCCGGTGGGCGCCGGGCTTGCTGGGTGCCGTGGTCAACGCACGGTTGAGCAACAGCACGCCCTGGCGGGTCCAGGGCGTCAGGTCTCCGTTGGAAGGGCGCGGCAGGCCGAGGTCCGTGTGAAGCTCCCGGAAGATGTTCTCCAGGCTGCCGGGCAGACGCCGGACTTCGGGCGCCACGGCGAAACTGTGGCCGATGGCCATTCCCGGGGTGGGGTAGGGGTCCTGACCGACGATCAGGACGCGGACCTCGTCGAAGGGCTGCTGAAAGGCACGCAGTACATGCTGCCCTGCCGGGAGGTAGGTGCGACCTGCTGCGATCTCCGCTCGCAGGAAGTCCCCCATCGCCGCGATACGCCCCGCCACAGGACGCAACGCCTCGGCCCAGCCGGGCTCCACCAGTTCACTCAACGGTCGTGCTGCCACAGCACGTCACCCTACCGGCCCACACACACCCGGTCGGACACGCAGGTCCCATACGGCCGAGGCCGGCGATAGGCTCTCTGCCGTCGTCATCCCTCTTCTTCCTGGAGTAGGCAAGTGAGGTCGCCCGGGCGGTCGCCCATGAGCCTGGTCCTCGGCGTGGACTCGGGCGGCTCCGGGCTGCGTGCCGCTCTCGCCCCCGCCGCGGAGCTCCAGCACGCCGAGACCGCCGCCTCCCGGGAACCGGTGCGCACCGGCGGCGAGGGGATCGACGCCGGGCACATGTTCGACCAGTTGGTGCCGATGGCGCGGGCGCTGCTGGAGCGGGCCGGCGGCGGCGCGTTGTCGGCCGTGGTCGTCGGAGCGGCGGGAATGGGGACGTTGGGCGGCCGGCTGCGTGCCGAGCTGCCCGGGGCGCTGGAGAGCGCGCTCGGCGTACGACGGGTGGGCCTCGCCGCGGACGCGGTCACCGCTTACGCCGGAGCCCTCGACGGGCGGCCCGGGGCCGTGGTGGCCGCCGGCACCGGAATGATCGCGCTGGGCACGGACCTGACCGCCTGGCGCCGCGCCGACGGGTGGGGGCATCTGCTCGGCGACTGCGGCAGCGGGGCGTGGATCGGCAGAGCCGGCCTCGAGGCCGCGCTGCGCGCGTACGACGGGCGGCGCGGCGGCTCGGCATCACTCCTGGAACGTATGGAGTCGGTCCTCGGCCCGGCCGGGGAGGTGCCAGGACTGCTCTACCCCCGGACCGACAGGCCGGCGGTACTCGCCTCGTTCGCCCCGGAGGTCGCCCGGTGCGCGCAGGGCGACCCGGTGGCCGCCGGCATCCTCGAGCAGGCCGCGCGGCACATCGCCGAATCGGCCGCGGCGGTGTGCCCGCTGCCCGGCGAAGTGCCGGGCGACTGCGAAGTGGCCTTCACCGGCGGGCTGTTGAAGCTCGGCGAGCCGCTTCTCACCCCGCTGCGCGCCGAGTTGGCCGAGCAGCTGCCGCACGCCCGCCAGGTGACCGCGGACGGTGATCCGCTCTTCGGGGCCCTGCGGCTGGCGGGAGCCCTCGCGGAGGACGCGCTGCGTCTGCCGACCCATCCGACCCTGCTGCATGTTCCCGACGGAAGGGGGTGAGACGTTCACAGAGTCAAGCGGATAAATATGGACAGATGACGCGCGACCGCCCCCTCCCCGAACAGCCGCGCCCCCAAAACCAGTAGCATGCGGCGCCATGAGCTCCTCCACCGGGCCTGCACCCGGCCTGCCTGTACGAATGCCGCGACCCCGCCAGTCCGGGCGACACCGTCGCCCGGAGCCCGTGGCGGCTCCCGAGGGCGCGCCCGCCCTCGTGCTTGCTGTGCCCGGCGCCCCGACGCCCACGACGCGCAGCCTTGCCGAAGAGGTCATAAGCATCGCCCGGTCCGAGCTGCCCGGCCTCGAGGTGGGCATCGGTTACCTCGACGGCGACGGCGCCGAGTACCCGACGCTGGAGACCGTGCTCGCGCACACCGCCGGCCGGCGGAACGAGCGGTACGAGATCGCGAAGGCCGCCGGCCGTGACGTCGCGGAGCCGGAGGGTCCCGCCGCCGTCGTGGTGCCGCTGCTGGCCGGCCCGGACAACGCACTGATGCGCCGCATCCGGCAGGCGGTCATGGACAGCCGCGCCGCCGCCGAGCTGACCGACGTCCTCGGCCCGCACCCGCTGCTCGCCGAGGCCGTGCACGTCCGCCTCTCCGAGGCCGGTCTCGCCCGCGCCGACCGCGCGAGGCTGTTCACCGTTGCCACCGCGGCCGACGGCATCATCCTCGCCACCGTCGGCGGCGAGGAGGCCGTTCAGGCCGCGGGGATCACCGGCATGCTGCTCGCCGCGCGCCTGGCCGTGCCCGTGATGGCCGCCGCGATCGACGAGCCGGGATCCGTCGCTGCCATCGCCGAGCAGCTGAGGGGCTCCGGCTCGGTGCAGCTGGCGCTCGCACCGTACCTGGTCGGACCCGAGCTGCCGGCCGGCCTGCTCGACGCCGCCGCGAAGGAGGCCGGCTGTGCCGCGGCCGAGGCGCTCGGCGCGTACCCGGCCATCGGCAAGCTGGTGCTGTCGCAGTACACGACCGCGCTGGGCATCGCGCCCCAGTCGCAGGGGGCGCAGCCCCGCTGACGTGCCGGGACGGCTGTCGCGGCCGGGCAGGAGCATCGACACGCAGGGCCCGTAGCGGGTGACGAGAGTCCCCGGTACGGGCCCTGCGTGCCGTCTCCACGGCGCCCGGCCCGCGTGCCGTGGCACGGCATCCGCCCGCGGTCCGGGCTGTCCGCGGCTCCGGATCGTCAGGCGAAGACGATGCAGGACGCCGCGGCGACGCTCAGCGAGCCCGTTCGCCGCGGTATCCCGGTGGCCTGGTCGACGGCGAACCAGGTCACGTCGCCGGAGCGCTCGTTCGCCGCGTAGAGACGGCGGCCCGTCGGGTCCAGTGCCAGGTCGCGCGGCCAGTGACCGCCGCAGGGGACCGTGGTGACCAGCTGCGCCCGCTCCCCCGTCTCGTCCAGGTCCAGCACGGCGATGCTGTCGTGGCCGCGGACCGCGGCCCAGATCCGGCGGCCGTCGGGCGAGACGACCGGCGCGGAGGGGTAGGCGGGGCCGGTCGTACCGGCCGGCAGCACGGCGGTCTCGCCGACCGTTTCGAGGATCCCGGCCGCCGCGTCCCAGCGGCAGACGGTCACCGTGGGCTCGAGTTCGCCGAGCACGTAGGCGTGGCGTCCGGCCGGGTGGAAGGCGAGGTGCCGCGGTCCGGTTCCCGGGCGCAGCGCGGTCTCACCGTGGAGCACCAGCGCGTCCGCCGCGGTGTCGAGCGCGCAGATCCGTACGGAGTCGGTGCCGAGGTCGACGCTGAGCACCCAGCGGCCGGACGGGTCGGGCAGCACCTGGTGGGCATGGGGCGTGTCCTGGCGGTCCCTGACGGGGCCGCTGCCCTCGTGCCGCATGACGCCTCCGACGGGCCCGGGGGCGCCGTCGGTGCCGATGGGCAGGACGCTGACGCTGCCGGAGCCGTAGTTGGCGGTGAGCAGGTGCCCCTGGGAGACCGCGAGGTGTGTCGGGCCCACACCGCCGACGGGCATCGGCTCGCCGATCGGGCGCGGGGCGGCCCCGGTCACGTCGAACGCCGCCACTGCACCGTCCGCCGTTTCGGAGACCGCGTAGAGGGCGGTGCCGGCTGTCGTGGTCACCGCCGCGAGGTACGAGGGGTCGGGGACGGCGTCGCTCGCCCCGGTCTCGGCCAAGGCTCCGGTCCCGGGGTCCACGGCGGCGGCGACGATCCCCCGCCCGCCCGCCGAGGTGAACGATCCGATGAGGGCCCGCCCCGGGCTCTGGTCGGCCACTGCGTTGTCCCCTCTTCAGCCTGCACGGTTCTTCAACCTGCACGGTCCACGCCGGACGGTAGCAGCTGGTCCATACCAATCGAGGAAGCCGGGCTCGTCGGCGGCCGCCCGTCAGGAGCCGGCGAGCGAGGACCGGGGAGAGCTGCGCAGGGGCACGGCGAGGTCGGCGAGCGCACGTTCCAGGCTGTGCAGGTGGTTCAGCGCGGCTTCGGCACCCGGGCGCACCCGTGCGCTGCCGGCGCCGACGTCGGGGGCGAGTGCCGGGAGCGGGCCGCGGGACCCGACCAGTGCGACGAGTGCGGCCTCGACGCGCCGGCAGGCGTCGGACAGGCGTGCGTCGTGGGAGGCGTCCGGGTCGGCCGCGACGGCGGCCAGGCCCCGTACCTCCCGCGCGCAGTCGTCCAGCAGCGCGAGAACCCGCCGGGCACGGACCTTGCGGGCCCGCAGCGGGCTGAGCGGGTGCACGAGCGGGGCCAGGGAGAGCCGGGCACGGCCGAGCAGGGCCTCGAGCTCGGCAGCGAGCGGGGCCGGGTCCGCGTCCGGGTCGCCCGCGATACGGCGGGCCGCGGCGGTGGTGCAGCCGTGTACGCAGTGGAGGGCGCGCTCGACCCAGGCGTTCGTCGTGGCGTGGGTCGTGACAGGCAGTACGAAGGTCACGGCCAGCACGGCGCCGAGCGCACCGACGCCTGTCTCGACCAGACGCAGCGCGAGCAGGGCCGGGCTCAGCACGCCGAGGAGCCCGTAGAGCAGGCCCACCATCACCGTCACGGCGAGCATCATCCAGGTGTACGAGACTGCGGCGGTGTAGAAGATCCCGAAGACGCAGACCGCGACGACGGCGGCGGTGGGGACCGGCTCGCCGTGCAGGGGCACCACCACGACGAAACTCACCGCGATGCCCGCGAGGGTTCCGAGGACCCGTCGGAAGCCGCGGACCAGGGTCTCACCGCGCGACGCGGTGTTGACGAAGATCCACCACGTGGCGCCCACGGCCCAGTACCAGCGGTCCCCGGAGACGAGCTGGCCGACGACCAGGGCGAACGCGCCGCCCGCGGCGACCTGCACGGCCTGCCGGGTGGTGGTGCGGGCCACACCCCGGCCGCCGGAGAGGGCGGGCACGACGATCGGCGCGGCGTTCTTCTCGTAGCACCAGACACCGAAGCGGACGAGCGACGAGGCGGTCACCGCGAGGAGGACCGCGGAGTACAGCTCCGGCAGCTGCCCGGGGACGGTGTGGAGGAACTGCGTGACGAAGAACGTCATGAACGCGAAGACGCCCAGTGAGTGACCGCGCGGGCCCCAGCGCCTGACGTACACCCCCGCGGCCGCTACGGTGAGGAAGACGATGTCGCGCAGCGCTGCGTGGTCGTGCAGCAACGCCGCCGCTGCGAGTACGGGAAGGCCGACGGCGGGCAGCATGGCGGTGGTGATCATCTGGCTGCGGACCGTCGAGTCGGTGACGGTGAAGAGGGCGAGGAGCGCGGCGAGGCCGCCGACGACGACCGCGTTGAGCGTGTGGCCCGTGAGACCGCACACCGCCACGGCCAGGCCGGTGCCGAGGACGGCCCGGACGGCACTGCGCAGTCGCAGCCGCCCCGGATCCGGAGCCACGAACATCCTCTTCAGCACTGCATCCCGCCCCTGGTTCGACGTCGGCATGAAAAAGGCGCCGCGGAGTCCGCAGCGCCATTGATGCCCCTATGACACCATCCGGGGGCCCGGTGGCTCAACCGGCTCTCGCTCAACTGTGCCATTGGCACTCCGGGAGCACCGGCCACCCGGTGGTGAAGCATGCCAATGGACCACGCCCAGGGGTGCCGGCCGGTCCGGCCGGATCCGGAAGCGGGAGAGGGACGCACGATCCCCGGCGGACGCGAGATCCCCGGCGAGAGGGATGTGGACCGTCACCGGGGATCTCGGGTGGTGCCGATGCGGCTATGGCGTCGTCTCGGCGTGGAGGGCGCTCACCTCCCCGGCGGTGAGCGCCTTGTCGTAGGCCTTCACCTCGTCGACCCGGCCGTGCCAGAAGTCGACGTTGCCACCGCCCCACTTCGCGCGGCCGACCGACGGGGGCCGGTGCAGACGTCGGCCGGGCCGGCGGCGGCGGTCGCCGCCGGCTTGCCGTCGAGATACAGCTTGATGTCGTCGCTCGCGCTGTCCCGCGCACCTACAAGGTGGTACCAGCGGCCCGGTTCCGCCGTGGTCTCCACGCGGGCTTCAACCTGGCCGGTACGGGCGACGTGCTGGGGCACACCCTGCAGGTCGACGCCCCCGCCTATCTGCCGGTCCGCATGGACGGCATCCCCGACGGCCGGGCCGTCGGGGATGCCGTCCATGCGGACACGGCCTTCGACCTGATGTCACCTCAGCTCCTCGGCGACCGGATGCTGATGGCGGACGACCAGCTCCGGCAGGCCGGCGGTTTCGACCACTGCTGGGTTCTTGCCGAGGCCGCCGCCGACGCCGGCC
Organism: Streptomyces sp. NPDC096176; assembly: GCF_044763255.1. Lineage (NCBI taxonomy): Bacteria > Bacillati > Actinomycetota > Actinomycetes > Kitasatosporales > Streptomycetaceae > Streptomyces > Streptomyces sp. NPDC096176. Next base: position 163,829 of record NZ_JBIWFV010000003.1, on the reverse strand, counting down.
CCGGGACACTGCGGCGCGCCGCCCGGCTCACCGCTCCGGGCGCCGCTCGCGTCATGGAGGTGTGGACCACGGAACCGGGCCTGCAGGTGTACACGGCCAACCAGCTCGACGGCTCCCTCATGGACGGCACCGGCCGCTGCCTGGAGCGCCGCAGCGCGGCCTGCCTGGAGACACAGCACTTCCCCGACGCCCCCAACCGCCGCGACTACCGAGCACCGTGCTGCGCCCCGGGTCGGCGTTCCACAGCCACACGGACTTCCGTTTCCCTCGCCCGGCCGCGTAGGGAGTGCCCACGGAGGGCCGGCCCGAACTCGACGCGATCAGCGCGCGCAGCCCGGTTCCCGACACGACCGCAGATGACCCGACCAGTCCGTCGGATGCTAGAAAAGAGGCATGACCGGACTGTCCGTTCAGTCCAGGTTCGCGGCAAGCCGGTCCCTCGTCCGGTGCGTCCGCCCGGCGCCGCCCAGACCCCCGGAGTGGAGCGCTATGAACGGGCACAGGCCCGACACGTCGCGGCGTCCGCGGCGGGGAGCGCACTCCCTGCTGGGGGCACGCACCGTCGCCGGTCAGGTCCTCTTCCTGCAGGTCGCCGTCGCGGTGCTGCTGATCGTGGCCGCGGTGGTCGCCCTCGTACTGCAGGCCCGGCACGACAGCGAGCAGGAGGCGGAGAACCGGTCGCTGGCGGCCGCCGCGTCCTTCGCGCGCGCACCCGGCATCGTGGCGGCGCTGCGGTCTGCCGACCCCACCGCCGCGCTGCAGCCGTTGATGGCCGGTGCGGCGCGGGACTCGGGGGTCGACTTCATCACCGTGATGGCCCCGGACGGTACCCGGCATGCGGACACCGATTCCGACCTGATCGGCCGGCGGAACAGGGGCGTCGAGCGGGCCGCCGCCGGCGAGGCGTTCACCGAGATCTTCGAGGGTGCGCCCAGTGACGCCGCCAGGGCCGTCGTCCCCGTCGTGGATGCCGGCGGGTCGGTCGTCGGACTGGTCGGGGCGGGAGTGCAGTTCGAGAACGTGGGCAACGCGGTGGACCGTCAACTGCCGGTGCTCCTGGCGTCGGGCGCCGCGGCGCTCGCCCTGGCCACGGGCAGCGCCGCCTTGGTGAGCCGCCGGCTGCGGCGGCAGACACACGGCATCGGCCCCACCGAGATGACCCGGATGTACGAGCACCACGACGCGGTCCTGCACGCCGTGCGGGAGGGCGTGCTGATCGTCGGGGGCGACGGCCGGCTGATGCTGGCCAACGACGAGGCGCGTCGGCTGCTCGAGCTGCCGCCGGACGCCGACGGACGCCCGGTCGCCGACCTCGACCTCGACGCCGGCATCGCGGACCTGCTCGTATCCGGTCGTGCGGTGACCGACGAGGTGCACCCCGCCGGGGACCGGCTGCTGGCCGTGAGCACACGGCCGACGGCACCGTACGGCGGCGGTACCGGCAATGTGGCGACGCTGCGGGACACCACCGAGCTCCGTGCGCTGTCCGGAACGGCCGAGGTCGCCCGCGGGCGGCTGAAGATGCTTTACGACGCCGGGGTGCGCATCGGCACCACGCTGGACGTGGTCCGTACCGCGGACGAGCTGTCACGCGTGGCGGTCCCCCGGTTCGCGGACTTCGTCACCGTCGAGCTGCTGGAGCCGGTGCTGCACGGTGACGAGCCGTCCGGCGTGCCCACGGAGATGCGCCGGGCCGCGTTGTGCGGCATCCGTGCGGACCACCCCTTCCAACCGGTCGGCGATGTGATCCGCATCGTGTCCAGCGACACCCCGATGGCGGCCGCCCTGGCCGGGGGTCACGCGACGCTCGAGGCCGATCTGACCGTCGCCCAGAGCTGGCGGGCACAGGATCCCGAGGGGGCGGACAACGCGCTTGCCTACGGTGTCCACTCGCTGGTCACCGCGCCGGTGCAGGCACGCGGTGTGGTGCTCGGCATGGTCAACTTCTGGCGTTCGGAACGGGCGGAGCCCTTCGAGGAGGACGATCTGTCCTTCGCTGAGGAGCTGACCACGCGCGCCGCCGTCGCCATCGACAACGCCCGCCGCTTCACGCGCGAGCACACCATGGCGGAGACCCTTCAGCGCAGCCTGCTGCCGCACGTCCTGCCCAGTCAGAGCGCGCTGGACATCGCCTACCGCTATCTGCCCGCGCAGGCCAGGGTGGGCGGTGACTGGTTCGACGTCATCCCGCTGCCCGGGGCTCGGGTCGCCCTCGTCGTGGGCGACGTCGTCGGCCACGGTCTGCACGCCGCAGCGACCATGGGCCGGCTGCGTACCGCCGTGCACAACTTCTCCACCCTCGATCTTCCGCCGGACGAGCTGCTGGCCCGCCTCGACGACCTGGTGAGCCGAATCGACCTGGACGAGCCCGGCGGGGGCGGCGGTGACGGGATCACTGGAGCCACCTGTCTGTACGCGATCTACGATCCGGTGTCCGGCGTGTGCAGCATGTCGACGGCCGGGCATCTCACGCCCGCCTTGGTGCATCCGGACGGCGGCGTGGAGTTCGTGGAAGTGCCGGTTTCCCCTCCCCTGGGCCTCGGCGGCCTGCCGTTCGGGACCAGGGAGATGCGTCTGCCGGAGGGCAGCCGGCTCGTCCTGTACACCGATGGACTCGTCGAGCACCGCGACCGCGACATCGATGCCGGTCTCGACGTCCTGCGCACCATCCTGGCCGGCTACGCCGACCGGCCGCCCGAGGAGATCTGCGAGGCCGTGTTCGACGCCATGGTCCCCTCGCCGCGCCGCGACGACATCGCGCTGCTCGTGGCCCGCACCCGGCTGCTCGACCCGGCCCGGGTCGCCACCTGGGACGTCCCCCGCGACCCCGCGGCCGTCGCACCGGTCCGCAGCGAGTGCAGCCGCAAGCTGGACGAGTGGGGACTGGAGGAAGTCGGATTCACCACGGAGCTGGTGCTCAGCGAACTGATCACCAACGCGATCCGCTACGGATCGGATCCGATCCACGTGCGGCTGCTGTACGAGCGCACTCTGATCTGCGAGGTGTCCGACGGCAGCAGCACCTCCCCGCACCTTCGGCAGGCCGCCATCACCGACGAGGGCGGGCGCGGCCTGTTCCTCGTGGCCCGGCTCGCCGCGCGCTGGGGAACCAGGTACACGCCGACCGGGAAGGTGATCTGGACCGAGCAGTCCCTGTCCGACGGGCAGGCGCCCGCGGGCGAGGCACTGCTGGACGACCTGGCGTGGTGATCCGGGGCCAGTGGTCCGCCGAGCAGGACACCGGCTGGACCGTTGGTACTGTGGGAGTCCGTGACTGATCCCGCCGTGAAAGGGCCCCGAGGACCATGGCGGTGGACGAACTCGACACCCGCATCCTGCGGCTGCTGATCGAGCAGCCGCGCACGAGCGTGCGCGAGTACGCCAGGATCCTCGGCATCGCGCGCGGCACGCTGCAGGCCAGGATCGACAGGCTGGAGCGCGACGGTGTGATCACGGGGACCGGTCCGTTCCTCTCCCCCGGTGCGCTGGGCCACCCCGTGCTGGCGTTCGTCCACATCGAGGTGACGCAGGGGCATCTGGATGAGGTGGGCGATGCGCTGGCGGCCGTGCCGGAGATCATCGAGGCGTTCTCGATCACCGGGGGCGGGGACGTGCTGACCAGGGTCGCGGCACGGGACAACGCGCATCTCGAGGATGTCATCCAGCACCTGATCAACCTGCCCGGTGTGGTGCGCACCCGCACGGAGATGGCGCTGCGCGAGCGGGTGCCGTACCGGCTGCTGCCCCTGGTGGAATCGGTCGGACGGTCGGCCGGTGCTCAGCGCTGAAGAGGCGCTTGGCATGCTGGACGGCATGAGCACAGTGCGCACCCCTTCGGTCATCTTCGACCTCGACGGCACCCTGGTGGACAGCGAGCCGAACTACTTCGAAGCGGGGCGTCGGGTCCTGGCCGCGCACGGCGTGCTCGGTTTCGACTGGGCCGAGCACACGGAGTTCATCGGCATCGGAACGCGGGAGACGCTGGAGATCCTGCGCGCCCGGTACTCCATCGACGCACCGCTCGACGAGCTGCTGGCCGCGAAGAACCGCTTCTACCTGGAGCTGGCGCGGGTCTCGACGGATGTGTTCCCCGAGATGCGCAGTTTCGTGGAGCGTCTGTCCGCGGAGGGCGTGCCGATGGCGGTCGCCTCCGGGTCGTCCCGCCCCGCCATCGAGGCCGTGCTCGAGGGCACGGGCCTCGCCGCACACATGGCCGTCACCGTCTCCGCGGAGGAGGTCGGCCGGGGCAAGCCCGAACCGGATGTCTTCCTGGAGGCGGCCCGCCGTCTGCACGCGGAGCCCGGCGACTGCGTCGTTCTGGAGAACGCACCGCCGGGAGCGGCGGCGGCCAACGCGGCGGGCATGCGCTGCATCGCCGTCCCTTATGTCGCCGGGACGGCCGACGAGCCCGCGTTCCTCGCCGCCGACCTGCTGTTCCCGGGCGGGCAGCGGGAGTTCACGGCGGAAGCCGCGTACGGGTGGATCACCGGCGCGGTGTGACACGGGAGCGGTGTGACAGCGGCGCGGTCCGACACGGAAGCGGCGTGACGTCGGCGCGCGGTCTCATGGAGGCGGCGTGACACGGAAGCGTTGCGCTCAACCGCCGTTGCGATCAGTCGCCGGTGCGCTCAACCGCCGGTGCGCTCAACCGCCGTTGTGCTCAGTCGCCGTCGGCTCCGAGCTCGCCGCGCAGCCGGCGGGCACGCAGCACAAGGAGCATCTCGAAGCGGCGGTCGGGGTCCACCAGCACCTCACCCCACAGCTCGCGGATCTGCCGCAGCCGGTAGCGGGCCGTCTGCGGATGGATGCCCAGGCGGTGCGCCACCTCCGGGGCGCCACCCGCCGTTTCGAGCCAGGCGAGGAGGGTTTCCGCCAGACGGCGGGACTGGGTGGGCCCCGTGTTCTCGAGGGGTGCCAGACAGCGGCGGGCCGCCGCGTCGATGAGCTCCGCGGACGGCAGTAACACCATTTCTTCCGTGCGTTCCGTGCAGTGCAGCACCTCGCCGCCCGGCAGCAGGCCGCCCTCGACGAGCCGGACCGCCGTCTCCGCCCAGCGCAGCGACTTGGCCGCCGCTGCCAGCGGCACCGGCGGGCCGACGGCGCCGGACCAGCCCGCCGTGGCGCGGCGCAGCATCTCGGAGCGGCCGGCGGTGCACGGCTCCGGAATGACGATGCGCGGCTGCTCGCTCTCCATGTCGAGGAGGATGCCCGGCTCCACCGCGGGGGCGACGGCTTCCCTGGCGGGGCGCATCAGCACGCCCACGGCGATGGTCCGGGGTAGTTCCCAGCCGATGCGGGCCGCCCGTTCGGCGAGCGTGCCGGCCGGGTCACCGCGGTGCTCCACGAGCAGCCGGTCGATCAATTGGCGTTGCAGACGCAGCCGTTCACCGGCCCGGCGGGCGGCGGCCTCGGCGTAGCCACGTACCGACTGTTCCACGAGGCCGTCCAGGTACTCGAAACCGGATTCGGCGAGCTCGTACATGGCGGGCGCCGCGATGTCGACCTGCTGACCGATCTCGGCGAACCGGCGCCAGGCCAGCCTCACTCCGAGACGGTAGGTGGCCTGGAGCGAGTCGAGGCTGCGCCCGTCGCGTCCTTCGCCGCGCCCGAACTCCTGGAAGACCTCGGGCGGTACGCGGGGATTGCCGGCGCCCGACGCCAGATTGTGTACGAACCCTTCGATGGCGCGGCGGATTCCGACGAGCGCCATGGGCTCCCCCGAGTCGTCCTCGACGAGCCTGAGGTGGGGATGTTCACGGCGGATCTCGAGAAGGATCCGCTGCGCCAGCTCGCCCGCCTCGCCGAGCGCGATGTCGGCGAACCGGTCGACCTTTTCCTTGGGCACCTCGCTCCACGCGGGGCGCGTCATCGTCCGGGCTGGGCGGTGTCGTAGCTGATCAGAGGGACGTTCGGTTGGTCGGGAGTGGCGTTCAGCAGCGCCACGATCCCTAAGGCGGCGCCCACGGCGAGCGCCGCGGCCAACGCCGCTGTGACGGCGGCGGCGAACAGTCTGCGCATGTCGGGTCAGCTCCTTGCTGGAGAGTTCCCCCACCCGTCAGCCGGCCCCCACCGGCTGGACGCACAGTGTTGACAGTACATTGACAGATAGTCAAGAGCTGCCTACTGTCGTGAACCCTCGAGGGCTGACCGGCCCGGGGCCCGTGCATCTCCCTGTGAAGTTCTTCGATCCAGGAGTGCCCGGATGCGCCGTACCGCTTCACCGACCTCCCTTCTCCTGCTGGGAGCAGGGGTCTTCCTGCTCGTACTGGCCCCCCTTATCGCCTGGTACGTCACGCCCCAGGCCAAACGCACACCGATCGACGTCGACACCACCACCGTGTTCGCCGGAACCGGCAGCTACTTCGACACCTCGAAGGTGAGAACGGTGCACGGGAAGAGGATCACGGTGACCCGGCAGGTCCGGGGCGACGTGGCCGACAGCGAGAAGAGCGGCAACGCGGTGTGGGACGTGTCCACCTCCATCGACACCGACGCCACTCTGCCCGCCTCCGACACCCGGGACTCCCTGCAGTGGACGCTCGAACGCTGGGTGACCGACCGCGCCACCAATGAGCCCGTGCACTGCTGCGGGGAGTCGCCCGTCTTCGACGGCGAGGCGTACCTGAAGTTCCCCTTCGATGTCGAGGAACGCTCCTACCGCTGGTGGGACGGCACGCTCGGCGGCGTGGTCCAACTCCGCTACAGCGGCGTCAAGAAGATCGAGGGCTATGAGGGCCTGCGGTTCACCGGCAGCGTCCCGCCGACCAGGACCGGGGTGCGGCAGGTGCCGGGACGGCTGGTCGGCAGGGCCCGGACGCCCCAGGTGCTGGCCGAGGAGTGGTACGCCAACAACGCGATCGAACTGGTCGTGGACCGGCGCACCGGCCGCATAATGTACGCGGCCATCGGGCCCCGCAAGACGCTGCGCGCACCGGGATCGGACAAGGACGCGGTCGTGCTGCTGGAGAGCGAGCGGATCGCGTTCACCGCCGAGACCCAGCGGCAGCAGGTCGGCCTGGCCTCGCGCGACAGCGACAAGCTCGCCGCCCTCGGAACCACCGCACCGGCGGGTGCCGGGGCGCTCGGAGCGGTGCTCGCGCTGGTGGGCGCCGCTCTGGTGGCGCGGGGTCGCAGGCCGGCGCCGGATCGCACGGATGCTCACTTGGTGACGAGTCCGTCCGCCTGAGAGCCGCCGAAGTTGTCATACCGGTGAGTAGCCCCCGCCGACGGCATGTCCAAAACTGGCTTTCCCCACCGAAGCACGGCCCCCCGGTCACCCTCTCCCTCCCCCGCGCTTCCCCTCCCCCGATTCTGTCCCCCCATCCCCTCCGCACCCCGAAACGAGTTGGAGCGCTCATGCCCCAGCACGTACCTCCCCCACTGCTCCAGGCACCGCCCCACCCGCCGGTCCAACGCCACGGCCGGCATCCCGTCTTACCGGACGCACTCGAGCCGCCTCGTCGCATCGTCTTCCTCGCCCACCGCGACCTGGGAAACGCCGCCGCCGGCGGCTCCGAGCTGCTGATACATCAGCTCGCCCAAGGCCTCACCGACCTCGGTCACCACGTCACCCTGCTCTGCGGCGGACCGGCCGTCCACCGGCCGTACCGCGTCGTGTCGGCGGGCGGCCGGCTGGGCCACTACATGGGCGCCCGCTCCGCCTTCGCCCGGCAGGTCGGCGAATGCGACCTGCTGGTCGAGGTCTGCAACGGCATGCCGTACCTCACCCCGCTGTGGCACCGCGGCCCCACCGTCTGCCTGGTCAATCATGTGCACACCGAGCTCTGGGACATGCGCTTCCCGGCCCCCTTCGCCCGCGCCGGACGGCTCCTCGAACACTGGGCGCTGGCCCGTGCCCACCGCGGCAACCTGATGGTCGCCGTCTCCCCTTCCACAGCCGGCGCCCTGCGGGCGATCGGTGTGCCGGACGGGCGGATCCGGGTGGTCCACAACGGAGTTCACGAGCCGGACGCCCGCAGCCCGCGGTCACGGACACCGCTGTTCCTGGCGCTCGGCCGGCTGGTCGACTACAAGCGCATCGATCTGCTGCTGCGCCTGTGGGAGCGGGTGCGGCCCGTGACCGGCGGCAGACTCGTCGTCGTCGGCGACGGGCCGGAGCGCGAGCGCCTCGAGCGACTCGCCGGTGAGGGCGTCGAGTTCACCGGACATGTCTCAGAGGCCGAGAAGCACCGGCTGCTGTGCGAGTCCTGGCTGCTGCTGCACCCCGCGGCCGTCGAGGGCTGGGGGCTGGTCGTCACGGAGGCCGGTGCGCGCGGGACGCCCGCCCTGGGATTCGACGTACCGGGACTGCGGGACTCCGTCGAGGACGGGGTCACGGGCGTCCTGTCCCGTGGCGAGTCGTCGTTCGCCGCGGCATGGTGCACGCTGGCGCTCGACGACGACCGCCGCGAAGACATGGGGAAGGCCGCCGCCGAACGGGCCGCGGCGTTCCGATGGAGCAGCACCGTACGGCAGTTCGCGACGGTGGCGGCCGAAGCGATGGGTGCCACGCGTACGCCTGGCAACGGCACCCCTCCGCCGGCGAGCGGTGCGCTCGCGTGAAGGACCCGTCGCTGCGCCGCTCCCTCGCTCTGTTCCGGGCGTTCATGCGGGAACAGACCGACCCCGCCGCCGCCTACGCGCTGCTCGCCCGCGACGCCGCCGACCAGGTCGAGCGGTACATGAAGCTCGACGGCCGGATCGTCGCCGATGTCGGCGGCGGCAGCGGCTGGTTCACCGCCGAGTTCGCACGGCGCGGCGCGCGCAGTTTTCTGTTCGAACCCGATCCCGCCGAGCTGGCCGAGAAACCGGTCGAGGGGACGGTCGTCGCCGACGGCTACCTCCTCCCGCTCGCCGACGGCTCGGCCGACATCTGCTTCTCCTCCAATGTGCTGGAGCACGTCGCCGACCCGTGGACGTTCCTCAGCGAGCTGGTGCGGGTAACCCGGCCAGGCGGCCTGATCTACGTCTCGTACACCAACTGGCTCTCGCCGTGGGGCGGCCACGAGTGGGCGCCGTGGCACTATCTGGGCGCCGAGCGTGCGCGTGCCCGCTACGAGCGCCGTACGGGACGGCCCGCCAAGCACCGGCTCGGCGAGAACCTGTTCGCGATCGGTGTCGGGCCGGCCCTGCGCCATGTGCGAGGCCGTGACGACGTGGACGTGGTCTCCGCGCGCTCGCGTTACTGGCCCGTCCTCCCCGAGCTCGTTCCCCGTGTGCCCGGGCTGCGTGAGTTCGCCACCTGGAACCTCCTCCTCATTCTCCGGCGGTGTTCATGACCAGCGCGCTCCACACCCGTCCGCCCGCCCGCCCCACCGCCGAGGGCCCGCCCCCCGACCGCTCGCCGGGCCCGCGGTCCCGCCGCTGGTTGCTGGGGTTCTGGGCGGCGGTGTTCGTCGCCTTCCTGGCGGTGTCGCCCGGGCGCATGACGTTCGAGACGAAGCTGGGCGTCGTCGCGGACCCCTGGCAGTTCCTGCGCGACCTGGGCCAGTTGTGGCACGACCGCGCCGGGTTCGGCGGCATCGCCGACCAGTACATCGGCTACGTGATCCCGATGCTGCCGTTCCACGCCGTGGCCGATCTGCTGCACCTACCGGTCTGGCTCGCGGAGCGGCTGTGGCTCTCGATTGTCGTGACCACGGCGTTCTGGGGCGCCCTGCGGCTGGCCGAGCGGCTGGGGACCGGTTCCGCCCGGAGCAGGTTGCTCGGCGCCGCCGTCTACGCCCTGTGGCCCACGTACACCATCGTCGTCGGGTCGACCTCCGCGGCGGCGCTGCCCGGGGCGATGCTGCCGTGGGTGCTGCTGCCGCTGACGAACCCGCGGAGCAGCCCGCGGATCGCCGCCGCCCGTTCCGCGCTGCTGATCCCCTTGATGGGCGGTGTGAACGCGGCGTCGACCCTGGCCTCGCTGCTTCCCGTCGGCCTCTACCTGCTGTGCCGGCCGGGCGGGCCCCGCAAGCGGGCGCTCATCGCCTGGTGGACACCCGCGGTGGTCCTCGCGACCGCGTGGTGGATCGTGCCGCTGCTCCTGCTCGGCACGTACGGCGAGAACTTCATGCCCTACGTCGAATCCTCGCAGACCACCACCGCCACCATGTCGGCGACCGAAGTGCTGCGCGGCGCGGGGAACTGGGTGGGCCATCTCAACTTCGGCGAGGCCTGGCTCCCCGCCGGCTGGACCGTGGTCACTTCGGCCGTCGTCGTCACCTGCTCGGCACTCGCCGCCGCCCTCGGTCTGGCCGGTCTCGCCCGGCGCGATCTCCCGGAGCGCCGCTGGCTGGTGGTGACCGCGCTGACGGTCGGCCTCGTCACACTCGCCGGGTACGGCGGGGCGCTGGGCGGCCCGTTCCACACGACCGTGCAGGACTGGCTGAACGGGCCGCTGGTGCCGTTCCGCAACGTCTACAAGTTCCAGACCGGTCTGGCCCTGGCCCTGGTGCTGGGCCTGATGCACGTCACGGCCGTGCTCACCCGCACCTCCCGTGTGCGCGGTCGGCGCTTCGCCCCGGCCGCGGTCGCCGTGCTGGTACTGCCGGGACTGTGCTGGCCGTACGTCAACGGGTCGGTCCTGCAACCGGGTTCGTTCCGGCAACTGCCCGCGTACTGGGAGACGACGGCGGACTGGCTGGCCGAGAACTCGGCCGACGACCGGGCACTCGTCGTGCCCGCGACCGCCCACGGCATCTACACCTGGGGCTCCCCCATCGACCAGCCCCTCGACGTCCTGGCCCGCTCGCCCTGGGCGCAGCGCGACTACGTGCCCTTCGGCACCCCGGGCAACCGCCGTGCGATGGACGCCGTCGAGCAGGCCCTCACCACCGGAGGCGAGGTGCCGGGCCTGAGCGCGTATCTGCAGCGCGCCGGGCTGCACTACGTGGTCGTGCGCAACGACCTCGACCCCGACCAGCTGGGGCACATCCCCACCACCACCGTGAAACGCACCCTCGAGGCGTCCGGGTACCGGCGTGTCACCGGCTTCGGTCCGGTGCTGACCGGAGGGCGGATCGCCGACGACACACCGGTGCAGGTGGAGGGCCTGTTCCCGCGGCAGCGTGCCGTGGAGATCTACGAACCGCCCGCAGGCACGCAGCGGCCCGGCCGGGCAAGGCTGGCGCCTGTGTCGGCCACGGCGGTCGTCAGCGGCGGCCCCGAGTCGCTGCTGCCGCTGTCCGCCGGCGGATCGGTCATCGGGCGGCCCACCGTCCTGGCCGGCGACGGGCATCCGGGAGTGGACCGCCCGGCGATGTACGCGGCGGGCGACGGGATGCGCCGCGCGGACACCCGCTTCGGTCTGGTCAACTCCAACACGTCCCACACGTACAGCCGCCAAGAACGCAACGCGCCCGAGTCGGTCCAGGACCCGGGGGCGGAGCCGCGGCAGATCCTGCCGCTGGCCGCAGCGCGGCACCAGACGACGGCCGTGCTGCGAGGCGCCGATTCGGTCAGCGCGTCGTCCGTCGGCAACTGGCTCTTCCATCTGCCGCAGTACGACCCGGTCAACGCGTTCGACGGCAACCCGGACACCGGGTGGGCCGAAGGGTCTCCCGGATCCCCGAAGGGCGAATGGGTCAGGATCGATTTCACGGGCCCGACGGCCGTCCCCGCCTCCGTGCTGCTGACGCCGCTGCCCAGCGGGAACGTGCGGGCGGCTCCGACGGTCGTCCGTGTCGAGACCGATCTCGGCAGCAGGACGAGTCCACTCAGGCCGGACGGGTCGGTGCAGAAGGTCGCCGCTCCCGAAGGGACGGCGACCTGGCTGAAGGTGACGATCCTTCAGTCACAGCAGGGCCGGCCCGGGCTGACGGGTGCCGGATTCAGCGACATCGCCGTCCCGGGTGTGCAGGTGACGCGGATGCTGGAGCTTCCGCAGGACGCGCCCAGGGACGGCGCGGACGCCGTCGTGTACTCCCTGCGGCGCGGCAGCGACCCCGGCGGTCTGTCCGCGGTGCCGTCGGAGGTGGGCCTGCACCGGCAGTTCACCGCCGCCCGCTCCGGCGCGTACACCGTCGGAGCCACCGCACTGCCCGTGCCCGGCGACGCTCTCGACTCGCTGCTGTTCGAACTCACCGGCCGGCGTGACAAGATCGTCGTGAGCGCCGACTCCACCGCGCACCTTGGGACCAATCTCAGCCCGCGCAACCTCACGGACGGCGATCTCACGACAGCCTGGATCGCCGGTGAGCGGCCCGTGCTCCATCTGTCCTGGCCGAAGAAGACCTCGGTCGGCGAGATCGTCTTCGCGGCGGCCGGCGGACTGTCCACCCGGCCGGAGCAGGTGCAGATCAGCTCGCCCGACGGAACAGCGGTCGCCGCCGTGGACGAGAACGGCATGGCCCGCTTCTCTCCCATCACCACCGACCGCATGGACATCACGATCTCCCGGGCGGCACCGCTGACCCTCCACAACCCGGTCGCCGACGACGAGTTGCAACTGCCGGTCGGACTGAGCGAGGTCCACATCCCCGCGCTGAAGAAGTTCCTGGCCCCGCAGCCGGACCCGGAGCGGACGTTCACACTGCCGTGCGGCAAAGGACCGGTCCTGTCCGTCGACGGACAGTTCCTCGAGTCGCGCGCCGAGGGACGGGTCGGGGACCTGACCGGACGCCGGCCCGTCGAGGTCAGTGTGTGCACCGACCGCAGCCGTGTGCAGTTCGACGAGGGCACCCACACCGTCGAGGCGGGGGACGAGGGCCCCCTCGCCGTCACCGGTGTCACCCTGACCACCGGCACCCCGCCGGCTGTCGACGACGCGGCACGCCCGATGGAGATCCGGGGCGGCGAGAACGGCGGCGACAGGCGCTCGGTGCGGGTCGGGCCGGGGGACGCTTCGTATCTGCAGGTCCATGAGAACTACAACGCGGGCTGGAAGGCCACGCTGGACGGCCAGGAGCTGAGGCCGCTGCGGATCGACGGCTGGCAGCAGGCCTGGCTGATCCCAGCAGGCCAAGGAGGCACGATCACGCTCGAGTACGCGCCGTCGACCGTCTACAAAGCTGGGCTGATCGGCGCCGGGGCGCTGCTCGTCGTGCTGCTGGGTCTCGCGCTCTTCGGGCGGCGCACCCGGCCGGACCCGGAACCGGTCGCGCCGCCGCCGGGTCCCGGTCTGCTGCTGGGCACGGTCGCCCTGACGATCGTGGCCGTCGCGGTCGCCGGACCGGTGGCCGTGGCCGTGCCCGTACTGGCCCTGGTGGCGTGGCTGCGCCCGGCGTTCCTCGCGCCGTTCGCGTTCGCGGCGATGGCCGGGGCAGGTGCGGTGGCCGTACTCGGCAGCGCGGGGCGGCCGTCGCTCGGCGAGGGCGCGTACGGGCCTGCGGCCCAACTCCTGGCGCTGACGGCGCTGTTCGCGGCACTGGTGTCCGTGGGCCGCGAACGCGGCGCCCACACCGGCGCCCACCGCGCGACGGAGCCGGGGGGGTCGGCAGCATCTGGGGCGTCGGGTGATCCCGTCTCGTCGGACGATCCAGGCTCGCCGGGCTGGTCGCAGTCGTCCGGCGAACCGGGACCGGCCGGATACCCGGGCGGCAACCGGGCGGCCGGCGCTGCGCCCGAGGACCCTGGCTCGGAAGTGCGTCCCGGGGGCCGCGCGCCCGGGAGCAGCAGAAGCGGCTCGCCCGGTGCACCCCGCTCACAACCGCACCCCGGGGCCCCGCCGCCCGGCGCGGTCGCGGACGGTCCCCGCCCTCAGCCGCCGGCCGGTGCGCCCGGGCCGTGGAAGAGAAGCAGCGGCCCGTGGCCGCCCGAGGGCCCCCGAGGGAGCGTCTGATGGCGACCGTGCAGCGTCCGTCCTCCCCCGCCCCCACTCCCGCCGTGTCGGGCCGGCAGCTGCCGCGGGTGCCGTTTCCTGTCGTCGACGAGATCGCACGGCACTGCGCGCAGGACACCGAGCCCAACACGGTGCACATCGAGATCCACCTCCCCGGCCGCGTCGAACCGGACCGTCTTCGGGCCGCGTTCGCCGAGGCCCTCGACCGGCACCCGCGTGCGTTGATGCGCGAGCGGGCGCGGGGCCCGCTCGCGCGTCGCTACGAGTGGGAGCTGACCGACTGGCCGGACACCGAGGTGGTGACGTTTCCGCCGCGCGCCCCCGGCGCGCTCGCCCGGGCCCGCGAGCGCGCGCTCGCCGAGGCGCCGTCGTTGACGTCGTCACCGCCGCTGCGGCTCGAGGTCGTCGAGGAGCCGGGACGCAGTGGCTGCGTGCTGGTGTTCACACTCCATCACACCGCGCTCGACGGTCCGGCGTGCCTGCGGGTCGCGGCGACGGCCGCGGAGATCTACAGCGGTCGCCCCGCCCCCGCCGTACCGCCCCCGGCCCGTCCGGCGTCCGTACCCGCCGCGCCGCACGGCGCCCCCCGCGCTTCTGGGGCAGGCCGACCCGCACGGGTCTCGGCCGGCTCGCCGGGCCCCACGCCGGGGAACGGGATGCTCGTCGCCGAACTGCCGGTCCCGGCACGGGAGCCGGGCGCGCCCTACACCGTCAACGACCAGCTTCTGGTCGCCACCGCCCTGACCGTCGCCGACTGGAACCGAGCCCATGGCGTGCCTGACCGACCGCTGCGCATCACCATGCCGGTGGACGACCGCAGCCGCGGCCCCGAGATGCCGATCGGCAACGGCACCCGGCTGGTCGAGGTCGCTTTCACGGCCGCGGAGGTGGCCGACGACGCGGACATCGCCGCCCTGCTGCGCCGTACCGCGGAACGGACCCGGGCGCTCAAGGCCCGGCCGCGTCCCCAACTGGGCCGAGGGGCCGGCCTGCTGACCGCTCCGGTGGCGCCGGTCGCCGTTCGGGCACTGGTGACCCGGACACTGCGGGTGCTCGCCGCACCATGGACGTCGACGACGCTGCTCAGCAACATCGGCCGTGTTCCGTATCCGCTGGACTTCGGCGACGCCGGTGTGGCCGGCGCGGTCTGGTTCTCGGCGCCGGCCCGGATGCCGCGCGGACTCACCGTCACCACGGCGTCCACCGGGGGCCGGCTCCATCTGGTGCTGCGCTGGTCGCGCGCCCTGCTGTGCGACGACGACGGCGCACGCCTCCGCGACCTGTTCGCCCACCACCTCGAAACGACGGAGGCCCCGTGAGCAGCACCGGTTCGCCGACTCTGCGGGACTTCTACGAGGACCCCGCCGTCCCAGTCGCATCGGGCGACGCCCGCAGCAGACGCCAGGCGCGGCTGCTGGCGCAGGCACTCGGCGCGACTCCGGGGCAGTTGATCGTCGACGTCGGCTGCGGCGACGGCACCGCGGCGAGGGCGGCGGCCCCCGTGCTCGCCGGTCACGACCTGGTCGGCGTCGACTGGTCGCAGGACGCGCTGCGCCGCGCCCGGCCGCGTATGGGCCATGTGGTGCGCGGCGAGCTCGACTGCGGACTGCCGCTCGCCGACGGATGCGCCGACGCGGTGCTGTTCAGCGAGGTCATCGAGCATCTCGTGGATCCGGACCACGCCTTGGACGAACTGCGCCGCGTCCTGCGGCCCGGTGGCCATCTGATGCTGTCCACACCGAACCTCGCCGCCTGGTACAACCGGGTCCTGCTACTGGCCGGCGTACAGCCGGTGTTCTCCGAGGTGAGTCTGCGCGGCATCCACGGCAGGCCCGGTACGCAGGTGGTCGGCCATCTGCGGCTGTACACGGCCCGTGCCCTCCGCTCCTACCTGTCCGCGTCCGGATTCCGTGAGGTACGGATCACAGGGGCACCGTTCCACGGGGTGCCGCGTGCGCTGCGACTTCTGGACCGGGCGGCGTGCGCCGTGCCCGGTGCGGCGTCCATCCTGCTCGCGCACGCGCGGCGGGGGTGACGCGATGTGGTGGGGCGTGGGCGCCGCGCTGATGGCCAACCTGCTGTACAGCGTGGGTTTTGTACTGGAGAAACGGGCACTCGGCCGGTTGCCCGCCCTGACCGCGCGCAGGCCGGTGCGGGTCGTCCTGGTGCTGCTGACCAGCCCGCTGTGGATCGCCGGATCGCTGGCGCTGGCGGCCGGTTTCGCCGCCCAGCTCGTCGTCTACCGCGCGCTGCCGATCGCCGCGGCGCAGGGCATCTTCGTCTCCGGTCTCGTCCTGCTCCTGTTGCTGTCGTCCGCCGTCCTGGGCGAACAGCCGTCGGGGCGCGAACGCTACGCGCTGGGCGCGGTGCTCGTCGCCCTGCTGATGGTCGTCGCCTCGGTCCGTGAGGGCGAGGACGTGGTGAGCAGCGGCGCTCCATGGACACTGGTGCTTCTCGTGTGCGTGCCGACGCTCGCGGCGGGCGTGTGGCTGTACGGGCGGGTCGAGGAGCAGTCCCGCAAGCGGCACCGGGTGCCGACGAACGGCATCGGCTACGGCGTGGCCGTGGGACTGCTCTACGGGGTCAGCTCGCTGGCGATCAAGGGCGCGTCGAGCCGTCTGACCGGCGCCGACATCGGTGACACCGCCCGCGCGCTGTTCACCTCGCCGTACCCCTATCTGCTGCTGTTCACCGCGGCGGCCGGTCTGGTCATGTCCCAGGCGGCGCTGCAGCGTTGCCGCGCCTCCCTCATCGTGCCGGTCTGCACCACGGTGACCTGCCTGTTCACGGCGGTACTCGGGACGCTCACCTTCGGCGAGACGCTGCCCGAGGATCCGCTGCTGCTGACGTTACGGGTGGCCGGCACCGCGCTGGCGCTGTCGGTACTGCTCGCCCTTCCACGCCACGACCCGTCCCCTTGACCTGCTCGACCGTCCCTGGTCCCCGACCGCAAGGAAGCTCCCATGGACCCCGCAGACCCGCTGCTCCGCATCCTCGCCTGCCCGCTCGACAAGGGCCCGCTGACTCTCCTGGCCGAACAGGACATGCTGTACAACCCGCGGCTGCAGCTCAGTTACCCCATCATTGACGGCATCCCCCAGCTGCTGCCCTCCTCCGGGAGCAGGGTCACGGAGGAGGACCACATCAGGTACCTGCGGACGGCCGCCGAGTGACCACCCTGGCGGCAGCGGTCGCCGCCCGCCTGCCCACCCGCTGGGTCGGCTCCGCCGCCTGCGCGGTCTACCCCCGCTTCGAGCCGGAGCTGGACCGGCTTGCCGACTTCTGCCCGGCAGGCGGCACGGCGCTCGACATCGGCGGCTGGTACGGCCCCTGGTCGCGCCGGCTCGCCGCCCGCTGCGCGCACGTCGTCACCGTCGAACCGGTCCCCCATCTGGCCCGGTACCTCGAGGCGTCCCTGCCGGGCAACGCCCGAGTGGTGCGGGCGGCGGCCGGCGACCGCAACGGCACGGCCTGTCTGTGGCTTCCGGCGGGCGACCGAGGGGATCGGGGGGTCTCCTCGCTCGCCCGCCGGGACATCCATGCCCACAGTCTGGACGTCCCCTGCCTCACGATCGACAGCCTCGGACTCCGCGACGTCCGCTTCGTCAAGGTGGACGTCGACGGCGGGGAACTGCCCGCGCTCCTGGGGGCGTCGGGTCTGCTGCAGCGGGATCGCCCCGCGCTGCTCGTCGAGTTGGAGGCACGCATCCGCCCGATCGCGCCGGTCGTCGCCCTGTTGGCCGGTCAGGGATACCGGGGCTGGGTCCTGGCCGCTCGTTCGTGGGCGCCCCTGGACGACTTCGACCTGGCGGCGCACCAGGCGAGGACCGAACACCTGGTGCACCGGGGGCTGCTGCGCCGGGCCGTGGTGCCGCGCGGCAGCCGCTACATCAACTCGGTGCTGTTCCTGCCGGAGGACCGCCTCCCCGGACGTGAGTGACGCCTCACCCCTGTGCCATACTCAGCGCGCTCACTGCCCGTTCCGAAGTCGTGGGGATCATCGTTGAAGTCCGAGCGCGCCCTCCCCGGCGCCGCCGCACACGCCGCCGTCCGAGCCGTCCTCCCGGGGACGACCGTGCCGGATGAGCGCCCCGCCGTGCAGGTGTCCGACATCCGCCGGGGCAGCGGCACGTGAGCGGTATAGCACTCGGCACCCCCTACCTGGACACGGACGCGGAACAGCTCTCCTTCACGCTGGGCCGGCCGCCGCTCGAGGCACTGGCCGTGCGGGACCTGACGGTCGCCGGACTCGACGTCCAGCTCAGGCTCCTGGGCGCCTCCCATCAGGTCTTCGCAGGGCCGGTCGGGGAGACCGTCGCCTGCCTGCCCGGCGTGGCGGGAGGCCTGCCGGACTCGGCGGTGCAGGAGTTCGACGCCTGGGACTACCGCTTCAGTGCCCGCGTCCAGCACTGCGCAGCCGACGAATTCAGCGACCAGGTGGCGCGGATACTCAGCCGCTCCGACGCGGACCCGGAGGCGCTGTACGGGGTGTTCCCCGGTTCCCCGGAAGCCGTCACCGCCCTGATCGTCGAGCGGCACGGCACCGGACTGGGCTGGCGCACTTGGCACACGTACCCGCAGAGCCGCCAGATCGTGGCGACGCACACCCGGCTGGAGGCCCGATGAAGACCGCCCGACTCATCAGCGTGACGATTCTGGCCACGGCCCTGCTCACCGCCTGTTCGAGCGAGCCGGACGAGGGCAACAGCGTGCCGGCGTCCTGGATCCGCCAGGAGTACAGCGCCACCGGCACCGCCTACGTCGACAGCAGCGACTCGACGTCCGAGGTCGCCAAGGAGATCGACGGCCACACCTCCGCCCGTGACCGCATCGACGACGGGGACACGGTCCTGCTCCGCTACCGGGACGACATCGTCGCGGTCACCCCGTACAAGAGCGGCGGCAGCCGGATCGAGATCGACGACTACGGCACCGGTTACTACCGCTGGAAGTCCAGCATCCGGTCCGTGTGGCCCGACCCGGACAGCGCCGCCTTCCGCGGTGGCGGCCCCGGCGAAGGCAAGTAACTCCTCCGGATCATCCGTTCGCACTCCTCGACGTCCCCGAAAGGCATCCCCGTGGCAGAGATCTTCGAGTCGGCAGGGAACGCCCTGCTCTACGGCCTGGTCGGCTTCATCGTGATGGCGGTCGGCTTCATCGCCCTCGACCTCGTGACCCCCGGCAAACTCCTGCATGTCGTGTGGACGGAGCGCAACCGCGGCGCCGCCGTTCTCCTCGCCGGTCAGACCATCGCCATCGGTCTTGTCATCGAGCAGTCCATCAGGGCCAGCGAATCGGAGCAGGGGCTCGGCCTGGGCCTGTTCAGCACCCTGCTGTACGGTCTCGCGGGTGTCGCCGTGATGACCTTCATCTCCGTCGTCGTCGGTCTCCTGACCCCGGGCCGCCTGGGCCACGCCGTGCTCGACGACAACGGTGACCGCCCCCATCCCGCCGCCTGGGTCCAGGCTGCCATGTACATCGGCACGGCCTTCATGGTCGGCGCCGCGGTCTCGTAGCCACACCATGGGCACCACCCTGCTCGACCGCACCACCCCCGCCGCGCCTCCCCCGCCCGTGACGTATTCGCGGGCGGCGCGTTTCCTGCTGCTGTTCTCGGTGTTCCTCTGCGCGGCCTGCGGCCTGGTCTACGAACTGGCACTGACCGCGCTGGGCAGCTACCTCATCGGCAACTCGGTGATGCAGACCTCCGTCGTCATCTCCGTGATGGTCTTCGCGATGGGCATCGGCTCGCTGGCGGCCAAGCCGTTGCAACGCCGCGCGGTCGGCGCCTTCGCCCTCGTGGAGACACTGCTCGCGCTCGCCGGCGGACTGTCGGTGCTCGTGCTCTACGTGGCGTTCGCCTGGCTGCGGATCTACATGCCGGCGATGGTGGTGGTCTCGTTCCTGGTGGGCCTGCTCATCGGGGCCGAGATCCCGCTGCTGATGACACTGCTTCAGCGCATCAGGCGTCAGGAGGCGGGCAGCGCCGTTGCCGACATGTTCGCGGTGGACTACATCGGAGCGCTCGTCGGCGGTCTCTGCTTCCCGCTGCTGCTCCTGCCGGCCTTCGGCCAGCTCAAGGGCGCCCTGGTGGTGGGGGCGGTCAATGCGGTGGCCGGCGTGATCGTCGTCCTGTGGATCTTCCGCCGGCAGACCCGCCGCGCCGTGCGGAACGCGCTGCTCACCGGGGTGGCCGCCGTCCTCGCGGTGCTCGGCTCGGTGTACGTGCTGGCGGACGACATCGAGGTCACCGCCCGGCAGCAGCTCTACCGCGACCCGATCGTCCACGCGGAGACCACGCCGTACCAGGACATCGTCGTCACGCGGTCCACCGCCTTCACGGGCGAGCAGGACACCCGGCTGTTCCTCAACGGCGACCTTCAGTTCTCGTCGGTCGACGAGTACCGGTACCACGAGGCGCTCGTCCACCCCGCCCTGTCCAAGAAGCGTTCCTCCGTGCTGATCCTGGGCGGCGGCGACGCGCTGGCCCTGCGGGAGGTCCTGCGCTACGACGACGTCGAGAAGGTCACGCTCGTCGATCTCGATCCGGCCATGACGCGGCTCGCCCGCTCGTTCGGGCCGCTGAGCGAACTGAACGGCGACGCGCTCGCCGACCCCCGCGTCACCGCCGTCAACGCCGACGCCTTCAACTGGCTGCGGGACGCCGGCCAGCGCTTCGACACGGTCCTCATCGACTTCCCGGACCCGGACACGGCGGCGCTGGCCAAGCTGTACTCCGTCGAGTTCTACCACCTGCTCAAGCACGTTCTGAAGCCGGAAAGCCAGGTCGTGGTGCAGGGCGGCTCCCCGTTCTTCGCCCCCAAGTCGTACTGGTCCATCGCCAAGACGATCGGCACGGCCGGCTACCGCACCACCGAGTACCAGGTGGACGTCCCGAGCTTCGGGAACTGGGGCTACGTCCTGGCCACCCCCGGCGCCGGCGCTCCGCCGCCGCTGCGGCTGGCGAAGGACGCCCCGCCGCTGCGCTTCCTGGACGACGCCGTCCTCGAGGCCGCCACGGTCTTCCCCGTGGACCGCCGCCCCCAGGACGTGCGTGCCAGCACGCTGATGGATCCCATGGTCCTGGAGTACACCCGCCACGAGTGGCAGAACTACTGAGATGAGTCGGTGCTCCGGCGCTCGTCCCCGTTCGGCAGGGTGGTCGTGTGACCGGCGGGCGCGACATCCGTGGACAGGGCGCTGGTCGTGCGGATGAGGGACAGAGGCAGGACGCCCTCCCAGCCCCACAGCCTCATGGCGACCAGCCCTGCTCCGTCCTTGCGGACCTCGAGGCCGGGAATCTGGGTGCTGCTCCAGGACTCGGTGTGTGTGCCCATGTCGTCGCTCGCGTTCCGGGCCGATGGCGAGATGTCCGAGGGATGCCCCGGCAGGAGCAACCGGTCGTCGCGATCGCGTCGCCCTATGTCAGTTGTGGTTCAGGAGCAGGGCGACGTCCATGGCCGGATGAACGGCCATCACCGAGGCGACCGGCGTGAGGGCGACCGCTGCCTTGCGCATCCACGTCTCCGCCCCGTTCCGGACACCACCGGGAAGCGACGTCGACGCGCAGCAGACAAGCAGATCGATGCGGCCGATCGTGCAGAAAGACGCATATCGGCCCACGCGTCGCGGCAAACGGGTTAATCGTCCGACCGCGTGGCGGGACCCGACGGAGCGCTGGGCCCCGGTCAAGGTCCCTTCCCGGACGAGGCCTTCGCCTGGATCCGACCCCGCGCATCACCGCTGGGCGGCGCCGGCCGCCCG
The DNA here is from genome assembly GCF_044763255.1 of Streptomyces sp. NPDC096176. NCBI lineage: Bacteria > Bacillati > Actinomycetota > Actinomycetes > Kitasatosporales > Streptomycetaceae > Streptomyces > Streptomyces sp. NPDC096176. The sequence continues at coordinate 142,303 of NZ_JBIWFV010000003.1, read as the reverse complement.
CCATCGGCTCTCCGCCGCCCATGCTCGAGTCCCACGCCGCACTGTCGGGCCGGCGTCACCCGAAGAGCCCACAACCTTCCCCACAAGGAGCATCCCGAGTGGTGCGGACTTGCCTGCTGACTGACGGTGGATCACGTCGCCCCTGCGGACCGATGAGCCGACGGGATGTCAGCTGACGCAGTCGCGACGAAAGGAAACGTGAAATGCGCTCTGCCCGCATTCTGCTCGCCGCAGCTACCGCCACAGCGGCCATGGCGATCGCAGCCCCCAGCGTCTACGCCCAGGTGAGCGAAGACTGGGACAAGGACGACTCCTCGTACAGCAGCGAGCACAAGGACGACTCCGACAAGGACGACAAGGACTACGACAAGAAGTCCGACAAGGACGACGACCACGACAAGAAGGACTACGACAAGAAGGACTACGACAAGGACGACCACGACAAGGGTCACAAGCACTGGGACAAGGACGACCACGACAAGGACGACCACGACAAGGACGACGACGACCACGACGACGACGACGACAAGGACGACGACGACCACGACAAGCCCAACGGTGGCATGGACACCGGTGGCGGCGCCCTTGCCGGAGTCATGTCCGACGACTGGGACAAGGACGACAAGGACTACGACAAGAAGTCCGACAAGGACGACGACCACGACAAGAAGGACTACGACAAGAAGGACTGGGACAAGGACGACCACGACAAGAAGGACGATCACGACAAGGACGACCACGACAAGGACGACTACGACAAGGACGACGACGACAAGGACGACGACGACAAGGACGACAAGGACAACGACAAGCCCAACGGTGGCATCCACACCGGTGGCGGCGCCCTTGCCGGCCTGAACGAGGACGACTGGAACAAGGACGACGAGTCCAAGTCCGACAAGGACGACAAGGACGACAAGGACGACAAGGACTACGACAAGAAGTCCGACAAGGACGACGACCACGACAAGAAGGACTACGACAAGAAGGACTGGGACAAGGACGACCAC
>NZ_JBIWFV010000003.1:0-141195 GCF_044763255.1 Streptomyces sp. NPDC096176 | reverse complement strand
CCGACAAGAACGACTACGACAAGAAGGACGACCACGACAAGGACGACCACGACAAGGACGACTACGACAAGGACGACAAGGACAACGACAAGCCCAACGGTGGCATGGACACCGGTGGTGGCGGCCTGGCGAACTCCAGCAGCGGAATGGCAGCCGGCGCGCTGCTGCTGCTCGGTGGCCTGGGTGCCGGCGGCTACATGCTCCGCCGCAAGGGCGCGAACAGTGGCACCACTGCCTGAGTGTGATCGCGAATGACGTGTGGCTGTGGCCGCCGGCCTGCTGGGCGGCGGCCACAGCCCACGTCTCTTTCCGTATGACCCGTGTCTCTTCCTGCTGTAACCGGTTTTGAGTGAGGTGTTGTCGTATGGTGGCCGGTCTGCCTTCCGTGTCGAGGTCGTCGTGGTCCACCCGTCCGTCCCGGCATGTTGTCCCCATCCTGCTGTGGCCTATCGCCATGGCCGTGCTGGTGGTCGGTCTGCTCACCAGTTGCGCCGCCGGACCGTCCGCGCCGCCTCCCGCGAAGAGCTCGTCCGCGTCTCCGTCCGCTGCCGGCTCGTCCGCGCCCTCCCCCGCTCCGGCAGCCCCGAAGGACGCCTCACCCAGCCCCAAGCGCTCCGCGGCCGCGAAGGCAAAACCGCTGTCGCTCCCTCGGTCCTCGCCTGTCCGCCTGGTGATTCCGGAAATCTCGGTCAACGCACCCTTCACCGACCTCGCCATCGGCCCGTCGGGGCAGCTGGACCCGCCGCCTGCCGACAACGCGAACCTGGTCGGCTGGCACGCCGCCGGTGCCTCCCCCGGCGAGATCGGCACCTCGATCATCGGCGGACACTTCGACACCAAGACCTCCCCCGCCGTCTTCGTGGAGCTCAGCGAGTTGAAGCGGGGCAGCCGGTTCAGCATCCGGCGCGCGGACGGCACCATCGCCGAGTTCGTCGTCGACTCCGTGGAGAGCTTCCGCAAGGACAACTTCCCCAACACGCGGGTCTACGCCGACTCCCCGACCGCCCAGGTACGGCTGATCACCTGTGGCGGCGCCTATGACCGTGCCGCCAGGGACTACACCGAGAACGTGGTCGTCTTCGCGCATCTCGACTCGGCGACGCCGTCGCTGGCCGTCAAGCCGAAGCGCTGAGATGAGCGCAGACCAGCAGACGCTCGAGGCACTCGACGAACGCGTACAACGGACTGCGCAAGGCACTGCGTGACTCGTTCCTGGTAACCGGGGGCGGCTGGGGCCGATGAGCACCGTCCCCCTGCTGCGCGGGAGGAAGGCGGACTCGTTGACCAGCCCGGCGACAGCTTGCCGGAGCGCGATCCGCGCTCCGGGGCGCAGGGGGGATGTCGTTCGGGTCGTCGAAGAGCGCGAGCTGGTTCCGGCCCTGGTGGCCGATGCTTGTTGCAGTGACGGGCATGGTCGTGCCGAGAGGGTGCCCCGCACAAGGTGCGTTCGCACGAGTGCGGGGCACCCCAGCAGATCCGGCTGGAGAGTCAGTTCCCCTCGGTTTCGAAGGTGCGCAGCACATCGGCGGCGACGCTTACGGCAATGGTCGCGGGTTCCTTGCCGGTGACGTCGGCCAGCCCGATCGGGGTCTTGATCCGATCGATGGTGGCCTCGTCGTGACCGCCCTCGGTGGCGAGGCGTTTACGGAACCGCACCCACTTGGCCGCCGACCCGATCAGCCCGATGGAGCCGAGATGGGTGGTGCGCAAGGCGGCGTCGCACAGAGCGGCGTCCTCGGCGTGATCATGGGTCATGATCAGGATGTGGGTGCCGCGCGGCAACTCCTCCAGCACCTCCTCGGGCAGCAGCGGCGTGTGATGCACGTACACCTGCGCCACCGCGTCCGCCAGCACGTCGAGTCGCTCCTCGGTGAGGATGTCGGAGCGGCTGTCGATGAGATGGAGGTCGAGGTCCTGACGTGCCAGGATGCGCGCCAGCTCCAGCCCGACGTGCCCGACGCCGAAGATCGCCACCGCCCCTACCACCGGCAGCGGTTCGAGCAGCACCGACACTGTGCCGCCGCAGCACTGCACGCCATGCTGGTTGGTCACCTTGTCGTTCAGGGCGAAATCGATCAGCTCCGGCTCCGCCTTGGACGCGGCGATCATCTCCCGGGCCCGGTCGATCGCGACGGCCTCGACGTTGCCGCCACCGATCGAGCCCCACGTCGTGGTCTGCCCCACGACGAGTTTCGCACCCGCGTCGCGCGGGGCATGGCCACGCACGGTCGCGACGGTCACCAGCACGCCGGACTGCCGGCGTGCCCGCAACCGCGCCACCGCGGCGAACCACGCCATGTCAGGCACCGCTCAATGCTTCTGCGTCGGTCCGAATCCTGCTGCCTGCAACCTGCCCGTTTCCTGCGCTGCCATGGGTGGCAGACCCGTGGCGGGCATGACCGTTCCCGGAGGCATCGCCCTGGCGAGCCGCCTGAACCGCCCAGTACACCGCCTCCGGCGTCGCGGGCGAAGCCAACTCGACGCTGACCCCGCTCGGCCCGAACGCGGCGGCGGCCTGCCGCAACGCCTCTCGCACCGAGAAGGCCAGCATCAGCGGAGGCTCACCCACCGCCTTGGACCCGTATACCGCGCCCTCCTCGGTGGCGTTCTCCAAGAGCGTGACGTTGAACTCCTCGGGCATCTCCGAGAAGCTCGGCAGCTTGTAGGTGCTCGCGGCCTGGGTCAGCAGCCGACCGCGGTTCGGTCCGTCAGTGGTGTCCCAGCGCAGGTCCTCGAGCGTGAGCCAGCCCGCCCCCTGCACGAAACCACCCTCGACCTGACCGATGTCGATCATCGGGGACAGGCTGTCGCCGACATCGTGCACGATGTCCACCCGCCGGATGCGGTACGCGCCGGTGAAGCCGTCCACCTCCACCTCGGCTGCGGCGGCGCCGTAGGAGAAGTACTTGAACGGCGAGCCCTGGAACGCCTTCGCGTCCCAGTGCAGACCCTCGGTCCGGTAGAAACCGGCCGCCGACAACTGAACTCGATGGAAGTAGGCGGTGCGCACCAGGTCGTTCCAGGCGAGCTCCTTGTCGCTGCCGAGGGTGCGTGCGACGCCCTCGACGATGCGCACGTCCGAGGCGTTCGCACCCAGCTGGGTGCCGGCCACCTGAAGCAGGCGCTCGCGCAACTGCTCGCAGGCGTTCTTCACCGCCGCGCCGTTGAGATCCGCCCCGGAACTGGCGGCGGTGGCGGAGGTGTTGGGCACCTTGTCGGTTCGCGTCGGGGCCAGCCGGACCTTGTGCAGCGGGATGCCGAGCGTGGTCGCGGCCACCTGCAGCATCTTGGTGTGCAGGCCCTGGCCCATCTCCGTGCCTCCGTGGTTGATCAGGACCGAGCCGTCCTTGTAGATCAGCACCAGCGCGCCGGACTGGTTGAATGCGGTGAGGTTGAACGAGATTCCGAACTTGATGCCGGTGATCGCAAGTGCCCGCTTGGTGTGCGGGTGGGCGGCGTTGAAGGCGGCGATCTCGCGCCGGCGATCGGCGACGCCGCCGTTCTCCTGAACCTTCCGCCAGACGGCGGAGATCCGTTGGGGCTGCACGACCGGCTGTCCGTACGGCGTCGTCTGCCCCTGACCCTGCCGATAGAAGTTGCGCTCCCGCAACTCCGTCGCGTCCAGGCCGAGCAGCGGCGCGCACCGGCCCATGATGTCCTCGATCACCAGCATTCCCTGCGGTCCGCCGAAGCCGCGGAAGGCGGTGTTGGACACCTTGTTGGTCTTGGCGATGCGACCGGCGATGCGCGCGTTGGGAATCCAGTAGGTGTTGTCGATGTGGCACAGCGCACGGGCCACCACGGGCTCGGAGAGGTCCAGGCTCCAGCCGCCGTCCGCGGTCAAAGTGGCGTCCAGGGCCTGGATGCGACCCTCGGCGTCGAAGCCGATCTTCCACCTGGCGTGGAACCCGTGCCGCTTACCGGACATGGTGAGATCCTGGGTCCGGTTGAGCCGCAGTCGGACCGGCCGACCGGTCAGCTTGGCGCCGAGAGCGGCGATGGCCGCGAACCCGTGCGGCTGCATCTCCTTGCCGCCGAAGCCGCCGCCCATCCGCAGACACTGCACTGTCACCTCGTGGCTGTGCAGGCCGAGCACGTGCGCGACGATTTCCTGGGTCTCCGAAGGGTGCTGGGTGCTGCTCTGGACGAACACCTGCTCGGCCTCGTCGACATGGGCCAGCGCCGCGTGCGTCTCCAGGTAGAAGTGTTCCTGATCGGAGAACTGGAACTCGCCGGTGAACACGTGCGCGGAGACGGCGAAGCCGGCGTCGAGGTCGCCGGTCAGCATCACGGGCTGAGCGCCGTGGAAGCTGCCTGCCGCGATCGCGTCCTGCAGCGTGATCAGGGAGGGCTGTTCGTCGAGTTCGACCTCGACGGCCGCCGCACCGAGCCGGGCCGCCTCCAGGGTCTCGCCGAGCACCCAGGCGACGGCGTGGCCGTAGAACATGACCTCGTCGGGGAACAGCGGTTCGTCGTGCTTCATCCCGGCATCGTTGACGCCGGGCACGTCGGCACCGGTAAGCACACGGACCACACCGGGCACGGCGAGCGCGGGCGCCGTGCGCAACGCGGTGATCCTGCCGTGGGCCTTCATGACCTGGACCGGATGGGCGTGCAGCACGTCCTTCGTGCGCCCGACCAGGTCGTCGGTATAGAGCGCGGTGCCCGTGACGTGCAGGACGGCACTCTCGTGCGGCATCGAGACGCCGACAACAGGCTTCTCGGGACGCTCGGACAAATGGCTCATGACGAGACCGCCTCGGTGGTGTGCGCGTACAGCTTCAACAGGCTCTGGCCGAGCATCGCGGAGCGGTAGCCGGCGCTGGCCCGGTGATCGTTCATGGGCGTGCCCTGGGCCTGTAGTACCCCGGCCGCCGCCTCGGCGGTCTCCGCCGCCCACGGCTTGCCCTCCAGGGCCGCCTCGGCGGCGAGCGCGCGAATCGGGGTGGCGGCCACGCCGCCCAGGCCGATGCGTGCCTTGCGGACGATCCCGTCCTCGATGTCGAGCGCGAAAGCGACCGCCACACTGGAGATGTCGTCGAAGCGCCGCTTGGCGATCTTGTGGAAGGCCGCGACCGGCGACAGCGGCAGCGGGATGCGCACCGCGCGAATCAGCTCACCCGGACGGCGCACACTCTGCCGGTAGCCGGTGAAGTAGTCCACCAGCGGGACCTCGCGCTCACCGTCGATGTCGACGAGCACGACCGATGCCTCCAACGCGAGCAGCACCGGCGGGCTGTCACCGATGGGCGAGCCGGTACCCAGGTTGCCGCCGAGGGTCGCACCGTTGCGGATGAGCCGGGATGCGAACTGCGGGAACAGTTCTGCCAGCAGCGGGACGTCGCCGTCGAGGCGGCGTTCGATCTCGGTGAGCGACAGCGCCGCCCCGATCTCGATGCGGTCGGATTCGACTCGTAGCTCCCGCAGTTCGGACAGCCGGTCGATGGCGACCACACAATCCGCTCGGCGGGAACGGAGGTTCACCTCGACGCCCCAGTCCGTGGAGCCGGCGACCACCACCGCGTCGGGCCGCTCGCGCAGCAGCTCCAACGTCTCGGCCAGGGTGCTCTTCCGCAGGAACGCGCTGTCGTCCTGGGCGTATTCGGTGGCAACCGGCGCGGGCGGGGCCTGCTCGCGACGCTGCGCCAGCGGGTCCTCGTCGGCGGGCGCACCGACGGCGAACGCGGCATCGCGAATGGGGCGATAGCCGGTGCAGCGGCACAGGTTTCCGCTCAGCGCATGGAGATCGAAGCCGTTCGGACCGTGCTCGGCGTCGGCGCTCTCGGTCGAGTCCGCGCTGTCGGCCGAGTCCGCGGGCGCGCAGCGGCCCGGCCGGTAGTACTCGGCGGCCATGCTGCAGATGAATCCCGGCGTGCAGTATCCGCACTGGGAGCCGCCGCGGACCGCCATCTCCTCCTGCACCGGGTGCAGGGAGGTGGACGTACCGGGTTCACCGGCCGTGGCGAGACCCTCGGAGGTGATGATCTCCTGACCGTCGAGAGCCGCGGCCGGGACCAGGCAGGCGTTGACCGCCACCCAGTCGGTGGGCTTGTTCACCCCGGGACGGGCCACCAGGACCGAGCAAGCGCCGCATTCACCCTCGGCGCAGCCCTCCTTGGTACCGGTGAGGCCACGCTCGCGCAGGAAATCCAGCGCTGTGGTGTGGGGCGCAGCCGGTGAAATCGGTGTTTCTTTCCCATTGACCGTGATCCGCGCCTCTGTCATGACAGGCCTTCGTTTCGGTGCGTGATCGGTCGATTCATCATGTTCGCCAATTTCAGGCAGCTTTCTGTGTTCAGACGCGCCACGTGAGAGGAGCAGGCGCAAAACGGCACACAACAGCGGTGTGCCGGGAGATGGTGACGCGAACCCCGGAATGTGCCAGGGACGGGCACATCAGAACGGCGTGCTCAGCAGCCGTGCGCGATCCGACCCGGAACCCAGACCGTGCGCTGGGCGAGGCGACCAAGATCAGAGCAGGTGTACATCCGCTGGTCGCCTCCTTCCGGTAGTGATGAGTCGGGCGTCTGTCGCAAAGTAGTGGCCGGGGCCACAGGGGTCAAGAGTTGACCTCGGCCTCTCAGGAACCGATCGGGTTCGAGTCGGGACCCTCGTACCACCGACAATGCACGCTGGTCGGTTGCACGTTCGGCGGACCGTGCATCGCAAGCGGAGAGGCGCCCGACCACGGGACGTCCTCGATGGTGGGCCTCTACGCCGGCCGACGCGCTGCGCGATCGGCCCGAGGCGGGGGGTCCGCCTTACGGCCGCCCGGGCGCTCCGCGCCCTGTCCGGAGAAGGCTCCCGTGCGTCACAGGAACCGGCGAATGGGCACAACGGCCGCCTCACGGGCACGCTGCGCCAGGGAACGCGTCTTCCAGCGGCCCGCGCCGATCTTCTCGCTCACGGCGAGATCCTGCTCGAAGTGCTCGTCGAGCGTCGCGGTGAACTGCTCGTCCAGGACGGCGAGCATGACCTCTTCGTCGTGGTCGAGGGAGCGGCGGTTGAAGTTGGTCGAGCCGGTCAGGGCCGCGATCCCGTCCATCGTGATGACTTTGGCGTGCATCATCGTCGGCTGGTACTCGTAGATCTTCACGCCGCATTCGACGAGGTCCTCGTAGAAGCGCCGGCCCGCCAACCGGCAGACCCGTTTGTCGGTGTGCGGGCCGGGCAGCAGGATCTGCACCTCGACGCCGCGGCGTGAGGTGGCGCAGAGCAGCTCGATGAAGTAGGCGTCGGGGGCGAAGTACGCCGTCGCCAGCCGGACGCGCTCCTCCGCGGACTCGAGCATGACCCTGATCAGGGTCTGCATGTCCTGCCAGCCGAAGCTGGCCGAACCACGCACCACCTGCACGACCGCGTCGCCCTGCGGCCGGTGGTCGACGAAGCGGTCGCGGTCGTCGAAGAGTTCGTCGTGGCATTCGGCCCAGTTCTGGGCGAAGGCCGCGGCGATGCCGTCCACGGCGGGGCCCCGAACCTCGACATGCGTGTCGCGCCACTCGTGCTCGTTGCGGGCGTCGCCGCACCATTCCTCGGCGATGCCCACGCCGCCGGTGAAGGCCACATGCTCGTCGACGACGAGGACCTTGCGATGGCAGCGGTGGTTCTGCTTCAGCGGTGAGAGGTACAGAGGCTTCCTGAACCAGGCCACATGCACGCCCGCCTGCTCCATCACCCGCAGCTGGTCCTTCTCGATCAGACGGCTTCCGAAGCCGTCCAGCAGCAGCCGGACCCGCACCCCGGCGCGGGCGCGCTCGGCCAGCGCCTCGGCGAATTCACGGGCGATGTCGCCCTTCCAGTACACGAAGGTCATCATGTCGACCGTGTGCCGGGCGGAGCGGATGCCGGCGAGCATCGCGGCGAAGATCTGGTCCCCGTTGCGGAGCGGCGTGAGTGCGTTGCCCTCGGTCGCGGCAATGCCTATCAGCCGTTCCAGCCGCCGTCTTATGCGCACCGCGCGGTCGGCCGCGGCCGGCGCGGCCTGGGCCTTCGGCGCGGAAGAGGAGGTCCCGGGCAGGTCCTGGGTATGCGTCATCTCATCACCTGGGCGATATCGGCTCGGTGACAGGGAGCGCGGGGCAGGATCCACCCTCGGCCGCGCGGCCTGCCGCTGCATTCCGGCCTCGGGGAGGCCACGGGCGCCCGCTCATGACACCTGAACGCCGATGAGGCATGTGTCGTCGTCCGTGTCCGACCTGCTGTGCGTGAGCAGTTGGTCGAGCCGGCGTTCGAGCGAGGCGGCGGGGGCCCCGGCCGTGGCGAGAAGCTGGGTGAGGGACTCGTGGACGGCGGTGTCCCGGCGCTCGACCAGGCCGTCCGTGTACATCAGCAGCGTGTCGTCCGGTTCGAGCTGCACCTCGGACTCCTCGTACTGCGCCTCCGCGAGCGCGCCGAGGAGCAGGCCGCCGAGCAGCGGCAGGGTGTTCGCCTCCTCTCCGCGCACCAGTACCGGTGGCAGGTGGCCCGCCCGCGCCCAGCGCAGGACACGGGTCTCGGGGTCGAAGACGCCGCAGACCGCGGTGGCGGTGACCTGCTCGGTGAGGTGGTGAGCCACGATGTTCAGCCACGACAGCAGCTGCCCCGGGCCGGCGCCCGTGACGGCAAGGCCCCGCATGGCGTTGCGCAGGACCACCATGCCCGTCGCCGCGTCGATGCCGTGGCCGGCGATGTCCCCCACGCACAGCAGGATCCGTTTGGACGGCAGAACGACGGCGTCGTACCAGTCTCCGCCCACCAGCGACTCCGTCTCCGCGGGCCGGTAGCGGACCGCGACCTGGAGGCCGGGAGCGTCCAGCGGGGCGCGGGAGGGCGGCATGATGGCGTGCTGGAGCTGCAGGGCCAGCCGGTTGCGCTCGGCCGACTCCTGTTCGGTCTGCGCGAGCTGGTCGCGGGTGGCGGCGAGGGCCACCTCGGTCCAGTGCTGGGACGATATGTCCTGGTACGCCCCGCGTACGGCGAGAAGCCGGTCGTCAGCGTCGAGGACCGGCTCGGCGATGACCCGGATGTGGCGCGTGACTCCGTCGGGACGCTGAAGGCGGAACGCCGTCGAGGTGGCACGGCGGTGGTGGAGCACCGCCTGGAGGAAGCGGCCGATGGCGACGGCGTCGTCCGGGTGCGCGTGGTCGGCGAGGTCGTACAGTGATACGGCGTTGTCGCAGACGTCGAGTCCGTACAGAGCGAAGAGCTGGCTGTTCCAGGTGATCTCGCCGGTCACGAGGTTCTCCTCGAAGCCGCCGATGCGGCCGAGACGCTGCGCGTGCTGGAGCAGGCTGGCGAGGCGGGCCGTCTCGTCCTCGATGCGCCAGATCAGAAGGACGCTGCCGCCGTGCCGGCTGATACTGAGGTCGGCGACGGAGGACAGCGGCACCTGGTCGACGAGGGCGGTCAGCGTCATCCGCCGGGCGCGGAACGGCTCGCCGGTGGCGTAGACGCGTTCGATCTTCTCGAAGAGTTCGCTGTCGTCCGCGGCCGTCGGGTAGGCCTCCAGCAGCAGCGCTCCGTTGACGGCGCCGCGGACGCGTCCCGCCGGGTCGAGGAAGCGGCTGTTCGCGTGGCGGATACGGAAATCGACGAGATGGCCCTCGGCGTCGAGATGCGGCGTGAGGACCAGCGCGGGGTCGTACAGGCCGTCGGCCAGGTCGACCAGTTCGGACACATCGGCGAGTTCAGCGGCGGCCAGGTGGCTCCCGGCGCCCTCGGGGAGGCTTTCCAGGGTGTGGGCGCACAGCTCGGCCATCGCTTCCAGCTGCCGCTCGACGGCGGGCGACTGGGGCGCGAGCGGCTGGGGCCAGCAGATCTCCAGCACACCGTGCACACGGCCGCCGGTCCCGGCCGGCAGCGCGACACGTCCGCCTTCGGGTGTCTGCGTACGTCCGATGGAGGGGACTTCGTCGGCCGCGAGGGAACGGATCCGCACGGTGTGCCGCCCGCTCAGTGCCTGGCGGGCGACGGTCGCCACCCCGGGTGGTACGTATCGCCAGCGCGCTGCCTCGTCGGGGCTGAACCCGGCGTGACCGCAGAGGGTGAGCGAGGCGTCCGAGCCTGCCGTCCAGATGGCTACGGCGGTGGCCCCGAGCGGGGCCAGCGCGTGTTCGAGCAGGGATTCGGCGACGGCCTGGGTGTCGCTTGCGGCCAGCGCGGCGCTCTCCGCGGTGCGCAGACGCACGGCGACGGACGCGCCGCCGTCCCCCTCCGGCGCGGCTTCGCCGTTGGTCCGCCGGACGAAGTCGTCCGCCACTTCGGCGACACGGTCCTGGGCCGCCTGGTTGATGATGTCCGCGGCCAGCGCCAGCTGCGACAGGCCGGCCTGCTCGGCAAGTTCGGAGAGCTGACGCGCCGCCTGCGCGGGCCCGCACCGGAGCCGCTCGATCATCACGCCCTTGGCGAGTTCGATCAGTGCTCGGCCGTCCGCGGCGGCGTGTGCCGCCCGCACTTCCCCGCGCAGCCGTTCGACCGTGGCGGCAAGCCGGCCGACGGTCGAGGTGTGGCCCTGGAGGGCGTCCTTCGGGGCGGCGCCGGGCGCGGGAACGGATCCCCGCGCGGGAACGGGCGGCCGGCCGGCGTCGGGCGGGAGCACTGCGCCGGGGGCGTGGGTGACCATCGGCATGGAGAGGGCCGGCTGCCGCCCGGAGCCCGAGGGCCGCACCTCGTCCCCGGTGGGGTCTCCGCGGTGTTCAGGAGCACTCAAGGCGCTGACTCCTCGATGGGATGCTGCGTGATGGGGGTGGACACCGGACAGGTGTCCGTCGTGGTCCGGCTCGGAGGGGGCCCTAGCGGCCGTCCAGCCAACGGCGGACACAAGCGATGAGGTCAACCGCGTCCACCGGCTTCGTGACGTAGTCGCTTGCGCCGGAGGCAAGGCTCTTCTCCCTGTCCCCGGGCATCGCCTTCGCGGTGACCGCGATGACGGGCAGATCGGCGTGCGCCGGCATCCGCCTGATCTCCGCCGTCGCCGCGTAGCCGTCCATCTCGGGCATCATCACGTCCATCAGGATCAGATCGATGTCCGGGTTCTCGGCCAGGGCCTCGATTCCCATGCGGCCGTTCTCCGCGTGCAGGACCTGGATCCCGTGGAGCTCCAGAATGCCGCTGATCGCGTAGAGGTTGCGGGCGTCGTCGTCGACGACCAGCACGGTCCGGCCGTGGAGCGTGCCGTCGAGGTGCTGCGGAGCCTGCGGGCGGGGTTCTCCGGCGCGGACCAGCGGCACCACGTCACCGGGCTGTTCGGCGAAGAGGTGCAACGCGATCCGTTCCCGCAGCTCGTCCAGGCTGGAGAGCAGCTCCATCGGCCGCTCCTTCGCACGCGACTGCAGCGCCCGCTCGTGCGCGGCGTCGAGGCGCCGGTTGTTGTGGGCGAGTACGGGCACGGTGCGCAGTGCGGCGTCGCCGTCCATCGCGTCGAGGAAGCGCAGGGCTTCGCCGTCGGCCATGTCGAGTTCGAGGACCACGCAGTGGAACGGCGCGGCGGCGAGGGCCGCGGCGGCTTCCTGCGGCCCGACCGCCGCGATGACCTCGATGTCCTCGCGGTCGCTCCGGCCTCCGGCCGCGAGTTCGGCCACCGCGCTCTCCGCGACGAGGGACAGCAGCCCGCGCGGGCGTTCCTCGATGACGAGCAGCCGGCGCGGCTGTCGGGGCGGTGCGACGGTGGTGGCCGCGGGGCGCTGCCCGCCGACGGGCAGCGGCGCGGACTCGTCGCGGGCGGGGGCGGCCGGGTCGCCTGCCGTCTCCTCCTGGAAGTCGGTGCGGGCGACGGGCAGATACAGGGTGAAGGTGCTGCCCTTGCCCGGGGTGCTCTCCACGGTGAGGGCGCCGCCGAGCAGATGGGCGATCTCGCGGCTGATGGACAGGCCCAGCCCGGTGCCCCCGTATTTGCGGCTGGTGGTGCCGTCCGCCTGCTGGAAAGCGCCGAAAATGGTTTCGAGCTGCTGCTCGGCGATGCCGATTCCGGTGTCCTTGACCCGGAACGCCACGACGTCGCCGCCGCGCTGCACGGGGCGGGGCAGGTCACCGTCGCCGGCCGGCTCGATGCGCAGCTCCACACTGCCGCGTTCGGTGAACTTGACCGCGTTGGAGATCAGGTTCCGCAGCACCTGCCGCAGCCGGGAGTCGTCCGTCAGCACGTCGCCCGGTACGCCGGGGGCAGTGGTGATGGTGAACTGGAGGTTCTTCTGGCTGGTGAGGGGCCGGAAGGTCGCCTCCACGTAGTCGAGCAGCTGCCGCAGCGCGACGCGCTCCGGGTTCACGTCCATCTTCCCGGCCTCGACCTTCGAGAGGTCGAGGATGTCGTTGATCAGCTGGAGCAGGTCGGAGCCCGCCGAGTGGATGATGCCGGCGTACTCGACCTGCTTGGCGGTGAGGTTACGGGTCGGGTTCTGGGCCAGCAACTGGGCCAGGATCAGCAGGCTGTTGAGCGGGGTGCGCAGCTCGTGGCTCATGTTGGCCAGGAACTCGGACTTGTACTTGGACGCGAGCGACAGTTGCTGCGCGCGGTCCTCCAGTTCCTGCCGCGCCTGCTCGATCTCCAGGTTCTTGGTCTCGATGTCGCTGTTCTGGGCGACCAGTAGGGCGGCCTTCTCCTCCAGTTCGGCGTTGGAGCGCTGCAGTTCGTCCTGCTGGACCTGCAGTTGTTCGGAGCGCGACTGGAGTTCGGCGGCGAGCCGCTGCGATTCACCGAGCAGTTCGTCGGTGCGGGCGTTGGCGACGATGGTGTTGACGTTGACGCCCACCGTCTCCATCAACTGCTCGAGGAAGTCGCGGTGAATGGGGGCGAACGCGGTGAAGGAGGCCAGCTCGATGACGCCGAGGACCTGGTCGTCGACGCAGATCGGCAGCACGATCAGGCTCCCCGGCGTGGTGCTGCCGAGCCCGGACGAGATCCGGACGTAGTCCCCGGGCACACCGTCGGCGGCGATCACCCGCCGGCTGCGGGCCGCCTGTCCCACCAGGGACTCGCCCAGCTTGAACCGCTCGTGGCCGGCGCCCTCCGCCGGGCGCCCGTAGGAGCCCACGAGCCTCAGCTCGGTGCCTGAGGGCGTCTCCTCCGCGAGGTAGAAAGCGCCGTACTGGGCGGCGACGAGCGGGGTGAGTTCGTCCATGACGAGCTCGGCGACCACGGCCAGGTCCCGGTGGCCCTGCATGAGTTCGGAGATCCGGGCGAGGCTCGACTTCAGCCAGTCCTGCTCCTGGTTGGCCCGCGTCGTATCGCGCAGGGACTCGACCATGGAGTTGATGTGGTCCTTGAGTTCGGCGACCTCACCGGAGGCGTCGACGGTGATCGACCGGGTCAGATCGCCCTCCGCGACGGCGCTGGCGACCTCGGCGATGGCCCGCACCTGGCGGGTGAGGTTGCCGGCCAATTCGTTGACGTTCTCGGTGAGGCGCTTCCAGGTTCCCGAGACGCCTTCGACCTCGGCCTGCCCGCCGAGCCGGCCCTCGCTGCCCACCTCGCGGGCGACGCGGGTCACCTCGGCCGCGAAGGAGGAGAGCTGATCGACCATCGTGTTGATGGTCGTCTTCAGCTCCAGGATCTCCCCGCGCGCGTCGACGTCGATCTTCTTGGACAGGTCTCCGTTGGCGACGGCGGTGGTGACCAGGGCGATATTGCGGACCTGGCCGGTCAGGTTGTTCGCCATGGAATTGACGTTGTCGGTCAGGTCCTTCCAGGTGCCGGCGACGTTGGGCACCCGGGCCTGGCCGCCGAGGCATCCTTCGGTGCCGACCTCGCGGGCGACGCGGGTCACCTCGTCGGCGAACGCGGACAGGGTGTCGACCATGGTGTTGATGACGTCGGCGAGCGCGGCGACCTCGCCCTTGGCCTCTACCGTGATCTTCCGCGAGAGGTCCCCGCGCGCCACGGCGTTGGCGACGTCGGCGATGGAGCGCACCTGGCCGGTCAGGTTCGACGCCATCACGTTGACGTTGTCCGTGAGGTCCTTCCATGTACCGGAGGCGCCCCGGGCGGTCGCCTGGCCGCCGAGGTTGCCCTCGGTGCCGACCTCGCGGGCGACGCGGGTCACCTCGTCGGCGAACGACGACAGCTGGTCGACCATCGTGTTGATGGTGTTCTTCAGCTCCTGGATCTCGCCCCGAGCGTCCACGTCGATCTTCTGCGACAGATCGCCCCTGGCGACCGCCGTGGCCACATGGGCGATGGAGCGCACCTGGGCCGTGAGGTTGCCGGCCATGAAGTTCACGGAGTCGGTCAGGTCGCGCCAGGTGCCGGAGACGCCCTTGACGTCGGCCTGGCCGCCGAGGATCCCTTCGGTGCCGACGTCCCGCGCCATGCGCGTCACCTCGTCGGCGAACGACGACAGCTGGTCGACCATCGTGTTGATGGTGTTCTTCAGCTCCAGGATCTCGCCCCGAGCGTCCACGTCGATCTTCTGCGACAGATCGCCCCTGGCGACCGCCGTGGCCACATGGGCGATGTCACGGACCTGGGTGGTGAGGTTGCCCGCCATCGCGTTGACCGAGTCCGTCAGGTCCGCCCAGGTGCCGGAGACGCCCGGAACCTCCGCCTGACCGCCCAGAGTTCCTTCGGTGCCGACTTCGCGGGCGACCCGGGTCACTTCGGAGGTGAACAGCGAGAGCTGGTCCACCATGCCGTTGAACACACCGGCGATCTCGCCCAGCAGACCGTCCGCCTCGTCCGGCAGCCGGGTGCCGAAGTCGCCGTCGCGTACGGCTGTGAGCCCCGCCAGCAGCTGTCGCAGCTCCGGCTCCCCCACCTTGCCCACCGCACGCCCACGTGACCGCGGTACCGGACGCGAACCCTCGACCGTCGTGTCAGCCATGACCAATCCTCAACGCCTCGGCACGTCGGCCTGACCGTTGTCATACGACAAATTACGAGGCAGGGTACCCCGGCTCGGCTCGCGGAGGAAACGTCAGCTTTCGGCTGCCTTGGCGCGCCGGCGCGATACGCGGCGCTTGAGCGCGCGGCGCTCGGCTTCGTCCAGTCCGCCCCACACCCCGGAGTCCTGGCCGACTTCCATGGCCCACTCGAGACACGTCTCGGCCACCGGACACCGCCGACACACGGCTTTCGCCTCCTTGGCCTGCATCAGGGCCGGCCCTGTGGTGCCGATGGGAAAGAACAGCTCCGGGTCCTCGTCACGGCAGGCCGCGTCATTTCGCCAGTTCCTCATGGTGCGGTCATCCTTCCCTTCTCTCGCATTTCTCGGTCTTACGCCCGGCGCTCCGCGGGCGTCCTTTCCGACTCACCGATGAGGCCGGGCTCAAACCACCGACGGCCCGAACAGGCCTATTCGGTATGGCCATTCGCGTCGCCCACGGTCACCTGAGGATGAAAAGCGCGGACATCGTGCGTATTCCGTGTGCACGGGATGCCCGCGGGTTCCGTGTGCGCCCGGCCCCTCAGCTTCGTTGTGCACACGGTTCCTCGGGCGGCGCGCCATTCACGGGCGACAGAACTGCCGTGTCTGTCAACGGAGTTGCTTTTCCCGCGAGTGCCGCGGCGCTCGGAGACCCCGCTGGGGGTCGAGGAGATTCAGGCGCAGTGCGCGGCGGCGGAGCCGCAGGACCAGCTGGCACGCACGGTCTTGCCGCTCGATCGCTCCAGCACCTCGACATCTCCGGCCAGCAGCTGCACGATGTGCCAGCCCCGGCCTCCTGTCGCGTCGAAGTCGGCGGGCCGCTCCACAGGAGGGGCCCAGTCGGCGTCGTCGATGTCCACGACCAGCCGGTTCCGGTGCACCTGGACCCTCAGTCGCCACCAGCCGACGGTGTGCTTGACCGCGTTGGTCACCAGCTCGGACACCACGAGGACCACGTCGTCCACATCAGCGTGCGGGCACGCCCGGCCCACATATTCCGAAGTGGCGCGACGTGCATCGCCGATGTCCGCTTCCGCTGAAGTAACGATCATCACGCAGTGCCTCCTTCCCGGTATCAATTCGCGAAGCGTCTCTGCGTTCATTCGGCTTCCCCGGTTTCCCGGAGTGACACCACGCACGAATTCCGTCACCATGCCCCGGGCCGGGAGACCGACGACGTTCGGCAGCACGATCCTCGGGCGATCCTGCCCAAGATCCCGCGCGGAGGCCTCGAGTCATGGCAAGCCCGGACGCAAGGCACCGTGGAGACCTCTGGTGGAAAGATAGGGTTGTTGTGCGGCGACCGGCCGAGAACGCCTGATTCGGAGTGTCACCCCTATGGACGCGAAACCCGCTGCTCCCCATGAGCGGCAGCAGGAGACCGCTCATGCTGCCCGAGAGCTCATCGAGCTGCTCGAAGTGCTGTGGGAACGCGGCAGGGACATGGTGTCCTCGACCCCCGTGTCGGCGTCGCAGCTCCGCGTGCTGTACAGCCTGGACCGCGAGGAGGGGATCA
Source organism: Streptomyces sp. NPDC096176 (assembly GCF_044763255.1). Classification (NCBI taxonomy): domain Bacteria; kingdom Bacillati; phylum Actinomycetota; class Actinomycetes; order Kitasatosporales; family Streptomycetaceae; genus Streptomyces; species Streptomyces sp. NPDC096176. Next base: position 124,845 of record NZ_JBIWFV010000003.1, on the reverse strand, counting down.
ACCTCCGCACCCTCGGCGAGGCGCTCGGATCGACTCCGCCGTCGGTCAGCCGCCTGTGCGACCGCCTGGAGGCCCTCGGTTTCGTCCAGCGGCTCCCCAGTCCGGTCAGCCGACGGGAGCTGGAGCTGCATCTCACCGCCCACGGCAAGGCCTACCTGCGCGACCTGAGGGCCCAGCGGCAGGAGGCACTCCTGGCGGTGGTCGCCGACATGCCGCCTTCGGGGCGCAACGCCCTGTTGAAAGGGCTCACCAGTTTTCAGGACGCGCTGGGCGGAGCTGGACTCGGCGCCGCACAGCGCAACTCCTCGGCCAAGGACGCCCGTTCGGCGTGATCGGGCTCCCTCGATCAAGGGTCGGCGCCCGCCGGGCCCGCCCGGCCCCGAGGCCCTAGGCCAGCATCTCCTTGCGCAGCTTCGCGAGCGTGCGGCTGAGGAGCCGTGAGACCTGCATCTGGGAGATGCCCAGCCTCGCCCCGATCTCCGACTGCTTCAGCTCGTCACCGAAGCGGAGCTGCAGGATGAGGCGGTCCCGGTCGTCGAGTTCTTCGAGCAGGGGCTTGAGCGCCTGCAGATCCTCGACGAGATCCAGCGCCGGGTCGATGTCTCCGAAGCGGTCGGCGATGGAGCCCTCGCCATTGTCACCACCCTCGGTGTTGGGCACGTCGAAGGAGCCGGCCACATAGCCGTTCATGGCGAGGATGCCTTCGGAGACCTCCTCGACCGGCAGCCCCATGTGCTCGGCCAGCTCCGATGCCGTGGGTGAGCGGTGCAGCGTGCCGGACAGCTCGTTGGACGCCTGCACCAGCTCCAGCCGCAGCTCCTGCAGCCGCCGCGGCACGTGTACGGCCCAGCTCGTGTCCCGGAAGAACCGCTTGATCTCGCCGAGGATGTACGGGACGGCGAATGACGTGAACTCGACCTCGCGGCTGAGGTCGAACCGGTCGATGGCCTTGATGAGGCCGATCGTGCCCACCTGGACGACGTCCTCGTCGGGCTCCGCCCGGTTCCGGAAGCGGCGCGCGACGTACTTGACCAGCGAGATGTTCATCTCGATCAAGGTGTTCCGCGCGTACTGGTACTCCGGCGTGCCTTCCTCGAGCTGCCGCATCCTGTCGAAGAACACCTTCGAGAGCGACCGGGCGTCCGCAGTCGCCATCCCGGAGGCGTCGTCGATGCGCGGCAGCAGATCGCCGCCCGGGCCGTGGGCAGGAGAGGTCTCGTCCAGGTCCGTCGACTGCTCCACCGCTGCTGCTGCTGCCACCGTGGCCATGACGCCTCCCTGGTCTTGGGCGCACTCGCCCTGTTCACTGTCGCGGACCCTTCTTCCCCCACAACAGTTGCCCTAACGCAAGAATTGGTCAAGTCGGAACGTCGGGACCTCGCGGCGAGGCTCACGACAGAACTCGCAGGGACGCCTGCGGCGGATCCTCGCCAGACAGCCACGGCGCAAATACGCTCACCCCGGGTGGGTACACGCAAAGGACATACGGTTACGGTCCGGATCCGACGCGGAGTGTGCAGGTATGACGACAAGTCCCGCCCCCCGTCCGCAGCGCTCCACCGAAGCCGCGCGAGCCGCCTGCCAGGTCGTCGAACTCCTCGAGGTCCTGTGGGAGCGGGGCCGGGACACGGCCACCCCGTCGGCCGTCTCCGTGTCCCAGCTGCGCGTGATGTACAGCCTCGAGCACGACGAGGGAATCAATCTCCGCAGGCTCGGCCATCTGCTGGGGGCCGCCCCGTCGTCCGTCAGCCGCCTCTGCGACCGCCTCGAAGCACTGGGCTTCGTCGAGCGCACCCCCAGCCCGGTGAGCCGGCGTGAACTGACCCTGCGTCTGACCCAGCGCGGAAAGTCCCACCTGGCCGAGCTGCGGTCGCGACGTGAGCAGATGCTCCTGGCGCCGATCGGCGTCATGACACCCGCGGCGCGCGGCGCACTGCTCGAAGGCCTGCACGACTTCCGTGACGCCCTCCGGGCGGCCGTCCCGGACCGGGCGGACCCGGCACGGGAGCACGGGCCGCCCCCGGGTTCGTCGCGCTCCGCATGACTGCCCCTGAACGCTCCGCCTGAGACGGACGGACCGCGACAGCCGCCGGCCGCCTCGCGTCAGCGCGCCCACGCGCTCGACGCACCGCGGTCCGTGTCGCCCTCGCGCCCGTACCAGTCGAGGCAGACGACCAGCGCGTCGTCGTCCAGCGGGGTTTCACCGTGGTGCTGGGCGAGTTCGCGCAGCACGGCGCCCGGCACCTGAGTCGGCGGCAGCAGCCTCGTACCCATGAGCGAGCGCGCCAGCGCCCTCTGCCCGTACGCCTCCCCCGCCGGGGACGACGCTTCGTACACACCGTCGCTCCCGAACAGCAGGCGGTCACCGGGCAGCACCGTGAGGCGCTCGGCAACGTAGACCGTGTCGTCGAACATTCCCAACGGCAGCTGGGCGTCGAAGGCGATGGGCTCCACCGAGCGCTCGCGCTGCCGCCACATACGGGGCGAGCCCGCGTCCACCGCCTCCACATCGCCGGTGTCGAGGTCGAAACGCAGCAGCAGGACGGAGACGTACGCGCTGCCGCGGTACTGGGCGTACACGGCCTGCCCCGCCAGCTCGGCCTGTCCGGCGAGGTCAAGGCCGGCGCGGCGGGCGTTGCGCAGCGCGTTGACGGCAAGGTTCGTCAGCAGCGCCGCCTCTATCCCGTCCCCCATGCCGTTGGTGACGGTCAGCGTCAGATGGTCGGCGGATGCGGACCAGTCGTAGTTGTCGCCGAAGATCGCGTAGGCCGGCTCGAGGTGCGCACCGAGGGCGAACTCCCGGCGTGCGCAGGAACGCCCGGGCAGCAGTTGCCACTGCATCTCCGCAGCGAGCGTCAGCCGGGCGGCGCGGCGTGCCAGCACATAGAGGTCCGTGTCGCGCTCGGCGACCAGGATCTCGTGGCCCAGCGCCTCGCAGATGTGCTGCATCTCCCGCAGCAGCGACTGCGCATAGCGGTCCTCCGGCAGCCTCACGGACAGCACGCCCATACGGTCACCACGGATGGTGACGGGCAGATGCACATCGACCGTGCCGGCGCCGGTCGTCACACACGGCTCCTGGGCACCGAAGGCGCGGCCCTGCGGACTGTTGTGAATCAGCACCGGCTCCGTCGTGCCGGGCACGTTCTCGACAGCCTGCAACGAGCGCATTCCGTAGTCCGCCAACCGGAGTTCGACGCGCTCGGCGCCGTACTGCTCAGTGAGCGCGACGGTCACCACGCTCAGCAGGGTGTGCGGCGCTGCACTGCGCAGAGCCCGCTCGACAGCGGCGAATTTGTCCACGTCTCCCTGCTTCTCTCGGCATCGGCACCACGAGGCCGGTATTGCCCGGCCACGTCGGCATCACGAGGCCCGGCATGCCGGGCCCACGTCCCTTGATGGCACAGTACGACGGCGCGGGCCACCGGCGAGTCCGACGATCCGGCACAACATTTGCCATACGGCAACGATACTGCCCGCAGGTCGGGGCACATTCACCCCCGAACGCCGATGCGGCAGAGGCCGACGAGACGCCGGGACGAGACGAGGGCGAGCGAGCATGGGCACGGCAGTGCACGTTCCGCAGACGCGGGACATGGCCGGCGAGGAGCTGTCGGGTGACGAGGCATGGGCCGCCCTGCGCCGGTACGGCGGGCGCAAGCTGCTCGTCGACGCCTTCCTCCGCTTCCGCTACGCCGATGGTTTCAGCCACTCCCGTGCCCTCGCGTTCCAGGTCGCACTCGCGATGGTGCCGTTCACCATCGCGCTCGTCGGTGTGGCCACCACGCTCCACAGCGAGGGTGTCGGCCGGGCCGTCGAGCTCACGCTGACCCGCATCGCGCCGGGTGCGAGCTCCGGGCTGATCGAGGACGCCCTGGCGGAGGGGCGCCGCAGCGCGGGCACGGACGTCGCGGGCGCTGTCGCCATGTGGCTCGGACTGGGCTTCGCCACGGTCAACCTGGCATCGGCCATGGCGCAGATCGAGCGCGGCACCAACCGCATCTACGGAATCGAACGCGACCGCCCCTTCCTCCCCAAGTACGTCAGGAGCCTGCTCCTTTCGGTGACCGCCGGGGCGCCCATGGCGGTGGGCTTCCTCGTGCTCGTGGCCGGGGACACGGTGGCCGAGGCGGTGGTGGACTCGACGGGCATGGCACCGGAGCTGCCCGGATGGTGGCACTGGGTCCAGATTCCCCTCGGCGTCACCCTGGCCGGGGTCGCCTCCGCGGTGATCTTCCGCTGGGCGCCGCGGCGCACCCAACCGGGATACACATGGCTGGCCTTCGGCTCCGCCGTCCATCTGAGTCTGTGGATCGCCGCGACCTGGCTGCTGGCCCTCTACGTGGAGCGCAGCGGATCGTTCGGCGCCGTCTACGGCCCCCTGACGGCGTTTGTCGCGCTGCTGCTCTGGGCGAACCTCACCGGCGTCGCGCTGTTCCTCGGCGTGGCGTTCTCGGCTCAGCTCGAGGCCGCGCGGGCGGGGATGACGGCTCCGGTGCATCCCGACCCCGGCCCGGGGACATGACGAAGCCGGCCCGGGAGGCTTGACGACCCGGCCGGGGCCATGACGAACCCGCCTGCACCTCCGGGCGTTTGTCCTGGTGACAACCGGGCACCCGGCTAGTAGAAGCTCCCCTCTCTGGAGGCCGACATGATCGTTCTTGGACTCATCCTGCTCGTCATAGGTGCGGTGGCAGGAATCGGCATCCTCTGGACCATCGGAATCGTGCTGATCGCCGTGGGAGTGATCCTTTGGGTGGCGGGAGCCCTGGGTCACGCCGTGGGTGGCCGCAGGCACTACTGGTGACCCGGCGCGCTGCGCGCGGCTCGATCGAGTGATCTTCCGGGAAGACCGTGACACCGGTCGGCCTCGTGGTTACGCGTGGCGACATGAATGTTCACACTCACAACGTCCGGCTCCGAGCCGCGCTGACCGCGTGCACCGTCGTCAGCGCGGCTCTGCTGCTGACCGCCTGCGGAAGTGACAAGGGAACACAGGTCAACGCCGCGGGCCAGACTCCGACGGCGACCCCGACGTACACCTCGACCGCGAGCCCCACCGACACCGCGTCGCCCACCAGCACGGCGACCCGGCTCACCGACGACCAGGCTGAGCGGCAGGCCCTGATCCCGGCGACCAAGGTCACCTGGGACAAGGCGGCCACCACCGCAACGGGCGAAGTCTCCGGCTCGAAGCTGGTCCAGCTCGAACTGCAACGCCACGAAGGCGGCAGCACCGCCAGTCCCGCGCCGAGCCCCAACTCCCCCGAATGGGAGGCCACGGTCGCCACCCAGGACGGCACCACTCACACCGTCCTTGTGGACGCGATCACGGGCGACGTGGTCCAGTCCTCGGTCGAGCCCGACCAGGACGCCGACGACAAGCGCGAGGTCGCCGACCGCCTCGGCAAGGCCAAGTGGACGGCCCAGCAAGCGGTGAAGGCCGCTACGGACAAGAAGCAGGGCGTCGTCACGACCGTGGAGCTGGACGACGAGGACGCGGGCCAACTCGTCTGGTCGGTCGATGTCGTCACCGAGCAGGACTGGAGCAAGACCACCTACGACGTCGATGCCGCGAGCGGCAAGATCCTGAGCGAGAGCGTCGACAAGGACTGATCCGTCGGGGTTCAGGCCGGGGCGCGCAGCGCCTCGGCCGCTGCCGAGGCGACGGCGTCCGCCACGGCCGCCAGCGCAGGGGAGTCCAGCTTCCACTGCTGCCAGAAAAGCGGGACGTCCATGAGCCGGCCGGGTGCGAACTCGATCAGTACGCCCGAGCGCAGCAGCGGCACCGCCTGCGGTTCGGGCACCATGCCCCAGCCGAGCCCGGTGGTGACCGCGTCGCAGAACCCCTCCGACGTGGGCACGTGATGGCGTACCCGGCTCGCGCCGCTCCCGTCGCCCGCACATGACCGTACGAAGGCGTCCTGGAGCTCGTCGCGGCGGTCGAAGACGATGACCGGAGCCTCGCCCAGGTCGCGTTCCAGTGTCCCGGCCAGGTGCCGGGCGGCGAAGCCGGGGGCGGCCACCGGCAGATACCGGAACAGCCCCAGGGGGCGCACGGTGCAGCCCGCCACCGGGTCGGGTGACGAAGTGACCGCCGCCATGACCTGGCCCTCCCGCAGGAGCGCCGTGGTGTGCGCCTCGTCCTCGCGGTGGAGCTCGAAGCAGACCGGCGGGTCCTGCGGGACCCGGGTCAGCGCCGGCAGGAACCACGTGGCGAGGGAGTCCGCGTTGACCGCGATGGGCAGTCGCGCCGGGCCCCGCCCGTCGGCGATCCCCAAATCCGCTCGCGTATCCCGTTCCAGACGGGCCAGCTGTCGCGCGAACCGCACCACGACCTGCCCGGACTCCGTCGGCCGCACCGGTTTCGTACGCATCAGCAGCACCCGCCCGATGCGCTGTTCCAAGGCCTTGACCCGCTGGCTGACCGCCGAAGGCGTCACGTGCAGGGCGGCGGCGGCCGCGTCGAATGTGCCTTCGTCGACCACCGCGAGCAGCGTGCGCACCTGGTCCAGGGGAAGCTCGTCCATCACGAACGCTAAGGGTACGTGAGAAACTTTAGCTGTACTGATGGCTTGGCGGTCCATAACGTCAAGCGCATGACCCACGGCATCATCACCACGGCACTCGCCGGATTCCTCACCGGACTCTCCCTCATCGTCGCCATCGGCGCGCAGAACGCCTTCGTCTTGCGCCAGGGGATGCGACGCCACGCCGTTCTCGCGGTGGTCGCCGTCTGCGCCGTGTCCGACGCGGTCCTCATCGCGCTCGGCGTGGCGGGCGTGGGAGCCGTGGTCACCGCATGGCCGGCCGCGCTGACCGCGGTCGGGCTGGCCGGTGGCGCCTTCCTCGTCTGCTACGGCATCCTGGCCGCCCGCCGGATGCTGCGGCCCGCCCCGGACGGCGGCCTCACCGCCCAGGGCACCGGGGCCGGCTCCGCCCGACGGGCCGTCCTGACCTGCCTGGCGATGACCTGGCTGAACCCCCACGTCTACCTGGATACGGTACTGCTGCTCGGCACCGTCGCCTCCGACCACGGGAGCCAGCGCTGGGCCTTCGGCCTCGGCGCGGTACTGGCCAGCCTGACCTGGTTCACCTCGCTCGGCTACGGAGCCCGGCTCCTCAGCGGCCTGCTGGCGCGCCCGGCCGCGTGGCGCGTCCTGGACGGCCTGGTCGCGGCCACGATGGTCACGATGGGCGGAATGCTGGTGGCGGGAGCGTGAGCCCCCCGGCATGCGAATGGCGAGCCAGGGAAACCGATCGCGCCTTCCGTAGCCCGACGCGCAGCAGAGCGGGACGTCATGTCCGCGGCGTCCGCCGACAGGGCTGCTGGGCCGACTTCCGCGCCTTGACAATCCGTTTCAGCAACTGAAGGCTGACCGACCAGCCGGTATGAGGGAGGGGATCGTGGCCGAACTGAGCATCTCCACCGCTGCGGGTGTGTTCGACGCCCTCGTGGCGGGTCCGCCGGACGGCCGCCCGGTGCTGCTGCTGCACGGTTTCCCGCAGACAAGGCTGGCGTGGCAACACCAGTCCGTGGCGTTGGCAGCGCGCGGCTACCGCGTGGTGGCGCCCGACCAGCGTGGATACTCCCCCGGGGTCCGCCCCGACCGGCCCGAGGACTACCGCATGAGCATCCTGGTCGACGATGCGATCGCGATCACGGAGGAACTGGGCTGGACGACGTTCGACCTGGTCGGACACGACTGGGGAGGCGCGGTGGCGTGGTGGACCTCAGATGCCCACCCCGACCGCGTACGCACCTTGACGGTCGTCTCGACCCCGCACCCCCGTGCTCTGGCCACCGCCCTCCGCGACGACCAGGACCAGCGCACACGATCGCACTACATGACCGACTGGCGCGAAACCCCCGCGACCGAGAGTCGCATGCTCGCCGACGACGCCGAACAGCTGCGCGCCCTTTACGCGGGAAAGGTCCCGCAGGCCAGCGCCGAAGCCTACGTGCGACACCTGTCCCGGCCGGGCGCCCTCACCGCGGCGTTGAACTGGTACCGCGCCGGCCGCCCCGACGATGCGATCGGAGCCATCGATGTGCCCACCCTGTACGTATGGAGCACGGAGGACATCGCGTTCGGCCCGGCGGCCGCACAGGAGACCGGGCGCTGGGTCGCCGGGCCGTACCGGTTCGTGACCCTCGAGGGCATCAGCCACTGGGTCCCCGAGGAGGCGCCCGAGACACTGAACCGCCTCCTGCTCGAACATTTGCAAGCGGACGGCGAGTACTGACCGTTCCGCATCTGCAGGCGCACGGCGAGTACCGACCGTTCCGCAGGATCGCGCGAAGCCCGGAGGAAGAGAACCCGTTGCAACAGCCCTGGCCACACCGGGTCACCCGAGAAACGACAGGCGGCTGGGAGTACGAACCCGACGCCGAGAACGTCGTCGGCGGCCTGGACAAGGCCCAGCGGCTGAAGGTTGAAGCGATCGAGGTTGGCGGACACCAACAAGGACAATCCGGACCGCCGGCTGCGAGGCTTCTCGGCGTGGTCGATCAGGCGGTGTTCGGGTGCAGGGTGGCCTCACCGGTGAGGCGTACGCCGACCTTCCGGCCCGGTGTCACCCGCAGCGGGCCGAGGGTGCGGATGTCGACCGTCCGGTCAAGGCCGTCGACGGCGACCGTGACCATGGCGTCGTGGCCGAAGAAGCTCACATCGGTCACGACCCCTTCGGCGCCGGCGGAGTCCGGCTCCGCGAGCTGGAGTTGCTCGGGGCGGAGGAGGACGAGGCCCTCACGTAGTCCTTCCGGGGCCGTGGCGAGGGGAATGCGCCCCAGCGCGGTCGTGGCGACGTCCTTGTCGGCGGTCCCGGGAACGAGAACGGCGTCGCCGACGAACGAGGCGAGCCAGGAGTCGACGGGCCGGTGGTAGAGCTCCTGCGGCGTGGCGCACTGGGCCACGCGCCCCTCGCGCAGGACGGCGACGGTATCGGCGGTGGACAGTGCTTCCTGCTGGTCGTGCGTGACCAGCAGGGCGGTCGCGCCGCTCTCCCGGAGCACGGCACGGACCTCCGCGCGTACCGCCCCACGCAGACCGCTGTCGAGTGCGCTGAACGGCTCGTCGAGCAGCACGAGATGGGGCTGCGGGGCGAGGGCGCGGGCGAGGGCCACGCGCTGTTGCTGGCCGCCGGAGAGCTCGTGCGGCATGCGGTCGTCGTGGCCGGGAAGGCCCACGAGGTCCAGCATTTCCCCCACGCACGCGCGCTTGGCGGACCGGTCGAGGTGCGTGAGCCCGAAGGCGATGTTCCGGGCCACGCTCAAGTGCGGGAAGAGCGCGCCCTCCTGAGGGACGATCCCGATGCGGCGGCGCTCGGGCGGCAGGTGGACGCCGGGGCCGCCGAGGATCCGGCCCGCGACGGTCACCGTGCCGGCGTCGGCCTTCAGGAAACCGGCGATCACCCGCAGCAAGGTGGTCTTGCCGCAGCCTGAGGGGCCGAGGACGGCCGCGAGGGAGCCTCCAGGGACGGTGAGGTCGAGGCCGTCGAGGACCGGCGACCCCGGCCCGTACGCCTTGACGACCTGACGGACCTTGAGATCGTTCATGCGCGGTGCCTTCCGAGGAGATACGAGGGGACGGCCGCCAGCAGGATCAGCGCGGCGGCGTAGGGGGCGGCTGCCGCGAAGGACCCTGTGCCGGTCTCGGTCCACAGCCGGGTGGCCAGAGTGTCCATGCCGGTGGGGCGCAGGAGCAGCGTGGCCGGGAGTTCCTTCATGCAGACCACGAAGGTGAGGGCGGCGCCCGCCGCGACGCCGGGGGCGGCGAGCGGCAGCGTGACCTCCCGCAGCACGCCGAAGGGGGTGCGGCCCAGGGAGCGGGCCACGTCGTCGAGGACGGGCGGCGCCTGGAGGACGGCAGCGCGGGTCGCGGCCACCGCGACGGGCAGGAAGAGCACCATGTACGCACAGATCAGCAGCGGCGTCTGCTGGTAGAGCGGGCGTGCGTAGCGGACGGCGAAGAAGACGAGCGCGAGGGCGACGGTGATGCCGGGCACGGCGTGGCCCGCGTACGCGGCCTGCTCGAGGAGGTGGGCGAGGCGGCCACGGTGGCGGGCGGCGATGACGCCGACCGGCAGCGCGACCAGGGTGGTCAGAGCGGCACCCGCGGCGGCGACGCCCAGGGTGGTGAGGGCGGTGGTGGACAGCGTCGCCGGGTCCCAGGTGGCGGAGGTGCCGACGGCGAGCCAGTACCCGAGCGTCGCGAGTGGGAAGCCGACGGCCACGGCCACGATCGCACCGCACCAGGCGAGGGCGAGGGCTCTGAGCCGGCCCAGGGTGGCGGGGACGGCCCGCCGGGCGGTTCCCGTTCCCGTGCGCGCGTAGTCGGCGCGCCCGCGGGTGCGGCTCTCGGCGGCGACGAGCAGCACCGTCATCACGACCAGAACCGCGCTGAGCGCGGCGGCCGGTGTTCGGTCGAAACTCGCGCGATAGGAGGTGTAGATACCTTGGGTGAAGGTGTCGTACCGCATGAGGGAGACGGCACCGAAGTCGGAGAGTACGTACAGCGCGACGAGCAGCCCGCCGCCGGCGGCTGCCGGCCGCAACTGCGGCAGGGTGACGCGCAGGAAGGTGCGGAAGGGCCCGTGCCCCAGGGAGCGTGACACCTCCTCATGGCCGGGGTCGGTGCCGCGCAGGGCGGCGGCGACCGGCAGGTACACGTACGGGAAGCTCACCAGGGTGAGTGCGAGGGCCGAGCCGGTGAAGCCGGCCAGCGACGGCGCGGCCGAGAGCCAGGCGAAGGCGGTGACGTAACTCGGCACGGCCAGCGGCAGGGTGACGAGCACGGACCACGCACGGGCACCCGGCAGCGCGGTCCGCACGGTCAGCCAGGCGAGCGAGACTCCGATGAGCAGGCAGGCGGCGACGACCACGGCGGTCAGGCCGAGGCTGCGCAGCAGCAGTGCAACGGTGCGGTCGTCGCCGATGACGTTCCACGCGTAGGCGGGTCCTCGTTCGAGGGCGCGGACGGCGAGGTAGCCGAGCGGCAGGACGGCGAGGGCCGCAGCCAGCACGGCGGGCACGATCAGCACCCAGGAGGGACGGGCCCCGGCGCGCCGCCGCCCGGCGGGTGCGGGGGCACCTGCCGGGCGGGTTTCGCGTCGGGTCGGGGCGGAGGGCTCCGACGAGGTCACGTCAGACAAGTCCGACGTCCTGGAGCATGGTCAGGGTCTGCTTGAGGGAGTCGAGCCTGCCGAGGTCTATCTTCGGCGGCTGGAGGGTCTCCAGCGGCGGGACGCCCTCGGCGGTCTTCACACCGGCGACCAGCGGGTACTCCTTGGTCTCCTCGGCGAAGTACTTCTGGGCCTCCGCGGAGAGCAAGAAGTCGACGGCCTTCTGCGCGTAGCCGGCCTGCTTCTCGTCGGCGCCCTTGAGGATGCCGACCCCGGCGACGTTGACGAGGCCGCCCGGGTCACCCGCGGGCAGGTAGTGGATCTTGGCCTTGACCTTGTCCGCGCCCTTCTCGGCGACCTGCTCGTACCAGTAGTAGTGGTTGAGCAGTCCGATCGCGGCCTCGCCCCTGTCGACGGCATCCAGGACCTTGAGGTTGTTCTCGTACGCCTTGGGCTCGTTGGCCTTCAGGCCCTTCAACCAGGTGCGGGTGGCCTCGTCGCCCTCCAGGACGCGCATGCCGGTGACAAATGCCTGGAAGGAGGCGTTGGTCGGCACGAAGCCGATCCTGCCCTTCCACTCGGGCTTCACCAGCTCGTGGACGCTGTTCGGCGGCGCGGGGACCTGGGCGGGGTCGTACCCCAGGACGCGGACACGACCGCTGACTCCGGTCCAGTCACCGAGGGAGCCGCGGTGGGCGGGCGCGACCTTGCCGAGGGTCGTCTGCGGGAGCGGGGCGAGGCGTTGCTCCTTGGAGAGCGCGCCGAGGGCGCCCGCGTCCTGGGACAGGAAGAGACCGGCCTCGGTCTTGTCACCCTCCTCCAGGATCTGGGCGGAGAGTTCGGCGCTGTCGCCGTAGCGGACCTCCACGTTGGTGCCGAGGTGCTTCTCCAGCTTCTCGACGAGCGGCTTCACGAGGTTCTCGTTGCGGCCGGAGTAGATGACGAGCCCGGCCGGTTCGTCACTGCCGCAGCCGACGAGCGGAAGGAGCAGGGCTGCCGCGGCGAACGCGGTGAGGGTGCGGGCCGAAGGGCGGCGCATACGGGTGATGCCTTCCTGACGTGGATCTCACAGGAGAACCTGCGAATACGCCATTGATAAGGTAAACCTAACCTAAGGGTCAAGCCAGGCTTTGGTAACGACCCGGCCACGAATGCGCATCCGGACCCCCCTCCCCCTCTATGGGATGAGGGAAGCCTTACCTACGATGCGCCCGTGACACTCCTCCCCGCCCCGCCCGTCGAAGGCCATGCCTTCCCCCTCGCCCACGACCTCGCGCTGCACGGCGACCGCATCGCCCTGGTGACGGCCGACGGCGAGATCTCGTACCGCGAACTGGCCGGACGGATCGAGGAGACCGCTCGCCGGCTCGGCCCGGAACGCCGGCTGATCCTGCTCCCCGGCGCCAACACGGTCGACGCCCTTGTCGTCCATCTCGCCGCGCTCTGGGCCGGCCACCCGGTGCTGCTCGTGCCCGGCGACCATCCCGAGGCGATGGAGTCCCTGATCGCCGCGTACGACCCGGATGTCGTCGCCCGACCGCAGCCCGGCGAGTGGCACATCGAAGAGCGGCGGACCGGGTCCGCCCACGCCCTCCACCCCGACCTGGCGCTACTGCTCAGCACCTCCGGTTCCACGGGCTCCCCCAAGCTGGTCCGGCTGTCGTACGCGAATCTCCAGGCGAACGCCGACTCGATCGCCACGTACCTCGGCATCCGCGACACCGACCGCGCCGCGACGACCCTGCCCATGCACTACTGCTACGGCCTGTCGGTGATCCACAGTCATCTGCTGCGCGGCGCCGGCCTCGTGCTGACCGGCCTGTCGGTGGCCGACACCTGCTTCTGGGACCTTTTCCGGACGGCCGGCGGCACCGCGATCGCCGGGGTGCCGTACACCTTCGACCTGCTCGACCGGGTCGGCTTCGCCGACATGGACCTCCCGCACCTGCGGTATGTCACCCAGGCCGGCGGCCGCCTCGCGCCCGAGCGGGTCACGCGATACGCCGGACTGGGCGCGCAACGTGGCTGGGACCTGTTCGTCATGTACGGCCAGACGGAAGCGACCGCTCGTATGGCCTACCTGCCGCCCGCCCTGGTCACCGAACACCCCGGTGCGATCGGAGTCCCGGTTCCCGGCGGCTCGTTCCACCTGGAGCCCGTCGATGAGATGCCCGAGGTCGCAGGGGTCGGCGAGCTCGTCTACACCGGCCCGAACGTCATGCTCGGCTACGCGCACACCCCGGAGGACCTCGCCCTCGGCCGCACGGTCGACGTCCTGCGCACCGGCGACCTCGCCCGCCGCACCGAGGACGGTGTGTACGAGATCGTCGGCCGCCGCAGCCGCTTCCTGAAGATCCTCGGCCTGCGCATCGACCCCCAGCAGATCGAGGCCATGCTGGGGCGACACGGCCTCGACCCCCTGTGCTCCGGTGACGACGAAGGCCTCACCATCGCCGTCGTCCGCAAGCCCGGATGGGACGAACGACGTATCCGAAGACATGTGGTGGACGAATGCGGCCTGCCGGCTCGCGCCGTCGACGTCCACCTGCTGCCCGAACTCCCACGCCTGGCCACAGGCAAGCCCGACTACCATGCCGTCCGCGCGCTGGGGCGCCCGGCCCACGTGCTCCTGCCCGGCAGCGGCGGAACAATCGACGACCTGTGCTCGCTGTACGCGCGGATCCTCGATCGCCCGGACGTGACGCCGGACAGCTCCTTCGTCACCCTCGGTGGGGACTCCCTGTCGTACGTCGAGATGTCCCTCCACCTCGAAGAGCGCCTCGGCCGGCTGCCGCACGGCTGGCACACGACCCCGATCCGAGAACTGCGGCGGCCCGCGGCCGAGCCGGGCCGGTCACGGCGACGGAGCGTGGAGACCAGCGTCGTCCTGCGCGCGATCGCCATCTTCTGCATCGTGGGATCGCACATCCCCCTCTTCGAGCTCCGGGGCGGAGCCCATCTGCTGCTCGCCGTCGCCGGGTTCAACTTCGCCCGCTTCCTGCTCACCTCCACCGAGCGCCGCCGGCGGATGCGCCGTACCGCCCGGAGCGTCGCACGGATCGCCCTTCCCACCATGGCCTGGACCGCCTTCGCACTCCTTGTGAGCGACGACTACGACCTGTCCAATCTGTTCCTCCTCCACAACGCACTCTGGCCGGAGGTCATGGGCACCGGGATCCACCTCTGGTTCGTCGAAGCCCTCGTCTACATCCTGCTGGCCCTGATGGCGCTGCTCGCCGTCCCCACGGTCCACCGCCTGGAGCGCCGCTTCCCGTACGGACTGCCGGTCGCTCTGGTCGGAATGGGCTTGCTCGCCCGCTACGAGCTGCTGGGCCTGCCGGCCCGTGCCCAGATCACCGACGCGGTCACCGTCTTCTGGCTGTTCGCCCTCGGCTGGGCGGCGGCCCAGTCCCGCACCGTGCCTCAGCGGCTGCTCGTGACGCTCGCCGCGCTCGCCACCGTCCCGGGCTTCTTCCCCGGAGAACCACGACGCGAGGTGTTCGTCATGGCCGGCTTCGCCGTGCTTGTCTGGTTCCCCACCCTGCCCAGCACTCACCGTGTGAACCAGCTGGCCGGCCTGCTCGCCGGCAGCTCCCTGGCCATCTATCTCACGCACTGGCAGATCTACCCGGTGTTCGACGACGTGTCGAAGCACCTGGCCCTCGTCGCCTCCCTGGCCTTCGGCATCGGATACGCGAGGGGCGTGAGCTGGCTCGTCCGACGTGTGTCGGCGCTTCGCACCGCCCGGAGGACCCGGCGTGCCCCGGCCTCGCGGAACGGCCAGAACACGCCGGGCCGGCCCTCAGGCCGGGACATGGAGTTCCGACCGGGGGTGCGGGAGGAATCCGTCGTGCGGGACGTCCCCCGCGTACGCCCCCGAGAGGCGGGAAGCGAAGCCTTGATCGGCGGCGCCGGGACCGGCGTGCAGGAGGGTGACGATGTCGTGCGGGGCGACGGCCCGGAGCGCGCCACGGCGGCCGAGTGCCGCGTCGAAGGCGGACAGCGCCTCCTCTCGGGGGTCCGCCGGTCACTCAACCGCTTCCGGTAGAAGCCCTCGACCGCGGTGCGCGGGCGGTGTCCGGGTCCGCTCGGAGCTGCCCCAGCCGACGAGCTTGTCCAGCGCGCCGCTGGACGTGCTGCGTGCCCGGTCGGAGGCCGGGGACGACCATGCCAGCGAACGCCTGACCGCCGCCCGCGCAGACGAGGCCGAACTACGCGAACTGGCGGAGACCACGGGCGTGACCGAAGCTCTTGCGGCGCTCCGCCGCCTGGCACCCCGATGAGTTTCCCGGCCGCTCGGCGGCCGCTCGCCCGTCCTGGCCCGCGATCCTCGGCGACCTGCGGATCGACGGGCGACTGCACGCACCACCCCGTCGGCGCGGCCGGGCCCCTTCAGCGCCACACGAGCGGCTCACTGGCCGAGGAAGCTCAACCGCACCCGGCGGTCCGGGTTGTCCTTGTTGGTGTCCACGAGGCACACGGACTGCCAGGTCCCGAGCTCCAGCCGGCCGCCGATCACCGGCAGCGTCGCGTGCGGCGGTACCAGCGCGGGCAGTACGTGGTCCCTGCCGTGGCCGGGGCTGCCGTGGCGATGCTGCCAGCGGTCGTCGGCGGGCAGCAGGGTGTGGAGCGCGGCCAGCAGGTCGGCATCGCTGCCTGCGCCCGTCTCGAGCACGGCGATGCCGGCCGTCGCGTGGGGCACAAAGAGATTCAGCAGGCCGTCGGCGCCACGTGCGTGCTCCCCGAGGAAGCGCTCGCAGGCGGGCGTCAGGTCGGTGACCGTCTCCTGCGAGCCGGTGCGGATGGTCAAGGTCGTGGTGGTGAAGGTTCCGGGCATGGGCCCCATCCTCCCGTCTCCCGGCCCGTGCGGCTGCGCGGGAAGATCCACGACACCCCCCGCGTTAGTAGAAACGTGAACTACCTTGGGGCGCGAGAAGTGGACGTGGTCGTCATCGGCGCGGGGCAGGCCGGCCTGTCCGCCGCCTATCACCTGCGGCGCACCGGTCTGGTGCCCGATCAGGACTTCGTGGTGCTGGACCACGCTCCGCGTCCCGGAGGCGCCTGGCAGTTCCGCTGGCCCTCGCTGACCTACGGCAAGGTGCACGGGATGCACGCGCTGCCCGGCATGGAGCTGACCGGGGCGGACGACCGGCGGCCCTCGTCCGAGGTGATCGGCGAGTACTTCACCGCCTACGAGGAGCGGTTCGGGCTGCGGGTGCACCGGCCCGTCGCGGTGAGCGCCGTCCGTGAGGGCGAGAGCGGGCGACTCGCGGTCGAGACCTCCGAAGGCATCTGGTCGACCCGAGCCCTGATCAACGCCACGGGCACCTGGGACCGTCCCTTCTGGCCACGCTACCGCGGCCAGGAGACATTCCGGGGGCGACAACTGCACACCGCGGACTATCCCGGGCCCGACGAGTTCGCGGGGCAGCGAGTGATCGTGGTCGGTGGCGGGGCGTCCGGGACGCAGCATCTGCTGGAGATCGCCGAGGTCGCCGCGGAGACGACGTGGGTGACCCGGCGGCCGCCGGTCTTCCGAGAGGGGCCGTTCGACGAGGGCGCCGGGCGGGAAGCAGTCGCACGGGTGGAAGAACGCGTACGGCGCGGGCTTCCGCCGCAGAGCGTCGTCTCCGTCACAGGCCTGCCTCTCAACGACGCGATCCGGCGGGCGCGGGAGACGGGTGTGCTGGACCGTCGGCCGATGTTCGACCGGATCACCCCGACGGGAGCGACCTGGGACGACGGCCGGACGGTGGAGGCCGACGTGATCCTCTGGGCGACCGGCTTCCGTGCGGCGATCGACCATCTCGCGCCCCTCCGGCTGCGCGAGCCGGGCGGGGGGATCCGGGTGGAGGGCACCCGGGCGGTACGGGATGCCCGGGTACACCTCGTCGGTTACGGGCCTTCAGCCTCGACGATCGGCGCGAACCGGGCGGGGCGGGCGGCGGTACGGGAGATCAGGCGCCTGCTGGACCATGAACCGGCCCCGGTCTGACCGGCGTTCGGCTGCGGTCGGAGCGGGCGGCGGCCCTCAGCCGGTGGCACGTGCCGTGGCGCGTACGGTGTTGAACTCCGCCACATGGCGCTGGTGTTCCTGGTAGCTGCTGGTGAAGCGGGTGTCCCCCGGTTCCACCGTCACGAAGTAGAGCCAGTCGCCCGCCGGCGGGGCGATCGTCGCATGCATGGCCTCCTCCCCCGGGTTGTCGATGGGGGTGGGCGGCAGCCCGTGGAACTCGTAGGTGTTGTAGGGGCTCTCGATGCGGGTGTCGGCGGTGGTGGTGTCCAGGGAGCTGCGGCTCAGCGCGTAGTTGATGGTCGAGTCCATCTGCAGCGGCATGCCCTGGGCGAGCCGGTTGTGAACGACCCGGGCCACCTTGCCCATGTCGGCGGCTGTGTCGGCCTCGGCCTGCACGATGCTGGCGATGTTCACCGCCTGATGAAGGGTCACGCCGGCGTCGCGGGCGCCTTCGGCGATGCGTTCGGTGCCGAATCGCTGGTTCGCGATGTTGACCATGAAGCTGAGCAGGCTGGTGGGGGTGGTCGTCCTGTCGATGGGATACGTGGCCGGGAAGAGATAGCCCTCCGGGTTTCCCTTGGCGTCGGCGGGCAGGTTCAGCTTCGCGCGGGCGGCAGCTTGTGCGGTGGTTCCGGGAGCCGCCTCCAGGGCCTTGTCGACCGCGTCGTACACCTGCGTGGCGCGCCAGCCCTCCGGGATCACCAGCGTCTTGGGCGGCGGCGGTGGTGGTGGGCGGTGCTGCTTCTCGGGGGTACGAACGAGGAACGGCACGAACACCACTCCCGCCGCCAGCGCCGCGCCGCTCAGCACCAGGATCAGCCGTCCACGGCGGGTCAGGCGGCACCGGCGCCCGGGCCGCGGGAAGGGCTCGTTCGTCATACACGCACGCTAACCCGGCCCACCCGGTGATCCCGGGAGCCTGCGGAGGGCGACACGGCGACGACCGGCGGCCACCGGTTGCCGGGATTACCGGCCACCGAATCGACGCGAACAAACGAACGCTCGCCCGGTGTCCGCCAGAACGTGGGGTCGTAGCCGTTGTGATTGCCCGGTCGCCGCGCTGCGCACGATTCTTACGGTGCGCAAGCGACGGGCTACAGACCGCGACTGCGCAGTCCCACTCACCCTGCACAAGGAGAACGCACCACCGTGGACCTCATCACCAACCTGCTCGCCGGCGTCCACTTCGTGGGTTGGCTCGTCTGACGACCGTTCACGAAAGGCGCCGCCGTCCCCCGTCCCACGGGAGCGGCGGCGCCGTCGCCGTTTCAGCGGGCGACAGGCGCCGGGCGGGCGTCCCTGCGGACCAGAGCGGCATAGCGGCCGCCCTCGGCAAGGAGTTGCCGGTGACTGCCGCACTCGGCGATACGGCCCGCGTCGAGGACGACGATCCGATCCGCGTCCCTCACGGTGGAGAGCCGGTGCGCAATGGTGATCGTGGTGCGGCCCCGCGAGAGAGCGTCGATCGCCTGCTGCACGGCGTGCTCCGTGCGGGTGTCGAGGGCACTGGTCGCCTCGTCGAGGATGAGGACCGGCGGGTTCCGCAGGATGGTGCGCGCGATGGCGAGCCGCTGCTTCTCGCCGCCTGAGAAGCGATAGCCCCGCTCGCCGACCAAGGTGTCGTACCCCTCGGGCAGGGAGACGATGTGGTCGTGGATCTGCGCGGCACGGGCGGCGGCTTCGATCTCCTGGGCCGTGGCGTCGGGCTTGGCGAAGCGCAGATTGTCGGCCACGGAGGCGTGGAAGAGATACGTCTCCTGGGAGACGACTCCCACGGCCCGCGCAAGCGTGTCGAAGTCCAGGTCCCGCACATCGACACCGTCGATGGTGACCCGGCCGCCGGTGACATCGTAGAGCCGCGGCACCAGATAGCTGAGCGTGGACTTGCCGGAGCCGGTCGGGCCGACGACGGCGAGCGAACCGCCGGCGGGCACGGTGATGTCGATGCCGTCGAGGGTCGGCCGCTTCTGCTCGGGGTCGTACGCGAAGTCGACCTTCTCGAAGCGCACTTCACCCCGGATCTTGTCGAGCGCCACCGGGTCCGCGGGCTCGGTGATCTCGACCGGCAGGTCGAGATACTCGAAGATCCGTTGGAACAGGGCGAGCGAGGTCTGCATCTGCACTCCGGTCGAGAGCAGGCTCACGGCGGGCCGGAAGAGGCCCTGCTGGAGTGAGACGAAGGCGACCAGCGTGCCGATGGAGATCGCGGGCCCACCCGTCTGCATCGCGAGGCCGGCGGCCCAGTAGATGAGGGCCGGCATGGCGGCCATGACGATGCCCATCGTCGACATCCGCCACCGGCCGGCCATGCTGGAGCGCACCTCGAGGTCGACCAGGCGCTCCGACTCCCGGGCGAACGACACCGTGAGGGAGTCGGCGCGGCCCATGGTGCGCCCGAGCAGGATGCCGCTGACCGACAGTGACTCGGTGACGGTGGCGGCCATCGCGGCCATCTGCTTCTGCCGCTGTGTGGTGATCCTCTTCCGCTCGCGGCCGACCCGGCGACTGATCCAGACGAACACCGGCAGCAAGAGGAGGGAGACGACGGTGAGCCGCCAGTCCAGCGCCAGCATGGCGACGACGGTGGCGACGACCGAGGTGAGGTTGGAGACCAGGGAGGTGGCCGTCGAGGTCACGGTCGCCTGCATACCGCCGATGTCGTTGGCGATGCGCGACTGGACCTCCCCCGTGCGCGTCCTGGTGAAGAAGGCGAGCGGCATGCGCTGCAGCTGTGCGTAGACCGCGGTGCGCAGGTCGTGCATGACGCGCTGGCCCACCGTGGTGGAGATCAACGTCTGGAGCACACCGAAGACGCTGGTCATCACCGCGGTGGCGATCATGCCGAGGGCCAGCAGGCTGAGCAGCCCCGTACGTCCCTGGGGGATCGCGGTGTCGAGGATCTCCCGCAGCAGGAACGGCGAGGCGACGGACACCAGCGACGAGGCGCCGACAAGCAGCCCCACGACTGCGAGCCTGCCCCGGTAGGGCCGGAAGAGCCGGAGGATGCGCCGCACTTCCGCGGGCGGCTGGTCGGGGTCCCTGGGCGGTGGTGTCCAGGTGGTGTGGTCGGGACGCAATGCACTCCTTCGGACGGAAAAGGCGCGATCTTGAGGAGCCTAGCTCATTGTTACCTGTATTCACAATGAACAACGTCCTGATATTGTTCCCGCATGACCACCTCCGACGCCGACGGCCTGCTGGCCGAGCAGCTCCTGCGGTTGACCCGCCGGATCCACCGCAGCCAGAAGCGCCAGCTCGAGTCGGCCGACATCGCCATCACCCCCGCGCAGTCCCGGCTGCTGCGCACGGTCGCCCACTACGACCGACCTCCGCGCATGGCGGATCTGGCGGAGCGGCTCGAGGTGGTTCCGCGCGCGGTGACGAGCCTGGTCGACGGACTGGAGGCAGGCGGCCGGGTCCGCCGGGTTCCCGATCCGAGCAACCGCAGGGTGACCCGGATCGAGCTCACCGACACCGGCCGCGCCACGCTCCGCTCGCTGCGCGACGCGCGCCGCGCGGCGGCGGAGGACGTCCTCGCACCCCTGACGGCCGAGCAACGCGAGGTTCTCGGCGGTCTGCTCTCCAGCCTGGTCGACGGCACGGACCCGCGCTGCTGACGGCCCGTCCGGGACGGCTCCACGGCGCCGGCCGGCGCCCCTGACAGCCCCTCCGGTGGCCCGGCGCCAGGCCCATGGCAGACCCGACGGCAGGCTCGCGACCGGTCCGGCGACAGGCCCATAAATCGTTTGCCGCCCCTGGGGCGGGAGCGCGACGCTGGTAGCTCTGTGCTCTTCCGACGACCTGGGACATCATGCAGATTCGCGACCTTCCGTATGTCGATCCCGGTCAACCGGACGTCCGGTCGGGACCGAGGTTCCTCCTCTGGCTCGGCCGGCATCAACTGCGGGGCCAGCTGCGTTCCCTGTCGTGGGGAATGCTGCACTTCATGTCCGTCATGGCGCTCCCCTACGGGGTCGGCCACGCCGTCCAGGCGGTCGTGGACAGGTCGGGCAGCGGCCTCGCTCTGGCGGGCGGGGTGCTCGCCCTCGCCGCCGTCTGCATCGCCCTCGGTGACACCATGCTCCACCGCACGGCCGTCACCAACTGGATCACCGCCGCGGCGCGGGTCCAGCAGCTGCTCATCCGCAAGACGTCAGAACTGGGCGCCGCGCTCACCCGCAGGGTCGCCGCGGGCGAGGTCGTGGCCGTCTCGACAGGAGACGTGGAGAAGATCGGCTGGTTCGTGGAAGCGGTCTCGCGTTTCCTCGCCGCGGCCCTCACCGTCGTGGCGGTCTGCATCGGACTGGTGATCTACCAGCCGGCGCTCGGTGTCCTCGTCGCCGTCGGCGTACCGATTCTGGCGCTCGGCGTACTGCCCCTGCTCCCCCGGGCCACCAGGCTCGCCGACGTGCAGCGGGAGAAGGCGGGCCGGGCCACCGAGCTGGCCTCCGACACCGTGGCCGGTCTGCGGGTGCTGCGCGGCATCGGCGGCGAGGAGCTGTTCCTCAAGCGTTACCGCCGCGCCTCGCAGGACGTGCGCACCGCCGCCGTCCGCAGCGCACGCATGTGGTCCCTGATCAGCGCGGTCCAGGTGCTGTTGCCGGGCCTCCTGCTGATCTCGGTCGTCTGGTACGGGCTCGGGCTCGTCGGTGACAGCCGGATCGCGCTCGGTGAACTGGTCACCGTGTACAGCGCGGTGATGCTGCTGAGCTATCCGCTGCGGCACTTCGAAGAGATCGCGATGGCGTACTCCTTCTCCCGTCCGTCCGCACGGCGGGCGGCCAGGGTGCTGGCGCTGGAGCGCGGGTCCGGCGGTCACCCGACCCAGGCCGCGGGCCTGGCCGACGGGCCGCTCACCGGCGACCTGTACGACCCCGCCACGGGGCTCCTGGCCCCGGCAGGAACGCTCACCGCGGTCGTCTGCGGTGACCCCGACGCCGCGGGACGCCTTGCCGAACGGCTCGGCGGCCACCCCACGGAACCGGAGGGCCTGCCGTCCGTGCTCCTCGGTGGTGTGGCACTCGACCAGCAGCCGCTCGCCGCAACCCGTGGCGCCGTCCTGGTCCAGGACAAGGACCCCGTCCTGCTGTCGGGGACTCTCGCGGAGCTGCTCGACGTGCCGGCGTCCGCAGCGGTGACGGCAGACCAGGCCCTGACGGCGGCGGAGTGCGGCGACGTGCTCGATGCTCTCGCGCAGGCCTCTCTGGACAACGACCCGATGGCAGCGGTCATCACCGAGCGCGGCCGCTCCCTGTCCGGCGGCCAGCGGCAGCGCCTCGCACTGGCGCGTTCACTGGTGACCGACCCGGAGGTGCTTGTGCTCGACGAGCCGACATCGGCCGTCGACTCGCACACGGAGGCCAGGATCGCGGAAGGCGTGCGGAAGTTGCGCGCAGGACGCACGACGGTCCTGTTCACCTCCTCGCCGCTGCTGCTCGACCGGGCGGACCGCGTCGTCCTGGTCCACGAGGGCGAGGTCGTGGCCGTCGGCGTGCACCGCGAACTGCTGCGAACCGAGCCCCGGTACCGCACGGTGGTGACCCGGGAGACCGAGGCGGAGCAACACCTCGTCGGCGCCCAGCGCGGCGCCACCGGTGCTGGATTCGACCAGACGACGGCCGACATCGACGACATCGAGGAGAAAGCATGATCGGCCTGGCGCGACCGGAGTACGACCCGGCGGCTCTGCGCACGGCGACCACCCTGCCGGTGGGGTCGCCGGCCACCGTGCGGGCGTATGTGAGCGAGCTGCTGCGGCGGCACCGCCGCGCCTTCACGGTCCTCGTCACCGTCAACACGGTCGCCGTCGTCGCCTCGATGACGGGCCCCTGGCTCCTCGGCTCCCTCGTGGAGAAGGCGGCGGACGGGGCGCGTGATCTCCATCTGGAGCGCACGGCCGCCCTGTTCGCGGGTGCGCTCGTCGTCCAGGCGTTCTTCGTCCGCCTGGTGCGGCTGCGCGGGGCGATGCTCGGCGAGCGGATGCTGGCGGACCTGCGGGAGGACTTCCTGGTGCGTTCCGTGGGGCTGCCGCCGGGCGTGCTCGAGCGGGCCGGGACGGGCGACCTGCTCTCCCGAATCACCACGGACATCGACCGGCTGGCGAACGCCATGCGTGAGGCCGTGCCGCAGCTGACGATCGGCGTCTTCTGGGTCGTGCTGCTGCTTGGCGGGCTCACGGTGACCGCGCCGCCGCTCGCGCCTGCGGTGCTGGTGGCGGTGCCGGTGCTGGTCGTCGGCTGCCGCTGGTACTTCAAGCGGGCACCCTCTGCGTACCGTTCGGAGGCAGCGGGGTACGCGGCCGTGGCCGCGGTGCTCGCCGAGACCGTCGACGCGGGCCGCACGGTCGAGTCGCACCGCCTCGGGGCGCGCCGCGTGGCGCTCTCCGACCGGCGGATCAAGGAATGGACCTCCTGGGAGCGATACACGCTCTACCTGCGGTCGGTTCTCTTTCCGGTCATCAACATCACCCATGCGACCGTGCTCGCCTCGGTGCTGATGATCGGCGGCGTGTTCGTGCTGCAGGGCTGGATCGGTGTCGGGCAGCTGACCACGGGTGCGCTGATCGCGCAGATGATGGTCGACCCGGTGAACCTGATTCTGCGCTGGTACGACGAGCTGCAGGTGGCACACGTGTCGCTGGCGCGGCTGGTCGGCGTGCGGGAGATCGAACCGGAGGCGGGCGACGGGCGCCTGCGCCCCGACGGACGTGACGTCCGCGCCGACCAGGTGCACTTCGGGTACCGCGAGGGCGTCGACGTACTGCACCGTGTGTCGATGGACGTGCCGCCGGGCACCCGGCTGGCTCTCGTCGGCCCGTCCGGGGCGGGCAAGTCCACGCTCGGCCGGCTGCTCGCGGGCATCTACGCCCCGCGCACCGGGCACGTCACCCTCGGCGCGGCCGAGCTGTCGCGGATGCCGGCGGAGCGGGTACGGGAGCATGTGGCGCTCGTCAACCAGGAGCACCACGTCTTCGTGGGCGCGCTCCGCGACAATCTGCTGCTGGCGCGTTCCTCCGCGCAGGACGCCGAGCTGTGGGCGGCGCTCGGTGCGGTCGACGCCGACGGGTGGGCGCGCGCGCTGGACGACGGGCTGGACACGGAGGTCGGGTCGGGCGGCCTTTCCCTGACCCCCGCCCAGGCCCAGCAGATCGCCCTCGCCCGCCTGGTCCTTGCGGATCCGCACACGCTGGTCCTGGACGAGGCGACCTCGCTGCTGGACCCGCGGGCGGCCCGCCACCTGGAGCGCTCGCTCTCACGTGTCCTTCAGGGCCGTACGGTCGTGGCCATCGCGCACCGGCTGCACACGGCGCACGACGCGGACGTGATCGCGGTGGTCGAGGAAGGCCGCATCAGTGAGCTGGGCAGCCATGACGAGCTGGTCGCGGCCGAGGGGGCGTATGCGGCGCTGTGGCGCTCCTGGCACGGCTAGGGCCTGGGGCGGGGCAGCCGTCAGATGAAGTTCAGCGCAGCCGCCCCGCCCACGCCTCCGAGCAGCATGAACGCCGGCATCAGGACCTTCAGCTCCACCCAGCTGCCGGCGCGGAAACGCATCAGTTTCGGCGGGCCCACCGGGTACCAGCGCTTGTTGCCGACCGGGATGGGCCACAGGATCGGGCAGCCGGAGACCGTGAGGGCGTCGCCGATGTCGTGGACGAGGGCGCCGAGGACGATGGGGAGGCCGAGCCACAGGTACTCCTGGCCGGGCGCGGTGAACAGCCAGTCCGAACCGTTGCCCGGCTTGTCGAGGACGCCCGCGAGGATCCACGCGCTGGTGGCGCCGAGCAGCCACACCAGGACGTCGCTGGAGACGCGTGCGGCACGCCACAGCAGGCCCTCCACCGCGAGCACCATGTGGACGAACAGGAGCGCGAGGACCGCCCACCGTCCGCCGAGGGCCGCCAGGGCGGACGCTCCGCCGCCGATCAGCACCGCCCAGAGCCAGGTGTGCGTGAGGGTGCGGTGGCCCCCGGTCCTGCGCTTGTCGCCCGGTTTCTTGGTCGCCTTGTAGACGGCGTACGAGAGCTTGTCGACGATCTCGCACAGTCCGCGTGAGATCGGGCCGAAGGCCCGCGAGATGGTCGCCGCCTTGTGGTCCAGATCCGGTGCGAGCGCCGCGCCCGCGCAGATCAGTGCTCCCACCACGAGGACGGGCCAGGGCATCGGATGGCCGGCGGCAGCCGTCGCCGCCCCCACCCCCAGCCAGGCAGCCGCCCCGGACAGAGAGTGCGCAGGTCCCATCATGTGCGTTCCCGCCCCATTGTTCTTGTCCCTAACCCCAGTTGACAGGTCAGCGTACCTTTCGTGATCTTGCCGGTCGGCGGCCGGTTCCCGTCCCGGGGTCCGCGCCAGGCAAGATGGGGGCGTGACCCTTATCGATCAGCTGCCGCCAGACGCCGACCCCGATGCCCTTTTCGAAGCCTTCTCCTCGTGGGCGGAGGGCCAGGGCATCACGCTCTATCCGGCTCAGGAGGAAGCCCTGATCGAGGTGGTCTCGGGGGCGAATGTGATCCTTTCCACCCCCACCGGCTCCGGGAAGAGCCTGGTCGCGGCAGGTGCGCACTTCACGGCGCTGGCGAACGACCAGGTCACCTTCTACACGGCGCCGATCAAGGCCCTCGTCTCCGAGAAGTTCTTCGACCTCTGCAAGCTGTTCGGCACGGAGAACGTCGGCATGCTGACCGGCGACGCGTCCGTGAACGCGGACGCCCCGGTCATCTGCTGCACGGCCGAGGTGCTTGCCTCGATCGCGCTGCGTGACGGCAAGGACGCCGACATCGGCCAGGTCGTGATGGACGAGTTCCACTTCTACGCGGAGCCGGACCGTGGCTGGGCCTGGCAGATCCCGCTGCTCGAACTGCCGCAGGCGCAGTTCATCCTGATGTCGGCGACGCTCGGCGACGTGTCGATGTTCGAGAAGGACCTGACGCGCCGCACCGGCCGCCCCACCTCCGTGGTCCGGTCGGCGACCCGGCCGGTTCCGCTGTCGTACGAGTACCGGCTGACGCCGATCACGGAGACGCTGACGGAGCTGCTGGAGACCAAGCAGGCACCCGTCTACATCGTGCACTTCACCCAGGCGCAGGCCGTGGAGCGGGCGCAGTCGCTGATGAGCATCAACATGTGCTCGCGCGAGGAGAAGGACAAGATCGCCGAGCTGATCGGCAACTTCCGCTTCACCACCAAGTTCGGCCAGAACCTGTCCCGTTTCGTGCGGCACGGCATCGGCGTGCACCACGCCGGCATGCTGCCCAAGTACCGGCGGCTGGTGGAGAAGCTGGCCCAGGCCGGTCTGCTGAAGGTCATCTGCGGCACCGACACCCTCGGCGTCGGCGTGAACGTGCCCATCCGCACGGTGCTGTTCACCGCCCTCACCAAGTACGACGGCAGCCGGGTGCGGACGCTGCGGGCGCGCGAGTTCCACCAGATCGCGGGGCGTGCCGGCCGGGCCGGCTTCGACACCGCCGGTTTTGTCGTCGCGCAGGCGCCCGAGCATGTCATCGAGAACGAGAAGGCGCTCGCGAAGGCCGGTGACGATCCCAAGAAGCGCCGCAAGGTCGTCAGGAAGAAGGCCCCCGAGGGCTTCGTCGCCTGGTCGGACAGCACGTTCGAGAAGCTGATCGCCTCCGAGCCGGAGCCGCTGACGTCCCGCTTCCGGGTCACCAACATCATGCTGCTCTCGGTGATCGCCCGGCCGGGCAACGCCTTCGAGGCGATGCGCCGGCTGCTCGAGGACAACCACGAGCCGCGCAAGGCGCAGCTGCGCCACATCCGCCGGGCCATCGCCATCTACCGCTCGCTGCTCGACGGCGGAGTGGTGGAGCAGTTGGACAAGCCCGACGCCGAGGGCCGCACCATCCGGCTCACCGTCGACCTCCAGCAGGACTTCGCGCTGAACCAGCCGCTGTCGACGTTCGCCCTCGCGGCCTTCGACCTGCTGGACCCGGAGTCCCCGTCGTACGCCCTGGACATGGTCTCCGTCGTCGAGTCGACGCTGGACGATCCCCGGCAGATCCTCGCCGCCATGCAGAACAAGGCACGCGGCGAGGCGGTCGGCAGGATGAAGGCCGACGGCGTCGAGTACGAGGAGCGCATGGAGCGCCTCCAGGACATCTCGTACCCGAAGCCGCTCGAAGAGCTGCTGTGGCACGCGTACAACGTCTACAAGAAGTCGCACCCCTGGGTCGGCGACCACCCGGTCTCGCCGAAGTCCGTCATCCGTGACATGTACGAACGGGCTCTCACCTTCACGGAGTTCACGTCCTGGTACGAGCTCGCCCGCACCGAGGGCATCGTGCTGCGCTATCTGGCGAGCGCGTACAAGGCGCTCGACCACACCATCCCGGACGATCTGAAGACCGAGGACCTGGAGGATCTGATCGCCTGGCTGGGCGAGATGGTGCGCCAGGTCGACTCCAGCCTCCTCGACGAGTGGGAGCAGCTGGCCAATCCGGAGGTGGAGACGGCCGAGGAGGCCCAGGAGAAGGCCGACCAGGTCAAGCCGGTCACGGCGAACGCCCGCGCCTTCCGCGTCCTGGTCCGCAACGCCATGTTCCGCCGTGTGGAGCTGGCGGCCCTCGACCACGTCGCCGAGCTGGGCGCGCTGGACGCGGAGTCCGGCTGGGACGAGGACGCGTGGGGCGAGGCGATGGACGCGTACTGGGACGAGTACGACGACCTGGGCACCGGTCCGGACGCCCGCGGGCCGAAGCTCCTCGCCATCGAGGAGGACCCGGTGCACGATCTGTGGCGTGTGCGGCAGACGTTCGCCGATCCGAACGGCGACCATGACTGGGGTATCAGCGCGGAGGTCGATCTCGCGGCCTCCGACGAGGCGGGCCTGGCGGTCGTGCGCGTCACGTCCGTCGGTCAGCTCTGACAGGCTTTGACAGGGAGAGAGATTCCGATGACGAATCCGGCCGAGCGTCTGGTCGATCTGCTCGACCTGGAGCAGATCGAGGTCAACATCTTCCGCGGGCTCAGCCCGAACGAGTCGCTGCAGCGGGTCTTCGGCGGGCAGGTGGCCGGTCAGGCCCTGGTCGCCGCGGGGCGGACCACCGACGGCGAGCGTCCCGTTCACTCGCTGCACGCGTACTTCCTGCGGCCCGGGCACCCCGGGGTGCCGATCGTGTACCAGGTCGAACGGGTACGGGACGGCCGGTCGTTCACGACCCGCCGCGTCACCGCCGTGCAGGAGGGCCGGACGATCTTCAATCTGACGGCGTCCTTCCACCGTCCCGAGCCCGGCAGCATCGAGCACCAGTTGCCGCCGCGGCTGGACTTCCCGGACCCCGAGTCGCTTCCGACGGTCGCGACCGAGATCCGTGAGCATCTCGGCGCGTTGCCCGAGGCGTTGGAGCGCATGGCGCGCCGCCAGCCGTTCGACATCCGGTACGTCGACCGGCTGCGCTGGACGACCGACGAGATCAAGGACGCGGACCCGCGCAGCGCCGTCTGGATGCGCGCGGTGGGCCCGCTGGGCGACGACCCGCTGGTGCACACGTGCGCGCTGACGTACGCGAGCGACATGACGCTGCTGGACGCGGTGCGCATCCCCGTCGAGCCGCTGTGGGGCCCACGGGGCTTCGACATGGCGTCGCTGGACCACGCGATGTGGTTCCACCGCCCGTTCCGGGCCGACGAGTGGTTCCTGTACGACCAGGAGTCACCGATCTCGACGGGTGGCCGGGGGCTCGCTCGCGGACGGATCTACGACCGTGACGGAAGGCTCCTGGTCTCCGTGGTGCAGGAGGGACTGTTCCGCCCCATCGCGGGTGCTGAGTGAGGCACGTACGGGCCCGTGCTGCATGCTTGTCGCACGGTGAACGCCGCACGACGACCGGCGGACGACCGACCGACCGACGAACAGGTTCAAAGGAGTCCCTGATGTCCCTTTACGACATCCCGCTGCGCACCCTGACCGGCGAGGACACCTCGCTCGCCGACCACCGCGGCAAGGCGGTGCTCGTGGTGAACGTTGCCTCGAAGTGCGGGCTGACCCCGCAATACGCGGGCCTGGAGCGGCTGCAGAAGGAGTTCGGCGAGCGGGGCTTCACCGTGCTGGGCGTGCCCTGCAACCAGTTCGCCGGACAGGAGCCCGGCAGCGCGGAGGAGATCGGGACCTTCTGCTCCGCGACGTACGGGGTGACCTTCCCGCTGCTGGAGAAGACGGACGTGAACGGCGCGGACCGGCACCCGCTGTACGCCGAGCTGACGAAGGTCGCGGACGCCGAGGGCGAGGCCGGCGACGTCCAGTGGAACTTCGAGAAGTTCCTGATTTCGCCCAAGGGCGAGGTCACCCGCTTCCGTCCGCGCGCCGAGCCGGAGTCCCCCGAGGTCCTGGCTGCGATCGAGGCGCTGCTGCCCGCCTGAGCACACACGCCTGCGCACACACCTGAGCGAACACGGAAGGCTCCGGCCGCCTGCGGTCCGGAGCCTTCGTGCGCTCTTGGCGGGTCAGCGGATCGGCATGCCCGAGAGGGTGCGGGCGATGACCAGACGCTGGATCTCGCTGGTGCCCTCGAAGATCGTGTAGATCGCGGCGTCGCGGTGCATGCGCTCCACCGGGTACTCGCGGGTGAAGCCGTTGCCACCGAGGATCTGGATGGCCTGGGCGGTGACCTTCTTGGCGGTCTCGCTGGCGAACAGCTTCGACATGGAGCCCTCGGCGGAGGTGAACGGCTTGCCGGCGGTCGCCATCCAGGAAGCGCGCCACACCAGGAGGCGCGCCGCGTCGATCTGGGTGCGCATGTCGGCGAGCTGGAAGGCGATGCCCTGGTTGTCGATGATCGGGCGGCCGAACTGCTCACGGGTCTTCGCGTAGTCGAGCGCGACCTCGTACGCGGCGCGGGCGGTGCCGACCGCCATCGCGCCGACGGCGGGGCGGGAGGCCTCGAAGGTGGCCATCGCCGCGTTCTTCACGCGCTCGCCGGCACCGGCCTTCGCCCGCTCGCGAGCCCTCGCCAGGCGCTCGTCCAGCTTGTCCTTGCCGCCGAGGAGACAGCTGCCGGGTATACGGAGGTCCTCGAGGACGACCTCGGCGGTGTGCGAGGCGCGGATGCCGTGCTTCTTGAACTTCTGCCCCTGGGACAGCCCGGGGGTGTTCGGCGGAACGATGAACGAGGCGTGGCCCTTGGAGCCGAGCTCCGGGTCGACGAGCGCGACGACGACGTGGACGTTCGCGATGCCGCCGTTGGTCGCCCAGGTCTTCGTGCCGTTGAGGACCCACTCGTCCTTCGCCTCGTCGTACACGGCGCGCGTGCGCATGGACGCCACGTCGGAGCCGGCGTCGGGCTCGGAGGAGCAGA
Organism: Streptomyces sp. NPDC096176; assembly: GCF_044763255.1. NCBI lineage: Bacteria > Bacillati > Actinomycetota > Actinomycetes > Kitasatosporales > Streptomycetaceae > Streptomyces > Streptomyces sp. NPDC096176. Next base: position 94,402 of record NZ_JBIWFV010000003.1, on the reverse strand, counting down.
AGGCGGCAACCTTGACATCGTTGGCATCGCCGTACATTTGGGGAATCCAGGTACCGATCTGTTCCTCGGTGCCGTTGGCGATGACGCCGACGGCGGCGAGTCCGGTGCCGACGATCGACAGCGCGATGCCCGCGTCGCCCCAGAACAGCTCCTCCATCGTCATCGGGATGCCGAGACCGGTGGGGTCGAAGAACTGTTGGGCGTAGAAGTCGAGGGAGTAGATTCCGATCTTGGCGGCCTCCTGGATGACAGGCCAGGGGGTCTCCTCACGCTCGTCCCACTCGGCGGCGGCCGGACGCATCACATCCCTGGCGAATCCGTTCAGCCAGTCGCGGACCTGCTTCTGGTCGTCGTTGAGATCGAGCGTGAACTCGGCCATGTCCCCTCCAGTACTGCAGCGATGACGTGCTTGTTACCTGCGGTAACGGAAGTGTGTTACCGACTGGTAGCCCCTGTCAACCAGCCATGGCCCGATCATGTGTGTGGGCTGGCAGAGTGTTACTTTGCGCAGGCGTCACGCAATCGTCCGGGCGGGGAGAAACACATGGAGACCACACAACAGCAGCGGTCGGCGGACCAGCGCCGCCGGGAGCTCCTCGAGGCCGCCGACCGGGTCGTGCTCCGGGACGGCCCCCAGGCCTCCATGAACGCCATCGCCGCGGAGGCCGGGATCACCAAGCCGATCCTCTACCGGCACTTCGGCGACAAGAGCGGGCTCTACCGGGCGCTCGCGAAGCGCCACACCGACGCGCTGCTCAGGGCCCTGCAGGTGGCGGTGGACGCGGACGTCGACCGCCGCCAGCGGGTGGCGGGCACGCTCGACACGTATCTCGCCGCGATCGAGGCGCGTCCGCAGGTGTACCGGTTCCTCATGCACCCGGCGGAGGACAACCAGCCCTCGGAGGCCGGCTTCGATGTCGGACGCCACTCGGCGCCGCTGCTGCGCCGCCTCGGCGAGGAACTCGGCAAGGTGATCGCCGACCGCGTCGACCTCGGCCCCGGCGGCGAGATGGTGGCCCGGGTGTGGGGCCACGGCATCGTCGGCATGATGCATGCGGCAGGGGACTGGTGGCTGGGTGAACGGCAGTGTTCGCGGGCGGAGTTGGTGACGAACCTGACGGACCTGCTGTGCGGCCGCCTCTTCCAGGTCGAGGACAGGGCGGACGGGCCGGGCTTCTAGGACGCGGGCGTCGCCGCGGTGCGGGCTCGGCCGCGGACAGACCGGGCACCGCGCGAAGCACGGTACGAACAGGGGCCTGCCCCCTTCGCGCGGGGCGGCAGGCAGGCGACCCGCACCCCCTCACCGCAGCCGCTCACCGCAGCCGCGCCACCCGTTGCGGTGTCGCCCATGACGCCTTGCGCGCCGCCCGCGCCAGGCGGGAGCGGCGCCGGCGCGTGAGGCGGTCCACGTATATCGCCCCTTCCAGGTGGTCACACTCGTGCTGCAGGCAGCGCGCGAAGAACCCGGTGCCCTCCACCCGTACCGGCTCGCCGTCCTTCGTCACGCCCTCCACCACCGCACGGTCGAAGCGTTCCGTGCCGGCCTCCAGGCCCGGCAACGAGAGGCAGCCCTCCGGGCCGCGGACGACGACGCCGTCCGCCGCCACCAGGCGGGGGTTGACGATGTGTCCGAGGTGGCGGACGTCCTCGTCGTCGGGGCAGTCGTACACGAACACGCGCAAACCCACCCCGACCTGGTTGGCCGCGAGGCCGACGCCCTGGGCCGCGTACATCGTCGCGAACAGGTCCTCGACGAGCTCCGCCAGGGCGGGTCCGAAGTCTGTGACGGTCTCGCAGGGGGTGTGCAGCGCCGGATCCGCGAGCAGGCTCATCGGCCTGACGCGTCCGGTACTGCCGGGGATCGGCCGGTTTCGCATGGCGTCCAGCGTACGTTCCCCGTACGTTCGCTCGTGACCTCCACGTTTTCCGACGGTGCCGCGGTGCGGGGGGCCGACCGGAGCTGGATAGGCTGAGCCGGACCGATGCAAGGAGGATCAAGGACGATGTCAGGCAACTCGGAGCCCCTGACGCCGCGAGCCAAGCTGGCCGTGACGGCGGGCAAGGCCGCAGCAGCGGTGTCCCGCGCCGCCGGGCGCGGCAGCGGATCGGTGATCGGCGGCCGGGTGGCGCTCAAGCTCGACCCCGACCTGCTGGGGAGGCTGGCGCAGCACCTGGACGTGGTCCTCGTCTCTGCGACCAACGGCAAGACCACCACGACCCGGCTGATCGCCGAGGCACTGCGCGCGAGCGGCCCGGTGGTGTCGAACGCGCTCGGCGCCAACATGCCGGCGGGCATCACGTCGGCACTGGCCGGCGGCTCTGACGCCCGGTTCGGTGTGATCGAGGTGGACGAGAAGTACCTCGCCGGTGTGGCTCGGGATGTGACGCCCAAGGCCATCGCGCTGCTCAACCTCTCCCGTGACCAGCTGGACCGCGCGGCGGAGACGCGGATGCTGGCCGAGAAGTGGCGTGAAGGTCTTGCCGGTTCGAAGGCGATGGTCATCGCCAACGCCGACGACCCGCTGGTGGTGTGGGCGGCCTCCTCCTCTCCCAATGTCGTGTGGGTGGCCGCCGGCCAGGAGTGGAAGGACGACGCCTGGTCCTGCCCGTCCTGCGGTGGTGTGATGCAGCGCCCCGGTGACGACTGGTTCTGCGGCGAGTGCGGCTTCCGCCGCCCCGCCCCGAGCTGGGTGCTCAGCGGCGACCATGTCATCGACCCGCACGGCTCGGCCTGGCCGATCCACCTCCAGCTGCCCGGCCGTGCCAACAGGGCCAATGCCGCCACCTCCGCCGCGGTCGCCGCCTGCTTCGGTGTCCCGCCGCAGGTGGCGCTCGAGCGCATGTACCAGGTGCAGGCCGTGGCCGGCCGGTACGACGTCGTGTCCTTCCTCGACCGCGATGTGCGGCTGCTGCTGGCGAAGAACCCGGCCGGATGGCTGGAGACGTTCTCCCTGATCGACCCGCCGCCGACGCCGGTGATCCTCTCCGTCAACGCCCGCGGCGCGGACGGTACGGACACCTCCTGGCTGTGGGACGTCGACTACACCCGGCTCGCCGGGCACCCGATCTTCGTGATCGGCGACCGCAGGCTGGACCTCGCGGTCCGGCTGGAAGTCGCCGGTCTGGACTTCCGGGTGTGCGAGTCGGTCGACGAGGCGGTGCAGTCGGCGCCGCCCGGCCGGATCGAGCTGATCGCCAACTACACCGCCTTCCAGGACGTTCGCCGCCGCGTCGGCAACTGATCCACGGGCGGAAGAACAGGACTTGAGGACTACGAGCATGAGTGACAGCAGTCTGCGTCTGGTCTGGGTCTACCCGGACCTGCTCAGCACCTACGGCGACCAGGGCAACGCCCTGGTCGTGGAGCGACGGGCACGGCAGCGCGGCCTGGACGTGATGCGCATCGACGTGCGCAGCGACCAGCCGGTGCCGACCTCCGGCGACATCTATCTGATCGGCGGCGGCGAGGACCGCCCGCAGCGGCTCGCGGCCGAGCGGCTGCGCCGCGACGGCGGGCTGAGCCGGGCGGCGTCGAACGGCGCGATCATCTTCTCGGTGTGCGCCGGCTACCAGATCCTCGGTCACGAGTTCATCAACGACCTCGGTGAGCGCGAGCCCGGCCTCGGTCTCATCGACGTGGTCTCCACGCGCGGCGAGGGCGCCCGCTGTGTCGGCGACGTACTGGCGGACATCGACCCGCAGTTGGGACTGCCCCAGCTGACGGGCTTCGAGAACCACCAGGGCATCACGCACCTCGGTCCGTCGGCGCGCCCGTTCGCCCGCACCGTCTTCGGCCGGGGCAACGGCACCGGCGACGGCACGGAGGGCGCGTACAACGACACCGTTTTCGGTACCTACATGCACGGCCCCGTCATGGCCCGCAATCCGCAGATCGCCGACCTGATGCTGAAGCTGGCGCTCGACGTGAACGCGCTGCCGCCGACCGACGACCGGTGGTACGAGGCGCTGCGCGGCGAGCGGATCGCGGCCGCCACACAGCCCGCCTGATAGGCCTTTCGCTCAGCCGAGCGGAGCCGGGTGGGCGCGGTCCCACCAGTCGGACGCCCGTTTCTGACCCGCCACCCGACGCCGGTAGGGTGGCGGGGATCCAACCGGACGACGTGGTCCGGGAGTCGGCCCACGTTGTAAAGGTATTCGCGCTATGCGCATTGGTGTGCTCACCTCCGGCGGCGACTGCCCCGGACTGAACGCCGTCATCCGTTCCGTCGTGCACCGTGCCGTCGTCGATCACGGCGACGAGGTCATCGGATTCCACGACGGCTGGAAGGGCCTCCTGGAGTGCGACTACCGCAAGCTGGACCTGGACGCGGTGGGCGGCATCCTGGCCCGTGGCGGCACGATCCTCGGCTCCTCCCGGGTCCAGCCGGCGCACCTGCGCGACGGCGTGGAACGGGCCAAGGGACATGTGGCCGACCTGGGTCTGGACGCCATCATCCCGATCGGCGGCGAGGGAACCCTCAAGGCGGCCAACCTGCTGTCGGAGTCCGGGCTCCCCATCGTCGGTGTGCCCAAGACGATCGACAACGACATTGCGTCGACCGACGTGACCTTCGGCTTCGACACCGCCGTCGGCGTGGCCACCGAGGCGCTGGACCGTCTGAAGACCACCGCCGAGTCGCACCAGCGCGTCCTGATCGTCGAGGTCATGGGCCGGCACACCGGCTGGATCGCGCTGCACTCGGGCATGGCCGCCGGCGCCCACGCCATCGTGGTGCCGGAACGGCCCTTCGACATCGAGGAGCTGACCCGTCGGGTCGGTGCCCGGTTCGAGGCGGGCAAGCGGTTCGCGATCGTGGTCGTCGCCGAGGGCGCGAAGCCGCGTGAAGGCTCGATGCAGTGGGACGAGGGCGGCAAGGACATCTACGGCCACGAGCGCTTCGCGGGCGTGGCGCGTCAGCTCTCCGTCGAGCTGGAGCAGCGGCTCGGCAAGGAGGCGCGTCCGGTGATCCTGGGCCATGTCCAGCGCGGCGGAACGCCGACCGCGTACGACCGTGTCCTCGCGACGCGCTTCGGCTGGCACGCGGTGGAGGGCGCGCACCGCGGCGAGTTCGGCATGCTGACGGCGCTGCGCGGCACGGACATCACCATGGTGCCGCTCGCCGAGGCGACCCAGACGCTGAAGACCGTTCCAAAGGAGCGGTACGACGAGGCCGAGACGGTCCTCTGATCCGCCCCGCGGATCCATCCTGATCCCTACGAACCGCCCCCGGTCGCAGCAGCGACCGGGGGCGGTTCTACTCTGGTGCGAGCAAGCGGACAACCAGCACGAATCAGGAATCCCCTGCGGGAGTGAACAGATGGATCACAGCGGGCACGGCACGACCATGGATCTGCCGCCGTTCACGCTGGGGCGGGGCCTGGAGTTCTCTCCTGACTCCTTCTTCCTCGTCGGCTGCCTCCTCGCCCTCGGGTTCTACGGCTGGGGCGTCGCGCGTCTGCGCCGGCGCGGCGACAGCTGGCCGGTGAGCCGCACGGTGTGGTTCACCGTCGGTGTGCTGAGCATCGCGCTGATGATGTGCACCAAGCTGAACGATTACGGCATGGTCATGTTCAGCGTGCACATGGTGCAGCACATGGTGATCAGCATGCTGTCGCCGATCGTGCTGCTGCTGGGTGCGCCGATCACCCTCGCGCTCCGCGCGCTGCCGGTCGCGGGTCGGGGCCGCAAGGGGCCGCGCGAGGTGCTGCTGATGCTGCTGCACAGCCGCTACATGCGGATCGTCACACATCCGGCGTTCACGATCCCGCTGTTCATCGCCAGCCTCTACGGGCTGTACTTCACGCCGCTGTTCGACTTCCTGATGGAGTCGAAGACGGGTCATGTCGCGATGATGGTGCACTTCCTGGCCGTCGGCCTGGTGTTCTTCTGGCCGATCATGGGTGTGGATCCGGGCCCGCACCGGCCCGGTTATGTGATGCGGATGCTGGAGCTGTTCGCCGGTATGCCGTTCCACGCCTTCTTCGGCATCGCGCTGATGATGGCGACCGAGCCGATGATCGCGGCGTACCGGAATCCGCCGGCCTCCCTCGGCATCGACGCGCTCTCCGATCAGAACGCGGCGGGCGGCATCGCCTGGGCGTTCAGCGAGATCCCGTCCGTGCTGGTGCTGATCGCGCTCGTCTTCCAGTGGTACCGCTCCGACCAGCGCCAGGCCAAGCGCAGGGACCGGGCGGCGGACCGGGACGGCGACAAGGAGCTCGAGGCGTACAACGCGTACCTCGCCTCGCTCCAGGCGCGCAGCAGGTAGACGGCTGCCGGTGTCGCCGGGCAGTAGCGCAGTGCCCTCCTCAGGAGCGACGATTGTCCTCGACGGCCCCCGCCGTCGAAGGAGGGCACAGATGTCCGGTTCGACGAAGACGATGGGCGTACTGACCGTCGGGGCCCTGGTGGTCGTGACGGCGTACACGGCGGCACTCGGCAGCAACGGCTGGCTGTGGTTCGGCTGGGTGGTCCTCGGGATGGTGACGATCGGGATGATCGCCTCCAAGCGCACCTGATCCGGTCAGAAGCGGAAGACCGCGCCGGTGGTCGCGGCGAGGTTGCAGGCGTTGGGGAAGGTCTTGTGCCAGGCGGTGGGTCGGCCGCGCCAGGCGCCGGTGGCGCTGACGGTGACCGGGTCGTACTGCTTGGTGCACGGATGCGGATCCCCGGTCAGCCTGTCGAGATCGCCGCGCGCCATGTCCAGCGCGGCGCAGGCGGCCTTCGCCTCGGGGTGCGGTCCGGCGGGCACGGGGCTGCAGTGCAGCAGCACGCCTCGGATCCAGGTGTTCTCCGCGCCCGAGACGGTCAGGAAGAGGCCACGCGAAGGGCCCGGTCTCCCGGCCCGTTCGTCGGCCGCGGGCAGGTCGGGTTCGAACGGGCCGGGAGACGCGGCGGCGGGTACGGCGGCGGCGAGGGCGAGCAGGGCGGCTGCGGCAAGGGTGGCGCTGCGGTGCACGGGGCGCTCCTGACGGGATGGGCCGGCTCACGGGCCGGCTCGGGCGGGGGCGAGGCATAGAGCACTCCGCCGTGCGGCGCGGCGCAATGCGCCGCGCCGCACGGTGGTGCGTACGGGTGCGCGGGGTTGCTCCGTACGGCGTCGTGCGCGTCCGCCCGGCGGTCGGTCCCCTTGGCCGTCAGCCGTCCCGGCGACAGGCTCGACGCGCCCCAAAAGGACGCATCAGACGTCTGATGTCCGATGCCTTGGCAGCGTGGGAACCCGTGGAGAGCCTGATCTTCCGCGGACTGCAGAACCCCGACGACGACTTCCAGGTGCTGTCCGACCTCGTGGATGTACGCGAGCTCATGGAGCGCGGCATGGCCGATCGGATCGTCTCCTCGCTGAGCACACGGCCGCTCGACCCCCTCGAGAGGCTCGTGCGGCGGATGAGAGGTCGGGGGTGCCGGCGAAGGTTTCCTCGAGGCCGACCGCGCCTTTCACGCACTGCTGGTGGCCCCGCTCAAGAACGCCCTGATCGGTCAGCTCTCGATGACTGAACCTCCGCTACGGGGGATGCCGCTTCGGCGGTCACGGCGCCGTTGTGCCCTTCCCACCGCCTGGGGCAGGCAGCAGGTGGACGGGGAGGAGGTCCGGGCGTTTGGCTGTGCGGCCGTCGCCGGAGGAGCGGCCGCGCAGGCGCCTGCCGAGCCATGGGCCGAGGAACGAACCGGCCCAGCGCAGCTCGCCGGCGGTGGCGCGCCACCCGGCAGGCACCGGGGTTTCCGGTGGAGGCAGCGGGTGCGTCCATACATCGCTGCTGCCGGGCAGTTGGAGGGCGTCGGCCACAGCGGCGGCGATCCGTTCGTGGCCGAGCGGGCTTGCGTGCAGCCGATCCGGACTCCACAGGCGGGGATCGGTGACCACGGCATGCACGGAGGCCTCCGCCACGGCGACCTGGTGCCGGTGTGCCGCCTCCCGGACGCGGTGGTTGAGGGCGCCGACACGGGAGCCGATCGGGCGGGCGAGCGCAGTGATCCGCGTGACGTCGGGGAAGGTGACGGTCGCCACGCGGGCGCCCTGAGCAGTGAGCGCGGCGAACATCGCCTCGAGATGCCCGGCGACCTCGTCGGCGTCGAACCGGGGGCGCAGCAGGTCGTTGACCCCCGCAGCGACGGTGGCCAGGTCGGGGCGCAGGGCGAGCGCGGCGTCGAGCTGTTCCTCGCGGACCTGGCGGGCGAGGCGGCCGCGTACGGCGAGATTCGCGTACCGGACGCCGGGATTCTGCGCGGCCAGTTGTTCGGCGAGCCGGTCGGCCCAGCCCCGCAGCCCCGCGGTGTCGTCGCCGTCGCCGAGCCCCTCGGTCTGGCTGTCCCCCAGGGCGACATAGCGCTGATACTCACCGTCTCGCATGGGCCTGCTGCCTTTCCCGCAAGATCGCCGCGCTGCGCTCGCACCAGTCCCGGTTGCCCTGCTCGAAGGCGAGGCCCCGCAGACAGGTCAGATAGGGCCCGACCCGCTCGCCGTGACGCAGGAAGTCCTCCTCGCTGCGCTCACCGCGGAGCTTGCTGAGCAGACCGCTGAACAGCTCGACCTTGGCCCCGGCGAACACGGCTCGCTCCGTGAGCTGCGCGATGACGTCTTCGGTGCCGATGCGGTCGGAGGCCTGGACCTTGACGAGCAGGTCGTCACGGATGAAGGAGGGCTTGGCCGAGGCGACGGCGAACCGCTCCAGTTCGGCGAGACCGGCCTCCGTCACCGTGAACAGACGCTTGTTGGGGCGGGACTCCTGTACCACTTCCCGGCCGCTGACCAGCCCGTCCGCCTCCAGCTTGGCCAGCTCGCCGTACAGCTGCTGGGGCAGTGCGTGCCAGAAGTTGGCCACGCTCATGTCGAACGCCTTGGCCAGCTGGTAGCCGCTCAACTCCTCGTCCAGCAGGACCGTGAGGACCGCGTGACGCAATGCCATCGGAATGCACCTCTCCCTCTCTGTCCCTCGTGCGCCCGCTCATGATACTCAAGAAAGTGACTATTCAAGTTGAGGACTACCGAGGAGAAGCCATGGCAACAGCAGACCTCTTCCGCGCCGCCGTCGACAGCCGCGATCTCACGAGCCTGGACGAGCTGTTCACCGAGGACGTACGCCTCTACAGCCCGGTGAAGTTCACCCCCTTCGAGGGCAGGCCCATGGTGATCGGGCTCTTCGGCGTACTGCTGCGCACGTTCGAGGACTTCCGCTACGTCGGACACTTCGACGGCACGGCGGAGACGAGCGCCGACGGCAGCGAGGCGCCGTCGGCGATCCTGCTCTTCCGCGCAACCGTCAACGGGAAGCAGATCCACGGCATCGACCTGCTGCAATTCGACGAGGAGGGCAAAATCAGGGAGTTCACCGTGATGGTGCGCCCGCAGTCCGCGGTGCAGGCACTGGGCGAGGCGGTCCTCGCCGGCCTGATCGCCGACGGACTGGCGCAGGCCCCTGCCGGTCGCAGCACGTCCTGACCAGCGGCGACGCGCGGCGGGGAGGGCGATCGACTCCGGCTGAACCGTCTCACCGATCCGCACGGTCCGGGCCGGCCACCTCACCGAGACCCAGGTCCGCGACACGGACACGGTCCCCGCGGCCCGCGTCCGACACGGGTTGCGCCCGGGTTTGTCCCGGTTCCGTACGGGCAACCGGCCCGTACCGAGGCATCACACACGTACGACCGGGGCTCTCCCCCGGCCGCGGAACCGCAGGAGGACGTCATGCCCGAGCACGACAGCCACCGCGTGCACGCGGAACACGACCGGGACAAGGCGGAGCAGCTCTTCCAGCAGGCCCGCCGCGCCGAGGACCCGGAGCAGGCGGAACGGCTCCGCTACCGCGCCGAGCGTCTACGGTCGCGCAGCGAGGCTGAGCTGCGCCGGGAGGCCGACGCGCTGTACGACGACATCGACGAAGAGGGCCCGCAGTAGGCCCCGGCGGGACGCGACAGCACCGCCGGGCCAAAGGCGGGATCGACGGCGACAGGGACGCCCACCGGGGCGGGTCTCACATGTGCCGATTGGCGTAGTGGCTCTCGATGAGCGTGATGTAGTCGGCGTCGTCCTCGTACTTGCCGCTCTCGAAGTCCGGTGAGTCCTTGACCTCGGCCTTCGCGGCCGCCACCTGCACGGTCTCGTTCGCGGTGTCGATGCGCGAGACGAGCCCCGCAGGCAGCAGCACCCGCCTGCCGAGGATCCACGGCCCTGTGTCGACCACCAGATACGACCGGCCGACTTCCTCGGTGTGCTTGTCGACCTTGCCGATCGAGCCGTCGGACGCCTCGACCGAGTACCCGACGAGCTGCGCCCCCGGAACATACTGCGCCGTCTCCGGGTAGCCCCAGATGTCGCCTGCCATGGTCCCTCCTCACCTGCGGCAATGGCCCCCGTCGCCACCGGCGCGGGTACCCGGCCGCCGCGCCTTCACACGGCCGCGGCAGCCATGATCCGCAGCGCCGTCAGGACTTCGTCGTCGCCGATGCCAGGTGCGCGAAGACCACCACGTTCTCCTCGTAGTCCTTCGCCTTCTTGTCGTACTCCCCTCCGCAGGTGATCAGCCGCAGCTGCGGTTCGGCCGTGTCCGCGTAGACCCGGTCGTCGGGGAAGTTGGACTTGCTGAAGTTGTCGACCTCGTCGACCTCGAAGGTGGCGACGGAGCCGTCCTTGCGGACCACCTCCACCCGCGTCCCCCGCTTGACTTCGCTGAGCTGCGCGAACACGGCGGGGCCTGTCTTGGTGTCGAGGTGCCCGGCGACGATCGCGGTCCCTTTCTCGCCGGGCGTCACGCCTTCCTGGAACCAGCCGACGAGATTGCTGTTGCCCGGTGGCGGCGGGTCGAGCCGGCCGGAGGTGCCGATGGACAGGGGGGTGAAAGGCGCGTCGACCGCGATCTGCTGGATCTTCAGCCGCGTCGGTTCCGAGCGCGGCAGTCCCGCGCGCAGGACCTCGGCCGGCGCGTTGGCCGTCGACGACGGTGCGGAGACGGCGGGCGGGGCGGCGGGTTTTCCGTCCGCGACGGGGTCGACCGCGTTGTAGATCAGCAGGAGGCCCAGCCCGACCGCTGCCGCCGGCCAGAGGAGGGAGCGTCCGAGCGTAGGCCGGGCGGGCTCCTCGTCCGTATCCTTCGACTGCTGCTGCACGGCCATGGGACGTACACCCTTTCGCTGCTGACGTCGTGTGAGCTCGCCGCTGCCCGCGCCGTCCTTCGGTGCACCGGCTCCCTCGGGCCGGCAGTGGCGACGTGAATCACCATCGGCGCGTTCGCGGTCCCCCACCACCGCAGAAGGAGGCATACGAGCGATCCCGGTGGGCCCGACGGGTGACGGCCGGTGCGGGATTCACCCGGCCGGACCGTGCGCCGCGCGGGCCTCGCCGTCCACGCCGCAGCGGGCTCAGGGCGTACGGCCGCCGAGGGCGTCGACCGCCGCGATCACCCGGTCCCAGAACCTTTCGGTGTCGAGCTCCACCGCGACCTGTGCGTTCACGGGCCGGTCCAGGTACTGGTGCAGGTCGGTCACGGTCGCCCCCCGCGTGTACTGGCCGTGCAGTTCGACCACCACGTTCGCCTCGACGCACCGCACGATCTCCGGGTCGATGACGCGTGCCACGGCGACGGGGTCGTGCAGCGGAGGTGCGGCGAACCCCCACAGCCGACGGTAGGTCGCCGCGAAGTAGGTCATCAGTTCCGCGCAGATTCGGGACAGCCGGGTGTCGAGCCGCTCGAGACGGGCCAGTACCTCGCCGGTGACGAGCGCCTGGTGGGTGACGTTGAGCCCGCACATGGTGACGGGGAGCCCGCTGGTGAAGACGGTGTGCGCCGCCTCGGGGTCGACGTGGATGTTGAACTCGGCGGCGGGTGTCCTGTTGCCGCGGCCGGTGGAGCCGCCCATGAGCACGATCTCCCGGATGTGCGCGGCGCTTTCGGGGTGGCGCGTCAGCAACAGCGCCACGTTGGTCAGCGGGCCGGTGGGAACGAGCGTGACCGGTTCGGGATGTTCCGTCAGGACCCTGTGCATGAGGTCGACCGCATGTTCCGGCACCGCGTCGACCGTCGGCTCCCCGAAGGCGGGCCCGTCGAGTCCCGACTCGCCGTGGACGTCGTCCGCGACGAGCAGCGGCTGGACGAGTGGCCGGGCGCAGCCGGCGGCCAAGGGGACGCCGGTGATTCCGGCGACGGTGCAGATGCGGCGGGCGTTCAGGGTCGTCTTGTCGACTGTCTGGTTCCCGGCGACGGTGGTGATTGCCAGCAGGTCGACCGCGGGGTCGCCCGCCGCGAGGACGAGGGCGAGGGCGTCGTCATGGCCGGGGTCGCAGTCGACGATGACGGGAACGGGCACGTCACCCCGCCTTGATCATGTCCGCGCACTTCTCACCGATCATCATGGTGGTGATGCATGGGTTGACGGTCGTGAGGAACGGCATCACGGACGCGTCGGCCACCCGCAGTCCCCGTACGCCCTTGACCCGCAGTCGGGCGTCGAGCGGTGAGTCCGCGTCGGAGTCGGGGCCCATGCGGACCGTTCCCGCCGGATGGTAGACGGTGTTGTGCGTCTCGCGGATGTAGGCGAGGAGCTCTTCGTCGCTCGTGGCCCCCGGTCCGGGTGCCAGTTCCGCACCGGCCCAGTCCGCCATCGGGGCCTGCGCGACGATCTCGCGTGCCAGCCTCAGCCCGTGGGTCATCACCCGGATGTCGTGCTCGTCGGTGAAGTAGCGGGGGTCGACCTTCGGCTTGTCCCTGAAGTCGCGGGTGCGCAGGCGCACCGTTCCCCGCGAACGGGCGCGGGTCACGTTCGGGGTGAGGCAGAAGGCGTTGTCCGAGGTGGGATAGCCGCGGCGGTAGGTGTTCATGTCGAACGGCACGGAGCCGAAATGGAACATCAGGTCGGGCCGGTCCAAGCCCTCTTCCGTGTCGGCGAAGATGCCGATCTCCCACCACTGCGTGGACGAATTCACCATCGGCTGCTTCGCGTCCCACATGATCACCCCCTCCGGATGGTCCTGGAAGTGGGACCCGACGCCGGGGGCGTCGACCCGCACGTCCACCCCGACGTCCCGCAGATGCCCGGCGGGGCCGATGCCGGACAGCATCAGCAGCTTCGGCGAGTCGATGGCGCCGCAGGAGACGATCACCTCGCGCCGGGCGGCGACCGCACCGGTGTGGATGGTGTCCGGCCGCAGGAACTCCACACCGCTGCAGCGCCCGTCGCCGTCGAACAGCAGCCGCCTGGCCTGCAGGCCGGTCATCACCTCCAGGTTCGGCCGCTTACCGAGGACGGGATGCAGGTACGAGACCGAGGAGGACGCCCGCGTACCGTCGGGGAAGGCGTTGATCTGGAACCAGTGGGCGCCCCGGACCACCGTGGTGCCGGTGTTGAACGGCGTCTTCGGAATCCCCACCGCAGCGCACGCCTCCAGCAGGGCGCGACCGCAGGGGTCGTCGGGCGGCACGGTACGCAGATGGACCGGCCCTGAGCGGCCGTGGTGGTCGCCCGGAGCCTCGTTGTTCTCCAGCCGCTGGTAGAGCGGGAAGCAGTCCGCGGCGCTCCAGCCCGCGCAGCCCGTCGCAGCCCAGTCGTCCAGGTCCTCCGCGGGCGCCCAGAAGGCGATGCAGGAGTTGTGGGAGGAGCAGCCGCCGAGCACCTTGGCCCGTGCGTGGCGCAAGAAACTGTTGCCGTTCTCCTGCGGCTCGACGGGGTAGTCCCAGTCGTAGCCGGATTCCAGCAGGGCCATCCACCGCTCGAGCCGGAGCACGTTGTCGTCGTCGACGTCGGAGGGGCCCGCCTCCACCACGCAGACGCTGACGTCCGGGTCCTCGGTGAGCCGGGCTGCGACGACGGCACCTGCCGTACCGCCGCCGACCACGACGTAGTCGAACTCGGGCATTGGGCTGTCCACGGTCATGGCTTCTCCAGGGCGTCGGGCGGGCCAGGGGACGCACGGGGCGTCAGGGAGTGGTCGGGTCGCCGATCTCCGCGGCCTGTGCGGCGTGTGCGGCGAGCACGCCCGTCCGGTGCCGCTGGACGAACCAGTAGTAGGCGAACCCGCCGAGGGCGACGATGCCGATGAACAGGAAGGCGCCCCACCGCAGATACCAGTGCTGCGGCCCGGACGCGTTGTACACCGAGGCGCGCGGCCAGGCGAGGTTGATCGACATGGCCGCGCCCCACAGCACGGCGAGCACATTGATCGGCAGCCCCAGACGGCCGAGGGAGAACCGGCCCTCTGCCGGCTTCCACCGGCCGCGCAGCCGCTGGATCAGCAACGGCACGGTGACCATGAGGTACGCGACGTAGATCATGATGATCGCGATGCTCGTGATCACGGAGAAGATCTGCGGCTGGTTGATGTTGATGACGAGGATGACGACGCCCACGAAACCGATCAGCACCGCGGGGACGACGGGGGTGTGGAAGCGCGGGCTGACACGGGCGAGAACAGAACCGGCCGGCAGGTTGTTGTCCCGCGCCATGGCGAACATCAGCCGGATTCCGGCGGCATGGACGGCAAGCACGCACACCGTGATCGCGATGACGACGCACCAGAGGAAGATCTCGCCGATCGTCGAGCCCAGCGTCGCCAGCACCACGTACTGCAGACCGCCCGTGGCCAGTTCCTTCGCGAACAGGTCGGGCACGGCCATCAACGCGAAGAGGAGGATCAGGCCGCCGATGACGAAGGACGCCACGAGGGCGCGCAGGATGGCGCGCGGGGCGTTGCGGCCCGGATTGTGGGACTCCTCGCCGAGCGAGGACGCCGTGTCGAAGCCGTACATCACGTACGCCGACGCGAGGGACGCGGTCAGGAACGCGGCGAAGTAGCCACCGGGTTGACCGGCGCCGAGGCCGTAGGTCTCGGTCAGCACCGTGCTGGGACCGCGGGTGATGTGCACCGCGAGGAAGACGATCAGCGCGACGGCGGCGATCAGCTCGATGAAGACGCCGGCGGAGTTGATACGGGCCATGAGGCTTACACCGAAGGCGTTGACGAGGGTCGAGAAGATGATGAGGACGGTGCCGAGCAGGACGGCGTTGGCGGCGGCGTCGGTCGGGCCGGTTCCGTCGCCCACGAACTGGAACCAGTCGTCGATCTGCGGCAGCGTGATCTGGTACGCGAGCGCGACGGCCGACAGCGTCACCATGGTGGCGGTCATCATCATCCAGCCGCCGAGCCAGCCCACGTGCGGTCCGCCCATCTGCTTGGCCCAGTTGTAGATGGACCCGGCGACCGGGTAGCGGGCGGCCAGCTCGCAGAAGCACAAAGCCACCATCAGCTGGCCCACGAAGACCATCGGCCAGGACCACCAGTACGCGGGGCCGCCGAAGCTGACGCCGAAGTAGAAGAGCTGGAAGGTGCCGGTGAGGATGGAGATGTAGCTGACGCCGGCGGCGAAGGTGTGGAAGTTGCCCAGGGTGCGTTTGAGTTCGGGCTTGTATCCCAGTTCGGCAAGCGAGTCGTCGTCGTGCTCGGCCGTGGCCAAAGGTTTGTGGCCGCCGGACGGCGCGCTGTCGTCGCTGCTCATGCGAACCACCTCTGGGGCGTCGGTGAGAGGTTGTGCCAGATGTGCTTGGCCTCCTGGTACTCGGCCAGTCCGGCCGGGCCGAGTTCGCGGCCGAAGCCGGACTGCTTCATGCCGCCCCACTCCGCCTGCGGCACGTAGGGATGGAAGTCGTTGATCCACATCGTGCCTGCGCGTACCCGGGAGGCGACCCGGTGCGCCTTGCCGGTGTCCTTGGTCCACACCGCTCCGGACAGCCCGTAGACCGTGTCGTTCGCGAGGGCCACCGCCTCCTGCTCGTCGCGGAAGCGCTCCACCGTGAGCACCGGGCCGAACGACTCGTCGCGCACGACGGACATCTGGGTGTCGCACTCGTCGAGCACGGTCGGCAGGTAGTAGAAGCCGTCCTGCAGTTCCGGGTTCTCGGGCCGGGAACCGCCGCAGCGCAGCACCGCTCCCTCGGCGAGACCGGCGGCGACATACGCCTCGATCTTGTCGCGGTGGGCGGCGGAGATC
The DNA here is from genome assembly GCF_044763255.1 of Streptomyces sp. NPDC096176. Taxonomy (NCBI): domain Bacteria; kingdom Bacillati; phylum Actinomycetota; class Actinomycetes; order Kitasatosporales; family Streptomycetaceae; genus Streptomyces; species Streptomyces sp. NPDC096176. The sequence goes on along the minus strand of NZ_JBIWFV010000003.1, from coordinate 78,427 downwards.
AGCGGGCCGGAGCGGGCGTTCTCGTCGAACGGGCCGCCCAGCACGATGGCCTGCGCCTGGTCGACGATCTCCGCGACGAAGGCGTCGTGCAATTCGTCCTGGACCAGCAGCCGCGCGCCCGCGGAGCAGACCTGGCCGGAGTGGAGGAACACCGCCGTCAGGGCGTAGTCCACGGCGGAATCGAAGTCGGCGTCGGCGAAGACGACGTTGGGGTTCTTGCCGCCGAGTTCCAGGGCGACCTTCTTCACGGTCGGGGCGGCGGCGGCCATGATGCGGCGGCCGGTGGCCAGCCCGCCGGTGAAGGACACCAGGTCGACGCGCGGGTCCTCGGTGAGCGGCGCTCCGGCGATGGCGCCCGCGCCGAGCACCAGGTTCGCGGCCCCCGCGGGGAGTCCGGCCTCGGTGAGCAGCCGCATCAGCATCACGGCGGTGTGGGGTGTCAGTTCGCTGGGCTTGAGGACGAAGGTGTTGCCGGCGCCGAGGGCGGGGGCCACCTTCCACGCCGTCTGCAGCAGCGGATAGTTCCAGGGCGTGATGAGCGTGCAGACGCCGACCGGTTCGTGGACGACCCTGCTGTCGACGCCGGGATCGCCGGTGTCGACGATGCGGTTGCCGCCGCCCGCCGCCACGAGGTTGCCGAAGTAGCGGAAGCAGTTGGCGATGTCGTCCATGTCGTACTCGCTCTCGACCAGGCGCTTGCCGGTGTCGAGGGATTCGGCGCGGGCGAAGTCGGCTTTGTCGCGCTGCAGCAGGTCGGCGACGCGCAGCAGCAGCGCGCCGCGTTCGGCGGCGGGCGTGCGGGGCCAGGGCCCTGTGTCGAAGGCCTCGCGTGCGGCGGCCACGGCCGCGGCCGCGTCCCGGGGGCCGGCCTCGTCGACCGTCGCCACCAGCGTGCCGTCGGCCGGGCAGCGGATCTCACGAGTGCCCTTCTCCGCGGCGGCGGTCCAGGCGCCGCCGATGAACAGCTCCGGCATGGGGGCCTCCGGGGGTCGGTTGGGCGACGGGCGTCCGAGGGCGTTTCGGCCGGTGCGCGCCTTGCTGCGCGTTGGTTGTCGGCACGGTCGCCGTGGACACACTCGGTATCGACAGTAGAGAGACCCGCCGCATCTCGCAGCGGGAGCGATGCCGCCGTGTCCACTTCCCCTCGCCGAGCCACCGTCCGAGCCCCCGCAAGCGGTCAGTCGTTCGAGGGCAGGGGCTGTTCCGTCCAGATCGTCTTTCCCGACTCCGTGTAGCGCGTGCCCCATCTGTGGACGAGCTGGGCGACGATGAACAGGCCGCGGCCCCCTTCGTCGTCCGCCGCGCTGTGCCGCAGGTGCGGTGAGGTGTGACCGGTGTCCGCGACTTCGCACAGCAGACGGCGGTCGCGGATGAGACGCAGGCGCAGCGGACCGCCGGCGTGTTTGATCACATTGGTCACCAGCTCGCTGACGATGAGCTGGACGGAGAACGAAAGTTCCTCGAATCCCCATTCGGCCACCTGCTGAGCGGCCAGCTCCCTCGCCCGGCCCACCGTGGCCGGCTCCGCGGGGAATGCCCATTCGGCGATCTGCCCGGCCTCCAGTTCCCGGGTACGGACCAGCAGCAGTGCGGTGTCGTCCGCCGTCGCGCCCCGGGCGCGGAGGTCGGCCACCGCCCGGTCGCAAAGATCCTCCAAAGACGCCGTTCGGTCGCTGAGCACCCTTCCCAGGCGCCGGATCCCTTGCTCGATGTCGTGGTCCCGGGATTCCACCAGGCCGTCGGTGAACAGTGCCAGCAGGCTGCCCACCGGCAGTTCGAACTCGGCGCTCTCGAAGGGCAGGCCCCCGAGGCCCAGCGGAGGACCCGCCGGCAGCTCGATGTGGCCTACTCGGCCGTCCGGGTCGACCATCACCGGCGGCAGGTGTCCGGCCCGGGCCATCACGCAACGCCGCGAGACCGGGTCGTACACCGCGTACAGGCAGGTGGCGCCGGTCGCCACGTCGTAGCGGGACAGGGCGGCCTCCGGCGCGCCGTCCGATGGTTCCACGTCCTCGCCCGACTGGCCCACCAGGTCGTCGAGTCGCTTCAGCAGTTCGTCGGGGGCCAGGTCCAGCTGCGCGAGGGCGCTGAACGTCGTACGCAGCCGTCCCATGGTGGCCGCCGCGTGCAGGCCGTGGCCGACGACGTCGCCCACGACCAGCCCGACCCGGGTACCCGACAGCGGGACGACGTCGAACCAGTCGCCGCCCACTCCTGTCACGTCGTCGGTGGGGAGATAGCGGTGGGCCACGTCGACCGCGGAGAGACGGGGCACATGGCGGGGCAGCAACTGCTGCTGCAGGGTGAGCGCGGAGGTCCGTTCCCGGGTGAAGCGACGCGCGTTGTCGATGCTCACCGCCGCGCGGGCCGCCAGTTCGTCCGCCAGCGCCACCTCGCCGTTGTCGAAGGCGACCGCGCGGTCGGCGCGTACGAAGGTGATGAGGCCGAAGAGGCTGCCGCCCGCCCGTAGCGGCACCACCAGGGTGTCGCCGTCGAGCACGAGGCCACCGGAGGACAGGACGCGGTGCTGCGGAGTTCCGGGCGGGTGGACCACGGCGACCGGCCCGCCGGCCCACCGGGCTCGGCCCGAACCCCCGCGGTCCTCCGTGGCGGCCGGCCGGGAGGCGATGCGTACCAGGGATGCCTTCGGCGCGCCGCCGGCCGCCGGCAGCTCCCCGTCCAGTACCGCCTCGACGAGGTCGACGGTGGCGCTGTCCGCGAAATCCGGCACGGCTACTTCGGCGATCTGCTCGGCGGTCCGCACCACGTCCAGAGCGCCGCCGACGCTGCGGCCGGCCTTGACGAGCAGGTCCAGTCGGCGCTGCGCCTCGTAACGGTCGGTGATGTCGAAGGCGTCCTCGCAGATACCGAGGACGTTCCCGTCCTCGTCCGTGAGGCGGTAGTAGGAGCACGACCACAGGTGGTCCTTGCCGGGGTCGCTGGGCTGCTCACCGCGGAAGTGGAGGTCGAGGAACGGCTCGCCGGTGTCCAGCACGTGGTGCATGACCGCGTCGAGCGTCTCCGGATAGCCCTTCGTCACGAACCTGCCGGTGGCGTACAGCTCGTCGGCCCGCTTGCCGAGGTACTCCTCGAGCGGACGCCCGATCTCACGCTCGTAGGCGCTGTTGCTCCAGGTCAGACGGAGGTCGGTGCCGTAGATGGCCAGCCCGATGGGTGACTGGGTGGCGAGCCCCTGCAGCATGGCCAGCCGGGATTCCCACTGCCGCATGACCCGCAGCTCCGCCACGGCGATCACCTGCGCCCCGGTACCGGGCCCGGCCAGGGGGCAGGTGGCGGTGGCGACCTGGATCCGGTGGCCGTCTCGGTGAACGGCCAGCCGGGCGTCGCTCCGCCGTGTGCCGTCGGTCCCCGCAGCACTGGTCCCGCCCGACTCGGCCGTCGCAGGGAGCGACAGGAAGGTGTCCAGGGGGCAGCCGATGATCTCGCGCGGGGTCCAACCGAGGAGCGTCTCGGCATCGGAACTCCAGCCGACCACGGTGTTCTGGGCGTCGAGAACCGCGATGGCCGCCCTCGTGACGTTGAGGGGGCCACGGAAGTCGGCGCTCGCGGCCGTGTTCGGCGAGCTCATGGCACCACCGGCCTGGTTCATCAGTTACAGAATCCGCCTGGGCAGGCGGCGGCACAATCGCACGGTCTCCTTTCGGCCGCGGAACCGCCGCCGACTGCGGTTTTGGCCCGGAGGGGCCGGGCAGTCGAGTCGGTGAGCGTCGACGAACGACGAGAGGACCGAGATGAGCGCCGGAGAAAAGGCCAAGGCCAAGGCCGAGCAGGTCGTCGGGAAGGCCGTACGCAAGGCGGCCCACGCGGTCGGCAAGGAGACCACCGCCGCCAAGGGTGCTGCTCTGGAGACGCGCGGCAAGGCCCGCGAGGCCAAGGAGAGGACGAAGGACGGCTTCAAGCACTGACCGCGCCCCTCACGAGGCGCACAGGGGTGGGGTCCGGGCGCGCCGGGCCCCACCCCTGTGCTGCCACTGCTGCGCCGCGCGGGGCAAGGCGGCCGCCCCGTCAACGCCTTCGCTCCGGCTGAAGCAAGGGACCTACGCGCCGGCCGCGTACTCCCAGAAGTCCCTCATCAGCGCCGGGAAACTGGGGCCGCTCATCTCGACCTGGCTGAACATCAGCGTGACCGTGTCCGTCGACGGCGTGATGTGCGCCGTCGTCCCGGTGCCGCCGACCCAGCCGTAGCGTCCCGGCACGCTCCACGGCTCGACCGGCTCGACGTCCACCGAGCCGCCGAAGCCCCAGCCCATTCCCTCCAGGAACAGCCCGGCGGCCTCGCGCTCGGCGCGCGTCAGATGGTTGGTGGTCATCTGCCGCACCGACTCCGCGCGCAGCAGACGCTGATCGCCGACTGCGCCCTCGGCGAGGAGCATCCGCCCGAAGGCCAGCCAGTCGTCGAGCGTCGAGACCAGTCCGCCCGCACCCGACGGGAACGCCGGAGGGCTGCTCCACTGCCCGTCGGCGGCGTCGGCGAGGTGCAGCCCGCCCCCGGGGCCGGTGCGGTAGTAGCAGGTGAAGCGGTGGAGCTTGTCGGCCGGTACGGCGAAGGCGGTGTCCACCATGCCGAGCGGCTCGAAGATCCGCTCGGACAGGAACTCTCCGAGCGGGCGGCCCGTCACCCTGGCGATCAGCACGCCCTGGATGTCGGAACTGATGTTGTACAGCCAGCCGTCGCCGGGCTGGTGCAGCAGCGGGATACGGGAGAGCCGCGCTGTCCACTCGTCCGGCGGGGGCACGAGCTGCGGCTGGGGCGGGCCCTGCTTCAGCTCGCTGACCAGTGGTGCGACCGCGGGCAGCGAGAAGTCGGACGGAAAACCGTGCCCGGATCGAGAGCCGAGCAGATGCTCGACGGTGATCGGCCGGACCGGGGGCACGACATCGTCGGCCGGACTCGCCGGCGTACGGACGACATGAGGCGAGGCCAGCTCCGGCAACCATTCGCCGACGGGGTCGGCGAGTGCGATACGGCCTTCGTCGACCAGCATCATCACGGCGGCGGCCACGACCGGCTTGGTGATGGAGGCCAGGCGGAACAGCGAGTCCCTGGCCATGGGGGCGGTGCCCTCGAGATCCACGGTCCCGACGGCAGCCACCTCGACGCTTTCTCCCCGGGCGATCAGCCCCACGGCACCGGGCACCGAGCCCATGCCGACGTGCCTGCTCAGCGTGTCGTTCAGATCGGCCATGGCTCCACCCTCTCCCGTGCGTGTCCTGGGGGAGACTCCCGCCGGGCCGGAGAATCATCGGCGCGGCGGTCCTGGGTGAGGCCGGGCCGCCCGTCGTTTCGGGCACCCCGCAGCCCGTGGCCCAGGGCCCGCCGAAACTGCGGCGGCGCAGGGCCTCTCCCCCGGGCGTAGGCTGATGTGAACGCCCTGTCAATCCTGAGCCAGCGATGCAGAGGGCGATATGACCGACCCTTTCGGCTTTCTCAAGACGCCCCGGCAGCCGATACCCGCGCGCCCCACCGACGAGCGCCTCGGCGACTGGCACGAGGTGTACGCGGGGCAGACTCTGCTGCCGGTCGTCTCCCGGCAGGCGGGGCGCTGCATGGACTGCGGCATCCCCTTCTGCCACGACGGCTGCCCGCTCGGCAATCTCATACCCGAGTGGAACGTGTACGCCGCCCACGGTGACTGGTCCGCGGCCGCCGAGCGGTTGCATGCCACGAACAACTTTCCCGAGTTCACCGGCCGACTGTGCCCGGCGCCGTGCGAGGACGCGTGCGTTCTCTCGATCAACGCGGAGCCGGTGACGATCAAGAACGTGGAGCAGGCCGTTGCCGACCAGGCGTGGGAACAGGGCTATGTCTCGCCGCTCCCGCCGCAGCGACACAGCGGCAGGACCGTCGCCGTCGTGGGCTCAGGACCGGCGGGCCTGGCCGCGGCGCAACAGCTCACCCGCGCCGGCCACACCGTCGCTGTCTACGAGCGCGCCGACCGGCTCGGCGGTCTGCTCCGCTACGGCATTCCCGCTTTCAAGATGGAGAAGCGGCATTTGGACCGGCGCATCGAGCAGATGGAGGCGGAGGGCACGATCTTCCGCTGCGGGATCGACGTGGGCCGCGATCTCGACGTGGCCGAGGTGAGGACCCGCCACGATGCGGTGGTCATCGCCGTCGGAGCGACACTGGCTCGCGAACTCCCTGTCCCCGGGCGGGAGTTGCACGGCATCTTCCAGGCCATGGACTACCTGACGGCGTCGAACCGGGTCTCGGAGGGGGACTACGCCCAGCCGCCCGTGACCGCCGAGGGTCGGCACGTGGTGATCATCGGGGGCGGCGACACCGGCTCCGACTGCCTCGGCACCACGCTGCGCCAGGGCGCGGCGTCGGTGGTGCAGCTGGACATCAACCCCGAGCCGGCGCCCGTCCGGCCGGACAGCCAGCCGTGGCCCGTCTACCCCAAGATCTACCGGATCTCCCATGCCCACGAGGAGGCCCGCGGACGGGACGGCGCGGACCCGAGGACGTTCTCCACGGCCACCATGCGCTTCGAAGGGGACGCGAGCGGCCGCGTACGCGCATTGTGTCTGACGGAAGTCGAACCGTCGGCCAGACGTCCGCTGGCGGGCACCGAGCGGGTTCTGCCCGCGGATCTGGTCCTGCTCGCGCTGGGCTTCTCGGGCCCCGAACGCGACACCGGCCTGGTCCGGCAGCTCGGACTCACACTCGACGCCCGCGGCAACTTCGCGCGGGACGCAGACTTCGCGGCACGGCCGGGAGAGTGGCACGGAGGGACGGCCGAGCCGACTGCCCGCAGCGTGGCGGACGGCGTCTTCGTCGCGGGCGACGCGGGGCGTGGCCAGTCCCTGGTGGTGTGGGCCATCGCGGAAGGACGGTCCGCAGCAGCGGCGACGGACCGCTACCTGTCCGGCTCCACCGAGCTCCCCTCCCCCATCGCGGCCACGGACCAGCCTCTGAGGCCGTGACGCATCGGCACGCCTGCCCGCTGTGCCACGTCGGCATCCGGGAGGCGAACGGATTCCCCGCCCGCCATGGCGAGTTGAAAAGAATCGGATACGCAGCCGCCTTCCGCGCCCCGCAGCACCCTGTGCTGCGCGGGGCTCCGCCAGCGGTCGACCTGCTGCACGGAGGCCGCGGATGGGACATTCTGACCCAAAGGCCACCCGGCCGCTCGCAGACCACACCGGCGAAGGGCGCGGCGCTGATGACTCAGGAGACTCCGAAGGGGGCCGGTCACGGCCGGGCTGTCGTTCCGCTCGTCCGGATGACGGCCCGAAGCCGCGACGAGGCCCACCGGGCAGCGACTCCGCTGGAACTCTTCTTCGACCTGTGCTTCGTCGTGGCGGTCGCGCAGGCCGGAGTGCGCCTCGTCCATGCCGTGGCCGAGGGCGACCCCGGGCACGGGATCACCGGATACCTGTTCGTGTTCTTCGCCATCTGGTGGGCCTGGGTGAACTTCACCTGGTTCGCCTCCGCCTACGACTGCGACGACGTCCCCTATCGAGTCGCCACGCTGGTGCAGATGGCGGGCGTGCTCGTCCTGGCGGCCGGGGTGCCCCGTGCCTTCGACGCCAACGACTACACGGTTGCAGTTGTCGGATACCTGATCATGCGCGTGGCGCTCACTTTCCAGTGGCTGCGCGCCGCGCGCGGTGAGACAGGTGCCGCAAGAGGGACCGCTCTGAGGTACGCGGCGGGGCTGGTAGTGGTGCAACTGGCCTGGGTGGCTCTGCTGCTGCTGCCGGACGCTGCCTGGAAATGGGGATTCGTGCCGCTGGCCGCCGCGGAAATGGCCGTACCGGCCCTCGCGGAACGACGCCACCGGACGAGCTGGCATCCGCACCACATCGCCGAACGCTACGGCCTTTTCACCATCATCGTGCTCGGAGAGACCATCGCCGCCGCCACCGTGGCCGTGCAGTCCGCCCTGGACGAGTCAGCGGCCCTCGACGAGCTCCTGCCGATCGCGGCCGGCGGACTGCTCATCGTCTTCGCGGCTTTCTGGATCTACTTCGCTGTGCCCATCCACGAGTATCTGGCCTCCAACCGGCAGGCATTCGTGTGGGGATACAGCCACTACGTGATTCTCGGATCCGCCGCCGCGATCGGCGCAGGCATCGAAGTGGCCGTCGAACAGGCGACCCACCACGCCCGCCTCTCCACCTTCGCGGCGGCCCTGGCCGTCACCGTGCCCACCGCGCTCTTCCTGATGACGGTGTGGCTGGTCCACGCACGTCACTTCAAACAGGGCACCGCCCAGAATCTCGTCCTGCCCGTCGCCGCGCTCCTGGTCCTGGCCACCAGCTTCGCCGGACACGGCGCCGTGCCACTGTCCGGGCTCGTCACCGCTTGCGCCATCGCCGTCGGCGTCCGTCTGGCTGTCACGGGCCCGCGCAATGCGACGTGACAAGGCTCGTCACACTGCGCGGGCCCGCTCGGTGCGCGTTCGTTCAGCCCTGCTCCCGCTCCACCGGCAGCCAGAGCTCGGCCTCCGCTTCGGTCCCGTCCGGCGACAGGCGGGTGCGAAGGATCTCCGGGCCCGGGCGGCTGCGGTACGGGTTGGACGGGAACCACTCCGTGAACACGTCCCGCCACAGTTCCTGAATGGCCTCCGGCGCCGGACCGGCGGTGGTGAAGACCGCCCAGGTGCCGGCCGGGACGGGGAGGACGGTCGTGCCTTCCGGGGCGGCCGCTGACGTGATCACCCCCTGGTAGTAGTCGAGCGCGGTCCCTTCGGCGCGGCTCGGATCCAGGTCGTCGCAGACCGCGACGATCCCCTGCGGCTCCTCGTCCGACAGCTTCTCCAGGCTCTCCATTCTCTGCGGTCCGATCCTGCGGACGAAGTCGATGATCGCCTGGTTCGGCCCCCTGTGCACCAGTGGCACCCGGGCCTTGAGGCCGACGACGCTGAAGGCCGGCCTGTCCACTACGCGGTAACGCATGCTGCTGTTCCCTTCGACGGTGAGGCGGAAGGACAGCCGGGGTTGGGAGACGAGCGCGGCACCGGTGCGCCGGGCCTCGCCCGGCCCGACACCGTGCATGGCGCGGAACGCTCGGGCGAACGCCTCGCCCGAGCCGTAGCCGTAGCGCACCGCGATCTCCAGCAGAGGCTCACGATCAGCCAGCACCTCGGCACTTGCGACGGTGAGCCGGCGGCGGCGGATGTACTCCGACAACGGCATGCCCGCGAGTGCCGAGAACATCCGGCGCAGGTGGTACTCCGAGGTGGCCGCGACGCGCGCCGCCCCCGCCACGTCGATGGACTGGTCGAGATGGCGGTCGATGTACTCCATGGTCTGGTTGAGCCGCTCCAGCACGCCAGGCCTCCTTCCTCTTTCGCGATCACCACGCTAGGCAGTACGCAGCCTGCCGGACCCGACATTCTGTGCCCGATCCGGTCGGGTACGGGCGGTGGCCCGGCGGGCCGAGCCGCTCGGACTATGATCGATCAGCACGACGACCAGGGTGTGCCGCTCCGCCGCATGGGACGTGATGGTCTGTCAAAAAAGTCCGCGAGGGGTCAGCATGAGTGCAACCGCACCTGATCGCACCTGACGAAAGTCGGCCGCAGGCGCCGCGGACGTAGATCGACCGAGCCCCTCATTGCATACTGTGACCTCGCAGAACGCGGCTCCAGAGGGAACCGGGCAGAGTTGGGAGAGACACCGTGTTCTACTACGTGCTCAAGTACGTCCTCATCGGGCCGCTGTTGCGGTTGCTCTTCCGGCCCCGGATCGAAGGACTGGAGCACATCCCGGCCGAGGGCGCGGCGATCGTCGCGGGCAATCACCTGTCGTTCTCCGACCACTTCCTGATGCCGGCGATCCTCAAGCGGCGTATCACGTTCCTGGCCAAGGCCGAGTACTTCACCGGCCCCGGCCTCAAGGGCCGGCTGACGGCCGCGTTCTTCCGCAGTGCCGGGCAGATTCCGGTGGACCGCTCCGGCAAGGAGGCCGGTCAGGCCGCCATCCGGGAGGGCCTCGGGGTGCTGGAGAAGGGCGAGTTGCTGGGGATCTATCCGGAGGGCACGCGGTCGCACGACGGTCGGCTCTACAAGGGCAAGGTCGGGGTCGCGGTGATGGCGCTGCGGGCCGGGGTGCCCGTCGTGCCGTGCGCGATGGTGGGGACGTTCGAGATCCAGCCGCCCGGGCAGGTCATTCCGAAGATCAAGCGGGTCACGGTCCGGTTCGGGGAGCCGCTGGACTTCTCCCGTTACGCGGGCATGGAGAACGAGAAGGCCGCGATCCGCGCGATCACCGACGAGATCATGTACGCGATCCTCGAGCTGTCCGGCCAGGAGTACGTCGACCGCTACGCCGCCGAGGTCAAGGCCGAGCAGCAGGAGCAGCAGAAGCAGGAACTGCGTGGCAGGCAGCCGAAGAAGTTCCCCGGGCGCAGCAGCTGAGGCGCGAATCTGCGGTCGGCGAATTTCCTGGGCACCGCCGTACGGGCCGCCTAACGTGCCCGCATGACTCGTCGGAGAAATGACCCTCGTACGGCCAGGGGGAGCGTCCTTGTACTCGGCGCGACAGGACAGGTGGGACGGGCGGCGGTCCGCGCCCTCGCGGCGGACGGCTGGGAGGTGCGGGCGGCCTCACGAGGCGGTGTGCGCGACGCGGACTGGCCGGGCGAGGTGCGAACGCTACAGGTCGACCGCGAGGACGACGCGGCACTGGCCGCCGCGGTCGGCGACGGCTGCGACGTCCTCGTCGACATGGTCGCCTTCCACACCGGCCACGCACGCCAGTTGAGGGCGCTCGCGAACCGGGTCGGTTCGGCCGTCGTCATCTCCAGCGGCGCGGTCTACGAGGACGACCGCGGCCGCAGTTTCGACACCCAGGGCCGGCCCGACGGCTTTCCGCGCTACCCGGTGCCCATCCCCGAGGCCCAGTCCACCGTGGCGCCCGGCGACTCGACGTACGGCACCAGGAAGGTGGCGCTGGAGCGGGATCTGCTGGCGGCCGGTGACGAGCTGCCGGTCACCCTGCTGAGAGCGGGCGCGATCCACGGACCGTACTGCCGTACGCCGCGGGAGCTGTACTTCGTGAAGCGGGCCCTGGACGGCCGGCCGGTGCGTGTGCTGGCCTACGGCGGCCTCAGCAGGTTCCATCCCGTGCATGTGTCCAATGCGGCCGAACTGATCCGGCTGGCGGCGCTGCGGCCGGGCTCCCGCGTACTGAACGCCGGCGACCCCGAGGCACCGACGGTCGCCGCGATCGGCGACGCGATCGACGAGGTGCTCGGCCACCGGTCCGAGACCGTGCTGGTCGACGGGCCGCCCCCGTCGCACTCGGTCGGCGAGACGCCGTGGTCCGGAGCGCACCCGGTGGTGTACGACATGCGCGCCGCGGAGCGCGAGCTCGGCTACAGCGCGGTCACCACGTACGAGGAGTCACTGCCGACGACGGTGGAGTGGCTGGCCAGGCAGTTGCACGGCCGTGAGTGGACAGAAGCGTTTCCGAAGATGGCGAAGAACTACGGTCAGGACGCCCTGTTCAACTACGCGGACGAGGACGCCTGGCTGAAGCAGCACAGGTCCGGCGGCTGACCCCGCACGAAGGGAGGGGCGGCCGTGTCTCCGGCCGCCCCTCCCCCTCTACCGCTGCCTGTCTTACGGCTTCGGCGTGGCGTGCGGCTCGCACGTCACGTCGCGGCTGTCCAGTTCACCGCTGAGCAGGTATGCGTCGACCCGCTCGTTGACGCACGGGTTGACCAGGCCGGTCACACCGTGCGAACCGGCGTCCTTCTCCACGATCAGACGCGAGCCCTTGAGCCGCTTGTGCAGCTCGACGGCGCCCTCGAACGGGGTCGCGGCGTCACGCTCGGCCTGCACGATCAGCACCGGCGGCAGGCCCTTGCGGGTCCTCACCTCCACCGGCGTCTGCTGCTTGGCCGACCAGGTGGCGCACGGAAGGTTCATCCAGGCGTTGGCCCAGGTCATGAACGGGTGGTCCTTGTGCAGCCTGCTGTTGTCGCGGTCCCACTTCTTCCAGCTGGTGGGCCACTTGGCGTCGGCGCACTCGACCGCCGTGTAGACGGCGTTGCCGTTCTCCGCGGAGATGTTGCCCGCGGTGTCCGACAGGTCGGGCGCGGCCGCGTCGACCAGTGCCTGGGTGTCACCGGCGAGGTACTTGCTCCAGGCGCGGGCGACGGGCACCCAGGCGGAGTCGTAGTACGGCGCGCTCTGGAAGAAGCCGATGAGCTCGGCCGGGCCGACGACGCCACCGAGCGGGTTCTTCTTGGCGGTGGCTCGCAGCTTCACCCACTGCTGCTCGACCTTGTCCGGCGTGTCGCCGATGTGGAACGTGGCGTCGTTCTTCGCGATCCACGCCTTCCAGTCGTTCCAGCGCATCTGGAAGGCGACGTCCTGGTCCAGGTTGGCCTGGTACCAGATCTTCTCCCGCGACGGGTTGACGACGCTGTCGACGACCATCCGCCGGACGTGGCCCGGGAACAGCGTCGCGTACACGGCGCCGAGGTAGCTGCCGTAGGAGACGCCCAGGAAGTTGAGCTTCTTCTCACCGAGGGCGGCACGGATGACGTCCAGGTCGCGCGCGGTGTTCGGAGTGGTCATGTGCGGCAGCATCCAGCCGCTGCGCTCGGCGCATCCGTCGGCGTACTCCGCGGCGAGCTTGCGCTGGGCGCGCTTGTCGGCCTCGCTGCCGGGCACCGGGTCGGGCTTCGGCGCCTTGACGAACTCCTGCGGGTCCACGCAGGAGATGGGCGTGGAGTGGCCGACGCCCCGGGGGTCGAAGCCGACGAAGTCGTAGGCCTTGGCCATGTCGGCGTAGACCGGGTTCTTACCGGTGACCCGGGTCGGGAATCGCATTCCGGAGCCGCCGGGGCCGCCGGGGTTGTAGACGAGGGCGCCTTGACGCTCCGCCTCGGTGCCGGTGTTGCCGATGCGGTCGACAGCCAGCTTGATCTGCTTGCCGTTCGGGCGCGCGTAGTCGAGCGGAACGCTCACCGTGCCGCACTGGATGGGCTTGGCGAGCCCCCAGTCCGCCGGGCAGTCAGCCCAGTCGATGCCCTTCTTCGCGGCCCGCTCCGCGGCGAGCCGAACTCCGTACGCCTCCGAGCGGCCGTGGTCGCGGCCTCGGTCGTCGCTGTCCGCGGTCGCCGCGGGGGCCGCTATCGCGCCCGCTATGAGCGTGCTCGCGATGAGAGTGCCGGCCGAGCCGAGCACTGCTGTGCGCCTCACGTGGAAATCCCCCTGCTGTGGTCGTGTTGTCCGGGGGATCTTTCCGTCTCCAGGGGCTCGGGCGACAGCCCGTACAGGCGTTCTTTACCGAACGGAAACCGGTGCGACGGGTCCGCTCAGCGGTGCAGCCCGGCGAGCAAGTCCTCGTGGGCGTCGGCGAGTACGCGCCGCAGGGCCAGAGCGTCCGCCGCCACCGCGGTCACCAGAACGGCGGGGCCGGCGAGCGGGGTCAGCGCCGCGGTGGCGCCCAGCGGGCGGGGTTCGGCCGGCTTGTCCTCGTATGCGGGGTCCACGACAAGAAGTTGACCCACGGCCCGGTGGCCGCCGAGCACGGCCGGGCCGTCCCATCCGCCGGGTGCTTCGGGGCCGCAGGCGAGCTCGGTGTCCAGCAAAGGACGGCCCGCGCGGTGGACGGTGAGGCGCGTGGTGAGGGTTCCCGGCTCCTCCCCGTGACGGCCGAGGATCTGCTCCTCGCGCAGCACGAGCCGCGCGGTCGGTGCAAGCCGGACCCGGGTGTGCATGCCCAGGTCGCTGCCGCGCGCCGCAATCAACTGCTGGGGAAGCCAGTGCAGTTCCGCATCCTCGCCCACGCTCAGGGTGACGTCGTAGCGTGCGTGCTCCCCGCTCGGTCCTGGCAGGGCGAGCGTGGCGGCGGCGGCGTCCACGGTGAGCCGCGCGCCGTCACGTACGTCGGCGTCGACGGCGAGCCGGTCGCCGCCGAGCGGCGCGCTCATCGCGCCGACGACGGTGACCCGTTGGTGCGGTCCGGTGGAGCGGGTACGGCGCAGCGCCAGCGGTCCGTCGCTCGTGAGGACGGGCAGGCCGGTGCGGTCGGCGACGATACGTGCCGTGGCGTGGACGCTCATCCGTTGCTCAGGCGGTCCAGGCGGCGAGCTGCGCCCGCACCCAGTCGGCGACGGGAGTGATGCCGTCGTCCTCGCGCAGCGATGTGAAGGCGACGGGCAGTGCCCCGCGCTGCGCCTTCGCGTCGTCGGCCATGCGGGCGAGGTCGGAGCCGACGTACGGCGCGAGGTCGGTCTTGTTGACGACGAGCAGGTCGGCGGTGGTAACGCCGGGGCCGCCCTTGCGGGGGATGTCGTCGCCGCCCGCCACGTCGATGACGAAGATCTGCGCGTCGACGAGCCCTTTGGAGAAGGTGGCGGTGAGGTTGTCACCGCCGGACTCGACGAGGATCAGGTCGAGCGGACCAACACTGTCCTCCAGGTCCTCGACGGCCTCGAGGTTGGCGGAGATGTCGTCGCGGATGGCGGTGTGCGGGCAGGCGCCGGTCTCGACGGCCTGGATGCGCTCGGGCGGCAGCACGGCATGGCGCAGCAGGAACTCGGCGTCCTCGCGGGTGTAGATGTCGTTGGTGACAACCGCGATGGAGAGCCTGTCGCGCAGCGCCGCGCACAGGGCGGCGACGGTGGCGGTCTTGCCGGATCCGACGGGTCCGCCGAGCCCGATCCGCAGGGCACGCCGAGTGCCGTCGGGGCGCGTTGCGTCGGCACCGACGGCGGCGGGGGCGTCGTAGTGGCTGTGGTCGAGGTGCATGCGGGTGCGGCTCCTTGGTGGTCGGGGCTCGGGGCCGGGATCGGGGACAAGGCTGTGGAACGGGGCCCGGGACGGGGCTCTGGAGGGGGCTGCAGGACGGTGTCTACGACGCGAAGAGGCGGACGGGCCATGCGGCGTGCTGCTCGGCGCTGATGTCGAGCAGGGGGGCCGATGCGGCGGGAAGGCTCTCGACTCCCTCGCGCGCGGCCTCGTCCGCCCGCGCCGCGACCGCGTCCATCTCGGGGGCGAGGCGGGCGAGGACGGCGGTCGCCTCGAAAGGGTCCAGACTGAGCAGACGCACCGCCGCCGTGGCGGGACCGCCGACCGCCTCATAGGCCGCGCAGTGCGCGGCGTCGACGGGCCCGAGGCCCGCCGCGCGGGCCGTGGTGCCGAGGACGATCGGCTGATGTGTGCCGCGCGGGAATGCCGCCGCGAGCGCGTCGAGTTCGGCGCCGGGCCAGGCCGCCCGCGCCGCGCGGAGCAGCTGCCTGCCCAGCTTGCGGGCGGTGGCCCGAAGCGCCGGCGACGGCGTGCGGGCGTCCGCGACGGCGTCGAGGCTCACGGGGTCGTGCCCGAGGGCGGCCGCGGCGGCGAGTCCGGCGGAGGTGAGCCCCGTGGTGTGCAGCCGGCCGCGGCAGAACCTCGCCAGGTCGTCGGCGTTCCGGACACGCCCCGCCTTCACCGCGGCCTCGACGCCGCCGGAGTGCGCGTGCCCGCCGGCGGGGAACCGCCCGTCACAGAGCACGAGCACCGCGGCGCGGCTCATGACGCCGCGTTTCGTGCGGCATGCGGCATCGCCTGTGTGGCGCGTGACGTCGGACGCATCGGATCCACCTGCCGCATCAGAAAAGGAAGTATCGCTGGGCCATGGGCAGTTCGACGGCAGGAGCGGGCTCCACCGGCTCGCCGTCGATGCTCACGGAGAACGTGTCCGCGTCGACCTCCACCCGGGGCATGGCGTCGTTCTCGCGCATGTCCGCCTTCGTCACCCGTCGGGTGCTCCTGATGGGGACGAACCTCTTGTCGAGGCCGAGCCGTCCGGGCAGGTCGTCCTCGATCGCCGCCGGTGCGACGAAGTTGAACGAACTCCGGGCCGCGGCACGCCCCAGCGCGCCGAACATCGGCCGCGGCAGCACCGGCTGCGGGGTGGGGATCGAGGCGTTGGCGTCGCCCATCTGCGCGTACGCGATCTGTCCGCCCTTGAGTACCAGCTGGGGCTTCACGCCGAAGAACGCCGGCTCCCAGAGCACGAGGTCGGCGAGCTTCCCGGTCTCGACCGAGCCGATCTCTCCGTCCAGCCCTTGTGCGACCGCGGGGTTGATCGTGTATTTGGCGACATAACGACGTGCCCGGTGGTTGTCGGCGCGCCCGTCCCCCGCGAGCGGGCCCCTGCGCTTCTTCATCACGTGCGCGGTCTGCCAGGTGCGCATGACCACTTCCCCCACACGTCCCATGGCCTGCGAGTCGGAGGAGATGATCGAGATGGCCCCGAGGTCGTGGAGGATGTCCTCGGCAGCGATCGTGGAGGGCCGGATGCGTGACTCCGCGAAGGCGAGATCCTCGGGCACGGCCGGGTTGAGGTGGTGGCAGACCATCAGCATGTCGAGGTGTTCCTCGATGGTGTTGACGGTGTGCGGCCGGGTCGGGTTGGTCGAGCTGGGCAGGACATGCGGCTCGGAGACGACGGTGATGATGTCGGGAGCGTGCCCGCCGCCCGCGCCCTCGGTGTGGTACGCGTGGACGGTGCGGCCCGCGATGGCCTCGAGGGTGTCGCCGACGAAGCCCGCCTCGTTCAACGTGTCCGTGTGGATGGCGAGCTGCGCGCCGGTCTCGTCGCAGACGGTCAGGCAGGCATCGATGGCGGCGGGTGTCGCCCCCCAGTCCTCGTGGATCTTGAATCCGAGGGCGCCGCCCCTCAGTTGGGAGTACATGGCGTCGCGGGAGACGGTGTTGCCCTTGCCGAGCAGGCCGATGTTGACGGGATAGGTCTCCAGCGCCTCGAACATCCGGGCGAGGTGCCACGGACCGGGTGTGATCGTGGTCGCCTTGGTCCCTTCGGCCGGCCCCGTCCCGCCGCCGACGAGGGTGGTCACGCCGGTTGCGAGCGCCTGCTCCACGACGGTCGGCGAGATGAAGTGGACGTGCGCGTCGATGGCACCGGCGGTGACGATCTTCCCGTTGCCGGCGATGACTTCGGTCTCCGGGCCGATGACGAGGTCGGGATGGACACCGTCCATGGTGTCGGGGTTGCCCGCCTTGCCGATGCCGCAGATCCGGCCGTCGCGCATGCCGATGTCGGCCTTGACGACGCCCCAGTGGTCGATGATCACGGCACCCGTGATCACGGTGTCGGGTGCGCCTTCCGCACGTGTCGTCCGGGACTGCCCCATCGACTCGCGGATGACCTTGCCGCCGCCGAACACCGCCTCGTCACCGGCGCGCCCGGGGCCACCCGAACGGTCGTCCTCGATCTCGACCAGGAGGTCCGTGTCGGCGAGGCGGATACGGTCGCCGGTGGTGGGGCCGAACAGATCTGCGTACACGGCACGGTTCAGTTCAGCCATCGAGCCGGCCCCCGGTCTCTCCCCGCAGCCCGGCGACGATCCGGCGCCCGGCGAGCGGTACGAGTTCGACCTCGACGGGGATGCCCGGCTCGAAGCGCACGGCGGTGCCGGCGGCGACGTTCAGCCGCTTGCCGCGGGCGGCGGCGCGGTCGAAGCCGAGGCCGGGATTGGCCTCGGCGAAGTGGTAGTGCGAGCCGACCTGCACGGGGCGGTCCGCGGCGTTGACAACGGTGAGGCGACTGGTCTCGCGGCCCTCGTTGAGCCGGATCGGCCCGTCGCCGAAGATGATCTCTCCGGGAATCATGCGCCCCGCCTCTCAGACGATCGGGTCGTGGACGGTGACGAGCTTGGTCCCGTCGGGGAAGGTTGCCTCCACCTGGACGTCGTGGATCATCTCGGGGATGCCTTCCATGACGTCGTCGCGGGTGAGCACCTTGCGCCCCGACGCCATGAGTTCGGCGACGGTGCGGCCGTCTCTGGCGCCCTCGAGGATGTGCGAGGTGATGAGGGCGACGGACTCGGGGTGGTTGAGCCTCACGCCGCGCGCCCTGCGCTTCTCGGCCACGTCCGCGGCCACATGGATGAGAAGCCGTTCCTGCTCGTGCGGGGAGAGTTGCACGCGTCCACCTCACTGTCGTCCGGCCCGTATCCGTATGGGCGCGATGGACCGTAGCGCGCTTCAACACTTCGTTGACCAGCTCGCGGGTATCTCACGACCAGGGGTTGAACGTTAGAGCGCAGTTTTTTCCGGCGCGTTAACTGATCTTGGGATCCCGCATGGACATCAGGGCGCGCAGGCCGTCCTCGAGGACCTCGACACGGACGTCCCCGAAGAGCGCCTGCTGCACGATGAACCCCTGAGCGGTGGCGATCAGGGTGCGCGCCACATGGTCGGCCTCGACGTCCGCCTCCATCTGCCCGTTCACCCGATAGGCCTCGACGAGCTCCGCCCATGCCTGCCGCATGCCGCTGTATCCGTCGCCGAGGACGGCGGCCAGCTCCTCGTTGCGCAGGGTCTCGGTCCACACCTGGACGATCAGCCGGGCGAAGGCCTGACGGTCCCCGCCGGGTACCTCCTCGACCAGCATGCGGCGCAGCACCCGCCCGAGCAGTACGTCGGGCGCGGGCGGCGGAGTGGTCTCCGCGGCCTCGGCGAAGGCGGCGCGGATTCCGCTGAACGCCTCGTCGGCGATGGCCGTGATCAGCTCTTCCTTGCTGCGGAAGTAGCGGTACACGGCGCCCGCCGACAGTCCGCACTCGCGCAGGATGTCCTGCATCGACGTGGCGTGGAAGCCATTGCGGGAGACGCAGCGGGCGGCGCCGTCGAGGATCTGGCGGCGACGGGCGTCAAGGTGTTCCTGGGATACGCGGGCCATGAGGCAAAAAGTAAAACGAACATTCCTTCTTGACAAGCGCCACCAGCGGCAGGACAGTGCGACACCGCAAAACGAACGATCCTTCTCTGTCAGGGAGTTCCTCATGTCCGCTACGCCGACGCGTCGCATGATCGCGGTGATGGTCCTGGTTCCGGCCGTGGTGGCGCTGGCCCTCTGGGCGTTCGCCTGGCCCGCCGCCCGCACGGCACCGCGCGAAGTACCCATAGGTGTCGCGGGGTCGGCCGCGGCGGCCGCCCCGCTCGAGCAGCGGTTCGAGGAGCACGAAGGCGCCTTCGACGTCCACCGCTACGACGACGAGGCCGCTGCCCGGACCGCGATAGAGGACCGGGTCGTATACGGTGCGGTCGTCGCCGGCCCGGGAGGTCCGCGCCTGCTGACCGCGTCAGGGGCCTCACCGGTCGTCGCACAGATGCTCAAGGAGGCGGTCACGGCACAGGCGCAGCCCGGCACCCGGGTGCAGACAACGGATGTCGCTCCGCTGCCGTCCGGTGACCCGCGCGGCAGCGCCCTCGCGGCGAGCGTGCTGCCGCTCGCCCTCGCCGGGGTCGCCGCCGGCGGGCTGGTGACGATGCTGGGACTGCGCGGCAGGCGGGCCGCCGTCGCGCTCGTCGGCGCGTCCGTGATGGTGGGCATCACGGCCGCCGCGCTGGCGCACAGCTGGCTCGGCGTGCTCGACGGCAACTGGTGGGCGGAGGCGGGTGCGCTCAGCCTGACGGTCGCCGCCATCGCCGCGCCGGTCGCCGGGCTGGCCGCCCTGCTCGGCACGCCGGGAATCGGCCTCGGAGCGCTCCTGATGGTGCTCATCGGCAATCCGTTCTCCGGCGCCGCGTCCGCACCCGAACTACTGCCGGAGCCGGTCGGCGCCATCGGCCAGTGGCTGCCGCCCGGCGCGGGCACGACGCTGCTGCGCTCGGCCGCCTACTTCGACGGGCACGCCGCTGCGGCTCCGGCCGTCGTCCTGTCGGCGTGGGCGGCACTGAGCCTGGCAGCGGTGCTCTTGGGTGGCAGCCGCCGGACCACGTCCCCCGCCGTGCCCGCCCCGAGCAAGCCCTCCCCCGTCCCGACCGCCTGACCCCTCCTACCGGCCGCGCGCCCCCGCTGCAGGACGGGGGCGCGCGGCCTCCGCATGCCCGAAGCCCGGGGCGGCGCAGCCCGAAGACCCTGCCGGCGCGATGGCACCGCGGCTCGGGCCCGGCTGTTCTGCGACCGAGGCAGCGGGGAGGCGGCGGCCGGGGCCGTCGACGACCGGGCGGTGGAGCGCACACCAGCCGCCGGCCGGCGAAACCGACGCCGGGCCGGCTCAAGTGGCCGCGCGACGCCGCTCACCCGCGGCGGCGCGCGGTCGTTCAGTGCGCGCGAGGGGTCAGGTGCGGTCTTCCGGGCGGTGGTGTTCCGCAGCGAGGCCGAAACGGCCGCGAGGGGCGGGAGCGGAAGACGTCGAGCCGAACGAGGACACCGAGCTGATCACCTGCTCCTCGGCCGCCTCCCCCGCGTTCTCCAGTCGTTCCAGGTCTGCCGCGGAGACCAGCGCGACGAGGGGCTTCCCGTGCCGGGTCACCACCACGCGCTCCCCGCCGTAGACAACGCGGTTGATCAGGTCGGCGAGCTCTGCGCGGGCTTGCGTCACCGGAATCTCATAGGCCATGCACCCATCCTAACGGTCTGTACGTCCTGTACATTTCTTACAGATGCCCCGCGAACAGCCCCGCATCCGCCAGAGGAGAGGTACGCCATGAATCGTCCTTCCGCCCGCTACGTCCTGCCGGAGTTCACCGAACGCACCTCGTCGGGGACGCGCACGCTGGACCCGTACTCGAAGCTGCTGGGCGAGCGGATCATCTTCCTCGGGACCGCGGTGGACGACACCGCCGCCAACGACGTCATCGCGCAATTCCTCCACCTCGAGTACGCGGCCCCCGACCAGGACATCTGCCTGTACATCAACTCCCCCGGCGGATCTCTCAGCGCCATGTCCGCGGTCTACGACACGATGCAGGTCGTCACCTGCGACGTGGCCACCACGTGCCTCGGCCAGGCCGCCTCGACCGCTGCCGCGCTGCTCGCCGCCGGCACGCCCGGCAAGCGCATGGCGTTGCCCGGCGCGCGGATCGTGGTCCAGCAGCCCGCGTTCGAGGAGCCGTTGCGGGGACAGCCCTCCGATCTCGAGATTCATGCCGCCGAGTTGCTGCGGCTGCGTGCACAACTCGCCGGGATGTTCGTACGCCACACCGGCCAGGACGCCGAACGCGTCGCCGCCGACCTTGAGCGGGACAAGATCTTCGACGCGACGGCGGCCAAGGAGTACGGCCTGATCGACCACGTCATCACGAGCCGCAAGACCTCGGCCACGGCCTCCGGCGCGAAGTGAGCGCACGATGTTGCCGCCCGAGCTGCCGCCGCTGCCCGCACTGACCAGCGCCGAGGCCGAGTTCGTCGACGCGTATCTCGAAGTAGTCGACCTGGTCGGCCGGATCAACCCCGCCCGCTCCACCCACACCTACGGCGCACTGCGCGCGGCACAAGCCCTGGTGGGCCGGGCAGCCGCGTTGAAAGACGCCCTGACGCTCATGCATGTGCGCGGCGAGAGCGAGGTGTACACGCACACACTGAGCGAGGCGCTGCGCATTCTGGACGGGGAGCGCAGGGCGAAGCGAGTGACCATGCCGCCTGTTTCGACGAGTTGACGGTCGTTCCGCTGTTGTCAACCGCCAACGGGGTAGGGGCATTCGTCCCCCGTTCGGTGGAGCTTCACGGAAGTTGTTGCGTGTCGCAGGACTTGCGCGGCGCGATCACCGATCTGGCCCAATCGACGGCTTCGCCGCTGGTACCACCATGCTTCCGCGTCACGCGAGAACGGTGTTCACGCTCCTGCCCACCCGAAAGGGCCAGTCGTGATTGGCTTCACAAAAGCCGTTTCAACTCGGAAATCGGACATCGGTGGGTAACGATCCGTGGGACGACAAGCCCCCGCCACCCTGACGGGGCGGTCCGGGCGGACGCTGAGTCCTGCCGCCGCACCGGACGACTGGTCGACGGAATTGCATCGGCAGGAGTGGAGGACCCGAGCAGTACGGCGTGACCGGCGATCCCGGACGCGTCTTGGGGTGAAGCCGCTACGGCGGCCGGGCGTCTTCGCCGGTCCGAACCCGACAGGTCATCCTTCACAGGCGGCTGACGAAGGGTTGCGCATGACTGCGCAGATTCATCTCCCGCCCCTCTTCTCGCGAGCGGGCGCCGTATCCGCACTGACGATCGCCGCCGTCGGCGGCACACTCCTGGCCCCCAGCAGCTCCGCAGAGGCGCGAGCGATCAGCAGCCACGCGAGCAAGGCGCTCAAAGTGGCAGCCTCGAAGCAGGGATCCCCCTACCGTTACGGCGGCACTGGCCCGTCCCGCTTCGACTGCTCCGGGCTCATGCTCTATTCGTACAAAAAAGCGGGGAAGATACTGCCCCGGACCGCTCAACAGCAGTACAACCGGACGCGGCATATCCCCGCCGGCAACCGGCAACGCGGTGACCTGGTGTTCTTCCACTCCGGCGGTTTCGTGTACCACGTGGGCATCTACGCCGGCCACGGCAAGATCTGGCACTCACCCAAGACGGGCGACGTGGTCAAGCTCGCCAAGATCTGGACGAGGAGCGTCAAGTACGGCCGCGTCCGCTGACGCCCCGACAGCTGCTCCGCTTCCCTCGCCCCGGTCACGGTGTCATCGCGCCGAGGACCCGACGAGCAGGGGCGCCCCCGAGTCCGGTCGCGCACCCCCGTGACGCCTTCGACGGCGACGGGCGGTGCGCCGGCCGGGCCAACTCGGGTCGGCCCCGGGACGGGGACGCCGGGGAGGACAGTCGGCGACCGTTCAGTTCTGTACGGGAAGGGCCCACGGCAGCGCGATCCAGACCGTCTTGCCGCCCTCCTGGGTGGGTGAGACGGACAGCTGCCCACCGCACTCCGCGGTGAGCGTACGAATGATCACCATCCCGCGGCCATTGTCCTGGCGGACCGCGGCCGGCAGCCGCCGCGGCCAGCGCGGGTGACTGTCGGTCACGCCGATGCACAGCTGCTCGTCGCGCTCCAGCCGCAGGTCGACGGTGAAGGTCGGGGACTGTCCGAAGGTGTGCTGCACGGCGTTGGTGGCGAGTTCGGACACGATCAGCCGGACCGTGTCCACGGCCTCGGTGTCGGGTCCTAGCCCCCATTCGCACACGATGTCCGTGACATATCTCCGGGCGGTGGAGACCGACTCCGGATCGCTCGGCAGAGTGAGAGATGCTTCTTGGTGGTCTGCCATGGCGACGCTGTCCCTTTCCCACCGGGCCGGGCTCCGACTCGAAGCGGATGAAATGCGAGAACGGCCACGGATTGCGCTTCCGCGTCAGACTGCCACTTATCGCCCGTCAGGGGCGGCGATCCACCAAGATACGCACATATCTGTCGCCCGAAGCGGTGAACTCTGCTACGGCAGAACGTATTTGGGGCGCCCCGGCAGCCCCCGGGACGTGCTGCCGTCCTCAACTGGCGGGCGCGGCACCGATGATCGTGGAGACCGCCTGGTCGATCTGCGTTGCCGTGAGATCCGCGCGCGCGGTGAGCCTGATCCGCGAGATCCCGTCCGGTACGGACGGAGGCCGGAAGCATCCGACGACAAGCCCTGCCGCACGGCAGTCGGCCGCCCACCGCAGGGCCGCCTCCGGCGACGGCGCCTGTACGGAGACGACGGCGGCGTCGGGCCGCGCCGAGGTCAGCCCCGCGTCGGTGAGCCGGCGGTGCAGCGTCGCGGCCACTTCGCGGGCCCGCGCCGCGAGGCCGGGTTCGCGGCGCAGGATCCGCACGCTCGCGAGAGCCGCGCCGGCCGCCGCCGGGGCAAGTCCGGTGTCGAAGATGAAGGTACGCGCGGTGTTGACCAGGTGGTCGATGACGCGGGCCGGGCCGAGGACCGCCCCGCCCTGGCTGCCGAGCGACTTGGAGAGTGTGAGCGTGGCGACGACACCCGCAGCGCCCGCGAGTCCGGCGGCGTCCAGGGCCCCGCGCCCCCCGCTGCCGAGAACGCCGAGACCGTGTGCGTCGTCGACGACCAGTGCCGCCCCGTGCTCGCGGCAGGCGTCGGCGAGACCGGTCAGGGGTGCCGCGTCGCCGTCCACGGAGAAGACCGAGTCGGTGACGGCGAGGGCGCGGCGGCCGTGGTGCGCGTCGAGGGTCTTGCGCACGGCTTCGACATCGCCGTGCGCGACGACGGCCGTCTCCGCCCGGGACAGGCGGCAGCCGTCGACGATGGAGGCGTGGTTGCCCGCGTCGGACACGACGAGGGCGTCGCGACCGGTGAGGGCGGTCACGGCGGCGAGGTTGGCCGCGTAGCCGGAGGACAGGACGAGGGCCGCCTCGAAGCCGCAGAAGTCGGCGAGTTCGCGTTCCAGCTCGGCGTGGAGTTCGGTGCTGCCGGTGACCAGCCGGGAGCCGGTGGCACCCCCGCCCCACCGGCGGGCAGCCTCGGCGGCGCCTTCCGTGACCTCCGTGCGGCGGGTGAGCCCGAGGTAGTCGTTGCTCGCCAGATCCAGGAGGGCACTGTCCGCGGCGCGCGGCCGGAGCGTACGGACGAGACCGGCCTGCTCGCGGCGGCGCGACTCGTCGTCGATCCAGTCGAAAGGATCCTGAGGCATGGTGGTCCGGTCCCTTTGTAGGCAGCGGACAGACCCTAACCGGGCGGGAGGAGGGATCGGGTGTGGCCATGCACACACCTCAAACCGGCGCTGTTGTGGAGTTCCTCCTTGGCCCGGGCATGTGCCGTACGTCAGGATCAGCGCCATGGACCTGCTGAACACGCTGGTGGAGAAGGGGCTGCGGCGCGAGCTGCCGACCCGTGAAGAAGCGCTCGCCGTGCTGGCGACTTCCGACGACGATCTGCTCGAAGTGGTGGCCGCGGCCGGCAAGGTGCGCCGCCAGTGGTTCGGACGTCGGGTGAAGCTCAATTACCTCGTCAATTTGAAGTCGGGCCTGTGCCCGGAGGACTGCTCGTACTGCTCGCAGCGCCTCGGGTCGAAGGCCGAGATCCTCAAATACACCTGGCTGAAGCCCGACGAGGCGTCGCAGGCCGCGGCCGCCGGTGTGGCCGGCGGCGCCAAGCGGGTCTGCCTGGTCGCGAGCGGCCGCGGTCCGACGGACCGCGACGTCGACCGGGTCTCGAAGACCATCGAGGCCATCAAGGAACAGAACGAGGGCGTCGAGGTGTGCGCCTGTCTGGGTCTGCTCTCCGACGGCCAGGCCGAACGGCTGCGCAACGCGGGCGCCGACGCGTACAACCACAACCTGAACACGTCCGAGGGGACGTACGGGGACATCACGACCACGCACACCTACGCCGACCGTGTGGACACGGTGACCAAGGCGCACGCGGCGGGCCTCTCCGCGTGCTCCGGGCTGATCGCCGGCATGGGCGAGGCCGACGAGGACCTGGTCGACGTGGTGTTCTCGCTGCGCGAGCTCGACCCCGACTCGGTCCCGGTGAACTTCCTGATCCCGTTCGAGGGCACACCGCTCGCCAAGGAGTGGCACCTCACCCCCCAGCGTTGTCTGCGCATTCTCGCGATGGTGCGGTTCGTCTGCCCCGACGTCGAGGTGCGGCTGGCCGGCGGGCGCGAGGTGCATCTGCGCTCGATGCAGCCGCTGGCCCTGCACCTGGCCAACTCGATCTTCCTCGGCGACTACCTCACCAGCGAGGGCCAGGAGGGCAAGGCGGACCTCGACATGATCGCGGACGCCGGCTTCGAGGTGGAGGGCACGGACACCACGACGCTGCCCGAGCACCGGAGCGCGGGCGGTGGCTGCGGCTCGGTCTGCGGGGACGGCGGCGAAGGCGGCTGCTCGAGCGAAGGGGCGGCCGACCCGGCGGAACCGGTGGCGGAACAGGACACCGAAGTCCCCGCTGCCCGTACGGACCTGGTCGCGGTCCGCCGTCGCGGCGCCGGAACGGATCTCGCGCCCAATGCCTGATTTCACCCCGGACGAGCTGCGTGCCCTGGACCGTGCTCACGTCTGGCACCCGTACGGCCCGATGCCGGGCCGTACGGACCCGCTGGTCGTCGAGTCCGCCTCCGGGGTGCGGCTGCGGCTCGCCGAAGAGGTGCACGGGCAGCGCGAGTTGATCGACGGCATGTCGTCCTGGTGGTCGGCCGTGCACGGCTACAACCACCCGGTCCTCAATGAGGCGGCGACGACGCAGCTGGGGCGGATGAGCCATGTGATGTTCGGCGGGCTCACCCACGAGCCCGCCGTGCGACTGGCCGCCCGGCTGGTCGAGATCACCCCCGAGCCGCTGCGGCACGTCTTCCTCTGCGACTCCGGCTCCGTGTCCGTCGAGGTCGCGGTGAAGATGTGCCTGCAGTACTGGCGCTCGGTGGGCCGGCCCGCGAAGCAGCGGCTGCTGACGTGGCGCGGCGGCTACCACGGCGACACCTGGCAGCCGATGTCGGTCTGCGACCCCGAAGGCGGGATGCACGAACTGTGGCAGGGCGTGCTGCCGCGGCAGATCTTCGCGGACGCGCCGCCGGCCGAGTACGAGGAGTCGTACGCGGACGGGCTGCGCGCGCTGATCGCCCGGCACGCGGACGAACTCGCCGCGGTGATCGTGGAGCCGGTGGTCCAGGGCGCGGGCGGCATGCGGTTCCACTCCCCCGCATATCTGCGCGTGTTGCGCGAGGCGTGCGACGAGCACGGCGTGCTGCTCGTCTTCGACGAGATCGCGACCGGCTTCGGCCGCACGGGCACGCTGTTCGCGGCCGGGCAGGCCGGTGTCGCGCCGGACGTGATGTGCCTGGGCAAGGCACTGACCGGCGGCTATCTGACGATGGCGGCGACCCTGTGCACGTCGCGGGTGGCCGACGGCATCTCGCGCGGCGAGGTCCCCGTGCTGGCCCACGGCCCGACGTTCATGGGCAACCCGCTGGCCGCGGCCGTCGCGTGCGCGTCGATCGACCTGCTGCTCGGCCAGGACTGGCAGCAGGAGGTCAAGCGGCTGGAGGCGGGCCTGCGGGAGGGCCTCGCGGAAGTCGCCGGGCAAGCGGGCGTGAAGGACATACGGGTACTCGGCGGCATCGGCGTCGTACAGCTGGACCACGAGGTGGACATGGCCGCGGCGACGTCGGCGGCGGTACGCGAGGGCGTGTGGCTGCGCCCGTTCCGCGACCTCGTGTACACGATGCCGCCGTACGTGACGGACGACGACGACCTCGCCCGCGTCTGCGGTGCGGTCCGCGCGGCGGCGACGGCGGGCTGACGTGCCCCGCGGGGCGCCCGTCCGGGGACGCCCCGGACGGGCGAACGCAGTCGGAACGAGCAGAGGACACAGAAGCACATGGCAGTGATCGTGGTCACCGGAACCGGGACCGAGATCGGCAAGACCGTCGTCACGGCCGCTGTCGCAGCCGTCGCCGTGGCGCAAGGGCGTTCCGTCGCCGTCGTGAAGCCCGCGCAGACCGGGGTCGCGCCGGGCGAGGACGGCGACGTCGACGTGGTGCGGCGGCTCGCCGGGCAGGTGACTGCCGTCGAACTGGGCCGTTTTCCCGAGCCGTTGGCGCCCGCCACCGCCGCCCGGCGGGCCGGGCTCGCCCCGGTGCGGCCGCGGCAGGTCGCGGAGGCGGCCGGGAAGCTGGCGACCGAGCACGACCTGGTGCTGGTCGAGGGCGCCGGCGGTCTGCTCGTGCAGCTCGACGACGAGGGCGCCACCCTCGCGGACGTGGCCACCGAGCTGGGCGCGCCCGTGCTCGTGGTCGCCCCGGCCGGTCTCGGAACCCTGAACATGACGGCCCTGACCGCAGAGGCGCTGCGCGCCCGGGGTCTGGAGCAATTGGGCGTGGTGGTGGGCAGCTGGCCCGCGGATCCGGATCTGGCGGCGCGCTGCAATCTCTCGGACCTCCCGGACGCGGCGGGCGCGCCGCTGCTGGGGGCCGTCCCCGGGGGTGCCGGTGCGCTGGCGCCCGCGGAGTTCAGGGAGCGGGCCGAGGGATGGCTGGCGCCACGCCTCGGGGGCCGATGGGATGCGCGGGCGTTCGCCGCCGCCGTAGGCTGACCCCATGCGCGCACGGATCGACGAGATCGTCCTCGACTGTCACGAGCCCGCCCTGCTGGTGCGCTTCTGGGCCTCGCTCCTCGGCGGCGATCCGGTGGACCGCTCCGAGGACTGGTCGTACATCGATCCGCCGGACTTCGTCCGTGTCGCCTTCCAGCGTGTGCCGGAGGGCAAGACGGTCAAGAACCGGCTTCATCTGGACCTGGACGCGGGCGATGTCGACGCGGCGGCTAACGAGGCCGTGCGGCTGGGCGCGGTGCGGGTCGGGGGGATCGTCCCCGACGACTACGGCCGCTTCCAGGTGCTGCGCGACCCGGAGGGCAACGAATTCTGTTTCGTGGCGGGCTCGGACGGCTGATCCGCCGTTGCCGGGGGGAGAATGTCGGTGACCGGCCCGTCCTTCCCAGGGAGGCACTGATGCCCCTGTGCAGCACGAAGGTCCCCCGGGACGCCGTCCATCATCCGCTGTTCGCCCGGTTCTACGCGAAGTTGAGCGTGACGGCGGACCTCAAGGGCGGGATCGCCGCCTACCGCGCCGAGCTGCTGGACGGGCTGTCCGGCCGGGTGATCGAGATCGGTGCGGGCAACGGCCTGAACTTCCGCCACTATCCGAGGGCCGTCTCGGAAGTGGTCGCGCTCGAACCGGAGCGCACCTTGCGGAAGTTGGCCGTCGAGGCGGCGCTGCACGCCGACGTCCCGGTGGACGTGGTGCCAGGTGCGGCCGAGGCGCTGCCGGTCAAGAACGAAGGCTTCGACGCGGCGGTGGCATCGCTGGTGCTGTGCACCGTACGGGATCTGCCGCGGGCGCTCTCGGAGATCAGACGGGTGCTGCGGCCGGGTGGCGAGCTGCGGTTCTTCGAGCATCAACTGGCCGAGGGGCGCGGGCTCGCGCGCACTCAGCGGGCGTTGGACCGCACGGTGTGGCCACGGCTCTTCGGTGGCTGTCACACCGCACGGGACACCGTCGCCGCCATCGAGGCGGCCGGTTTCGAGCTGGGAGAGTACCGGCGGTTCCGCGTGCCGGACGGCGGGCTCCAGTTGCCGACGTCGCCCTGTGTCCTGGGGGTCGCCCGCCGTCCGCATGACGAGGACCGGCGCGGGGCCGGCCAGGATCCGACCCGCTAGGGGGCGCCCTGCCGGCCGGGGCGTCGTCACTCGGCGCGCGGGCGGGGCGTCGTCACTCGCTCCACTGGCGCAGCTCGTCGGCGATGCGCCCGACGTCCGCCTTGCCTTCCTTGACCAGCCGGGCCAGGTCGCGTACCTGCTCGGGCGAGGTGACGACCTTGATGCCGCAGGCGACGAGGTAGCCGTACGCCACGGCCGACGCGTACATGGCGTTGGAGCGTTCGAGCGCGGGCACGTGCAGCAGCAGTTGGAGCAGGGCGGCGGCGCGGGCGTGCGGGTCGCTGTAGACGGGCACGCCGAATATCTCCGCCTCGTGGCGGCTGACGGCGGCGACGAGTGCGCCCCAGTCGGTGACCTGAGGGTCGCCGGGGGTCTTGTGCTCGGCGACCATGAGCAGCCAGGCGAGGTCGATCCGCAGGTTCATGTGGTCATGTGACGGTGTCTCGGAGGGCTCGTCGTTGTCCATGTGGGGATGCGTCTCACGGGTAGGGGGTGTTCATCGGTAGGGGTGCCCGGGGTTCGACACTCCGCCCGCGACGGGGATGAGCAGCGCGGTGATGTTGTCTTGTCCGCCGGCGGCCAGGGCATGCCCGACGAGTGATCTTGCCTCGTCCACAAGGCTGTTGTCGACCGGCGCCGTGTGCCGGCGGCGGTCGAGGACGGCACGCAGTCCGTCGGCGTCCGGCACATGGCGCCACAGTCCGTCGGTGCACAGAAGGAGCCGGCCCGGGACCTGCGGCCGGTGGCTCCGGATGCGCGCGGCCGGTTCGTCCGCGTCGGCTCCGAGCCATGCGGAGAGGGCCCCGTGCTCGCCGCTGTCGTCGTCGGTGAGCACCATGCCCGGTCCCTCGTCCGGCAGCCAGTAGGCCCGGCTGTCTCCGATCCAGGCACTCAAGAAGCCCTCGGGGCCGGTGATGCCCGCGACGTACGTGCAGGCCGGCGCGGCATCCGGCGACGTGGCGAGGGCGGCGACAGCGCGGCCCGCACGGACGGCGGCGTCGCCGAGGGCGACTTCCGGCAGGACGCCCTCCGCGAGCCGGGCCGCCAGGGTCGTGAGCCCGACCTCGGACGCGACCTGTGCGGCTCGCTCGCCTCGGGGCGACATGGACACACCGTCGCAGACGACCCCGATCGTCCACGGGCCGGTCATGGTCAGCGCCATGGCGTCCGCGTTGATGCCGCGGTGCCTGCCGCGGTCGGTGACTCCGGCAGAACCGTCGCGGGCCGTGATCTCGAGATGGGAGCGGAAGGCGGGCTGCGCCTCACCGCAATGCCAGCAGTGGCCGTCGGGGGCGACGGTTCCGCCGCACCGGACGCAGTCCAGGTGTCCGGTCATCAGCCGTGCATCCTGCCAGACGGTGGGATCCGGCCGGTCAGCGGTGCTTTTCGCCGAACTCCTCCGCGAAAACCGACTCGTACTGCTTCATGAAGTCGGCCGCCGCGTCCACGAAAGTGCGTCCCGCTTCGCCGGCGTCCTGTTTGACGAGCTCCTCGATGTAGCGGTTCACGCTCACGCCACGCTGCAAGGCCCGCCGGCGGGCGGTATCCGCCGTGGTCTCGTCCACGCGTACGTTCAGCTGAGTCTTCGCCACGTCATCAAGCTAGCGCGTGACTGCTAGCACCCGCAAGGGCGGCCGCCGCTCCGTCCCGCACCGCGAAAGCCGGTGGCGGGTCCGGCGGCGCGCGTGCTTGGCTTACTTGCCATGACCGACCTGCAGCTTCGCACCGCCGAACCCCATGACGCCGAGGCGGTTCTCGCCTTCTGGAAAGAGGCGGCGGAGGGCACCAGCATCACGGACGACGTGGACGGCGTCACCCGGTTGATCACCCGCGACCCCGAGGCGCTCATCCTGGCCGAGTCGGACGGCGTGCTCGTGGGGTCGGTGATCGCCGGCTACGACGGCTGGCGCTGCTCCCTCTACCGATTGGCCGTGCTCCCTTCCCACCGTCGGCGCGGCATCTCCACGGCGCTGTTGGACGCGGCGGAGAAGCGGTTCGCCGCGACCGGTGGCCGGCGCGGCGACGCGATGGTGCTCGAGGCCAACGAGCGGGCCCACAGGGCATGGGCCTCCGCCGGCTATCGGCGCGAGGACCACTGGCGCCGCTGGGTCAAGCCCTTCGCCTGAGCACCACCGCCGCGCGGAGTGTTTTGCCGCTCCTTTACCATGGAGAGACTGTCCACTCCCCGTACGAAAGGTGTGAGCGTCCGTCCATGGGCGAGCCTCCCAGTAGCCGACATCGCGCAATCCTCCTCTCCCTGCCCGATCCTGGGACGGAGGTGAACCGATGACCGAAGTGCTTCTGCTCCTCGTGGCGGTACTGCTCTCCGTCACCTGTGGCGCCTTCGTCGCGGCGGAGTTCTCCCTCACGACGGTCGAACGCAGCGAACTCGAACGGGCCGCCGAACGCGGCGAACGAGGCGCCGCGGGCGCGCTCAAGGCCGTACGCAGCCTCACGTTCCAGCTCTCCGGAGCGCAGCTCGGCATCACCGTCACGAATCTGATCGTCGGCATGCTCGCCGAACCCTCGGTCGCGAAACTGATCCGCGGACCGATCGAGGACCTCGGCCTCTCCCCCACCGTGGCATCGTCCGCCGCGCTGGTCATCGGCACAGCCCTGTCGACCGTCGTGCTGATGGTCGTCGGCGAGCTGGTCCCCAAGAACTGGGCCATCTCCGCCCCGCTGGCCGTCGCCAAGGTCGTGGCCACCCCCCAGCGGATCTTCACCGCCGCGTTCCGCCCTCTGATCGCCCATCTCAACAACACGGCGAACCGCATCGTGACCCGCCTGGGCATGGAACCCACCGAGGAGCTCGCCTCCGCGCGCAGCCCCAAGGAACTCATCGCGCTGGCCCGCCACTCCGCCAAGGAAGGCGCGCTGGAGGCCGACACGGCCGAACTGTTCGTCCGCACGCTCGGTCTGGGCGAGCTCACCGCGGAGAACGTGATGACCCCGCGCGTGCAGGTCACGGCTCTCGAGGTGCAGGCCACCGCGGAGGACGTGGCGAACGCGACCCGTGCCACCGGCCTGTCCCGCTTCCCCGTCTACCGGGGCAGCCTCGACACCGTCGTCGGCGTCGCCCACATCAAGGACGTGCTGGCCGTGCCCGCCGAGCACCGTCCCCGCCTGCGTGTCGGCGAACTGCTGCGCGAGCCGGTGCTCGTCCCGGAGTCGCTGACCGTGGACCGGCTGCTCGACCGGCTGCAGGGCCGGTCCACGATGGCCGTCGTCATCGACGAGTACGGCGGCACCGCCGGGGTCGTGACGATGGAGGACATCGTCGAGGAGGTCGTCGGCGAGGTACGCGACGAGCACGACCCGCACGAGACACCGGACCTGGCCCCCGCGGGCGAGGATGCCGACGGGCGGGCCCTGTGGTCCGCCGACGGTGCCGCGCGCACCGACCAGCTCGCGGCCATCGGGCTGAGGGTGCCCGACGGCCCCTACGAGACGCTCGCCGGAGTGGTCGCCACGGAACTCGGGCGCATTCCCGCCGAGGGCGACAGCATCGACATGGCCGGCTGGCAGCTCGACGTGCTCGACGCCTCCGGGCGGCGAGCCGCGCGGGTCCTGTTGCACGCACCGGCCACGGTCGACGACCCGGCCGAAGACATCGACATCGAGGAGGCGGGACGATGATCGCGATCCAACTGTTCATCGGCCTCCTGACGCTCGTCGTCAACGCCTTCTTCGTCGGCGCGGAATTCGCGCTGATCTCCGTGCGCCGCAGCCAGATCGAACCAGAGGCACAGGCCGGAAACCGCCGGGCGCGCAGCGTCCTGTGGGGCCTGAAGCACGTCTCCGCGCTGATGGCCGCCGCGCAGCTGGGCATCACGCTGTGCACCCTGGTCCTCGGCATCGTCGCGGAACCGGCCATCGCGCATCTGCTGGAACCGGTCTTCGACGCGGTGGGCGTGCCGCACGGGGCGGTCCACCCGATCTCGTTCGTCATCGCCCTGTCGCTCGCCACGTATCTGCACATGCTGCTGGGCGAGATGGTCCCGAAGAACATCGCTCTCGCGGAGCCGCTGCGCAGCGCCCTGCTGCTCGGCCCGCCGCTGGTGGCGCTCGCGAAGGCGCTGAAGCCGGTGATCTTCATGATCAACGCCTTCGCCAACGGTCTGCTGAAGCTGCTGCGGGTCGAGACCAGGGACGAGGTGTCGGCGACCTTCTCCGACGACGAACTGGCCGCCCTCGTCCAGGACTCCGGCGACGCCGGGCTCCTCGACGACCGCTCCGCAGAGCGGCTCCGGGACGCCCTCGAACTCGGCAGCCGGCCGGTTCGGGACGTGGTGATGCCCATCGAGCGGGTCGTGTACGCGCAGGCCGGGACGACGCCGGAGCAGCTGGAGAGGCTCTCCGCGGAGTCCGGGTTCTCCCGCTTCCCGGTCGTCGACCAGGGCCGGCGCATCCTGGGCTACCTCCATGTGAAGGACGCGCTCGACGCTGCGCCTCGGGACGTGGCGTTCCCCGTCGCGGCCCTGCGTCCCATCGCACGCGTGCGGGCGACGACACCGCTCGACGACGTGCTCACGGCCATGCGACGCAGCCGCACGCACCTGGCGGCGGTCCTCGACGAGCACGGCAACCCGGAGGGCCTCGTCACGATGGAGGACATCCTGCGGGAACTGGTGGGCAAGCCGGGCTGACACGGCGGGGGGCGGCGGCGTGGCCCGGGGGCGCCGGCCTCGAGCCCCGGGCCGCGCCCGCCTTGTCGGTGCCCCGCCCCGAACCCCGCGCCTCAATCACCGGCGGGGCTGGGGATGCCCGACACCTTCAGCCCGCCCGGCCGAGGGAGGGCACCGCGCGCCACCGGGCCCGAGCGAAGCCTGTAGGGAAGGTGTGGGCGAGGGCTTGCCACGGCCTGGGCGGGAGCCCGGTAGGAGGGCGCCCGCCCCCGGCTACATCGCCATCGCGGTCAGCCAGCCTTCCAGCACCGCGCGCCTGCCCGTCACCGTGAAGCACTCCGCGTCCGACCGTCGGCGGCCGTAGACGAGCAGCAACAGGTCCGCCGCATCGGCCGAGACCGTCGCGTCGGCGTCGCTCTCCGCCCCGGCCCGCTTCGTCCACGAGAACCCGGTGCCGCCGAAGGTGACCGACCAGGCGGCGCCGGTGTCCCGGGCGAGCAGGCGGATCGAGCCGCCGTCGAGGGATGCGAGCCGCTCGGTGATCCACGTGTACCGCGGCACGTTCTCGAGGAACTCCTCGATGCCGTCCACCGCCGTGCCCTGCGCGATGCGCGGCTCGCGCCCCAGGGCGAGCAGCGCGTCCGCGTAATGGATCACCGCCTCGAAGAGCAGCCGCCGCGGGTAGAAGGCGACCCGCTGGTCCGCGCCGTACGACCACATCGGCAGGTCGGGGTCGACCTTGCGGAGCGTACGCAGGGAGGCCTCGGCGCCGCGGGCCATCCAGTGCGGGTGCGCCGACGGCTCGGTCGGCAGGTCGAGGGGGACGTCCCGCGCCCAGACCGGCTCGGCGGTGTGCGTCCGCACGACGTGCTCGGCCCAGCGGTGGGTCGTGCCGTGGTGCCTGACCAGGTCGCCCATGGTCCAGCCGGGGCAGGTCGGTACCGGCGTGGCCGGGTCGACCTCCCTCACGGCCTCGGTGAACTCCGCGACGACGTGCTCGATGGCGTCGCAGTACAGCTCGTGCTGGTCGTCGTCGAGCCCGAAGCCGTCGGGCACCCGCAGCAGGTCGGCGCGCCAAGCGCCCTCGGGGTGGCGGTCCGCCGCCCTGCGGACACATTTGGCGAGTTCGCGGCGGTCGGCCGGCGGCAACCTGTCCAGAAGGAAGCCGGTGGACTCGAGCCACTTCACCGCGGTGTCCGGGTCGAGCACGTCGTCGTCGCAGGTGTCGATCAGGGTCACCACTTCGGCCAGCACTTCGGCCAGCGCGTTCAGCAGCGCGTCACTCACGAAAGCTCCCCTCCGGGTAAGGAACCGACGGACCTTACCGCGCGGTAGGATCGCTGCGCCATGGAGATGAATGCCAGATACACCAGTTTTGTCGCGATCGGTGACTCCTTCACCGAGGGCATGTCCGATCTGCTGCCCGACGGCTCCTACCGAGGCTGGGCGGATGTGCTCGCCGGCCGGCTGGCGGCCCGTACGCCCGGCTTCCGCTACGCGAACCTCGCGGTGCGCGGCAAACTGATCGGCCAGATAGTCGACGAGCAGATCGGCCGCGCGACCGCCATGCAGGCCGATCTTGTCACCCTCGTCGGCGGACTGAACGACACACTGCGTCCCAAGTGCGACATGGCGCGGGTGTGCGGACTCCTCGAGGAGGCGGTGGAGAAGCTCGCGCCGTCGTGCAAGCAGCTGGTGCTGATGCGCAGTCCCGGCCGCCAGGGCCCCGTGATGGAACGCTTCCGTCCGCGGATGGAGCAGCTGTTCGCCCATATCGACTCGCTCGCCTCCCGGCACGGGGCGATCGTGGTCGACCTGTACCGCTCTCAGGCGCTGGGGGATCAGCGCATGTGGGACGTGGACCGGCTGCATCTGACCGCCGAGGGGCACCGCAGGGTCGCGGAGGCGGTGTGGCAGGGACTCGGTATGGACGCGGAGCACGACTGGCAGGCGCTGCTGCCGCCCGCCCTGCGCACGGGATGGGCAGCGCGGCGGGTCGCCGACGCGCAGTTCGCCCGCAGGCATCTGGGGCCGTGGCTCGGGCGGCGGCTGACCGGCCGGTCCTCCGGCGACGGCCGTCCGGCGAAGCGTCCCGACCTGCTGCCCTTCGAGCCGCCGTCCGCCGAGGCGTAGCGACGCGACGGCTTCGTAGCAAGGTACAACCGAGGGCGCGGCGCCGACCTGCAGAAACCGCCAGTAGAATCAGGACACGTGACTGCCGTGTCTGCGAAGCCTCGCATCCCCAATGTCCTTGCCGGCCGCTACGCCTCCGCGGAGCTCGCCGTCCTCTGGTCCCCCGAGCACAAGGTGAAGCTGGAGCGCCGGCTCTGGCTCGCGGTGCTGCGCGCGCAGAAGGACCTCGGGATCGAGGTGCCCGATGCGGCGCTCGCCGACTACGAGCGCGTGCTCGACCAGGTCGACCTGGCGTCGATCGCCGAGCGCGAGAAGGTCACGCGCCACGATGTGAAGGCCCGGATCGAGGAGTTCAACGCACTCGCGGGTCACGAGCAAGTCCACAAGGGCATGACCTCCCGGGACCTGACGGAGAACGTCGAGCAGCTGCAGATCCGGCTGTCGCTGGAGCTGGTGCGCGACCGTACGGTGGCCGTGCTGGCACGCCTCGGCAAGCTGTCCGGCGAGTACGCGGAGCTGGTCATGGCCGGCCGCTCGCACAACGTCGCCGCCCAGGCCACCACGCTCGGCAAGCGTTTCGCGACCGCTGCCGACGAGCTGCTGGTCGCCTACGGCCGCCTCGAGGAC
This sequence comes from Streptomyces sp. NPDC096176, assembly GCF_044763255.1. Taxonomy (NCBI): domain Bacteria; kingdom Bacillati; phylum Actinomycetota; class Actinomycetes; order Kitasatosporales; family Streptomycetaceae; genus Streptomyces; species Streptomyces sp. NPDC096176. The sequence goes on along the minus strand of NZ_JBIWFV010000003.1, from coordinate 42,156 downwards.
CTGCTGGGCCGCTACCCGCTGCGCGGCATCAAGGGCCCGGTCGGCACCGCGCAGGACATGCTCGACCTGCTCGGCGGTGACGCCTCGAAGCTCGCGGATCTGGAGCAGCGCATCGCCGCGCACCTGGGCTTCGGCACCGCGTTCACGTCGGTCGGCCAGGTGTATCCCCGTTCGCTCGACTACGACGTCGTCTCCGCGCTGGTGCAGCTCGCCGCCGCCCCGTCGTCGGTGGCCAAGACCATCCGCCTGATGGCCGGCCACGAGCTGGTCACCGAGGGCTTCAAGCCGGGCCAGGTCGGGTCGTCCGCGATGCCGCACAAGATGAACACCCGTTCCTGCGAGCGCGTCAACGGCCTGATGGTCATCCTGCGCGGGTACGCGTCGATGACCGGCGAGCTGGCCGGCGACCAGTGGAACGAGGGTGACGTGTCCTGCTCCGTGGTCCGCCGGGTGGCGCTGCCGGACGCGTTCTTCGCGCTCGACGGTCTGCTGGAGACGTTCCTGACGGTGCTCGACGAGTTCGGCGCGTTCCCCGCGGTCATCGCCCGTGAACTCGACCGCTACCTGCCGTTCCTCGCCACCACCAAGGTCCTCATGGGCGCGGTCCGCGCCGGTGTCGGGCGTGAGGTCGCGCACGAGGCGATCAAGGAGAACGCGGTCGCCTCCGCCCTCGCCATGCGGGAGCAGGGCGCGGAGCGCAACGAGCTGCTGGACAAGCTGGCCGCCGACGAGCGGATCCCGCTGGACCGGGCCCAGCTCGACGAACTGATGGCGGACAAGCTGTCGTTCACCGGCGCCGCGGGCGACCAGGTGGCCGTGATCGTCTCCCGTATCGAGGAGATCGCCAAGCAGTACCCGGAGGCCGCCGGCTACACCCCGGGCGCGATCCTCTGACCCGCCCCACCCCCGCCGAGCTGGAAGCCGCCCGCGACCGCGTCATCGAGGACGTGGTCGCGGACGGTCTCTCCGTGCTGTTCTGCGGCATCAACCCGGGCCTGATGTCGGGCGCCACGGGTCACCACTTCGCCCGGCCCGGCAACAGGTTCTGGCCGGTCCTGCACCTGTCGGGCTTCACCCCGCGCCGGCTTCTGCCGTCCGAGCAGCGCGAGCTGCTCTCGTACGGCCTGGGAATCACCAACGTGGTGGCACGGACGACCGCCCGGGCCGACGAGCTGACTGCCGAGGAATTCCGCGAGGGCGGGCGGCTGTTGACGGCGAAGGTGGAGCGACTGACGCCGCGTTGGCTGGCCGTCGTCGGCGTGACCGCGTACCGCACGGCGTTCGGGGAGCGCACCGCCCGGATCGGACCGCAGCAGCGGACGATCGGCGACACCCGTCTGTGGGTACTGCCCAACCCCAGCGGCCTCAACGCCCATTGGACGCTGCAGACGATGGCCGAGGAGTACGGCAGACTGCGGGAAGCGTCGCTCTGAGTGCGCGCTTCAGGGCGGGTCGACATCGGTGACGACAACGATCAGCCGGTACTCGCGTTCACCTTCCGCGCGCGCGACGGCGACTGCTATCCAGTGACCCTCCGCACGCCATGTCTGCACGTCGTCGGCGCACTGGCTCAGCCGCTCCCACGGCTGCGGAATCCCCTCCCCCGCGATGCTCCTGACGGACGCCGACCACAGGCTGAACCGCTGCCCCTCCCCCCAGCGGGTACTCAACGCGAACGCGAGCGCCTCGCACTCGGCCTCGCACAGCTCGACCGCCGCGTCGCCCGGGAGGCATGCCCCGTCCGCCTCCGTGCGCAACTCCGCGAGGTGATAGCCGGGCCCACTGTCGCCGAACTCGGACCTGTCGCGCTGTGCCGGGAAGGCCCGGCCGCGCAGCAGGTCGATCGCAGCGAGATGCTGTGCCGTGGTCATACCTCCATTGAACCGGCTGCCGCTGACACTTGGCGCACCGTCACCCACCCCGTGCCGCCACGGCTCCGTGCCCGTCGCGCGGCACGGGACCGGCAGCGAGTACGATCCGGCCAACACGGGCACGAGCTGGGAGGACACACGTGGGGCGGCTGACCGGCGGAGATCCCTCGCTGCTGCGGCGGATCAACTCCGCGGTGGTACTCCATTCCTTGCGTGGCACGGACTCCTCCACGCTGACCGATCTGACGCGGATCACGGGTCTGTCGCGGCCGACGGTCGAGGGTGTCGTCGAGGGTCTGATCGAGGCGGGGCTCGTCGTCGAGAGCGTTCCAGAGGAGGGCGAGGCGCGCCGGCAGGGGCGGCCGGCACGGCGGTTCAGGTTCCGCGCGGAGGCCGGTCATCTGCTGGGGGTCGAGATCGGGGCGCACCGGGTCGCGGCGCTGCTGTCGGGGCTCGACGGGCGGATCATCGGCGCCGGATCGCGCGAGGTGTCGCAGACGGCGGGTGCCGACGACCGGCTCGAGCGGGTACGGGCGGTCGTCGCCGATGTGCTGCGACGAGCCGGCGTGGCGCGGAGCAGCTTGCGCGCGGTGGGCGTCGGCTCGCCGGGGATCGTCGAGGCCGACGGGACGGTGCGGCTGTCCACGGCGCTGCCCGGCTGGACGGGGCTGGCGCTCGGCGAGCGGCTGCGCAGGTCGTTCCGGTGTCCGGTGCTCGTGGAGAACGACGCCAACGCCGCCGCGGTCGCCGAGCACTGGAAGGGCGCGGCGACCGACTCCGACGACATCGTGTTCGTGCTGGCGGGCCTGAGTCCGGGTGCCGGTTCGCTGATCGGCGGTCGGCTGCACCGCGGTTACGGTGGGGCTGCCGGTGAGATCGGGGCGCTGCACCTGCTGGGCCGTGACGAGACGCCGGAGAAGCTGCTGTCGACGACGGGTGAGCCGCTGCATCCCCTCGACGAACAGGCGGTCGCGGATGTGTTCGCGCTCGCCAAGAGCGGCGACGAGGGAGCTCTCGCGGCGGTCGAACGGTTCAACAAGCGGCTGGTGCACGATGTGGCGGCGCTGGTACTCGCCCTCGATCCGGAGCTGGTGGTGATCGGCGGCTGGGCGGCCGGGCTGGACGGCGTGCTGCCGCCGCTGCGCGACGAGTTGTCCCGGTACTGCCTGCGGCCGCCGCGGGTGACGCTGTCCCTGTTGGGTGAGGCGGCCGTCGCGACCGGCGCGCTGCGGCTCGCGCTGGACCATGTGGAGGAGCAGCTCTTCGCCGTCGAGGGAACGGCGACGGCCCGCCGCTGAGTGAGCGACGGGCCGACGGGGTCGACCGGGCCGACAGGACTGCCCGGTTCGTCCGGGCCGCACGGGCCGCCCGGTCGAAGGATCGCTCAGGCCGCCCGGGTCAGGAGGCGCGGCGCTCCTGGCCGTGGTGGCTTATCTCGAGGTCGCCCGAGTCGCCGAAGGTCAGGCGGCAGGTGTCGGCCCGGTACGTAGCGACCGAGACGGCGGCGGTGCGCCCTTCGGAGAAGAACCGGGTCGTGACCACCAGGACCGGCGCGCCGGGCAGGCGGTCCAGTTCCTTGGCGTCGACGGCGCCGGCCGAGCCGAGTTCGACCGCGCGGTCCTGGCCCTCGAGGTCGAGGCGCTGCAGTTCGCGCAGGACACTGCGCGCGAGCGCGGGTCCGGACGGCGCCTCGATGGCCGGCAGGTCGGGGACGGAGGAGGGCGGAACGTACAGCATCTCGGCCGCGACGGGCTGACCGTGGCTGGCGCGGAGCCGGCGCACCGTGTGCACTTCTTCGTCGGCCTCGGTGTCGAGCACTCGGGCCACGGCCGCGGGCGGCACGGACACCGAGCATTCCGCGGCCTGCCAGGCGTCGTGGCCTGTGCCGGGCCAGTCGTGACTCGACGTGGTCACATCGACGCCCATGCGCGGCGGGGCGACGGTCGTGCCGACGCCGCGGCGGCGCTGGAGGCGTCCTTCGAGCTCGAGCTGCTCGAGCGCCTGGCGCAGGGTGGCGCGGGCGACGCCGAAGCGTGCGGCGAGGTCGCGCTCGTTGGGCAGGATCTCGCCGACCGAGAAGTCGGTGTCGAGTGCTTCGGCGAGCACGGTCTTGAGGTGCCAGTACTTAGGCTCCGGCACAGATTCCAGCTGCGTGGTCCCCACCCTGATCCTCCGCAATCGCCGTGTCAGCGGCGGCTTTTCCGCGCCCTTGTTTATTAAAGGTTCCTGCACTATCTCTGCGACCATAGGACGGGCCTCCCCCTTGGTCAAGACCAATGCTCTTGGGTAACGCAACGGAACGGACCGGCTTCGCTGAGCGTTCACGCGCCTTTCGTACTGCGGCGCGCGGCAGCCGCACCAGACACGCGGGCAGCACAGGAACCCCGTGGGCCGAAGAGCACCCGCGGGGGCCAAGGTGCGACGAGGGGGACTCAGACCGTGCCGAGCGAGGCGAGGGCGACGAGCTTGTCGGGGTTCCTGATGATGTAGACGCACTGGATACGTCCGTCCAGTACCTCCATCTGCAGAACGCTGTCCGGCTTCCCGCCGGAGAGGACCAGGAGAGCCGGCGCGCCGTTGAGTTCGACGAAGCGGAAGTCCACGTCCGGGATCGGCTCCTGGGAGACCGCGAAGAGGAAGCGACCCACCTTGTCCGCGCTCTGCATGACCCGCAGAGGGGCCTTGGCCTTGCCGCCACTGTCGCCGACAAGGCGCACGTCCGGTGCGAGCAGGGAAAGCAGCCCTTCCATGTCGCCGCCGGCCGCGGCGGCCAGGAATCTTTCGGTGAGGGCGCGGCATTCGGCCGGGTCCACGTCGTAGCGGTGCTTGCGTTCATCGACGTGCTTGCGTGCCCGTCCGGCGAGTTGGCGCACGGCCGCCTCCGACTTCTCCAGCGTGGCGGCGATCTCCGCGTACGGAAAGCCGAACGCCTCGCGCAGCACGAACACGGCGCGTTCCAGGGGCGAGAGGGATTCGAGGACGACGAGGGCGGCGAACGAGACGGACTCGGCGAGCAGAGCCCGTTCGGCGGTGTCGGGCACCGCGGGGCCGAAGTCGGTGGCGATGGGCTCGGGAAGCCAGGGGCCGACGTACGCCTCGCGCCGGGACCGGACGTGCCGCAGCCGGTCGATGGCGAGGCGTGTGGTGATCCGTACGAGGTAGCCGCGCGGCTCCCGTACATCGGCACGCTCGTCGGCCGACCAGCGCAGCCACGCCTCCTGCACCACGTCCTCCGCGTCGGCGATCCGACCGAGCATCCGGTAGGCGACTCCGGTCAGGACGGGCCGGTGTTCTTCGAAGAGGTCGGTCACGATGTCGGTTGCCACCCTTCAATCCCAGCCGACGCGGCGTCGGCTGTCCAGCAGGATCCGGTGCGGCGCGCGGCACAGTGACGGGGTCCTGATGCCCGGCCTCTTGAACTGGAAGCTACCGAACGGTAATTGTTACTGACAGTGCGTCTATCTCAACCAAAGGAAGCGTGCAGCCATGGCCGCAGAGATCTCGGTCCCCATCGAGACCGCCCGGGGCAGCCGCACGCTGTCCGTCACATACGAGCGCAGGGGCATCGGCGAGCCGCTGCTGTTGCTGCACGGCATCGGCCACCACTGGCAGGCCTGGGAGCCGGTGATGGACATACTCGCTGCGGAACGGGAGGTCGTCGCCGTCGACCTGCCCGGCTTCGGCACGTCCGCCGCGCTGCCCGAGGGCGTCCCGTACGACCTGACGACGGTGACGACGGCGCTCGGCGCGCTCTGCGGCGCGCTCGGTATCGAGCGCCCCCATGTCGCGGGCAACTCCCTCGGCGGGCTGCTCGCCCTCGAGTTGGGACGGGAGAAGCTGGTCAGGTCGGTGACCGCGCTGTCCCCGGCCGGCTTCTGGACGGAGGCCGAGCGCCGCTACGCCTTCGCCACCCTGAGGGCCATGCGTGTGGGCGCACGCTCACTTCCCCTGCCGGTGATCGAGCGGCTGTCCCGGTCCGCCGCGGGACGGATGGCGCTGGTGAGCACCATCTACGCCCGGCCCCGCCGCCGTTCACCCGAGGCGGCCGTCGCCGAGACGTGCGCCCTGCGCGGGGCCACCGGCTTCCACCAGACGCTCGCCGCCGGCGGTGGTGTGCTGTTCACCGACGACGTCCGCGACGTTCCCGTCACCATCGCCTGGGGCAGCCGGGACCGTCTGCTGCTGCGCCGTCAGGGCGTGCGCGCCAAGCACATCATTCCCCGGGCCCGCCTGGTCAGGCTGCCCGGCTGCGGTCACGTCCCGATGAGCGACGACCCGGCGCTCGTCGCACGCGTGGTGCTGGACGGCAGCCGCTGACCGGAGCCGGCGACCGGCTGCCGACACCCCCGTGCCCGGCAGCCCACCGGCGCCGGTCAACGCACTGCCGTCCCGCCTCACTGACCGCCTTGCATCACGGAAGCGAACGCTCCACGGCAGAAACAGCCAAAAACAACCCACAGCGCTCCAGAACGGCGCTTAACCCATCAGTCACAAAGCGTTCGTGATCGCGCAACACCGGCCGGTCACAGTGAAGACATGACAGATGTGACTTCTGCGAAGAGTGCCCGCCGCCCGCACCACTGGCGGCGGGACCTCGTCGAACTGGCCGCCATGTTCACCGCCGTTGCGGTCGCCGACACCGTCGCCAAGCTGATCGGGCACACCCCCGACGGCCCGTTTCTGCTCATCGCCTCCGCCGCGACACTGGCCGCGACCGCCGCGTTCCACACATGGTGGGCACGACGCCACAGTCATGCGCCGCCCGCCACCAAGACGGCAGCCGCGCTCGACCAAAGGGCGGACACGGACGGCATGGATCAGGACGGGCCGCGCGAGACCGCCCTGTGGCGGATGCGCACCACCGCCCAGGACACCCCCGGCAGCCTCGCCGCCCTCTGCGCGGCCCTCGCCTCCCTCGACGTGGACATCCTGACGCTGCAGACCCACCCGCTCGCCGACGGGACCGTCGACGAGTTCCTGCTGCGCGCCCCCGCGTCCCTCCAGGCCCATCAGCTCGCCCGCGAGATCGCCCGGGCCGGCGGCAGCGGCACCTGGACCGAGCGTGCCGACGCCCATGACCTCGTCGACGCCCCGACCCGGGTGCTCCACCTGGCCACCCGCACCGCGCTGGATACGGCAGAACTTCCGCTGGCGCTGAGGCAGTTGCTGGGCCGCTGCACCATCCGCTCCCGTCCGGCCCTCTCCCCCACCGGCCGGTCCACCGGCGAGATGCCTCCGGTGGAGGGCGTCCTGGAGGAGACGGTCATGCATCTGCGCGACCCGAACGGCGGCGCGATCACCGTCGAGCGCGCCTACCTGCCCTTCACTCCCACCGAGTTCGCGCGCGCCCGCGCCCTCGTCGACCTGGACGCGCGCCTCGGCCCCCGTGTCCCCCGCAGCCAGGACGTCCTCACCCTCCCCGAGGGCAACGAGATCACCGTGCGCCGCGCCGACCAGGACGACCTCGAGGCAGCAGTCGCCATGCACGAGCGGTGCTCCGAGCACACCCTCCGCCTGCGCTACCACGGGCCGATCCAGGACGCCGACCGCTATCTCAACCATCTGCTGAGCCCGCGGTTCGGCCGCACCCTCGCGGTCGAGACCGCCTCCGGGCGGCTGGTCGCCCTCGGCCACCTGCTGTGGGACGGCGAGGAGACCGAGGTCGCGCTGCTGGTGGAGGACGAATGGCAGCGGCGCGGCATCGGCTCGCAACTGCTGGGTCGCCTGGTGGACCTGGCGGCCGAGGCCGACTGCGGCAGCGTCTACGCCGTCACCCAGGCATCCAACACCGCGATGGTGGCGGCAATGCGCGGCCTCCGACTGCCGCTGGACTACCAGATCGAGGAGGGGACCCTGGTGGTCACAGCCCGACTGGATGCGGCTCCCGTCCGTTCGCGTTCCCACCTCGGGCAGTCCCGGCAGACCGGATGGACCGAGCAGGCCGAGCGCTGAGGGCCTCGGTCAGATCGCGCCACAGGTCCTCGACGTCCTCGAGCCCGACCGACATCCTCAGCAGCCGGTCGCTGACGCCTGCCTCTCGCCGGTCATCCACGTCCACGATGCGGTGGCTGATGGAGGCCGGGTGCTGAATCAGGGTGTCGACGCTGCCGAGGCTGACCGCCGGCGTGATCAGCCGTACGCCGGCGATCACGTCGTGCGGGTTCCCGTACACCTCGAAGGAGACCATGGCCCCGCCGATGCTCGGGTAGTGGACACGAGCGACGCGGGGGTCGGTGGCAAGCCTGCGGGCGAGGTCGGCGGCGGTGGTGGAGGCGGCCCGCACCCGCACCGGCAGCGTGGCGAGTCCGCGCAGCAGCAGGTATCCGGCCATCGGGTGGAGCACGCCGCCGGTCGCGAAACGCACCTGGCGCAGCTTGCGGGCGAACTCCTCGTCGCAGGCGACGATGCCGCCCATCACATCGCCGTGGCCGCCGAGGTACTTGGTCGCGCTGTGCAGCACCAGCCGGGCGCCGTGCTCGGCGGGCCGCTGGAGCACCGGGGTGGCGAAGGTGCTGTCGACGAGGAGCGGCACCGAGCCGCAGGCGTGCCGTACGGCTCGCAGGTCCACTTCGGCGAGCGTCGGGTTGGCGGGTGTCTCCACCATGACCAGGCCGGTGTCGGGCCGCAGGGCCTCGCCGATTCCGGCCGGGTCGGTCCACGTGACCTCGGTGCCGAGGAGGCCCGCGTTCAGCAGATGGTCGCTGCAGCCGTACAAAGGCCGGACGGCCACCACGTGGCGCAGGCCCATGCTCGCGCGCACCAGCAGCACGGCGGTCAGGGCCGCCATGCCGCTGGCGAACGCGACGGCGCTCTCGGTTCCCTCGAGCTTGGCGAGCGCCGTCTCGAACCGGGCGGTGGTGGGGTTGTCCAGCCGCGCGTAGACGGGCGGCCCCTCCAGCCGGGCTCCGGTGGTGGCGAACGCGTCGATCCGCGCGGCCTCGCCGGCGGCGTCGTACGACGGGTAGGTGGTCGACATGTCCAGCGGCGGGGCGTGCAGTCCCAGCTCAGCGAGATCCTCGCGTCCGGCGTGCACGGCATGGGTGGCCAGGGCCCGGGTCTCGGGCGCGGCCGAGGCTGCGTTCTCCATGGCCGCACTGTGAACAGCTACCGGGAGGTAGCGATTCCTCACCGTGCTACGTTCGACAGATGGCTGATTCTGTCGCACTGGACCCGATAGATCTGCAGATTCTCCGCCTGCTGCAGAACGACGCCCGGACCACTTACCGGGAGCTCGCGGCGGAGGTCGGCGTCGCCCCCTCCACCTGTCTGGACCGGGTGACCAGGCTGCGCCGCTCCGGCGTGATCCTCGGCCACCGGCTGTCGCTCGACCCGGCGCGGCTGGGGCGGGGGCTGCAGGCGCTGCTCTCCGTACAGGTCCGGCCGCACCGGCGTGAACTGATCGGACCGTTCGTCGAACGCATCCGCGCGCTTCCCGAGTCGCTGGCGCTGTTCCACCTCACCGGACCCGACGACTACCTGGTGCACGTGGCGGTGACGGACATGGCGGATCTGCAGCGCCTGGTGATCGACGAGTTCACCTCGCAGCGCGAAGTGGCCCGGGTGGAGACCCGCTTGATCTTCCAGCAGTGGGAGTGCGGACCGTTGATGCCGCCGGCGGCGTCGACCGGCGACAGATGATCGCCGACTCCTGCCGCGGCGGCCTCCGATGCCCATTGCCGCCGCATGCCCCGACGGCCCCTCGATGTCAGGCGTCCAAAGCTCGATGACGGTGACGCGGAGACCACCTTCGTACGAGGATGGGCCCATGCCAGAGACTTCCAGCAGCGCGCTGCCCCGTCAGGTCGCCGACAGCTACGTCGACGCACTCATCGAACTCGATCCGACCCTCGGCACCTACCTGGGAATCAAGGAGAGCTCGGGGCTTCTCCCCGACTTCTCACCCGCCGGTCAGAACGCGCGCGCCGACCTCGCCCGCGAGACCCTGGCCCGGCTCGACGCGGCCGAGAAACTGCCCGGCGCCGACAGCGACGAGGAGCGCCGCTGCGGCCGTCTGCTGCGGGAGCGCCTCTCCGCCGAACTCGCCGTCCACGACGCCGAAGAGGGCCTGCGGGCGGTCAGCAACATCCACTCGCCCGCCCATTCGGTGCGTGAGACGTTCACCGTGACGCCCACTCAGACCGAGGAGGACTGGTCGGCCGTCGCCGAGCGGCTGCGCGCGGTACCGGCGGCGCTGCAGGGCTACCGGGAGTCGCTCGCCCTGGGGCTCGACAAGAAGCTGTTCGGCGGCCCGCGTGCGACGACGACGTTCATCGAGCAGCTGACGGAGTGGGGCGGGGGCGGCAGCGGCCGCGGCTGGTTCGAGGAGTTCGCGGCGGCCGGCCCCGCGTCCCTGCGCATCGAGCTGGACACCGCGGCCGGTACGGCGACCCGGGCGGTGAACGAGCTGCGCGACTGGGTGCGGGACGTGTACGCACCCGCCGTCGCTGACGCGCCGGACACGGTCGGCCGCGAGCGTTACGCCCGCTGGTCACGGTACTTCAACGGCACCGACCTCGACCTGGACGAGGCCTACGCCTACGGCTGGTCGGAATACCACCGGCTGATCGGCGAGATGCGGAAGGAAGCCGACAAGATCCTGCCCGGGTCGGGCCCTTGGGAGGCTCTCGCCCACCTCGACGAGCACGGGGAGCACATCGAGGGCGAGGAGGAGGTGCGGGTCTGGCTCCAGGAGCTGATGGACGAGGCGATCGAGGCCCTCGACGGCACCCACTTCGAACTCGCCGAGCGGGTACGGCGGGTCGAGTCCCGCCTCGCCCCGCCCGGCGGCGCCGCCGCGCCGTACTACACCGCCCCGTCCGAGGACTTCTCCCGGCCGGGCCAGACGTGGCTGCCGACGATGGGCGCCACGCGATTCCCCGTGTACGACCTTGTGTCGACCTGGTATCACGAGGGCGTGCCGGGTCACCACCTCCAGCTCGCCCAGTGGGCGCATGTGGCCGACCGGCTCTCGCGGTACCAGGCGTCGGTCGGTCTGGTCAGCGCGAACGCGGAGGGCTGGGCGCTGTACGCGGAGCGCCTGATGGACGAGCTGGGCTTTCTGAACGACGCGGAGCGGCGCCTCGGTTACCTGGACGCGCAGATGATGCGGGCCTGCCGGGTGATCGTCGACATCGGCATGCACCTGGAGCTGGAGATCCCGGCGGACTCGCCGTTCCACCCGGGCGAGCGGTGGACGCCCGCGCTGGCGCAGGAGTTCTTCGGGAAGCACAGCGGGCGGCCCTCGGACTTCGTGGAGAGCGAGCTGACGCGCTACCTGTCGATGCCGGCGCAGGCCATCGGCTACAAGCTGGGCGAACGGGCGTGGCTGCTGGGTCGCGAGAACGCGCGGCGCGCGCACGGCGACGCGTTCGACGCGAAGGCGTGGCACATGGCGGCGCTCTCGCAGGGCTCGCTGGGGCTCGACGACCTGGTGGACGAGCTCTCGAAGCTGTGACGCGGGGGCGCGGCGGCGGGGCGTGGCCCTGCAGGGCTGTTCCCCCGCCCCGCCCCTTCCCGCTGTACCGATGTGCGGCTCCGCCGCGTGGCGGGCAAGCCCCGGACGCCGTACCGCGCTCCGTGCGGTGTCCTCAATCACCCCCTACGGGCTGGCCGCCGTGGGAGATACCCCCGGACGGGCTGAAAATACCGCTCCGGGAAGTCCTCCAGACGCAGGGGAGGACCGGCTTCACAAAGCTGGCCAGGGCCGTGTCCATGTCGGCGAGCGCCGTGACCGAGCGGGTGCGGCGGCTGGAGGATGCGGGTGTCATCAAGGGCTACTCGGCCGTGATCGACGAGGAACGGCTCGGGCTGCCGATCCTCGCGTTCGTGCGGCTGCGCTGTCCGAACGGCAACGACAAGCCCTTCCACGCCCTGCTGGACGCGACGCCCGAGATACTCGAGGCGCACCATGTCACGGGTGACGACTGCTTCGTGCTGAAGGTCGCGACCCGCTCGATGAGCCACCTCGAAGAGGTCTCGGGGAGGATCGGCGCTCTCGGGTCCGTGACGACGAGCGTCGTGCACTCCTCTCGCCTGCCACGCCGACCCATCAGCCGCTGAGCGCCGCCCCCGCCCGCAGTCTCACCGCGGAGCCGGACCGGTCCTTGACGACCTCCAGCTGGGCGGGGATACGGCGGCGCAGATCGCCGACGTGGCTGACGATGCCGACGCTGCGGTCCCGTTCGCGCAGCGAGTCGAGGACGTCGAGCACCTCGTCCAGGGTCTGGTCGTCGAGGCTTCCGAAACCCTCGTCGATGAAGAGGGTGTCGAGCCGCATGCCTCCCGCCTCGTCGGTGACCACGTCGGCGAGTCCGAGCGCGAGGGCGAGCGAGGCGAAGAACGTCTCGCCGCCGGACAGGGTCGCCGTGTCGCGTTCCCTGCCGGTCCAGGCGTCGACCACGTGGAGTCCGAGGCCGGCGCGTTTCCCGCCGGTGCGGGCGTCGGAGTGGACGAGGGTGTACCGGCCGGAGGACATGCGCTGCAGCCGTACGGTGGCGGCAGCCGCGACCTGTTCCAGACGGGCCGCGAGGACGTACGACTCGAGCCGCATCTTGCGTTCGTTGTCGGCGGAGGTGCCTGCGGTGAGGCCGGCGAGCCCGGCCACTTGGCCGTACTCCGCACGCAACGGGCCCAGGCGGAGTGTCTCCTGCTCCGCCTGCCGGGACAGCCGGTCGACTTCGGCGCACCTGGCGCGGGCGGCGGCGAGCGCGGAGGCGGCGTCGCGCAGCGCCCGTTCGGTGGCGTCGTGGGCGGTGAGGGCCGTCTCGGGGTCCGCGGCCGGCCGGTCGGCCGCGGCGCGGGCGCCGCCCTCGGCGAGCCTGTCGGCGACGGCTGCCGCTTCCGCCTGCCAGGCGTCGATACGGTGCTGGGTCTCTCGCTGTTCGGACTCGGGCACGAAAGCCGCGGCCGCCGCCGACGGCGTGTCGAAGCCCGCGCGGAACGCCGCGTCGGCGAGTCGGTCGTCAGCTTCCTCCAGGCGCAGGGACGTGCTGTCGACGGCGCGTACGGCGTCCGCCGCGGCCGACAGCCGACCGGCCCGGCTCTCCAGCAGGGCCGCGCGCTCCGCGACGCTGTCCGAACCGCCCCGTGACCGGGTCAATTCGTCTTGCAGCGCGCCCAGTTGCTGGTCGAGCGCCTCCCGCCGCGAAGTGCGGGCCGCGGCGCGCCGCTCCGCCTCCTGACGGGCCGCGACCCGCTTCTCGTACTCCCGCTCGGCGCGGGCGAGGGTTTCCCTGGCGCTGTGCATACCTGCCGCGAGGCCGCGTGCGTCGGCGTATTCACGCTCCAACTCGTCGACGGCGGACCGCAGCGCGGCAACTGTGGGCTCCTCACCGAGCCTCGGGGCGGGGACGGCACCGGCACCCGTCTCCGGGAGGGCGGCCGCCCCGAGGGCGGTGCGGTGAGGTGCGCTTTCCACACCGCCTGCGACCACCGCCTGGTCGGCCGTGGCGCCGCCGCGCGGCACTCCGGCGCGCGAGGGGTCCGCGCCGCGTGCCCTCGATGCCGCCGCGCTACCGGCCTCCTCGAGAACGGCCAGGGAGCGCTCTGCCTCCGCCTTCGCCTGCTCTGCCGCGGCGTGGTCCTGGTAGGCGGCGTCCTCCGCGGCACGGTCGACGTGCCCGGCGCCCGCGCGTGCCGGAGCCGGGTGCTCGGCGGAACCGCAGACCGCGCAGGCCTCGCCCGGCACCAGCGCCGCCGACAACTCCGCGGCGATGCCCTGGAGTCGGCGCTCCTTGAGGTCGAGCCAGGCGGCCTTGGTCTCGTTCGCCCGGTCGTGCAGTGCGCGCAGCCGCCGCTCCGCGTCCTGCGCATGTGCGGCGAGCTCGTCGCGTTCGCGGGCCGCGCGCAGCCGGTCACGGGCGGGGGCGAGCCGGCCCGCGAGGTGCTCGGCGCGGGTGGCCGCCTCTTGCGCCGCCGTGATCCGTTCCTGGTGATCGCGGCGGACGCCGTCCCATTCGGCGAGCCAGCCCGCCGCCTCGGCGAGGATGTCGTCGTCCGCCCTGGCCTGCCGGTCCAGGTCGGCCAGCTCGCGTGTGATGTCCGCGGCGCGCTTCTCGGCCCGGTGCGCGGCGTCCAGTCCGCCGATCTCCTGGCGCAGCGCACGCTCCGCACCGATGAGTTGGTCCGCCCCGGCGTCCGTGAGCTCGGCGGGGAGGCCGGCACGGGTCCGCTCGCGCTCCGCCGCCGCCGAGCGGTGTTCGTGCTCGGCGTTGTCGCGCACGCGCAGCGCCGGTTCGACGAGCGCGGCCTTACGGGCCCGTTCCAGCCGGGTGCGCAGGGTCTCCTGCTCGTCCCTGCGTGCTTCCAACGCTTGTGAGCGCGCCCGCGCGTCCGCGTACCGGCGCTGGAGCCGGTCCAGTTCGCGCTCTGCGTCGAGTTCGAGACGGGCCGCGGCCTGCCGGCTCTCCGCCGAGGCAAGGCCGGTCTCGGCGATGTCGAGCCTTTCCCGGGCGCCGGCGCGGGCCACGGCCGCCCACTGCAGGACCGCCGCCGCGAGGCCGGGGTCGCCGGGCTGCTGCTGGGGCACCGGCCATCCGTCGGCCGCCGGGCCTGCGGCCTGTTCGATGCGGTGGGCAATCGCCAGGAGCTGTTCGTCGCCGGCCTTCACCTGCTGCTCCACGGCGCGCCGCAGTTCGGCGAGACGGTCCTCGACGGCGGCGAAGCGGCGGGTGTCGAAGAGCCGCCCCAGAAGTTTGCCGCGTGCCTCCGCGTCGGCGCGCAGGAAGCGCGCGAAGTCGCCCTGCGGAAGCAGCACGACCTGGCAGAACTGCTCGCGGCTCATCCCGAGCAGCTGGGTGATCTCCTCACCGATCTCCTGGTGGGACTTGCTGAGCGCCTGCCATTCGCCGCTCGCCGGGTCGTGTTCGCGCAGGACGCTCTGCGCGCGTTCGGTGACGAAGCCGGTGCCGCGTGCCTTGGGACGGGGCTGCGCGGGACGGCGCATGACCTCCAAACGCCGCCCGCCGACAGTCAGTTCGAGGCGCACCTCGGTCGGTGTGCCGACCTGGGCATGGTCGCTGCGCAGCGACGCGCCCGGGCTCTGGCGGGCGCCGGGCACCGCCCCGTACAGCGCGAAGCACACGGCGTCGAGGACGGACGTCTTGCCCGCTCCCGTGGGACCGTGGAGCAGGAAGATCCCGGAGCTGGCCAGCGCGTCGAAGTCGACTTCCTGGGTGGCGCCGAACGGGCCGAAGGCGGTGACGGCCAGGGTGTGCAGCCTCACCCGGTCACCTCGCGCACCCCGGCGTCGACCCGCACGGCCTCGAAGGCGGCGCGCAGAACGGCGCGCTCGCCGTCGTCGGGGCCGTTGCCGCCCCGCACATGGGCGACGAAGTCCTCCGCGATCTGCTGGTCGTTGCGCCCGTGCAGGCGCTGTGCGTAGGACGCCATGCCCTCCTGCGCCGTCCGCTCCGGCTCGAAGACGAGGTGCAGGGTGTGCGGGAAGCGCTCGGCGAGCCGCGCCATCGGGTCGGCGGGCCGCACGGCGTCGGTGAGGGTCGCCTCCACGAACGAGTCCTCGTGGCGCTCCAGGGCGGGGTCGTCGAGGAGTTCCTCGAGCGGTCCGCGCAGCCGGGCGAGGGGGCGCGGCCGCGGGCAGTCGACGCGCTCGGCGCTCACGCCGCCGGCCGCGTCGAGGTCCACGAGCCACATCGTCTTGCGGTGGTCGGTCTCCGAGAAGGAGTACGCGAGGGGCGAGCCCGAGTACCGTACGCGCTCGGTGATGGTCTGGCAGCCGTGCAGGTGCCCGAGCGCGACGTAGTCCACGCCGTGGAAGACCCCGGCGGGGACGGCCGCGACGCCGCCGACGGTGATGTCCCGTTCGCTGTCGCTCTCCTCGCCGCCCAGGACGAAGGCGTGCGCGAGGACGACGGACCGGGTGCCGTCCTCGCGGGTCGCGAGGTCGTCCCGCACCCGCCCCATCGCCGCGGCGAGCACGGTCTCGTGCGCGGTCTTCTCGGTCCTGAACTCGTTCCTGACCAGGGCGGGTTCGAGGTACGGCAGGCCGTAGCAGGCGACCGGCCCGTGCTCGTCGGCGAGCAGCACGGGGGTGCCGCAGCCGGCGGGGTCGGTACGCAGGTGGATCCCTGCCCGCCGGATGAGACCGGCGCCGACGCCGAGCCGGCGCGCCGAGTCGTGGTTGCCGGAGATCATCACGGTCGGCACACCGGCGTCGGCGAGCCGGTGCAGGGCGTCGTCGAAAAGGGCCACGGCGGCGAGCGGCGGCACGGCCCGGTCGTATACGTCTCCCGCGACCAGGACCGCATCCACGTCGCGCTCACGCACCGTCGCCACCAGGTGGTCGAGGAACGCGGCTTGGGCGTCGAGCATGCTCACCCGGTGGAACGACCGTCCCAGGTGCCAGTCCGACGTGTGCAGGAGTCTCATGATCGGTGAGCGTATCGGTGGGGTCGGACAATGCGGGCGGCCTCACTCATCTCCGTACGCCTCGCCCCCGAGTTCCAGGCCGGCCGTACCGGCGGTGGCGTCCGCCAGCCATGCCCGGAAGGCGTCGACGTCCGCTTCGGGCACCCCGATTTCGATGGTCACCGCGTCCGCGTACGTGACCTCGCGCACGTGCCGCCCGGTGGCGCGCAGATCGTTCTCCAGCTTGCCCGCCCGCTGGTGTTCGACGGTGACGGTGGCCAGCCGGTACCGCTTGCGGACGACCGTGCCGAGTGCGTCGAGCGCTTCGCCGACGACCGATCCGTAGGCCCTGATGAGTCCGCCCGCGCCGAGCTTGACGCCTCCGTAGTAACGGGTGACGACGGCCACGACGTACCGGACCTCGCGCCGGATCAGCATCTGGAGCATGGGCACACCCGCGGTGCCGCCGGGCTCGCCGTCGTCGCTCGCCTTCTGCACGGCGGCGTCGGCGCCGAGGACGTACGCGAAGCAGTTGTGCGAGGCGGTCGGGTGCTCTTTGCGGATCCGGGCGACGAAGGCCTGTGCCTCATGCTCGGTCGCGGCGGGGGCGAGCGCGCACATGAAGCGCGATCGGTTGATCTCGATCTCGTGGACACCTTCGCGGGCGACCGTCCGGTACTGCTCCTGCATCCCGCCACCCTATGCGTCGTGCGGAAGGCGTTACGCCACCGGGAATGGTGCACGGCACCCGCCCGTTCTCCTGGCATGTACGCAGACGCAGAGACGATCCGCAGAATCCTCACCGGCACGGGCGACACCTGGGCCGTGGTGGGCCTGTCCAACAACGAGGCGCGGGCGGCGTACGGTGTCGCCGCCGTGCTGCAGCGCTACGGCAAGCGCATTGTTCCGGTGCATCCGAAGGCGGAGACGGTGCACGGGGAGAAGGGATTCGCCTCGCTGTCCGAGATCCCCTTCCAGGTCGACGTCGTGGACACGTTCGTCAATTCGGCGCTGGCGGGGGCCGTCGCGGACGAGGCGGTCGCGATCGGCGCGAAGGCGGTCTGGTTCCAGCTGGGTGTGATCGACGAGGCGGCGTACGGGCGCACCCGGGCGGCGGGACTGGACATGGTCATGGACCGGTGCCCCGCGATTGAGATCCCCAAGCTGGGCTGAGTCCCGGGGCGCCGGCGTCAGACGCCGAGGCCCTCGATGACCACCGCGCCGGGCAGGTCGGCGAAGGCCTTGCCCGGCACGATCAGTTTGCCGCGGCGGCGTCCGCTGCCGATGAGTACCCACTCGGTGTCGACGACCGCGGAGTCCACCAGCAGCGGCCAGTCGCCGGGCAGGCCGATGGGCGTGATGCCGCCGTACTCCATGCCCGTCGTTCCTGTCGCTGTGTCCATCGAGGCGAACGAGGCCTTGCGGGAGCCCAGTCGCCTGCGCACGGCGCCGTTGACGTCGACGCGTGTATGGGACAGGACGAGGCATCCGGCGAGGGTGGATTCGCCGCCGCGCTTGCCGGCCACGACGACGCAGTTCGCAGACTGTTCGAGCAGTTCACGACCGTAGTGCTCGACGAACACGGCGGTGTCGGCGATGTCCGGATCGGTGTCGACGTAGACGATCTGCTCCGCGGGGATGTCGCCGTGCCATGCGCGTACGGCTGCAGCAACCGGCGCGACGAGGACGTCGAGACAGTCGGGGGCGGGGGCGGCATGGTCGAAGTCGCCGATGGGTGCGCGCATACCCGCACGCTAACAGCCGTGCCCCCGTGGCATGTCGGGCGTCTCAGCGAACGGGCGGGACGGAGACGGCCATGATCACTTCGACCACGTCCCTGCCCTCGTTGCGGTAGGCGTGCGGCACGTTCGCCTCGCAGGTGGCCGAGGTGCCGGCGGGCACGGCGTGGGCCTGACCGTCGACGACGAGGGTGAGCTCGCCGACCGACTTCGGCGGCGGGCTGCTCACGCGACGCACTCCCGCGCTCACGGTGGTCGTCGTCTCCCAGTCCGTCGCCGTGGTGGTGCTCGGCGCCATCGTGGTCGCCACCGGCGGCTTCTCCGAGGCCGGACCGCGGCTCTGGTACGCGGTGGGAGCCGGCGTGGTGGGCCCGGTGGCGATGCTGTGCTTCTACAAGGCGCTCGCGCTCGGCCCGATGGGTGTGGTGTCGCCGCTCGGGTCGCTGGGCGTGGCCGTCCCGGTCTGCGTCGGCCTCGTCCTCGGCGAGCGGCCGGGGCTGCTGCAGTTCGCGGGAATCGCGGTGGCCGTCGCCGGCATCGTCCTGGCGGGCGGCCCCGAGCTGCGCGGAGCGCTCGTACAGCGGCAGGCCGTCCTCATGACGCTCGTCGCGGCCTTCGGGTTCGGAGCCGTACTGGCGCTGATCGCCGAGGCGTCGACCACGCCGACCGGACTGTTCCTCGCCTTGTTCGTCCAGCGCGTCACCAACGTCGTCGTCGGCGGAGCGGCCCTGTACGCGTCGGTGAAACGCGGCGGCCGGGCCCTGCCGGAGGACGGCGGCCTGCGGCTCGTGCTGCGCTCCCTGCCCGCGCTCGCCTTCGTCGGCCTCGCCGATGTCGCGGCCAACGCCACCTACTCGATCGCCGCGCAGAACGGGCCGGTCACCGTCGCCGCTGTGCTCGCGAACCTCTACCCGGTGGTGACGGTGTTCGCCGCGCTGCTGATCCTCAAGGAGCGTCTGCGCACGGTCCAGGCCGCCGGAGCCGGGCTGGCGCTGGTGGGCACGGTACTTCTCGCGAGCGGCTGAACACCCCTTTGATCAGCGCTCCTCCAGCTCCGCCACGGAGCTCACCCGATCCGCCGGGCCCAACCGATCGTCCGCCGGCTCGGACAACTCGCCCTCGAGGTCCGCGAGCGCGACCAGCTGCTCCGGCGTGACGCCCTGGGGGATCGGCACCGGTGCGGGCGTGCGCAGCGGCGGCTGCCAGCCCTCCGCCTCGTCCCAGCGGCGCACGACACGGGCGGGCGCGCCGGCCACCACCGCATGGTCGGGCACCTCGCCCCGTACGACCGCTCCCGCGGCGACGACGACATTGCGGCCGAGCCGGGCTCCGGGCAGGATCACCGCGCCCGTACCGAGCCAGCAGCCCGGGCCGATCTCGACGGGCTCCATGCGCGGCCACTGCTTGCCGACGGGTTCGTGCGGGTCGTCGTAGCTGTGGTTGGTCGAGGTGATGTAGACGTACGGGCCGCAGTACGTGTCGGAGCCGATGGACACGCGCGTGTCGGCGATGACATGGCTGCCCCGCCCGAGGACCACGCCGTCGCCGAGGGTCAGGATGGGGTCGGGCCCGAGGTCGAGGCCGGGCATCATTCCTGCGGTGAGGGTCACCTGCTCGGCGATGATGCAGTGCGACCCGAGTTCGATCCACGGCTCGCCGAAGACGGTGCCCTGCGGGAAGGCCAGCCGCGTGCCGGCTCCGAGACGCCGGAAACGCAGCCTGCCGGGGTGTTCGGCCGTCACGGCGCCCGCGTCCTGCACCCACCGCCAGCAGCGGTGCACGGCGCGCGCGAGGACGCGGCGCCCCCAGGCGGCCGGCGATGAGAACGTGTTTCTGTTCTTCGGCACGCGCTCACGGTAGTCGGCCCTGCCGGTCCAATGCGCCTGACGTGCTGTGACGTTCACCCCAAGCGGGTTCGCCGCAGGCGGCCGGCGTTGCAGCCGCACCGGGGCGCCGGCCCGACCCCTGCAGCATGCCGCGCGAACCGGTCGCTTACGGTGCAGGGAGGTGCGACGGACGGCGAGTTTCAGGGAGACGGCATGACGGAGCGGGCTTTGGTTGCGGGCGTGGGCGGCAAAGAGCCGACGGTCCACCCGGAGGCGTTCACCGCGCCGACGTCGGTGGTGATGGGCGACGTCACCCTCGCCCCGGGAGCGAGCGTCTGGTACCAGACAGTGCTGCGCGCCGACTCCGGACCGATCGTGATCGGCGCGGAGAGCAACATCCAGGACAACTGCACGGTTCATGTCGACCCCGGCTTCCCGGTCACCGTCGGCGAACGCGTCTCGGTCGGCCACAACGCGATCCTGCACGGCTGCACGGTCGAGGACGATGTTCTCGTGGGCATGGGCGCCACCGTCCTCAACGGCGCGCACATCGGCGCCGGCTCGCTGATCGCGGCGCAGGCGCTGGTACCGCAGGGGATGCACGTTCCGCCGGGCTCACTGGTCGCCGGGGTGCCCGCGAAGGTGCGACGCGAGCTCACGCACGAGGAGCAGGAGGGGATCAAGCTCAACGCTGCGGTCTACCTGGATCTGGCCGCACAGCACCGCGAGGCGCACCAGGCCTGACCCGTCCGCGGAGTGCGCGCGATCCGGGCCGGGGCCGCGCACACTCCGCGGACGGCGATCAGTCCGCGACGGAGACGGGAACGGGCTCCGCCTCGGGCGCCTTTGCCGGGGCCGACGCCGCTGCCTTCTTGGCGCGGCTCTTGAGCACCAGCATCGACGTGACGCCGATCAGCACCGCAAGCACGAGCCCCACCCAGGAGAACCGCTTGAGCCAGGCCTCGGCGACGATACCGACGGAGTAGACGACCGCCGTCGTGCCGCCCGCCCACAGGATCCCGCCGAAGACGTTGGCGATGAGGAACTTCCAGTACGGCATCCGCAGAACACCGGCGAGCGGTCCGGCGAAGATCCTCAGCAGGGCGACGAAGCGGCCGAAGAACACCGCCCACACGCCCCACTTCTCGAACGAGCGCTCCGCCATCGCGATCTGCGCCTCGCCGAAATGCTTGGGGAACCGCGCGCCGAGCCAGGCCAGCAGTGGCCGGCCGCCCTTGCGGCCGATGGCGTAACCGATCGAGTCGCCGATGATCGCGCCGGCCGTCGCGCAGGAGCCCAGGATGTACGGGTTGATGTCGCCGTGCTGCGAGGCGAGCAGCGCCGAGCTGACGAGAACGATCTCTCCGGGCAGCGGGATACCGAGGCTCTCGAGCCCGATGACAACCCCCACCAGGAGGTAGATGCTGACCGCCGGGACGGTCTCGAGCCACTCCTGGACGTGCAACGCCGGTTCCTTCCGGTTTCACTGGGCCGTCGCCCGGCGTGCGCCCCTGTCGGCGCACGCCGGGCAGCCTACCTGCTCGCCCAGGTGCGGTGCGGAGCGCGAAGGGCCGCCCTGGCACCTCTCGGGTGTCGGGGCGGCCCGGCCGGCCGGAGCCGGTCTCAGCTGTTGGGGCGCAGCGTCCAGATGATCGTCATGTCTCCGGTCACGGCGCCGTCCGCGCGCTGGATGTCGACGGTCACCGGGAACTCGGGGCGCTCCCCCGCGTCCAGTTCCTTCACCACGTCGGCGATGGGGCGGCCAAGCGTCGCAGTCGCGGTGAGGACGCCCTTGGCGAGCTTCTTGTAGCTGGTCTCGGCCTTCACGGGAAGCGGCACCGCGCGGCCGAGCTGGTCGCCGAAGGCGGCGAGCACGACGGCGCCGCTCGCGGACTCGGCGAGGGTGAACATCGCCCCGGCGTGCGGCCCGCCGACGTGGTTGTGGTACTCGGGCTCGTCGGGCAGGCGGAGGACCGCTCGCTCGGCCGTGGTCTCCAGGTACTCCAGCTTGAGGGTCCGGACCATGGGAACGGTGGCGGCGAGCAACTCGCCGACGGACATCTGTGCGTCGCTCATGGCGCGATGTTACCCATGAGTAGAACTCTTTGACCATCCCCTGACAGGGGCCGGACGTAGAAGTGCCGAACCCACCCCTCTATGGTTACTCGCCATGTGGCCAGGACAGCAGCCGCCCGGGGGCGAGCAGAACCCGCAGGACCAGAACCCGTACCAGCAGCCGGGGTACCAGCAGCCGAATCCGTATCAGCAGCCCGGATACCAGCAACCGGGGTATCAGCAGCCCAATCCGTACCAGCAGCCGACCGCGCCGCAGTACGCGGTTCCCGGCCAGATGCCGGGAGCCCCGCAGCCGCCGTCCGGCGACGACAAGAAGAAGACGACGATCGTGGCCATCGTCGCTGCCACGGCCGTCGTGGCGACCGCGGTGATCACCGGCGTCGTCGTACTGAAGGACGACGACAAGACGTCCGACAAGGGCGCCGACGTCTCCGCCTCGAAGTCGGCCGAGCCCGAGAAGTCCAAGGACACCGAGGACCCGGCGCCCGCGCCGACCGAGAACCCGCGCGGCGGTGACGGCGCCAAGCCCACCATCGCCGGCTGGAAGGTCGTCACCAACCCCAAGCACGGCACACAGTTCGACGTGCCGCCGGAGTGGGAGGTCGCGGGCTCCGGAGTGGCCACCGGCTTCGAGGACGAGAAGGCGGGCGACGGTTCGCCTGTCGTCGTCATGACCGCCCCGGCCCACTACAAGAGCAAGTGGTGCCTCTTCGACTCCGACAAGGACGGCTCCGAAGAGGACTACGGCATGGCCACCACCGGCACCAAGGGCGGCAAGGGCGCCAAGGACACCGCTGAGGCCGCCTACAACGAGGCGGGCAACTGGGTTTGGGCGGGCTACGCCCAGACCGAGCCCAAGGGCACCTTGAAAATCACCGAGGCGAAGGACTACACGACGAAGTCCGGCCTCAAGGGCAGCGTCGCCACCGCCACGGCCCTCGGCGTCAAGAAGAAGAACAAGTGCTCGACCGACGGCAAGTCGATCGCGTTCAGCTTCAAGAACCCCAAGGGCGACTTCGCCAGCTGGGTCCTCTACTCCAACACGGGCGTGCCGGACGAGGTGCCCGAGGCGACGATGCAGCAGATCCTCAGCACGGTACGGCTGGCGGGCGACGCGTCGGCCGGCTGACCCCGACGGGCCGCGCATCCGTGGCGGGCGCGGTGGCGGCGGAGCCGTCGCCGTGCCCGCCACCGGCGGTCATGGCGCCTCGGCAGTAGGGAGCGGGCCCCTGCGGGGCGCTTTTCCCCCCCGCCCCTTCCCGCCGTATCGATGCGCGGCTCCGCCACGTGGCGGGCAAGCCCCGCACCCCCCGGCCCCACACCGCGCTTCGCGCGGTGTCCTCAATCTCCCCCTACTGCCTGGTGGCCGTGGGAGGTAGCCCCGGACGGGCTGACGTTTCCCGGCAACTCCAACCTCGCCGGCGTTTGAGACGCGGGGGTCCGGGGGCGGAGCCGGCGGGCCCCCGGGCCTCAAGGGCGGAGCCGCCGACCGGGCGCCCCGCAGCGGACCGCGTCAGCCCACCGTGAACGCACCGCCCGGCGGCTCCGGCGAGCCCACCGCCGACACGTCCTCGACCGGCTCCGTGTCACCGATCAGCCGCGCCAGCCCACCCCCGTGCTCCACCCGCGCCGGAAACGTGTCCGACGCCGTCCGGCGTGCCAGGGACGCCGTGTCGATCGGGGACTGCGACGCCAGCAGCACCGCGTTGCCGAAGCGGCGGCCGCGCAGCACCGCCGGCTCCGCGATCAGTGCCAGTTCGGCGAACACCTCGGCGAACGTGGCCAGTTGGGAGCGGAGGAAGGCGAACGGAGCGCCGTCGGCGAGGTTCGCTGCGTAGATGCCGCCGGGACGCAGCACCCGCTCGGCGGCCCGCGCGTACGCGACCGTGGTGAGGTGCGCCGGGACGCGGGAGCCCCCGAAGACGTCCGCGATCAGCACGTCGACCGAGTCCGCGGGCGCGTCCTCCACCCAGGCCCGCGCGTCCGCCCCGTGCACCGTGACACCGGAGTGCGCCGGCATCGGCAGATGCTCCGCGACCAGGGCGACGAGCCCGGCGTCGTACTCGACCACGTCCTGCCGGGATCCCGGCCGGGTGGCGGCGACGTAGCGGGGCAGGGTGAGTGCGCCGCCCCCGAGGTGCAGCAACGACAGCGGCTCGCCCTCGGCTGCGGCGCAGTCGACGACGTGGGCGAGCCTGCGTACGTACTCGAACTCGAGGTGTATGGGGTCGTCGAGGTCGACGTACGACTGGGGGGCGCCGTCGACAGTCAGCAGCCAGGCCCGGTCCCGGTCCACGTCGGGCATGAGCTTGGCGGTGCCGCCGTCGACGGCGCGCAGGACGGGTATGGGCTCGTTCACCGGCCCATTGTCCCGCCCCGCGCCCCCGCCCCCTCACAACACGGTCGTCACCGTCCCCGCGCCCACCGTGCGGCCGCCCTCACGGATGGCGAAACCGAGCCCCGGCTCAAGCGGTACCTCCCGTCCGAGGTCGACGGTCACCGTGACCGTGTCGCCCGGCCGTGCCACGCCCACCTCGCCGAGGTCGATGTCGCCGACGACGTCCGCGGTGCGGATGTAGAACTGCGGCCGGTAACCGGTGGAGACCGCGGTGGTCCGGCCGCCCTCGCGGGCGGACAGGACGTAGACCTGCGCGGTGAAGCGCCGGCTGGGGACGACACTGCCCGGCGCCGCGACGACATGCCCGCGCCGCACCTGGTCGCGGTGCAGCCCGCGCAGCAGCAGCGCGACGTTGTCCCCGGCCTCGGCGGACTCCATCGGCTTGCCGAAGGTCTCCAGACCGGTGACGACCGTCTCGGTGTCCGCGCCGAGCACCTCGACGCGGTCGCCGACCCGTACGGTGCCCCGCTCGACGGCGCCGGTGACGACGGTGCCGCGCCCGGTGATGGTGAGGACGTTCTCGACCGGGAGCAGGAACGGCGCGTCCGTGTACCTGACGGGCATCGGGACATAGGTGTCGACGGCGTCGAGCAGCGCTTCCACGGCAGCCGTCCAGCGCGGGTCGCCCTCCAGCGCACGCAGCCCGGACACCCGCACCACAGGTGCCGCGTCGCCGCCGTACCCGTGGGCGGTGAGCAGCTCGCGGATCTCGAGCTCGACGAGGTCGGTCAGCTCGTCGTCGCCGGCGTCCGCCTTGTTGATGGCGACGACGATGTGGTCGACGCCCACTTGGCGGGCGAGCAGCACGTGCTCCGCGGTCTGTGGCATGACGCCGTCGAGCGCCGAGACGACGAGGATCGCCCCGTCGAGCTGCGCGGCGCCGGTGACCATGTTCTTCACGTAGTCGGCGTGGCCCGGCATGTCGACGTGCGCGTAGTGGCGCGTGTCGGTCTCGTACTCGACGTGCGCGATGTTGATGGTGATGCCGCGTTTGGCCTCCTCGGGCGCCCGGTCGATGCGGTCGAAGGGTACGAAGGTGCCGGTGCCCCGGTCGCTGAGGACCTTGGTGATGGCGGCGGTCAGCGTGGTCTTGCCGTGGTCGACGTGGCCCATGGTGCCGATGTTCAGGTGCGGCTTGGTCCGCACGTATGCCGTCTTGGGCATGGCGAGCTGGTTCCTTCCCGGAACTCGAAGTGTGTGGGACCCCTGGGCCTGGCCGACCCTCCCCCTGTGGGGTCCGCCGGAATGTCCGGGAAGGGTCAGCTTCGGGCGCCGTCGAGGAGTGCCGCTGCGGCACCGGCGACGGCGGTCGCGGCAGCGGCGACTGCGGCAGCGGCGACTGCGGCAGCAGCTGCAGCCGCGAGGAATGCGGCAGCCTTCGGCGCGTCCGCGACTGCGGACGGCGCTGCGAGGAAGGCGTACCGGAACATGCGTCGATGATCGCGCACGCCGGGGACCGGGTCGAATGGTTTTCCCGGTGGGCCAGTTCGGCCGCCGGCGTCCGTCAGAGGTGCTTGGTCGCCTCACGGACGGACAGCGGCGAGAGACGGTCGCGTGCTCCCGCGACGAAGTCCCGCACCGCGTCCGGATCGGTCCTGGCGTACTCCCGCAGCGCCCAGCCGATCGCCTTGCGGATGAAGAAGTCGGTGTGGTCGGCCCTGCGCAGGCTGTACTGGAACAGGCGTTGGCTGTCGGTGGCCTGCCGGAAGCGCAGCTGGTGAAGGAGTGCCGTGCGGGCTACCCACAGGTTCTCGTCGTCGATCCACTCGTCCATGACACTCCGCAGAGCCTTGTCCGCGGCGACGAGGGGTCCGACGACATGGACGGCGAGTACGTCGACGGTGTCCCACCAGGGCACCGTCACGACGAGTCGGCGAGCCACCGGCAGGAAGCCGGAGGAGCAGCGGCCGGCATGGCGGCGCAGATAGTCGGCGGCGAAGTAGTGGTACTCGCGTTCGGGCAGGGCCCAGCAGCGCAGCGCGATCGCCGTGCAGTCGGCCTCGGCCGGCCGCGGCGTTCCGTCGAGGACCGTGCGGGACAGCGCGCGGCGCTCGGGAGCGGGGATGCCGAGGAAGGGAGCGACGCCCTTCATGTACGCGGCTGCCTGCGCCGCTCTGGCGGCGTCCGCGGCGGCGGAGTACACGCTCACGAGCCGCTCCATGACGGTGTCGGCGACTTCGCTGCGCGGTACGGCCTGCGTCATACGGCACAGATTACGGCGATCACAGGCGGCTGTCGGTTAGTCTCCCCGAATGTTCGACCCCGTCCCCAGGCCGGCATCCGCTCTCGCCATCCGTTGCACCAGGGCCCTGTTCTCGCCCTGGTCGCGGTTGGCGCTGCTCGCGGTGCTGCTGGCCTCCGCGGCGGTGACGGTCGTGCTGTACGAGCCGCAGAGGCTGCTCTCGGCAGGCTGGCCACCACAGTTGAGCGGTGCGGCGGCCGTGGTGCTGTTCGGTGTCGGCTACGGGGTGTGCACCGCCGCGTTCGTGCCGCGGCCGATCCTGAATCTGGCGGCGGGCGCGCTGTTCGGCTCTCAGGCAGGGCTCGTGGCGGCGATCGCGGGCACGGTGCTGGGGGCCGGAATCGCCTTCACACTGGGCCGGTTGCTCGGCCAGGAGGCGCTGCGGCCACTCCTGCGGGGCCGCTGGCTGAAGGCGGCAGACGGACAGCTCAGCCGGCACGGTTTCCGTTCGATGCTGGCGATCCGGCTGTTCCCAGGGGTGCCGTTCGCCGCGGCCAACTACTGCGCGGCCGTGTCCCGCATGGGCTACCTGCCGTTCCTCCTGGCGACTGGTCTGGGCTCGATCCCCAACACCGCGGCGTACGTTGTGGCCGGCAGCCGGGCCGGCTCGCCGACGTCGCCGGCGTTCCTGATCGCGATGGGCTTCATCGTGGTGACCGGACTGGCGGCGGCCGCGGTCGCCTGGGCCAAGCGCCACCGGCTCCGCGGCGCCGACCACTGACCCGCCACCGGGTCCGCGGCGCCGACCACTGACCCGTCGCCGACCGGTCCTTCGTGACGACGCTGCGGGGCCTCCCGCAGGGCCCCCTACGAGCCCTTCATTTTGGGACGCTACGCTGCCACCCGGCGCCGGCCCGATGACGTACGTGAGTCGTGTCTCACAGGTCATGTGCTTCGCGCGCGTCTGACAGACCGTGATCAGCTCTTGGGTGGCGTAACTTTCATGTCTTGGTTCGAATCGTTCATCCTTGGGCTGGTCCAGGGGCTGACGGAGTTCCTCCCCATCTCCTCCAGCGCGCATCTGCGGCTCACCGCGGCCTTCGCAGGCTGGCACGACCCCGGGGCCGCGTTCACCGCGATCACCCAGATCGGCACGGAGACGGCCGTGCTGATCTACTTCCGCAAGGACATCGCGAGGATCCTCTCGGCCTGGTTCCGCTCGCTCACCGACAAGGCGATGCGCAGCGACCACGACGCCCAGATGGGCTGGTTGGTGATCGTCGGCTCGATCCCGATCGGTGTGCTGGGCATCACGCTCAAGGACCAGATCGAGGGCCCCTTCCGTGATCTGCGGCTCATCGCGACGACCCTGATCGTCATGGGCATCGTCCTCGGCATCGCCGACCGGCTCGCCGCCCGTGACGAGGCGGGCGGCCGGCACCGGGTCGTCAGGGAACGCAAGACGCTCAAGGACCTGAGCGTGCGGGACGGTCTGATCTACGGCGTCTGCCAGGCGATGGCGCTGATCCCGGGCGTCTCCCGCTCGGGTGCGACGATCAGCGGCGGTCTGCTGATGGGCTACACCCGTGAGGCGGCCGCCCGTTACTCGTTCCTGCTGGCGATCCCGGCCGTGCTGGCGTCCGGGCTCTTCGAACTCAAGGACGCGGGCGAGGGACATGTGGCGTGGGGGCCGACCGTCTTCGCGACGATCATCGCCTTCGGAGTGGGCTACGCGGTGATCGCCTGGTTCATGAAATTCATCACTACGAAGAGCTTCATGCCGTTCGTGATCTACCGGATTCTGCTCGGAATCCTGCTGTTCATCCTGGTCGGAACGGATGTGCTGAGCCCGCACGCCGGCGAGTCGGCCGGCTGAGCCGCCCGTTCGAGGGGGCGACGTCCGTCAGAGCCAGGCCGTAGCCTGAAAACATGTCCCCCGTTCCCAGCGAGTCCGAATCCGAAACCACGTCCGCCTCCGAGTTGAACGCACGCATCCGAGAGCTGTGGGCCGACGGCACACTGCCCGAGGACCGGCGTCCGGAGTACGAGGCGCTGGTTGTGGAGTGGGCCGCCGCTGCGCTCGAGGACGTACGACCGGCCGCGTAGGGCCTTCCCCTCCGGCCCTGATCCCCCGGGCCTCGGAAGCTGCGGCCCGGTCCATGGACCGGGCTGCGATCATCTCGCCGTCGGAGCACTCTGGGGGCATGGCCTGGCAGGCACCGATCGTCGTGCACCCGCCGTCGCCGGGAGGCGGGCGGCGCGTCACCGTGCGCGGTGAGATCGTCGGACTGGCCCGCAGTGACAGGGATCTCGTCGAGTTTCTGCGGCGGGCCGGGCTCGAGGACGCGGACATGCTGCTCGACGATCCGCACCTGATCGAATGGCGCGGCGTCGGCGCCCACCACGGCTACGCGGCCTGAGGCACACGGCAACCCCTCACCATGGCTACGCGGCCTGAGGCACACGGCAACCCCGCCACGGCTACGCGGCCGAGGCGTGCGGCACCCCGCTCAGCACCGCTGCGCGGCCCGAGCGCGCGCGGCACCCCGTCCGCGCTCGGCTAGCCTGAGTGCACGATGAACCGTTTGACCACGCCATGGGGCACGTTCGAGCTCGCCCGTTTCCCCGAGGACCCCCGCGACACGCTCCGCGCCTGGGACGCCGCAGACGAGTACCTGCTGCGGCACCTGCACGGCACCGGCGACTCCGCGCCGACGGACCTGTCCGGCACGGTGACCGTCGTCGGCGACCGGTGGGGCGCCCTCGCCACCTCGCTCGCGGCGCACCGCCCCGTGCAGATCACCGATTCGTTCCTCTGCCATGAGGCGACCCGCGGCAATCTGGCGCGCAACGGCCTCGCCGCGGACAGCGTGCGGCTGCTCACCGCGAGGGACACGCCGCCGGATCGCATCGACGTACTTCTGGTGCGGGTGCCCAAGAGTCTCGCCCTGCTCGAGGACCAGCTGCACCGCCTCGCGTCCTCCGTGCATGCGGACACCGTCGTCGTCGGCACGGGCATGGTCACGGAGATCCACACGTCCACGCTCAAGCTGTTCGAGCGCATCCTCGGGCCGACCAGGACGTCACTCGCGGTGAAGAAGGCCCGGCTGATCTTCTGCACCCCCGACCCGAAGCTCGCCCGCGTCACCAGCCCGTGGCCGCTGCGGTATGCCTTGCCGTCCGACATCGGCACGCTCGCGGGCCGCACGGTGACGAACCACGCGGGCATCTTCTGCGCGGAGCGCCTCGACATCGGCACCCGCTTCTTCCTGCGCCATCTGCCGCAGCACAGGGGCCCGGAGCGGGTCGTCGACCTGGGTTGCGGCAACGGGGTGGTCGGCACCGCGGCGGCCCTGGCCAACCCGGACGCGGACCTGACGTTCGTCGACGAGTCGTACTCCGCGGTGGCCTCGGCGAAAGCCACCTTCCACGACAACGTGCCCGGCGGCAAAGCCGAGTTCCTCGTGGGCGACGGGTTGTCCGCCCTCCCCGACGGTTCGGTCGACCGTGTGCTGAACAACCCGCCGTTCCACTCGCACCGGGCGACGACCGACACGGCTGCCCGCCGGATGTTCGCCGACGCACGCCGTGCGCTGTGCGAGGGCGGCGAGCTCTGGGTCGTCGGCAACCGCCACCTCGGGTACCACGTGCGGCTGCGGCGGATGTTCGGCAATTGCGAAGTGGTGGCGGGCGACCCGAAGTTCGTCGTCCTGCGGACCGTCAGGACCTGAGGAGCCGACGGCCTCAGGGGCATCAGTCGCTCAGCTCGCCACGCGCTCTGCCGCCGGGCGCTGAACCCGCCGGCTGCCGGCCCGGGCGTTCAGGCCTTGCCCGCCTGCCACCGGGCGTACGGGACACGGGAGATCTCGCGCACCTCGCCCAGCGTGCCCCACTCGTCCTTGCCGAGCCTGGCCAGCGGCGCCAGCCGCGTCACCTCCGGGTGGCCGTCCGCCATGACATCGGGGGCGACCGCGACGTGCACCACTGTGCCGAAGACGACGGTCGAGTCGCCCAGCCGTACGGTGCTGTGCAGTTCGCACTCCAGGGCCACGGGTGACGCCGCGACGCGCGGCGGCCTCACCCGGAGGCTCGGCTCCCTCGCGATGCCGACCGCGTCGAACTCGCTGACCCCACGGGGGAAATCCGTCGCGGTGGCGTTGATCTGCTCGAACAACGGCTCGGGCGCGAAGTTCACCACGAACGAGCCGGTTTCCTCGATGTTGCGCAACGAGTCCTTGCGTCCGACCGAGGTGAACTGGACGACCGGTGGCGCCACGCAGGAGATCGTGAAGAAGGAGTGCGGTGCGAGGTTGTCGGTACCTTCCGCGGACGTGGTGGACACCCAGGCGATGGGCCTGGGCACAACAGTGGCGGTCATCAGCCGGTAGAAGACGTCACGGTCGCAGTGGGCGGGGTCGACATCGATGCGCATGGGTGGAGTATGGCCGGTTGCCGCCACCAGGAGGGTGACGGGTGTGCACGGCTCTTGGCCTGGCACCCCGCCTGCCCGAGACTGACCCGATGACGCAGCGCGTGGATCTCGCGACCGTGATGGACAGGCTGGCCGTCGACGACCTCGTCACCAGCTATGCCGTGGCCGTCGACGACGGCGACTGGAACACCTATCGAGCACTGTTCACCCGGGACGGACGCGCCGACTACCGCGGCTCGGGCGGGATCGAGGGCCCGGCCGCCGAGGTGGCCGAATGGCTTTCGCGGACGATGCGCCTCTTCACCGCTCGTCAGCACCTCATCGTCAACCGGCGGGTGAGCATCCAGGACCTCGGCGGATACCCGGGCGACCGCGCCGAGGTGCGGGCCGACTACATCAATCCGATGCGGCTCGAGTCGGGCGACGACTTCGTCTCGGGCGGTCGCTACGGCTTCGGTCTGGCGCGTACGGACACCGGCTGGCGGCTGCGTTCCGTGGTGATCGAGGAGAAGTGGCGACGGGCGGGTGGGGGGCCGGACGACGCCTGAGGCACAGGAGGCGCACTGTTCGCCCGTGCGGATCCTCGCGCACACTGGTGGTGGACGGCTCGTGGCCCCTTGAGCCGGGCGAGGAGGCGCTCCATGCGGATTCCGGGTGGCCGGCGGGTGCGGCGGACGTGGCACGCGCGGGGGCGCGGGCACGGTGCCGGACCCGGCCAGGCACTGCGGCGCAGGCAGGGGCCCCGGCAGCATGCCGGGCAGCCACCGGGACTCCTGCGTTCGCGGCGAGCCCGCGGCGCCGCGGCAGTTGCCGCCGGGGCCCTGCCGTCGCTCGCCTTCCCGGAGCCGTCGCTGTGGTGGTTCGCCTATCTGGCCCTGGCCCCGTGGATGCTCCTGCTGCGTACGGCGCCGTCTGCTCGCCGAGCGGCGGTGGAGGGATGGCTCGGCGGCGCCGGTTTCATGATCACCGTGCACCATTGGCTGCTGCCGAGCCTGCATGTGTTCCTTGTTGTGCTGGCCGCGTTCCTGGGGCTGTTGTGGGCGCCCTGGGGCGCGCTGGTGCGGTCGATGCTCGGTGGAACACCGTCCACGGCTCGCGCTGCGGCCGCCGTCGCGGTGGTCCCGGCCGGCTGGCTCATGATCGAGCTGGCCCGGTCGTGGGAGGGGCTCGGCGGGCCGTGGGGTCTGCTGGGCGCCAGCCAGTGGGAGGTGCCGCCCGCCCTGCGGCTCGCGTCCGTGGGCGGCGTATGGCTGGTGAGCCTGCTGGTGGTCGCGGTCAACACGGTGGCGGTGCTGTTGGCGGCGGTCCGCAGTTCCCGGGTGCCGGCGGTTGCGGGCACGGCTCTGTGCGCGACGACGTTGGCCTCCGCGTGGCTCTGGGCGCCTCAGCCGCAGGAGTCGGGGCGGGCCCGGATCGCGGTGGTCCAGCCCGGCGTCGTCGGTGGCATCGGGAGCGTGGAGCGGCGCTTCGACCGGGGCGAGCAGCTCACGCGCGAGCTGGCGGGCCGCGATCTCGACCTGGTGGTGTGGGGCGAGAGCAGCGTCGGGGCGGATCTCGGGCTCCGGCCGGATCTCGCGGAGCGCCTTGCGGCCCTGTCGCGTGAGGTGGGGGCACCGGTCCTCGTCAACGTGGACGCGCGGAGCGAGGGCGCGTCGGGCCCGGCCGGTATCTACAAGAGCTCGATGCTCGTCGGCCCGGAGGGCCTGACCGGGGACCGGTACGACAAGATGCGGCTCGTCCCCTTCGGGGAGTACATCCCGGCCCGCTCGCTGCTGGGCTGGGTCACGTCGGTCGGCAGAGCCGCGGGTGAGGACCGGCTGCGCGGGCGCACGCCCGTGGTGATGACGCTGCCCGGTGACGGCACCGCTCTGCGGCTGGGCCCGCTGGTGTGCTTCGAGTCGGCGTTCGCGGACATGAGCAGGAGGCTGACCCGGGACGGCGCCCAGGTGCTGGTCGCCCAGTCGGCGACCTCGTCCTTCCAGGACAGCTGGGCTCCCGAGCAGCACGCCTCGTTGGCGGCGCTGCGAGCGGCGGAGAGCGGCCGCCCGACGGTGCACGCCACGCTGACCGGTGTGAGCGCGGTGCACGCGGCGGGGGGCGAACAGGTCGGCGGTCCGCTCGGCACGGACCGCAGCACCGCAGAGGTCTACGCGGTCCCGCTCGTGACCGGCGAGACGCTGTACGTCAGGTACGGCGACTGGCCGGTGTACGCGTCGGCGGCGCTGCTCGTGGCGCTGGGGGCCGCGGGGGGCGTGCGTTCCCTCAGGCGGCCTGCTCCAGGGCCTGCAGCACCACCCTCTCGCACAGCTCGTGAGTCCGCAGGGCGTCCTGTGCGCTGAGTACCCTGCCGGCGCGTACGGCGTCGAGGAACACGTGCACCGACTGCTCGATACCCCGCTGGCGGGCCACGGGCACCCAGTCACCGCGCCGCCGGACGCTGGGCTGGCCCTTGTGGTCGACGATCTCCGCGAGATTGCGGACCTCGCGCTTCGACTCCTGCCCGGACACCTCGAGAATCTCCTCGGTCGAGCCGCTCATACGGTTCATGGTGCCGATGGCCGTGAAGCCGTCACCGGAGAGCTGGAGGACGACGTGGTGCATCAGCCCGTCGACGATGCGCGCCCGCACATCGGTGTGTTCGACGGGGCCCGGGACCAGGAAGCGCAGGGTGTCGACGACGTGGATGAAGTCGTCGAGGACGAGTGTGCGCGGGTCCTCGGGGAGGCCGACACGGTTCTTCTGCATCAGGATCAGGTCCCGCGGGTGCTCGATGCACTGGGCGTAGCCGGGGGCGAGCCTGCGGTTGAAGCCGACGGCAAGGGCGGTGCCGCGCTCCTCCGCGAGCGCCACCAGCCGCTCGGACTCGGCCAGTTCGTACGAAAGGGGCTTGTCGACATAGGTCGCGACGCCTGCCTCGAGCAGCCGGGAGACGATCTCGGCGTGTGCCGAGGTCGGCGCGTGGACGAAAGCCGCGTCGAGGCCCTCGGCGAGGAGTGCGTCGAGGTCGCTGTGGCAGCGCCCGGCGGGGAGGTGGTGCGTCTCCGCGGTGCGGATCAGGGTGGCCGGCGTCCGGGTCTGCAGGTGCAGTTCGACTCCGGGCAGGGTGGTGAGCACCGGCAGGTACGCCTTCTGCGCGATGTCGCCGAGCCCGATGCAGCCGACCTTCACTGTGTCCCCCTCGCCTGCCCGACCGGCGGGTGCCGAGCCGGCTGTCTTTCGTGCGCGCCCGTTTTCGAGTGCGCCGACGTGCGCACCCGTTTCCGTGTGCGCCGACTGTGCTCCGGCAGCATACGTGCGCCTCGGTGGACGTCGGCCCGATGATGCCGTCGAAGGTCGGAGGCACCGGCCCTCCTGTCTGCTCCGGAGAAGCGAATAAGGCATGGCAGTGCGGGGCGCCGGTGCTCCAAGATGATCGTCATGACTACCGACGTACGTACCGAGCCGTCCACGACCGCGTCCGAACTCGACATGCTCACAGGGTTCTTGGACTACCACCGCGAGACTTTGATCATGAAGTGCGAGGGACTGGACGACGCACAGCTGCGCACACCGTCGCTGGCGCCGTCCGAGCTCACGCTCATGGGTCTCGTACGCCACCTCGCCGAGGTCGAACGCTACTGGTTCCGCGAGATCATGGACGACGAGGACCTCCCGGACCTCTACTCCACCGAGCAGGACCTGGACGGGGACTTCCACGTCACGGACCAGGACACCTGGGCCGAGGCGCACGCGACCTGGCTCGCGCAGGTCGCGGACGCCCGCATGGTCACTGCCTCCCACGGTCTCGACGACGTGAGCGCGTCGCTCAGCCGCAGCGGCAAACGGTTCAGCCTGCGCTGGATCCTCACTCACATGATCGAGGAGTACGCGCGCCACAACGGCCACGCCGACCTTCTGCGCGAGCACATCGACGGCGCGACGGGCGAGTGACGACGACCGCGTCCGGTCAGCCGGTCAGCCCCGTCAGCCGGTTCGCAGCGCGCGCTCCAGCCGGTCGATGGCGGCGCGGAGGCCATGGCCGTATCCGTCGTCCACCAGGGCGTCCGTCGACGCGCGGGCCCGCTCCAGGTGGCAGCGCGCTTCGGCCGGACGGTGCAGTTTGACGTAGTCCGCCGCGAGATTGAGGTGGAGCGAGGGGTAGAGGGCCCGCACCGCGAGGGCCTGCGGGTACCGGCCGAGCCGCTCCTCGCTCAGTCCGTCGGCCACCGACAGGGCACGCAGATCCCACGCCAGTTCGTCCGCGGGGTCGTCCTGCACATCCGCCATGCAGTGGGCGAGGGTGCAGCGGTGCAACGCGTCCCCGTGCTCCCCGATCTCCGCCCAGAGCAGCGCGAAGCGGTTGCGGGCCTCCTCGCGGTCGCCACCGTGCAGGAGCATCATCGCCTGACCGATCCGGGTCATGACGACATCCTCGGGCGCCTCCTGCTGCTCCATCACTGTGGCCTCCTCGTCGACACGGCGAAGCGCGGATGTCCTTGATCCCCGACGCTAGCCGTCACCGAGGACAATCCCCCACAGGCTCGGGCACGTGCCCGAGCCTGTCAGCCGGGTGCGCGAAACGACACGCGAAAACGGTGTGTGAGAACTTCCCGCGCATTCGACACGCGACAGACGCGGTGCTAGCCGATGTCGGGGATCCGCCAGTCGATGGGCTCGTGCCCCTGGGCCGCCACCGCCTCGTTGATCTGGGTGAACGGACGGGAGCCGAAGAATTTCTTCGCGGACAGCGGCGAGGGGTGCGCCCCCTTCACGACCGCGTGCCGCTCCTCGTCGATGAGCGGCAGCTTCTTCTGCGCGTAGTTGCCCCAGAGGACGAAGACCGCCGGGTCGGGCCGGGACGCCACCGCGCGGATCACCGCGTCGGTGACCTTCTCCCAGCCTTTGCCCTTGTGCGAGTTGGCCTCGCCGGCCCGGACGGTGAGCACCGCGTTGAGCAGGAGGACGCCCTGCTGCGCCCACGGCATCAGATAGCCGTTGTCCGGGACGGGGTGCCCCAGCTCGCTCTGCATCTCCTTGTAGATGTTCCGCAAGGAGGGCGGGGTCTTGACGCCCGGACGCACGGAGAAGCAGAGGCCGTGCCCCTGGCCCTCTCCGTGATACGGGTCCTGTCCGAGGATCAACACCTTCACCCGGTCGTACGGCGTGGCCTCGAGCGCGGCGAAGACCTCCGCGCTCGGCGGGTACACCGGTCCGTTCGCCCGCTCCTTCTCGACGAACTCGGTGAGCTCCTTGAAGTAGGGCTTCTGCAGCTCCTCGCCGAGAACGCCGCGCCAGGACTCGGGCAGCATGTCGGTGTCGGTCACGTCAACAACCTCCGGTGAATGGTCAGTTCCGAGATCTCGGATCCGAGATCTCAGAACCTACCCGGCGGCACTGACAGGCGGCCTACCAGCTGGCCTTGCGGTGCAGCTCCCAGACCTGCATGACGGTCTGCGGATCGAGGGCGCGCTCACCGCCGGCGATCTCCTCGCTGGCCGCCACGTACAGCTTGCCCTGCCACAGCGGCAGCAGGCGAACATCGTCGACGAGGATCTCCTGGGCCCGCTCGAACTGCTTGGTGACGGCTCCGCGGTCGCTCTCGCGCCGGGACTGCACCAGCTGCTCGGAGATCTCGGGCGCCTCGTACGGGGTGCCGAGGACGTTGTTCGGTCCGACGAACGGCGCGATGAAGTTGTCCGGGTCCGGGAAGTCCGGGAACCAGCCTCGGCCGAAGACGGGGTACTGCCCGTTCTGGTAGCCCTTCTGGAAGTCCGCCCACGGCTTGCCCTGGAGCGTGATCCTGAACAGGCCGGTGGCCTCGAGCTGCCGCTTGAGCTCGGCGAACTCCGGTTCCGTCGCGGAACCGTACCGGTCGGTGGTGTACCAGAACGTCAGCGCGACCGGCTCGGTGATCCCCGCGCCGGTGAGGATCTCCTCCGCCTTGGTCACGTTCGGCTCGCCGAACCGGTCGAAGAACTCGGTCGTGTGCCCGGCGATGCCCTTGGGCACCATCGAGTACAGCGGTTCCGCCGTGCCCTTGTAGACCTTCTCGACGAGCGCTCCGCGGTCGACGATCTGCGCGATCGCGCGGCGCACGGCCAGCTTGCCGGCGTTCGGGTCTGCAGGGTTGAAGACGAGGTAGCGGATGTCGGCGCCGACGGTCTCGACGAGCTGGAGATGGTCGTTCTCGGGCTTCTTCTCCTGAAGCTCCACGACCTGCTCCGCGGTCAGACCACGGTTGATCGCGTCGATCTCGTGTTCCTTCAGCGCCGTCATCATGACGCCGGAGTCGCCGTAGTAGCGGATGGTGACCGCATCGTTCTTGATCTTCGCGAAGCCCTTGTAGTTGGCGAAGCGGGTGAGCTCCGCCCGGTCGCCCTTCTTGTACGACTCCAGGGCGTACGGGCCGGAGCCCGTCAGCTTGCCGTCGTCGCGAAGCTTGTCGGCCGGGTACTCGGAGGGCGGCACGATCGACATGGCCGGCGTGGCCAGGATGAACGGGAACGTCGCGTCGGACGTCTTGAGACGGAACGTGACGATGCGGTCGCCGGTCGTCTCGACCTTGTCGAGCGCACCCAGCAGGCCCTTGGGACCGCCGGCGACATCGATGGTCCTGATGCGGTCGATGGAGTGCTTCACCGCGGCGGCGTCCAGCTTGTCACCGTTGGTGAAGGTCAGACCCTCGTGCAGCTCGCACTCGAAGACCTTGTTGCTGCCGGTGTCCGTGAAGCGGCAGTCGGCGGCGTCCGGCTGCGGAGTGGTGCTCCCTGTCGGGAAGCTGACCAGGGTCTGGAAGACGTTCCGGTACAGCTCCCACGAGCCGTCCCAGGCAGCGGCCGGGTCGAGAGTGCTCGGCTCGCTCGTCGTGCCGACGGAGATCTTCTGTTCGCCTTCGGCGTCCTCGTCCGAGAAAAGACCGCATCCCGCCAGCAGAGATATGGACGCTAGGGCTGCAGCGGCCTGCAGACAGGTCCGGTAGAACACGTGCACGCTCCTCGTTCAGCCATGGGTCGGCGAACCATACCGCAGTGCCCCGCCGGGTCAACGTGGTGGCCCGGCGGGGCACTTGGATCATTCAGGAACAAACCGCCTCACGACGGTCCGCTGGGCGTCAGTGCACGCCCGCGTTGAGGAAGATACCGCCGTCCACGACGAGCGTCTGCCCCGTGATCCAGTCCGACTGCGCGGAGGTCAGGAAAGCCGCCGCGCCGCCGATGTCCTCGGGCACACCGAGCCGTCCCAGCGGGTAGGCCGCCGCCGCCTCGGCCTCACGGCCCTCGTACAGCGCCTCGGCGAACTTCGTCTTGATCACCGCGGGGGCGATGGCGTTGACCCGGACGACCGGCGCGAACTCGTGCGCCAGCTGGAGGGTCAGGTTGACCATGGCCGCCTTGCTCATTCCGTACGCCCCGATGAACGGGGACGCTGAGACGCCGGCGACGGACGCGATGTTCACGATCGCACCGCCGTTCTCCTTCTGCCAGGCCTTCCACGTCTGCTGGGCGAAGCCCAGCGCGGAGATAACGTTGGTCTCGTAGACCTTCCGCGCCACGTTCAGGTCCAGCTCGGCCATGGGGCCGAAGACCGGGTTGGTGCCCGCGTTGTTGATCAGGAAGTCGACGCGACCGAACGCCTCCATGGTGCGTTCGACCGCTGCCGCCTGGTGGGCCTCGTCAGCGGCCTTGCCGGCCACAGCGATGGCCCGGTCCGCGCCCAGCCGCTCCACGGCCTCCTTGAGCGCCTCCTCGCCGCGGCCGGTGATGCACACCCGGTCGCCGCGGGCGACGAGCGCCTCGGCGACGCCGTATCCGATGCCCCTGCTGCCGCCGGTGATCAGCGCGACCTTGCCGCTGTCCGGCGCCTGCTCGGCCCCTGCTGCCTGTGCTGCTGCCATGTCCGTCGTACCCCGATTCAGTTGAGCGGTCCGCCGGCCACGTACATGACCTGGCCCGAGACGAAGCCGGCGTCGTCGCCCGCGAAGAAGGCGATCGCATTCGCGACGTCCTCGGGCCGGCCGACGCGCTGGACGGGGATCTGGGAGGCGGCCGCGGACTGGAAGTCCTCGAATCCCATGCCCACTCGGGCGGCGGTCTGCGCGGTCATCTCGGTGACGATGAAGCCGGGGGCCACGGCATTGGCGGTGATGCCGAACTTGCCGAGCTCCTTGGCGAGGGTCTTGGTGAACCCCTGCAGGCCGGCCTTGACCGCCGCGTAGTTGGCCTGGCCGCGGTTGCCGAGCGCCGAGGACGACGAGAGGGAGACAACACGACCGAAGCCGGCGTCCACCATGTGCTTCTGGCAGGCCTTGGCCATCAGGAAGGCGCCCTTGAGGTGCACATTGATCACGGTGTCCCAGTCGGAC
This sequence comes from Streptomyces sp. NPDC096176, assembly GCF_044763255.1. Lineage (NCBI taxonomy): Bacteria > Bacillati > Actinomycetota > Actinomycetes > Kitasatosporales > Streptomycetaceae > Streptomyces > Streptomyces sp. NPDC096176. The sequence continues at coordinate 2,927 of NZ_JBIWFV010000003.1, read as the reverse complement.
TCGCTCATCTTGAAGAGCAGGTTGTCGCGGAGCACACCGGCGTTGTTGACGAGAATCGTCGGCGGGCCGAGCTCGGCCGCCACCCGGGCCACCGCGGCCTCCACCTGCCCGGCGTCCGAGACGTCGCAGCCCACCGCCAGGGCCTTGCCGCCGGCCGCGGTGATCTTCTCCACGGTGTCCTTGCAGGCCGCCTCGTCGAGGTCGAGTACGGCTACGGCGCGGCCCTCGGCCGCGAGCCTGACCGCGGTGGCGGCGCCAATGCCGCGTGCGGCCCCGGTGACGACAGCCACACGCTGCTCGGTGGTGGACATTCTGGTTCTCCTCGCCCTTGAAGCCCGTCAATCCTGTGCCGGCGACCGCTCACGGCTCCTTCGCTGAGCAACCGCTTAGTACCTTCGGCAGACAGGACGCTAGAAGCCCTGGCACTCGGTGTCAACGGCACCGCGGATCAACGGCGCATGTCACACCGATCGCTTGTGGCTCCTCATCGCACCAGCAGGTCGAGCAGCCGCTCCACCTCCGCCTCCGGATCGAGCGTGAGCCCGGTGTGCACCGGCCCCGGCTGCACGACCGTGGAGCGCGGCGCGATGAGCCACCGGAAGCGGCGGCCGGCGTCGTCGCGGGCGGCCTGCCCGGCGTCCTCTCCGCCGAGGCAGACGCCCTCGACCGCATGCAGGGCGGCCCGTACGCCGGTCACGTCCGCCTGCGGGTCGAGCGCCCTCAGCTTGGTCTCGTCCAGATGGGTGCGGGCAGCCACGAAGGACTTCGCGCGGCAGTAGACCACCACGCCCGCGTTGAAGCACTCCCCGCGCTCGACCCGCGGGACCACGCGCAGCAGGGCGTACTCGAAAACGTCGCGGTCGCTCACTGGGCGGTGTCCTTCGTGCTCTGCTTCGTCGGGTGCGGCCACGGGGCCAGGTGGTCGGTCAGCCAGCCCGGTGCCTGGGAAGGCCTGGACTTCGTGGGGGCGCCGAGGGTGATGCGCTCGTGGATGGTGGCGGCGCGCGGCAGCAGAGCCTCCACGTACGAAAGGCGCAGGGCGTCCGTCGAGTCGAAGCCCGGCTCGTCGACCAGCCACTCGCCGGGTACCTCCGCGGTGATCTCGGTGAGCAGCTCCTCGGTCACCAGCGGCGCGAGTTGGGCGGCGGCAGCGGCGACATCGGGGCCGAAACGGGCGAGCGCGTGGTCGGAGGCGTCGTACGGCTTGGCGGCGGAGGCGGCGGCGCCCGGCCAGTTGTGGTGCCAGATCATCGTGGCTCCGTGGTCGATCAGCCACAGGTCCCCGTGCCACACCAGCATGTTGGGGTTGCGCCACGAGCGGTCCACGTTGTTGATCAGCGCGTCGAACCAGACGACTTTGCCGGCCTCCGCCGGGTCCACCTCGTAGGCGAGCGGATCGAAGCCGAGCGAGCCGGGCAGGAAGTCCATGCCCAGGTTGAGACCGCCGCTGGCCTTGAGCAGCTCCTGCACCTCCTGGTCGGGCTCGGAGAGACCGATGACGGGGTCGAGCTGGATGGTGACGAGCTCGGGCACCCGCAGTCCCAGCCGTCGCCCGAGCTGTCCGCAGATCACCTCGGCGACCAGGGTCTTGCGGCCCTGCCCGGCCCCGGTGAACTTCATGACGTACGTGCCGAGATCGTCGGCCTCGACGATCCCGGGGAGCGAGCCGCCTTCACGCAAAGGCGTGACATAGCGGGTCGCTACGACCTCTTCCAGCACTTTCCCAGGCCACCCATCTCTTCAGCCTTACAATCCACGGACGACTTCTCCGGGGCGTAGAGGCAGGAATCACCGGTCAACGGCGCTGGGGAGAATCTGGGGAGTTTCGGCCGGCGAGCCGGTCTCCCCGCTCCCCAAGCAGACGGTCGATGGTGCCGCGCCCCTTGCTGCCAGCTTCCGGCATGAAGTGAGCATAGTAACCGAGGGTGATCGCCGGCGAGGAGTGTCCGAGCCACCGAGCCAGGGTCACGACGGACTCTCCGGCTTCCAGCATGATCGAGGCGTAGGTGTGCCGAAGCACGTGGAAACCGTCCTTCGGGGCCGCCGCCCACTGCCAGGCTTTCGCCCCCTCGGCACGTGGCGGGATGACGCCGGCCTTCGCCAAGGCTGGCTTCCAGGTGTAGGTGTTCCATGTGTTCACCGCGACGGCGTTGCCGAAGCGCGTGGTGAGCAGCAGGGAGGACTTCTTCCTCTCCCCCTCCGGCTTCCCCCACGGCAGCTCCACCTCTACCGGCGGGAACGCTTCGATGTGACGCTTCAGCTCCTCGGCTACCGAGCGGGGCAGATCCACCGTGCGGATCTTCTTCCCCTTCGGCAGGGTGAAGTACAGCCTTCCGTGAATCGCCTGTACTTGGCGCCGAACGTGAAGCAGGCCGCGTTCGTAGTCGACGTCCTCCGGACTGAGCCCGAACACCTCGCCCTGGCGGAGTCCGCACCCCAGGCCGACTACGACGGCGATGCTGCTCCGCTCGTTGATGGCATCGCGGACTCGCAGTGCCGTATCCATCGGCCACGCGTGGCGCTGCTCCCGTGGCGACTTGGGCCACCGCACGGATTTCGCGTGCATCGGGTTGCGCGCGAGGCGCTTGTCGTCGACGGCAGCTTCCAGAATGGAGGAGAGCTCGGACAGGATGCTGCGCTGGTAGTCGACTGACGAGACTGTCGACTCCAACTTGGTTATGAACGCCCGCAGATCCGTTGCGGCGATACTCCTGAGCGGAAGCTGGCCCAGGTGCGGGACGATATGGAGACGCGTTCTCCGCTCCTGACTGTCCTGGGTCTTCGGAGCACCTCCGCGCCCTGGCGCCCAGTGCGTCTCGATGTACTCGGCCAGTGAGCCCTTTCCAACCTGACTGCAGTGCGGGGGCGTTGGTGGGCTTGGGTTGTACGGAACGACGAAGCTCCTGGTAGACGGGTTCTCGACCAAG